>NZ_JBHLUA010000012.1:0-931547 GCF_042433895.1 Mesonia maritima | reverse complement strand
AAGCCGTACCGGTAGTCCGGAGTGTTTGCATGGCGTCCTGGTAGGAGCATCCCGAAAGGATAGTAATCATTATAGGCTTTAACATCTGGGTTAAAATATCTCAAAGAACCTGATGATGCTAATTTAGGTATTTTTTTATCACTTACAACACTTAATACATTTCCAAGATGATTAGTAAGCTCATAACGTTTATCACCTGCCTTACGACGGTAAATTCTTTTACCTAAACGAGATGGAAATGGTGAAACTATCCAAGGATCTAAAGTTCCTACAAATTCCATGACGTTACCTCGCTCACTACGCGGAAATCCATCTCCTTCTCTTAAAGACCAATGGTCCTCGATGGTATTATATTCAGTAGTAAGACGATAGTGCAAGTCTTCTATTGCGAATGTGCTATGGGTATCTCCTAAAGTAGATAGCTTATAGGGATCTATAGCTTGGTTGCCTGTTTCTGTTATTTTTTTAGTAATTGAAAGACTTTCTTCTGGTAAATACTCCCGTTCATTAACTACCATAATCATATCTTCATTTTCAGGTGTATAGAGTGTCTCTAAGTGAAACCGTATACCTTTAGTTAGCATCTCCGTTTCAGAAAAACCACTAATATGAGGCAAAAACTCAGTATGTACCTCAATGGTTTCTCTATCTTTTTGAACAGATCGTGTAACTACATAAGGACGATAATCATTTCCAGTATTTTTAATATATAGTTCTAGTTCATTTCCTTGAATCTCTTCTCTTTCAGATATACTACTGAAAAATAAATTTCCTATCTGTATAGAATCATTTACTTGTAATGATTCTGTTAGTATAATATTACAATCTAATATATAATTAGCATTGGTTAATTGTGGCTCTCTTTCAAATGCAGCAGTAAACCATTCCCCTTTTAAGTTACTACCAACTTTCACATTAAAGTCTCCACTACGAATTATAATATCAGGCAGTATCTTCCCTATTCCATTAATGTGCTTTTGCTCTATACCTAAACGACTACTACCAAAAATATGGTGTTCTCTTGTATGCAAAGAGGTAAGACTGTAATTTCGTGAACTTTCATCTCTTTCTGATTCTGTCTCCAAAATACTCAGTACATTACCTTGTGCATCACGAGCATAGACTGTTCCTTTGGCTATTTCTTCAGTAGGATTAATTGTTCGTTTAGACACCCGATTACCCAGGCCATCATAAGTAAATTCTATAATTTCTTCTAAATTATCAAAGTTCATAGAACCGTACTTTAACACTCGTTTCACTTTACCATCCACACGCCACTCAATTCGTTGTCTCTCTGTACGATCTGTTGTAAGCTGCCCGATACGGTCATAAATATAATTATGACTCTGTATATCGGCAGAATTATATCCAACTCCTATTTCTGATTCTTGATCATCTATATCATTAGGAAAGGCACCATCGCCTATATTATCGTTTACCAATGTAAGTTGGTTATTATCCTCTTTGTAATGATATGAAAACGCATCCATTTCTATAGGATTACTCGAAGGATTTTGGGAGTTAAATACATTTCGAACCAAATCCTGTAAATTTCCATTACGATCATAATCATAAGAAGAATTGTAACTATCATAACTTATTGATGAGTTTTTGATAGCAATCGAATTCATTTTCTTAATACGATTTAATTGATCGTATTCATAATGGTTAAATTGTGTATTTAACAAGTTATCTTCACTTTCTCTCAAACTTGTAACCATTTGTTTGATATTCCCGTTATAAAGGTCTGCGGGATTTTGCGGAAAATTATCAGAAGCCCCAAAGGCGTTATTTATCATCCCTGAGTTTCTGGCGTTGTAATCACCATCAAAATAACCAAGTGAATACGAAAAAGCATCCCGAGCTACCATTTGGTTACCGCCACTATCACCATCATTACCTACATCATGACTTATAGGATCCGTTAGGTATTCCCCGTTAACGGTTTTTAGCCAACCCTGAAGTGTGTAAACATAATCCACCCCTTGAACTTGCCTCTCACCTAATACCATACGTCCTAAGGGACCATGCTCATAATAATTATAATCAGCATCTTTTTCCCAAATTACACCATCAGATGAAGTTTCTACTCCGGTAATACGATTATCGGCATCATAATCATACCGATGAATAAACTGATCATTCTTGCCTTTTTGATAAATTACCTGTTTTACATTTCCACTGATTAAATCATAGTCATAATTTACACGTTTTAAATGGCGGGTGCTATTATTGTTTCCTTTTAAATCCGGGTAATAGTTAACCATTTCTTTTACGTTACCATGGATGTCATAACAATAATAAATAGCATTATCAAAAGTGGTTGTTAAAAATTGCAAAGGGGTTATTTGGTCGTAATACAGTATTCCTGACACCCTATTCCGTAGGTTTTTTCGATCACAATTTTCAAAAATACAATTTCGTCGATACATAAAGGTGGAACATGGGCTGGGTGCAGGACGGTCATAATAAGTCTTGGTAACTTCTTTTCGAGTATAACTCCCTTGAAAGTCATTAAGAAGCTCTCCTGTAGATACATACTCTAAACGGCCATCATTTGTGATATCATAACGATTATTTGGAGGACGTATTTCACCAGCCTCTACAATACGACCTAAGTTATCGTAACGCGTATAGCTAAAACCTTCCGTGATTTTATATACAGTAAAATTAGGGTCATAAGCTTGAAAAACAGGCTTCTTAAGAACAGTTGCTGCTCTATATAGAGAAAAATCCATCCTTATAGGTTCATTAAATTTCCTTTCCTCAAGTTCAACAATAGGATTCCCTCCATTAAGGTACATACTTACATAACCATTGGCACGCTCTATAGCAATGGTATCACCTACCCTAAATCGTATCGCTTCATGTGTCCTTTCCCCATGGTCCAAAAATTCTAAGTATGTTTCACCACCTTCGGCACGACAATAAACGGCATACGATATATCTTGATAAGGCCTTTCCGGATTTATTACTTTATTGGAAGCGTATGAAATCCCTATATAACCTTCAAAATTTTCAACCATCCGCTCATCAGCAACAAATGAAAGACGACCGTTACCTTCTAATACATCACTACCATAAGCCCCGTGCCAACCATTAATATTTTTTACAATACTATTTTCAGTATCAAGAAATGTGTATGTCCCAGGGCTTTCTTCCGCAAATAGTAATTTAATCCAAAAATTTCGCTGATTATCATTTTGAGAAGCTATTATTCGCCCCAAATCATCATAAGCAAAACGCACTCTACCTCCATCAGGAGTAACTTGCTCCACCAATTGATTAAGAGAATTATAACGATACTGTGTTTCCATCGTATGATCAGGTAAGGCATTTGAGCTAGTGGTATTATTATTCCTTGCTTGTATAATCTGGTTTTGCACTCCGCCATCTAATTGGCTTTTTTCAAAACGTGATACTCCTTGGGGAGGAACAGTTTGATTAAGGTTCCCTGCCTGATCGTAATGGTATAAAGTATATTGATATTCCTTATCATCATAAGCCATCTCCAAAGTTTCTTGAACAGAAGACATAGCCGATGCTATGTAATCTTGCTTAAATTCTTCTTTTAATTTATCAATGTACGCACTATAAGCATCTTCCGCATAAGCACCTGTAACGTTAAATACAAACTCTTGACAATTGTTTAAATCATCTTCAAGAGGTTCTACATAGTGAGGAATCATAGGAGCTGGCACACAAATATTAAGTTGTTCATTCAGGTAGATTTCCACAAACTCCGGCCAAGATATTTGCCCTTCAGTAGTTACATATAATTCATACTCATCGATGACCGTAGGGTAATCGTTATACCCATAATTAAGTCCTGTTGCTCCAAACTCCCCAATACTTATAAAATAATCATCCGTTACATCCTGAACATTAAACTTAGTTAAGTAGTAAAGATAACCGTCAGTAATATAAGCAAAATTCATATTGCAAAAATACTTCTCTTCCAACGGATCAGGAATAGTTGTATAGTCATTTATACTACTAATTCCATTAACATAGTCCTGATATTTATCTGTACAGGAAATAGGAGCTACAGTCTGTGTAATACAAGCTGAACTGGAGTTAAAACAAGGCTCATAATCACATTCTAGAATAGTAACCTGCCAAGAATTTTTAGTGTTAAATCCAGTAACCTGTACGGTCATATAGGGCGTATCACTATTTTTCACAAAGGATAACGTCCCTGTATTGCTACAACCTGAGGTCGGAATAGGATAGGGATCAAAATAATTTGAGCCAGTTGCATTATAATTCACCGATTGCCCGGTAGGCTCAAAATTACTGGTTTGAGGGTTCCAATCATATTCATTTACATTAATCGAACCATAAGTATCTAATTGATCAAGAAGGCTACAGTCATCGCTAACAAAATAAGAGTCATCTTTCTTTTCTTCATCAAAGAAAACTTCAAACCTATCTGGATGAAAAACCCCGTCGTACGATAATTCAATAGTATTCCCCACATCATATCCAATATATACATCAAACTTATAGATACCTTTGGCATCATTTGCAAAAATAATATTATTACCACTTTCACAAGAATACAATGTATTTAAGTACTCACAATTTTCCTCTCCACCGGGTATATCAGAGTCATCAATAATTTCTCCAGGACCTGTATGTCCTCCGGAAGCAAGTCCACATTCCCCAACCCGGGCGATGGTGGTTCCCTGTAAAACGATTTCGGAAAAACCAGGCTGTATAGCACCTGACTGTAAATTCCGAACACGGGCCTTGACCATGAAATCATAGGTCAGGGCAACATTATCATAAGAACCGGGTATGTAATATACTTCCCGCATTTGGTCGATAATCCAACCATTACTATTTCCGTAATCGTTCCAAGTATAAGGTCCCGATAATATTAATTCCACCACATCATTTAAACTAGGGTTTTGAAAACCTATTGATAATAATTGTCCTGATGCATTTGTATTTACCTGGAGAGGACCAGAGTTAGGAAATACTCCCCCAAAGTCTTCAAATAAGTCCGGGCTAAAATAATATCCGGTAAAGGCAAAATTGGTATTGACAAAATTATAGAAGGAATTTCCTGATGTCGGAGGAATCGTGGCTAGCCCATTTAAAAAGAGTTCCATATCCCTAGCCATTGGACATTGCCCGGTACTGGTATAATGTGTATAATCCACCTGACTTTCTAAATCATCTGCTATGGTTTCATTATCATCCTCCGAATTATATAGAAAATCTATGGGAATATATCGTTTTTTCTTTTCGTTATATATATCAGCATTAGCATAATCACAAAGCTCTGTCGTAGGATTAATAGAATTTATGTAATTATCTATGGCTCCTTTAGCTTCATATGGTTGAATGACATCAGTAAGTTCCTCGGGAGAGGTTTCAACCTCAATACATTCATTATACCCTCCTTGCTCCATCGCATAAATGTTAAGCATAATGTATTGTACTTTTTGTTTTAAGGACAAGTAATTGCTCACATAAAACCTCCAAAAAGCCTCCTGTTGCTCTTCGGTTAACTGATCAATGTTATTGAACACTTGACCTGCAGAGGGAGGGGTACAGTTGAAATCTATACTATTACAAGCTACACTGATATAGCCTAATTGCCCAATCGTTTTATCAGAACCATCATACCCATTTCCTGCACCACTGCCCGAATAACCGCAAGAAGGTGAACCTGCCGCTAAAGCTTCACGCATAATACAATATTTCCAACCGCTATTGCCATTCGCCCCTGTAGGATCATCAGGATGATTGTTATTGGGATAAAAATAAGGATCTTCATGCAGGATACTAACAGTTGAATTGAAAAAGCCGATATCTTTAGCCTCCTGATAGGTAATATCTTGTAAAAACAGATCATATCCATCAGTATTCATCGTTGCACTTACAGAATTACCGCTATCAGGATCAGTATAATTTAAAACACTACTTAAACTACATAGCTCTTTAGAATATTCATAATAATGATATTCCGGGTGATAAATAACCAAGGATTCAGCCCAATGGTTTTCCCATACGCTTAGAAAATCATCAACATTTTCTAAAAATTGAGGCTCTACAAGCCATATTTGACTATCTTCAGTCCCTTCAACAGTTGCTCCATTTTGGATGGGCGGATCATATTCTTCATTAGTTATATCTATCAACTCAACTTCCACTTTTGCTACACTTCCATCTGTGTTATAATAATGTCCACTCCCCGGGGTATCATATAGATAATGGGAAGGGTTACGCCAATTCGGTTCTATATTAGAGTTATGGTAAAAGAGAGAGTTATTTTCATTAAACACGTTAGTCTCTGCTGCATCAACTTCCGTTACTGTTATCGGGTTACCATCTTCATCGACTACTTCATACGAAACACCATACTGTCCATTAGGCTGCATATCCGACAACATAAATGATAGCCCATTTGTACAAGAAGTAGTTTCAAAATTATCTGAACCATCAAAACTTACCCCGTCGACACTGCACGGCGCCATACAAATAGCTTTTAGTTCCTTCCATTGACTCTTCAATACAGATTCAATCAACTCCTGTTCTGTCTGATCCAGTTCAGACCACTCGGGATAGCCTGTATAATTTGCTCCTGTATGCAGTTGAATATAATCACTTTCCGTTGGCAATGGGTCTGTATTGGGGTTACCATTAACTAATGAATACAAACATTCTTCACAAGTATTAAAGCATCCTGAATCATCAATATCAAGATCCAAATCAATAAGGCAGCTGGCTTCTGCTGTGATTTTTTCAATATAATCGTCAGCAAAGTAATCTAGCGCTTCTTTATTAATTTCAAGTTTTTTTGTGATTCCAAAATTGCCAATATCAAATAACGGTAATCCGGTTTCTGCACCTATCGTTTTTGAAAACAAATGTGATGGGGAAGTTGGTATTAAGCTAAAAGGTGTCCCTGAGGCTGGTGGAGTGTAATTCCCAACAGTTATGGTCTCCGAACCACCGGGTACAAGTGAAGAATCACAAGGATCCGTAATGTTCAAAACCAAATCAAATACGTATGGATAACCTTCTCCAGAAGGAAGGCAGTTATTTCCATAGGCTTGGTCAGGCAAGGTTACGTCATAATCAAACTCATACTGTGTATTGTCAGCAACGCACACTTTTTGAGCTTCATAACGCCATTCATCTGTTAATGCCCCGTAATTACCCGTACTGTATGGATAATTTGTTGAGGAGTTTTGTCCAGGATCATTATTGAGCAAATTGACCGTAAAACGTTTATGAAGATTACTGTTAGACTCATCTTCAAGCCCTATAAGCATTTCTGGGTTATCTCCAGCGAGGGCAGTTGCTATGGTTTTTCCATGAGGATCAATATAGCTAACACTTACTTGCCCATTGGGATCAACCACCACATTTTTTTTATAGTGTTCTGCAAGCCCAACACTATATCCAAAAAGGCGATCGAGTTCTACCTGTTCCGGTGTGGCATAATAGTATTTCATTTCATGTCCTGACCCCAATTGATGATGGTAGCCCACACCACTTTTCCGGGAAATACGACCCGTATTATCCGGAGTATATTCTATTTGGGAAAAAGGAAATGCTTGCTCCCCATTACCCGGGTCTACAGCAGAAGGGGTCAAATCATTATAATCCCCGGTAGAATAATTCGGAGAATAATACTTTCCTGTTCCGGTTTCGGTACTTAAGCCCACAAGGTCAGGATCACATTCTTCTTCTTGATCCCAGTCAAAATCATAATGGCTATATCCAATAGTTGAATTCACATCAGAACTTTGATTAAAGTTGGGGTAATATCTAATTTCATTGTCTCCAGCGGGAACAGGGAGAATTTCTACCGCCGGACGTCCTTGGTTATCGTAAACGACTTCGCCTACAATAGCATTATCATCACTGTTGATTTTCGTCACGGTTTGCCGGTTACGAAGTGTTCCGTCAAAATAACTAACCACATCTTTTCGTTTTCCCTCTTCTGCATAACTTGCTTGAAATTGCCAGTTCTTACGGGGTTCTGTGTTTGATAGTGCAATATAGGTCCAATGACTGACTTTACTTGAATTTGATCCTTGGGAAGACCATGGGCCAAACCTTTTTACTGAAGTATTGCTCAAATGTACCCCAACCGGTCGTAACCGGTACACTAAGTAACCATTCGCATAAATATTTGGTATCCTATATTCAGTTTCTTTAGTATTGATACGTGTACTGTTCTGTCTAAATTCGTTGGTCGTTAAAGATATACTGTTTGCAGGTCGTGCTGAAGTTGACTGTGGATCACTATTATAATTATCAACCCAAGTCCATTCCACATCATAACTCAATGCGCCAGGGCTTGTCCCCCAATTCAGTTTAATTTCCTCGTCTACAAATGAACTCGATACACTAACTGGATTTTGGGAAAGTACATAAAAACGATTAACCCGAATACCCGTTTCCATCATTATATTTAAAGGGGTTCCGCTATATGTTTGTTGAGAATCCATATTCTCATAAGACACATCAGTAATGTACACATGAGCTCCCCTATAATTGGTGATTTCATATAATGCCAAATCAATAAATTCCCCTCCTGAACTATGAGGGTTGTATTCTACAGTTAACTTTCTGGTATGGGGAGAAGTTGTGGGTTGACCGTTAAACAATAAAGGAGCCACTGAAAGTTCAACTGTATAGGTATACCAAATATCCTGAGGAGGCTCGTTATGATCTACCCATATTTTTATATACGAATTTCCTTCAAGGGTTACGTGCCCTGATTGTGCATTTTCAGGATCATTGATTGTCAACAATTGATTACCGCTATGTACCGCATCTATTTGCGTAGCGTTGTACTCATTCTTGTCTAAAAAAAGCTCATTCTTCTGCCCTTTTGCCTCAAAAAAGACAAAAAGACATAGAATTATCAATACTACTAAATTATATTTTAAAGTAGTTATTTTTTTAAATTGGTTGGAAAAGTGAATCATGTTGATATATTTAAGTTCAACAATTTTGTTTGGTTATATATTATAAAACTAGGTGTAACCCCTTTCATGTTATTTTACTTTTTAAGCTACGTCATTCTATTTTTCAAATTCCTATCAACTTTTATTGTAAAACTCATAGGTCTTATATGTTTCTACCGGCTCAATATTTTCTTTTCGAATGCTTATATAAGTACTTATCTGTGGATGGTTATCTATTTTCTTTTTCTCACTTGTAAATTCCTTTATGGCTATTTCAAGAAATTTTCGTTCTGATGTTAGTTTTCCTTGTTCATCCCTTATATTTCCGGGAGCTACTAATTCCACAACCTGTTTTTCAACCTCATATGATCCTTTATCAAAATAAAAAGTTACCGAAGCATAAGGAAGTTGTGTGTATTTTGGAGCTATCAGTTTACAGGCCCATACTGTTCCTTCGTCTGATATTTCACGGTCTGCAAAAAACTTTAAATAGCTTTTCATATCTAGTGGATTATTTTCCAATCCTGCATTTGAAAGGGGCAAGTACTCCATGGCTTTTTCTTCATGGTTGACTTTTAAATAATATTTACTAGAAGTAATGAACTCTGTATTGTGTATTTTCAGGTACATATTCTGATATCCTTTAATTAACACCCCTTTATAACGCTCTATTTCAACGGGGTCTTCGGGACTGCGATAAAGCTTATATTGCAACATAGCTTTAAAAACCGGATGATTTTCATAAAAAGATTGTGACTTTTCCAATAGCTGTGTGACTTTCGGCAAATTCCCCTGAGCTGTCACTCCCTGCATATTAAGCATAAAAGCAAAGGTTAAAGCCATTTTATAAACCTTTGAATCTTTTTCTATTAAAAATCTAAAAAATAAAATCATCTAATTAATTTTGTATATTACTTAATTCCGAATTTCCTGAACGGGTTTCTTGTATAGTGTAAATTCCTCTCTCTGTTTCCTTTTTAATACGTATCAATCCACCCTCTTTATCATATTCGTAAAAAGTAGCATAATTATTTTCATCCAACTCGGCCATTAACTGTTGGGTTTGCTGGTCATATACAAACGATTTTAAATTACTGTTAAATGGGTGTATACGTATATCGTCAAAATAAGCCTCAACTCCATTTTCACCACTATTAACAAGATTTATTGCTATCCTATCTGTGTTTGAAGGAACCCTAAACTCCCCTACAATCCTTTGCCAACCATCTATTATATCTCCAGAAGGTCGAAATTTGATAGAATTAGAAAATGGAAAATCCACTCTCTCAAAACCTAAGCGTATATAAGTATCTTCATAAGATAAAGGAGGGGTGTTGTGCTCTTCCAACACCCACCCGCTTACTACATAACGCTCTCCGGGCACAGGGGTAAAAGAATCGCAGTCTTCGCATATACAAGGACATTCTTCTATAGTAATATCCCGGGTATAGGTAATGGCATTACAATTTGGATTATCATTACCCGCCAATGGTATAGTTACCTCAATAGTATAATCCCCAGGTTGCGAAAAGTTATGCGTTATGGAAGCAGCCGTCCCCGAGGCTTCTACGCTACTTCCACTAAGTATCCTCCATTGAGGTAAATCTTCTCCATAATAATCTTGAGTTGCACTAAAGGTAATATCTACTTCGGCACAAAAACCTTCTCCATAAGTATTAGCGGTTATGGCACTGTCTATTTCCGAACAAAGACCTTCAAAGAAAGCATAACCGTAATGTCCTGTCCGCGTACAATCTGCCACTTCAACCACTAATGTAATTTCATCACCTACAGAAACAAAATCAAATAAATCAATAGTATTGATGGAAGCTGGTTTATAACATATACTACCAGTGCAATTTATTCCCTCAAACCCAGCAGTAGCCTCAAATACAGAACAATCAATTTTAATCCCATTTTGATTTAAAATATACATCCTAAAATAAGGTTGCTCCTCTTTACAATGCCCAGGATCTTGTAAAGCTACAGCATAGCGATATGATAACAAACGATTTCCTTCAGTTACAGTGATATTTTTTTCTATCCTTTCTACCCACGCTCCTGCAACTCTATTGCCAATTCGAATCATGCTAGGTCCAAACTCATCTAAATTAAGATTCCCTATATCCCCATTATACATATCAGGGTTATTATCATATGGAATATCAAAAACCATAGACCCTCCTATACCACTTCCAAAATTCATACAGTTTGCTCCATTAAAGTTGGGTTCTCCATCTGAGTTACATTCACAAGTTTGACTATTACATTGAGCTGAAGGCCTTTCAACTCTTTTATAACACCATTCATTATTGAAGCCATCACTAAAATCAATGTTCCCGCAACCTGTCGAAGTAACAGGATCAGGTAAAGGATCTTGTAGCTCTAGATAATGTGCTGCTGTCAATGACTCCCGGTAAAGGGTCATTTTTTTATGTAAGTCAGCTTCTTTCACCCCATCGCTTAAAAACATTTCGCGGACTTTTTCCCGGTCAAAACTTATTTCTTCGTCGGAGTATACTTGGGCAGAAAGACTCTCGGGAGTAAGACTTAAAGTACCTTGAAGAAGCAAGGCTATAAACAACAGTTGTTGAATAAATGATTTTAATTTGGATATATCCATTTTTGGTCTTTTTTATGGTTAATTATATACCTTATTTTATTGTTTAACGATTTATTTACGAGTCTCTTCTGTATTATTCCCTGTTACCCTCATAAAGTAAACTCCAAGAGGCAACTCTTAATCTTTTGTGAGAAAAAAAGAACAATTTTCAATAATTGCGATGGCTTTATTTTTGCAAATCTTTATTCTGCACAATTTTTGTTATATATCTGTACAAGTTTTGGAAGCGTTAACAGCTTTAAGTCTTTTTTGATATACCTCATTGCAGGCTCACAGTCCTTAAAATATTTTTTGGACCTGCGTTTATATTTAGGACCTAAGCCAGTTCCTGATTTATGTATTATATAAGGCTCTTTATTGTCCTCCTGAACATAATATGAAAATATAGCATTACTTAAACTACCTTCGTTCTTAATCAGCAAACTACATTTATCATTTTCTATTACATAAAACTCTTGATACTTACGTTTTATCTTTATATATCTAATTCCTGAATAATTTGCTATTTTTTTGTTGCCGACAAACAACTCCCCTTGGGTATGTATAACTTTAATATCATCGATGTTCACGGCATTAGTTTTATCGAGGTATTCCTGTTTTTGTTTCTTACTGCGAATTCCAAAAAGAGAAAAACCTTTTGATTCTACCTTTTCTTTATAATATCTTAATTGTTCATTTTCTACTAAAAAATTACCGTCAGCAACTTCAAGTCTATCTCCATTTTTCATTTCTATAACGCCATATTGACTGTACGTACTAAGGCTTAAAAAAAAGACTATTAGTGATGCATATATTTTAATTAATTTCATTCGTTTAATTTTTGTTGTTAGTTAGTTTAGTTTTCAGTAAACCCAAAAGTTATATAAGGCATTATGATACCCGGGAATTCCATATTAGAATCAAAATAGGGCGTACTGACAATGGTAAAACCTCCTTCTGTAAACGGAAAATTTATAGATGTATCATCACTTTCAATTACAGGACCTATCTTCTCAGACCCAGTTGTGGCATTATTGCTTATTCTTTGTATAGTATATTTTTCATTTGCATTTATTGATACCGGAGTTATGCTAACATAATCTTGTACAGTTGTAGAGAATGTATGATTATTGTCATATAGAATATTTCCAGATGAATCAAGAATTCTAATTTGATATGCAAAATTGCTTGCTCCTTGATAGCCAATGCTACAAATTTCTCCATCTATATCCATTTTGAAGGTATAATCGTGAGTAATTAAATCAAGAGTATTTTCAAAGCTAAAATTGTCATTGGACACTAGATTTTGAAATAAGTTTTCAGTTTCAGCTTGAGATTGCTCACATTCGCTGGGTACATTAATAAGGTTGATTAAAATATTAGAGTTTGCCGTTGTTCCATTATTCTCAACTTGAGCAATAGCAGTTAAAGTAGGGTTACTATCAAAGTCAAATAACGATGCATCATTAACCGATAATTCTCCTGTATCTTCATTAATATTAAATGCTCCATCAGGGTTTTCTTCAATTAATGAAAATACAAGTTCACCTTGATTTGTGCTTGCTGTAATAGAGCCCAAGACTTGGTTAGCCTCTGGATTCTCATTTATTGTAGTTTCAAAATCTTCTACTGAAATTTCAATACTTTGATTGGTTGTATCATCATCACTGCTACAGGAAAATAAAAATGCTGTAATTAAGATAAGTGTAATTGTTTTTTTCATCTTTAGGTTAATTTTGGTAAGTTGTTTTTTTATTCTTTGATTACTTTAAAAGTTTGTTGATGACCTGAAGTGGAAATCCTTATAAAATATATCCCGGCAGGTAAAGCGGTTAAATCCAATACAGTGGAGTTCGCGCCCTTTTCAACGGATTGCCCAGATAAGGATATCCGTCCTGTAACATCATATACTTTTATATCATTTATAATCCCATCTATGTCTATATGCAATTCCCCTTTTGTAGGGTTGGGCCATAGCTTTATCTCGGTGTCTGCTGCTTTTTTAACTGCCATCCATTCATCTTCACAGCTCACTCCATCCTTGCCCAACTTCGCGATAAAAAAATCACTGGGGTTGGGACTCCTTTTGTCCATTTGAGGCACTACGGGATGGTTATCAAACAACCAAGGGCTTGTCATATAGCCCCCGACAACAACATTTCCTAGCTTATCCACGGCAAGCGCCGTGATTTCATCGTCATCGCCATACCCAGGCCCCAAGATATCGTAAATGTGTAAGGCTTCGCCTGTTGTCGTGTCCAAGTGGATTACTGCGGGATCAGCTCCATGTCCCGAAGGACGATTAAAATAAACATCGTCCCAATAATGTCCCCCGCCTCCAAAAGTACCATACCCCTGCCCTAGAAAAACTCCGTCTTCCCCTACGGCAATGCTTTCCCCTGCACGATTAGCCTCAGCAGGGTAACTTACCCAAAGTATTTGTCCATTATTATCAAATTTCATGCAAAAAGGGCCTCCTGTACCTGTTTCAAAAGCATGTCCTGCAAATTCGCAGTAATCATCAATTGCATCTCCTCCAAAATAAGAACCCACCACATAAACACTTCCGGAATCATCTATAGTTATATCCCTTAACCGAGGCCAGTTATTGTATATACCATTATGTTCATGCCACCAGGACACATTCCCGGTATCCCTATCAAAGGTGGCTAAATAATAAAGCCCAGTTACTTCTTGTCCGTCTATAATAGCTAAATTCCCTGGCGATCCAAAAGTACCCGCCACTATGTAATATCGTTCATATACAGGATCGTAAGTAAACCCTATTCTTCGGTTTGAAAAATAGGATATACCACCATGCATATCCATATCAAAACGGGTATAGCCCAAAAAGTTCCCGTTTTTGTCATAGCGTATTACTCCGACATCCCCGACTTGGGTTCCCGTTGGGGGGAAGTAATTGTCCTGAGCCACTATTGCCCCATTTTCCAAATTGGCATTGGGGGCAAGCACCACCATCCAATGAACTGTCCCATCCGGCTCCACATAAATCTCTCCGCTTGTTGCAGATTCTGGATCAACTGCACTGGTTTGAGGTTCTTTTAACCATTGAAAATTCCCTAAAGTGTCATATTTTACCAAAGAAAGGCTTTTTTCGCTTACTTCACTTTTAATACTGTCCTGATCATAATGTAGAGGGGTTCCTGTAGTACTTTGACGTACATTACCTGCTATGTAGACTCCTCCGTTAGCATCTACTCCTAATCCTTCAGCATAAATATCTCCACTCCCTCCTATACTTTTGTGCCAACGGAAGGTTCCATTACAGGTCGTGGAAACCAAATAGATACTCCGGTCGGTTCCAGAATCATTTCCATAAGTGGGAATAACAATCGTATCATTAGGAGTGTTTCCAAAAGTAGGATCCGTACCAGGAGAAGTTTCCCTTCCTATCTGGGCAACATAATAATAGTTGTTATGATCGTCAATTGAAATGTTATAAACCTTTTGGGCATGGTCGCTCCCGGTACTATTGTGAAGTGCCCTGCTACCCCCACCCCGGGTCGCCCAAGACCATTCGTAATCACCCTGTTGAGCAGAAAGGCCTTGAGGAAAGAGTAATACTGTTAATATTGAAATTAACGTTATTAGCAAACGTAATCTATTAAGGGGTGCTGTAAAGTCCATAGTTCAATTATTTCTTGATTAATAATTCTTGGGTTTTATACCCGTCCTTACTTTGCAACAGTACAATATAGGTGCCTGAGGAAAGACCGGAAAGGTCTATATCTACTTGTCCTTTATTATTGCTTACCTCTACTTTTCTTAAGGCTACACCTTTCAAGTTATACAGGGTTGCTGTTCCTCTCGAAACCGAAAGCTTCCCTAAATCATAATGCACTGTTGTTATGCGATCTGCCGGATTAGGGGATAAAGAAAATACTGATTCTACCCGTGTATTCTTAGGCATTCTTGGCAATGGTGCCGGAGGGAAATTCAATGTTTTCGATTGTTGGCAAAAAAGCTGTCCGCTGCGAAGCAACTGAACAGAAAGATTAGAAGAACCTCCTGAAAAGCCTGTATTGGGAATAAAATCTACCATAAATACCTGTGTTTGACCCCCTCCCAGTGTAATACTACCCGGAATATAGACTCCATCCGGCGAGTTTAACTGAAACGTTAGAGGGAAAGGATAGGGGTTGTTCAAAATAAGATGAACATTGTAAGACAAGAAAGGGTAATTATCTCCAGAATGAATATCCTCAACCCTTATTTCAAGTTCTTGTTCACAAGGTTCACAACCAGCCCCTGATGCATAAGAAACATTTAAAGGATCGCTGATTTGCTCACAAACGGTACCAAATAAATTTGTATCTAATTGCAATTGTAAATCTCCAATTGGATAGATATCTTCAGGGGGAACCATACCACTTCCAGAAGTACCGCTAGAATTCCATAACCACGCATAAGCATGAAAATCAGGTAGCGGGCCTATTACGTAGGAGGTATTAAGTTTTTCTCTTTCACAAGCCTCAATACAACCAGTTGGGAAAACCCACAAATGCTCGTCCGGGAACTGAGGTACCTGTATTTCCTTTGTAGTACTACACCCGTTTTCATTGATGTAAGTAACCCCTAATCTTCCACTACGATATATAGTGGTTTGTATACCTGCATCCCCATTCGTCCAACTATACGCACCATTAGAATCTGGATTGGTTATGGTCATGGTCACTTCAAAAGGATCACAGGCTACCTGAAACGCTACTTCTACACCAACTCCTCCGGGTTCAGGAGTCGGGAACACTTCTACTGTAAAATCCGTTTCGTTGGGGCAATCCCCCCCAACCTCTAAGGTATAAGTATAAACTCCAGTATTAGTGGGTGTTTCTTCTATTTCCAACGGAGTATTGACACTCCAAGGGGTAATCGAACTTCCATTGCGTAACCAACGTCGAGGGACTCCCTCATTGCTGGTAAACCCATTTAGTAAGTACGTTTCCCCTTCACAAACTTGACTAGGCCCGCTGATCAACACTTCTGAAGGACTTGTAAAACTTACTGAAACGGGCTCTTCCAACCAAGCTGAACAACCATCACTATCCGTGAGCCATAAATTGTACAGACCTGGAACAGTCGTTTGATAGGTGGGGCTGGTTGCCCCCGTAATTTCATCGCCATTAAACACCCATTGATAAGCAACCGGAAGATCACCTCCACCTTGAGGATCATAATCATACGATAATGTTACGGTTTCTCCTTTACAAACCGATCCTTCATGCCCCGTGATATCACCTATAAAGTTAGGTGCATTTACAGTTATTGGTTTAATAAATTCAGCAGAACATCCCCAAGGATCGGTAACGACAAGAGAAATAAGTGTAAGAGGAGATTCACCTAAAGTTACTTCTACCTGTTCCCTAGTATCTGTCGTTCCGTTAAACTCCCAAAGATAAGTGTCGCCTGGATTGGTATTGTCTGGAACCAAGTTAAAAGGTTCTCCTTTGCAAACCTCTGAAGGGATACTAAATTCTGCTGTAGGTGATGTCAAGTCTACCGATATTAAATTGGAGGTACAGCTGGGAAAATTACTCGCATTGTTGCCTATTTCCAACTGAAAGGTGTGAGAACCGGGAGGTACGTTGACTGTAATTTCATCTTCATAATTTGAAAAAGAAGTAGCTCCACTATCTACATAAAAAATGGTTTCATCAGGCGCATGTCCTGACACATAGGGAGAATCGTTATGGAGTGTAACATCATATCCTCCAATAATAGTATTACACGATATACTATAATCCAATTGAACCTGATGTGCCACCAATACGGATTCAGAAGCTCTTTTATTCCCACAATTCCATGATGCAAGTGCAGTGATTGAATAATTGCCAGGAAGACTAGACTCAAAAATAGCAGTATTTCCCGAAGAAGATACAAAATCAAGTCCTGAGCCAGGTTCCACACTCCAACTTATTTGATTGGGTAGCGAGGAATAACTAAAATTTACTTCTACGGTATCACAATCTACCCAGGAGGTACTATCAATTTCAATTGATTCATTACAAGAAGATGTTCCTCCGCCACATCCAAGTTTTCTAATACTATAAACAGAAGATGTATCTGAACATCCATTGGCACCAATAGCTTTTACTGTATAATTCCCAAATTGAGTAACCTGATAGGTTACTCCAGTACCTACAGGGGTTGCCCCCCCATTGCGATACCACTCCCAATTACCTACATTCACAATCCCACCAGTTTCAGTTGCCGTAAGTATCAAATTAGAGGGTATGTCAGATTCTTCACAATAGGTTACTGTTGGATCACTAGCCGATATTGTAGCCACCGGAGTAGGAATAACAGTAATTTGATGACTTTCAAAAGCCACATTTGTACATCCATCAGGTCCTTCAAGGGTAAGAGTCATATTGTAGTTGGTAGGTCCATTAACAATATTATCATAAGACAGATTTTGAAAAGTCCACTGAAAAGCTCCAGTAGAAGCAGGGTTCGTAAAAACTTGCCCATTACCAAAATCTAAAGTAGCCTCTTCAAAAGAACCAAGTTGCTGACTTCCGATATTAGCACTAAAATTAATCATGAAATTTTTACCAGCACAAATCTGAGAAGGTGGATTCCAACTAATAGTTGGAGAACCAGTTTTTTCGATTTCATAAGCATTAATATCAAACCATTCCCCACACCTTTGAACTCTCAACGTCAAAAACCCCGTAGTCGTTCCTTGTGATATTTCATGTATATTAACCAATACTTCAGGGGTATCCTGTCCTTGAACAATACTACCGAAATTTGAAGGATTAAAACCCCATTCGTATATATCTCCTTCCAACTCGTCAACCCTAAAATTGGCTTCCGTACTGGTACAAAAAGTAGTGGTATTAAGAACATTTCCAGAAATAGGCTCATAGTGTTCAATTTCCGTGTTCACCTCTATTAAAGGGAGGATACCAGAAACCAAAGGCGCTGATGGACAAAAAGGATTATTTTTCATAATGTACTGTACTGAAACAGTATAATTCCCAGAAGGATTACTGTCAAAAACAACCTCTGTTTCATCTCCTGTAGGGTTTCCGGTTATTTCTCCATTTTCAATCCCCCACTCTATAATATAGTCCTCTGGATTTACACCTGAATCTGTATTGGTAAACCCTATAGTATAAGTCATTCCCGGGCATACCTCCTCCGGTAAATCAAAATCTCCCTGAGGAGTAGACGGTGGATCTTGTACTAAAATAGTATAGGCTTCACCGGGACATCGGCTAGGATGATTAGCTATTAATAGATAATTACCGGGATTAGAGAAAGAAAAGATAAAATCTGCTCCGGTTTGTGTAGTTAGTACTTGCCCTGCATTGTTTTTTAATGTCCATTGTGTATTGGATAAAGGGTCAACAGTACTATATTCTACTTCTTCTTCTATACATATCTGTTTAGGTCCAGTAATTTCATGAGGTTCTCCTAATAGGTTTATAATAATTTCCCCGACCCCACTACATTGCTTCAACGTATTGTTATAAATTGCCTTAAGCGTAAATTGTCCTAAAGGTAAATTTGCATTTGGTGTAACTAATATTTCATTTCGTTGGTTACTATAAGTAAGGTATTGACTGTAATCAGCACCGCCCATATCAGTCAACACCCATTCAACCTCGGTAGTGGGCCACTTAGGAATACTATAACGATGTTGATTATCCCTACATATGGTTGGATCTCCCTGAATAGGAATTTTTTCTAATATAACCGGTACTTTTGCCTTGGTTGGTGTGGGGCATACTCCTGGGCATTCTTCTATTAAGTTAACCCAGCCAAACCCTGTGTGAGGATCGACGTCGTCCCATTGTACTTCAATAGACGGAGAACCTTGTCCGCTTAAAATAGTACCACCTTCTATCTCCCAACTAAAATTATCACAACCTTCCGATATTGCTTCATAACGTTCCACACTATTTTCACAAGTAACCGTCGGACAAGAAATTTCTGGAGGTGCTCCCCAATCCTTTACTGTTATTTTTATTTCATAAATATCAAAACAATTACATTCATTCCAAACCTTAAGTTTCACGGTATAAGTACCTGCTCCTGTATAAGTGTGTACCGGCTCAAAGGCAGTTGAAGTATTTCCATCACCAAAGTCCCAATGAAAGGCTACTAATTGTCCTCCAGAATTAGGGTAGGAAAGATTGGTAAAAAAGACCTCTTGGTTTACACAAGCATTTGCGTTATCAGGTTGAGGAGGTATCATAAATTTTGCCGTAGGTTTATCCAAAGTCTCTACACAGAGACCTCCCTCTACAACAGTACCATCATTCATCGTAACTGCCATGTGTACCATTGCATTAGCCCCAGCATTATTCCAATCAACGTCTATACCGAGCCCTCCAGGTTGTGTGGTGTAATTACCTCCTATTACAGACCAGTCCACAGATGAGATATTTCCCACATCACTCCCTGACACCCAATAGTGAGCTTCTGCCCCTTCACAGACACGGATACAATCAGTTTCTTCCAAATCTTCTAAAAGGCTTAGGTTTTCTCCCTCTTTCCTGTCATCATAAATAGAGCAGGCAGTTTGGTTCTCCCAACCAAGTTTAACATCATATTGTTGTTGTGCAAACAGGTTCGCCGGTTTTAAGCCAACTCCCCCTTGTAATATTAAGGCTATCAACAAAAACCTTTTTAGGAAAACGCGGATGTACTTTTTTGTTTTCATGTTCTTTGATTTTATAATTGGTTTAAATTAGATAATTTGTTATTCTGCAGGAGGTCCTACTGGACTACACTCCTCAAGGTTCTTTTTTATTTTTATATTACTTCCTGGACCAACTTTAATACTCTTAATGCCTGTATGCGATCGTTCAGTTGAGAGCTGTACCCCTGAGGCATCATGAAATCCAAAATGTGATTCTTCCTGACCGGTTGTTTCTTCATCGTAGTCTTCAAAACCATCATACCCCATCTCTGCATAACTACTATTGGAAGAAACTGCTACAGGAAGTGTATAACCATAACCATATTGTGCTGCAGAATAACGCCCCAAGGCATCCCTGTTCTCCAATTCTACACCAAAAGGACTGTATTGAGTAACTTCACTAGCATATGTCCATTTCTCTTCAGCATCAGGACTTTTTACCCACGCATCATTATCATAAACATAATAAGGTGTAAACTCATTGAAAAAGCCTTGATTCCTTACTCCTAAACCATCTCCTAAATTTCTACCTGTCAAGTAGGTATAAGAACGTACAGGCTTATAATCTCCCTTTATATTATAAATATATGGGTTGAGGCAAAGTTTATCCACATCATATATTTCATTTCCTTCAATATCACGTAAAAAACGATTTTTCGGGATATTAGCTTCACATTGTGAAGACCAGAAATCTGTATACTCTACCGCTGAAGCATTGACAACCCTAGGATTATCCGATACCGTTTCATTCATTTCAAAATCTTCTTTGCTTATTTGATTATCAGCAATTGGGTTTTTCATCAGTGTAACAGACGCCATAGAGGCACTTTGTATGTTTCGGAAACCGGATCGGTCAATATAAAAGTTCAAGGTGCTACTTTGATCAACAATTTCACCATTCCTATCCATTAGTTGTATTGCATTCTGTTGGGCATTAAAACCAACAACCCAGAACCTATCTATTCCATGAGGAAAGAAAGATTGTGCCACAAGCTCATCCCCTTCGGTAAAAATTTCCCGGAGATTGGAATACCCGGAAAGCTGATAATAAGATCCACTTTTTTGCAGTGTTCCCTTTATCCCGACATTATTGGTAGCTAACCCCATCCCCGGATTAGCCCAATAAGCTGGAAAATTAAGATTGTAATAGTTGTCTTTATATTCATTTGTTGTTTCAGTCAACAATACTTCGCCTGTTTGTGCATCCCAGGCCAAGTTTTTTGTAGAAACCCTTGCTCCAAGGTCATATGCGATTTTTTCAGTCATAATTCCTGTACGGTGAATTACTTTTGTGGTTGTTGCTGTTCTTAGAATATTTGTATGTTCTGCTGATTGAGGGATTGTACTGGGAACTACCCATACCGGAGGTATAAAAGGAACTGGTATGGCTACAACATTCCCTTGCATTCCAGACATATTGGTATAGGTATAGTTTTCATAAAAATCATTGACCACATCATAATGTACCCCCACTTCCCTGTCATTGATAACCTCTCCATTTTTAGTTATCATAGGGACATAATTATTCAGGTTTCCATTGGGGTTAACACTATATTTATATTCTGCTCCCGATATAAATTCTCCCAATTCACTATAGACCGACTGTCGTTTTTCTTTTCCGTTCATATCATTGGTCTGTACGACAAATCCTTGGGACAAGGTAAGTTCAGTATTAACTTTTACATTCAACCCTAAAAGTGAGCTCAACCCTTGTCCTATAACATCATTATCATTGGAATAAAAATTTCCCGGACCATCCAGTTCCGTATAATCCGCAATTGTTGGGAAATCTTTAGAAGTATAGAATTCGGTAACTACTTTACCCGTAGCATGCTTTTTAACTTTTAGTGTTTGTCCCCCTTCTTGCTTAACCCTTGACAAATTCTTAACACTAACACGAGAGTATGTCACTGTTGGAGAGGGGAAGAAAGATTCTCCAAAAGGTTTTTCTTTATAATTGACCTCACGCGGAGCCACCAAACTTTCATCTTTATTATAGAAAGGCTCTACAAACGGGTTCTCTTTACTCATGTTAGGTTCATAGGTAGCCACTCCCGAAGAACTACTGTCTTCCAAATTATATGAATATTCTTGCCCATAAAATTGTTTGTACCCCTCATTTGTAGAATACATCATCTTGTCCCAATTATCGTGCATTTCTATCTTTTGCACGCGTACACCGCCCCCCAATTTCCTATCGTTAGGTTCTAAAAGCCTAATCCATGATTTCTCAGGGACATATCGTTTTGCTATACGGCGTTGGTTTCGCAATTTGGCATTAGGTCCTCTAATAATTTCATCAATGGCTCCAAAATCCGATTTCAGTTGATTCATTATACTTTTTATAGACGTATTGGTGTATAAAGGCAGCCCATATACTTTTCGAGATAAGTACTTTTGCCCAAAATACCACCCTGCCTTGGAAATAGGGTTGACATTTTTCCCACCATTTATACCTCCCTCCAAATCGGAAAACTTCATAGGAATAGCTCCATAAAACTTTCCGTTACTAGCAAATGTTTTTAAAGAAAGTCCAGTATCTATTTTAAAATAGCCTTCAACATAATCAAAATCGTTGGGACTGTTTGAAGTATTACTTGCCTCTTTTGACATATTGAGTAGAAAACGAAAATAAATAGGCTTGTTATAATGTTCCCTAAGATATTTTTCCTTAAACTCGGCTTCTGATAGGGTACTGCTTTCCGGCAATTCAACAATTAAATATTTCGCATCATTTGAAAAGTTGCCGTGATTGTACAACAAATCGTCCCCCAAGTCAGCTGACCCGGGATTCTCACCCTCCCTTGCGACACCTGCTATTTTAAACATGCGCATCGGTTTCTTGTCCTGTACAAACTGATAATCATCTGTCTCATAGGTAAGGTCTATTCTACCTCCAGAAGGAAGATCTATGGATGTCAATGACCAAGCAGAGGCATATTGATCCTGAAGTTCTTTATCATCTTGCTGGACAAAAGGAAATTCCTGAGGGGAAAGTGGATTATTAAATATGTTATAATTATCTGCTTCATTCGGCTTATAATTTCCCCATATATCATAGGCTTTTAATGAGTAGTCTGGATTTAAACCTTCATAATTAAATTTATAAGGGGTATATTTTCCCATATAAGAGTCTTTATAGGTAAAGTAGAGACTCTTTAAGGTTAGTTTCCCTCCTTGTGAGCTATTGGGCACACCGGGACAAAGACTGTAATCATATTCAAAATGGGCAACTTTGATAGCTCGTTTAGCTAATGTACCTGTAGGAACAGTTTCCAAATTCCCATAATCAGACACGAGTTGATTAAATTCCTGTTTAGTATACAGGAATATCTTATCAATATTTTTCATATGCTTGTTTCCCCCTCCCGATTCTTTTCCATCAAGTCTGTCCTCTAACCTGAAATAAGCAACATGTGTTTTAGTTTCAATCGTATGGACATACTTCAACTCTTTCGTACCAGAAACAACAGAAGCCTTATCGTCTTTGGGGTTTGAATTTAACCCTTGATTGTATGAAGCTTTTCCGCTTTGATAGGGAATATTCCAATTATAGTTCTGATGCACAGTTTGGTAATTAAATTTAGTATAAGCCCCTAAGTCATCATCTGAAATTCCGTTTCCGGTTAAATCTTCATAATCTGCAGAAAGAATTCCTGTAAGTAAATAAGTATGTGCATAAGCCGGGGTTTTAATACTGTTAAAATAATGATCTACCCCATTACCATTCCCTATGATGTTATCTTGGTTATTATATGATATTGTTCCTTCATCAGGATGGTCAGGAGTCCCTTCAATGGCAAAAGTTTCTTCTTCTTTTTTTGTGTTATATACAGTTTCTCCATACAAGTATGTTGCCCCATTCGTCTGCATGATTTTATACCCCGCTATATGGTGGTTTTTTGCCAAAGAATGACTATTGTTTTCATTGATAAAAGGGTCATGTCCGGCTTCTCCAAATTGCACTGGTATTACCGACGTATTTCTAAGTTCCCGTTCTTCCCTTTTAATTGGCTCATTAATATTTATTTGTTGGTAACTTGGTGTCCCTAATGGAACATTGGGTGATTGCTCTTTTGCATAATAGATGTTTTCAGCATACCTTCCTGGAGCATGTGGCGTACCTCCAATACCTATTCGGACAGGTTTATTTCCTCCTAAACGATTGTCCAGTAAGTCAGCCTCGGGGTCTACAGTATATTCTCCAATTGTTTTGTAATATACCTGTTCGTATTCCAATGGAGTTGATTCCTCATCCGTTTCTGAGAAATATGAAGCTACTGGTGTTTTCCATTTTCCCGTTTGTGCAAACCCATCTGCCAAAGTTACATCCAACCCAACATGCCAGCCTGCACCCCCTTCTGCTTCCCCTCCAAAGCTATCACTACCACTTTGGTCTTGAACAAACTGGCTAAATACATGACCAACTTGTCCTCGAAAAGGGCGAAACATTCCTCCAATACCCTGTCCTTGAATTTGGTATATATCGTAAGTATAATTGGTAGGGGAAAGTGATAATGTATTTTTACTGATAACATCTTCCTTTTCCCTATTAAAGTCCAAAATTGCATTTTCAGGGGCTAGGTGTGTATTGTTATACCCAAAAGCTCTAGAATGGTTAACCCCATCTTTTATTTTTTGGGTAATACCAAACCCCGTAATACCAACCTCTGCATCAACCCCCCATGCATCCAACCCGAGCGAAACAGCAAAAGATAGATTGGAGTTTTTGTATGCGACTCGCTTTGCCGGCGTGAACGTATTGTTAACAAAAGAAATAGAGCCTTTTCCTCCTTGCGACCAATTAATCGTGTTTTTAATTTTTTTATCTGAGTTACTAAAGTTAACCCCCGAATTCATATTGAAAGATGTTAACCCCTGCCTTGAATTATACCCTACCCCAATTCCTGCCGATAGTCCTGTATTGAATTGATCATCATTACTAAGATCCTTACTGCTCAAACTAACCGAAGGACTTGCCGTAACACCGCTTGCGGTAGATGACGATAAACTGGCTCCTACACTTACATGATCTGTCAAGGCATAAGATACCCCATAAGAAGGTTGGAATCCAAGCCCTGTATAATTATTGTGTTGAACAGTTAATCCTGCAGAAACACCAAGTCCCATATCACCTAAACCAAAAAACTGAGGGTTAATATTAAAAGCTACCCCAACTGTCTTGTTTTCTTTCATATGATTTTTATATACCATTTCATCTCCCTTAAAATCATCAGGAACTCCTCTAACATCCCTGGTAATTTGACCAACATTCAAATTCCATCCCAATCCAACCCAAGATGCCTCCTGATCCATACCAACTCCAGAATCATAGGCCAAGTTTAACGGATAGCCCCCTACATCCATAACTGGTATATTATAATTAAAATCACCTGACGATAGATTTACCATGTCCGAGGTTCCTATAGGTGTAAAGGAATTGAACTCTGGTTGTGATGGCCCTCCTGTCAATGCATACATCTGTGTAGGCTGTACGACAGAAATAACCATTTGAATAGCTAAATAACTTGCAATAATCTTTGAAATTCGGCTGGTTCGAATCTTTTGTATCATCTTTATTATGTTTTTATGGGGTTTTCATCAAACTTAAATTTAAACAATCCATTATTATACAAATTGTCCTTATATAGTAATTGAATGTATTCGTCCTTTTCTACATTTCCGAAATAAAGTAGTATCCGGGTAAAAGGACTAATCTTAAAATGGCGTTCGAAATGAACACCACTACAGGGAATTGTGTCCCCTTTACTCGTTACTATTGCAAAGTCCTTATGAATGGTTGAAGACATATACATTACCGACTTTTGATAACTAAGCATGGTATAACGGTTTTCCAATAAGTCTTCTTCATCAGTATGCTCAAATTCGAACTCAATGATTCTTTCATTTTGATGGGCACGTAACAACGAATCAAGTGAAGACAAATCATTTTTTTCTCTATTTTTAAAAAAGTAGTAGGCCAATGGCACCTCTGTAGCTTTGTATTGAATGTCATTCACAAAGTGTGCAATGCTTTTTGATTTCCACCCATCTCCTTTTAAATGATAAAATTTATAGTCCTCATTCGCTGTCACCATTTGATTTTTCCGATCTGATTTACACGACACCAACACTATAACAGCTAACCATAATAGTCCGTTACCTATTATAAGCCTTAATTTTATATACTGATAATTATTATTCATATCTACAATACACTTCTTTTTGAATCAATTTGAATTTCCTTCATACCTATCGTTTGCGAACTTTATAAAAGCTTTTGTAACATCTAGTTTTTTTGCTGCATGCATAATGTTTCCATCCCCCCTTGTCCCTAGAATTAATTGATAATCATTCTGCTCACCAAACTCACGCATATAGGCATTAAGCCTATTCCAGACCTGTGCATTAACCTCTTTGGTATAACGCCTATTCATCTCATTCAATCGGTTGTTTTCCTTTATGAATTGTTTTTTCAAATCATCTCCGGAGGTAGCAGTAGATGCTTTTTTATTTAATAACGAAGCAAGACTATCTACATACTTTTTTTGATGTTTTAGCTGAGTATTACGGGATTTACTTAAGTCTTTGAACAAGTTAAATTCAGAAAAAACAATAGCATTGTCAACATATACCAACTTGGCATTATTTTTATCTGACAGTAAAAAAAACAAGAATACAGTAACTATTAATAGAGCAGAAAACCCTACTATATAAAAAAGAGATTTTTTAGAAGTTATCAATTTATTGATTTTTTAAGGTTATTTAGTTATATCCAAAAGCTATTTATCGGCACATATACCGACAAAATACCTCTTAATGACTTTCTTTTTTACTCACACTTTAGCTACAACAATCACTAGACATCTAAAAAACAATGATTATTTAACCAAAAACTTCACTTAGAGTAATCCAATAAAATTTTCCTCTTTAAATCAACTTTTAAACTTCTTGCCAAAGAATTGAGGTTAACAAAAAAATCATTTGCGACAGTGTAGTTTTCCTTTTTACAATATGTAAACAATCACTATATCGCTTGTTCCTTTCCCTCATTTTTTTAAACCGGCAGACAACATATTCTTTCTTCTGAAGAATTTTTATTTAACAACTATTAAATAAAAGTTCAAGACCGTTAAAATGGCTTTACAAATCGATGTTTATATACGATTTATCTATAAACAACAATACTAAAATATAAAACAATGTTAAAAATAACAAATTTTTAATCATGGTTTTTTTACTTATATTAAAAAATAAATTGTACACACCTCAAAACAAGACATTTAAATCGATTATTTTTTAACAAAAAAACGTTTTTCTTTATTTCTTAATACATAGATTGTATCTTCTGAGATATTTTTAACGAATAAGCCATAATTTTTATCCCCTTTTCGGATACGGACAATCTTACTGTCAATGGACAAAATCACTAGTGGTTTTTTATACTTTTCCCCCTGTACATATCCTAAATACTGGATTTCTGGCCATAGAGTTCTCTTTTTTTTCTTAACTTGTTGATCACGCTTCTTTTTAGGAGTAGATCGTTTTACATTTTTATAGGTATCTAAAAACGGATCTCTCTTTAAAATTGAGAGCTGAAAGGAATCCCGTTTGGTCGTTATTAACTCGTTTGAATATGACCCTGTGTTTAAAGTTACATTGGAAGAATCTTTCCGAACTACAAAAAATTTATATATGATAAGTGACCAAATAACAGTCAACACTATTATAAGAATTATATTTAATGTCCGTTTATTCACCGATTATGAATTTACCATTTTGATCAAAACCTCCAATGTTTCCAGCTTCATCTTCTCCTCTAACCCTCCAGTAATAGCTTCCGGAGTTCTCAAATGTTAGGTTTATTGAAGTAGGGGTAATCACATCCGAAATTATAATTGTTTGGAAATCTTGATCCGATGCAATCTCATAAAAACTTGAAACCGAAGAAACCACATTTCCAGGATCCGCTCCAAAAGTCCATGAAAATGAAATATCTTCACCTACTTCAAATTCCTCATCAAGATCAGGAGAAACAAGTGATGGCACAAGAGGTGCTTCGGTATCTATAAAAAAACCTCTCGAAAAAAAGTTGGTTTCACTGGTTTCATTGACAGCTTTTACCTGCCATTTATACTGGGCATCACTATCAATTACCACAGCATCTAATTCTAACGAGGTTGATTGTATTTCTTCCTCTAGGAATACCGTAATATCACCAGACCCGGTAACCTTTATTAGTTCAAACGTATAAGATATTGCACTTGGAATCGGATTCCATGTAAAAATAATTGTAGTATTATTAGTATAAATATTATCTGAAGGACTGGTTAGTATTAAGGTTTGGTTTGATAAGTTATCAGAAGGGGTTACTGTGAAAACCACAGGAAAAGTATAGGGGGTTTCATAAGCAAAGTTTTGTCCTTTTATCCTCCATTGATATGATCCTTCAATCAAAACTTCTGTAAATGGGTAAGTACTTACCGTAGTGTCCGTTACTAAATTGCTTTCCCGATACACCTGAACTCTGTAGCTATCTGCTCCTTCCAACCCCTCCCACAAAAACTGCACTGTATTTCCGGCAATGGAGTCTCCTTCTTTAGGGTTTAAGGTTATTATCTGATTATTCTGTATATCCTCTTCAAGGATATCATCACATGAATAGCCTAGACAGGCAATCATACTCATCAACAGTATCTTATTTATTTTTTTCATAGTTTTGAAATATAATATCATTGAACAATTCTTTCTTCATGCTTCTTGCCTCTTTTTTTACATAAAACTTAAGTGATGCTATACGTGCATGATCAAAACGCACATCAAATGCATATACTGCTTCGAGCAATTCCTGAAAACCTCCCTTTATCGTAACTTTATTTGAATAAATTGTAAAATATTCATCTCTGGAAACATGTGTATTGCCTATATTAGATAGGGTTACATTAAGTTTATTTTTCGACAGAAAGTTTAAAATCTCATTCTGTACAATTTCGGGTTTTTTTACTTTTTTACCAATGACAGCATCCAATGTTTTCAATTCATCCTTCAAGTATAATAATTCATTGTGAGCCTGATCCGTCCCCGCTATATTTTCCTTGGATTCCGAATAAAAGCTAACGGTTTCTATAGCTGTTTTAAAAGAACGTTTATAAGCTGTAATACCTAAAATAACGGCAATTAATATTACGGCATAAAATTTTTTCTTATTTGGAATATTCTCAAACATCTATAAAAAAAGGTTTAGGGTAAAAAAATAGTTGCTATTTTTATAGGTATATGAGTAAATTTCTGCTTTTTCAACCCAAGTCAGGGCCTCAATAATTGTCAACCAGTTATTTGCACTCCTATTAGTTGGTGCTAACCCCTTTATAACAATTTGGTTTGGCTTTATATTTATTTTCTTTTTTGCATCTATATTACCTTCAATCGGAAATACACTTAATTGCTCCAAAACAATATCATTTGGTATAGTTTTCATTAGGTCAGCCACATAGAAACTAATAAAGTTTGCTGATCCCAAACTGGAATTTTTAATTATGTTTTCTTTATATCTTTTATCCTTTTTCAATTTTATGAGTTGATCAGAGACCTGATTTTTTAACGTGAGTTCTTGTTGTATTTCAGCATTTTTTCCTGCATAAATAACGGTAATGGTATAACTTACCATCAATAATGTCAAAAAAACACCTAAAACAGTACCCCCAAAAAGTTTAAATGCTTTTCCGTAAGTAAATTCTTCATGGAGTTCTCTGGTTATTGCTTCATAGTTTGTAGAGCACCCTGTTTTATTCAAATATTGCATAAACCCAGAAAATGCAATAAGACAGTTTCCTACTATTTTCTCATCCCCAACCTCTAATTCAGGGGCAGGGCTAAAGTTATCATTTTTATGTATGGTTATGTTATTTGTTTCAAGGTGATAGTTCAGGTATGGTGTTTCTATGATTTCTATGTTTTTCAACAAGGAATCATAAACATCCAGTATAAATGGACCAATGAATGTATCGATAACCTGTAGCTTCTTTTCTTTTAAGTCAGTCAAAAGCACATCGAGTTCTCCTTTTCGGGTTACCGATACCAGAATATTTCCTTCATTTTGCTTTTCAAAAATATAAAATTCATCAGGATCTTTATCAAACAATACCTCTTTCAAGTAATTCGGTTGGTCAAGAACCTTTTTAGAAACTATTTTTGTTCCTGTTACCGATAGGACCACAGGGATTTTTTTATTTATTTTCTTTTCTAATACTTCATAAGACGACGCTTCTTGTTGATTTTTAATTTTAACCGTGCCTTTACTTTTATAAAGGTGAACTAGGTTATAGAACAACCGTTCTTTACCAATATGGATATGCAATGCATAAAATTCTTTTACAAAATAGGTATGTATAAAGTTCACAAACATCTCTTCTATATCAATAAATAATAGTCGGTTTAATAAAAACATGCAGTTTTGATTTTGACCGGGACTTGCCTTTACTGCTAAAAAACCATTTAATAATCGGTATTCTCGCCAATAAGGGTGTTCCGGTACCTGTATCCTGCTTATCAAGTTCATCCAGACCTCCTAATAAAATCATCTCATTATTTTTCACCCTGACCAACGACTGAAATTGTTGTGTCGCCCTATCAGGCGGGGCATTTTCTCCAGATCGACCTGTAAACGCACTTTTTTCTACATTGATAGTTAATGTAACTTGTTCATCTTTGGAAACACTAGGTTTGATAATTACACTTAAGTTAGCCTCAGTTGGTTTCCATTGACCAGACTGAAGTATATTGTCCGTAATTCCGGTATTAATCAATCGGTTAGTTTGCTCAAAATAATAACTTGTTTGCCCTATGGATACACTAGCTTCATGACCGTTTAACGTTGCTATCTTAGGGGTTGACTGGAGGTTAATAATGGAATTGCTCTCCATGGCTGATAAATTGGCATAAAAATTCTCTGAAACTTTGCCCAGATTGAAAATACCAAATCCATTAAAACCGTCAATTAAATCGTTGACGGATGCCGAATTTAAAGTCACATCTGTTGTAGGAAACAACACTCCTTCGGTTTTTACCTCTTTGCCATCCTCTCCTAGAATTGCCCGAAGACCTGTCTGCACATCATGTGATTTTTGATATTGTACGATAAGTACTTCTATTTGAATCAATGGGACTATTTTGTCTATCTCCCTGATATATTCTTTCAATTCTATGATTTTAGGAGCTGATCCCGATACGATCAAACCATTTAGCTCTACTACTTCTTTTACCTCAACATTTTCCGTTAATGCCTGGGGGAGTGTAGGCAATACTGTTTCCAGTGTTCTGTTTTCTAGTTGAATTAATTCCGTAGCCCTTAAACCCTCTGTATTTTGCTCCCCAATTAGATATAGGTCTTTTACTTTTTTATAGGTATATTTTTTACCTTTAAAAATATGACTTAATAAATTGTCAAACGTTATTTGATTGGCAAACAAGGTTGTTGTTTCATCACCCGGTTTATTATACATAAAATAGCTCACTCCCAACAAGTCTGCTGCTTGCATAATAATGCTGGTAAGATCTGATTCATAAGCTTTAATATTCAGGTAACCATTATCATTCCGTGTAACTTCAAGTATTCCTGAATTTGGCGTCATAGGAATATTGCCCTTTCCATTAGTGTTTATTTCTTGCCTACCTATTTTATCGTTCAACACGTCTTTTTCAAGAAAATAAAAGCCATTATCATTTTGGGTAACTGTTAATTGGTTGGATTTGGCCATCATTTCCAATACTTGGTCAAAGGGTCGGTTAAGAATATATGCAGAAACTTTCATATCCTTAACATCCGAAGCCAAAACAATATTTTTATTGGACAACTCAGTTATCTTTGCCGCAACTCTGGGCAATGAATCGTTTTTAAGTTTTACAGATAAAAAATCATTTTGGGAGTTATAGTTAATATCAATAGGCTCCGGTAGTTTTGGAGGCGCTTCAACTTCAACTTTCTCTTTTTTATTAAAGACAATAATATTATTTAAAAACTCAACTTCCAATTCATATTTCTGAATTAGAAATAAAAAAACATCTTTAACCTCTACATCATAAAAATTATTATTGATGATTTGGTTAAGCTTATTATCTACGCTGACATTCAATTGATGTTCATCTGCTATAGAGGCGATAAAATCATATAAAGTAAGTCCAGAAATATCAATCCTAACCTGTTCGGTTAAGCCCTTTTGGGAATTTGACAGTTCAATTAATTTATTTTCAATTGTTTTTATTCTTTCTGTTTGCGAAAAAACAAGTGTTGAAAAAAACAAGAACAATATTAGAAACGTTGGTTTAGTCATTTAATTGGGTATCTTCGATTAAAATAGAATAAACTTCTTCATATGTTGTAATTCCATCTTCAATTAACTTAAAGGCTTTATCTTTCAATGTATCATAGTTCAATTTTTGCTTACCTTCTTTTATAATGTCCACTACCTTTTGTGTTACAGGAATCAATTCATAAATAGCAATACGTCCTTTGTAGCCTGTATGGAAACAGCGATCACAACCTACAGGAAGGTAATGATACTTTAGTGCTGTTAATTTTTTAAATTTTTCAACATCGATTGTTTCTTTTACTTTACAATAATCACAAAGTTTCCTTACCAACCGTTGAGCGACTGAAACACGTAATGTTTCTGCTATTAAAAAAGAGGGAACCCCCATGTCAACAAGCCTTGAAATAGTGCCCAATGCCGAATTAGTATGTATGGTAGATAAAACAAGATGCCCTGTCAGGCTTGCCCTTATAGCCATTTGGGCAGTTTTTTCATCTCGTATTTCTCCAACCATTATGATATCGGGGTCCTGTCTTAAAAATGTTTTAAGAGCACTCGAAAACGTTAGGCCTACTCCTTCATTTAATTGCACCTGATTTATTCCCTCTAATGTATATTCAATAGGGTCTTCAATGGTAAGTATATTGGTATTTATTTTGTTCAATAGTTTTAATGTGGCGTAAAGGGTAGTCGTCTTTCCTGATCCTGTAGGCCCACTTATTAACACAATTCCTTTTGATGCATTAACCCCTTCCATATAAGCATCTTTTTCCTTTTCATTCATTCCCAACACATCTATGCTTAAATTAGTGGTATCCCTGCCCAAAATACGCATCACAATTTTTTCTCCATAAAGTGTAGGTAAAATCGACACCCTAATATCAAAATTGTCATAATGGATTCGTCCGTCTTGAGGCAGTCTTTTTTCAGTTATATTTAGTTTAGATTTTATTTTAATCTTATTGACAAGCTCTGGATAATCCTCTTTTTTTACTTTATAACGTTCTATTAACTTGCCATCAATCCTAAACCGGATTCTAGCCATATCCTTAAATGATTCAAAATGTATATCACTACTCCCTGTTGACTTAGCATCCCAAATTAGGTTTTCTAAAAAATCATTCCCGAGTTCAAAATCAGCTCCTTGGGCTTTGCTTCCCCCAGACCGATAATGCTTTGACAAAGCTTTATTGATTATATCATCATTAACCGGTTCAAATTCAATTTGATTTCCAAGAATCAGTTCCAACTCTTCGGGGGAGAGGGATGAATAAGTGCTTTGTTTTGCATATAAGTGAAGGGTACCTTTTTTAATTTCTTTAGGAACAACCCCATAATGATAGGCTATATTTGCCGGGACTAATTGCTGGCATTCGGTGGTCAGTTCTATCTCCTTATAAATGTCCAAAAGTTAAACCATTAAAAAGTTAAATTTATAAAATATTTCTTTCCCTAAACCCCATGAAACTATCTTCAGTAACATAAGTAAACAGGCTAGAATTCCTGCCAGTGGGATTAACCTTTGCTTCACATACTCTTTAAAAACCAACGAAAATAAAATTGCCAAAATCATTCCGGTAATAAAAAAAAGAATATAGCTATGTAAACCAAATAATGGTGTAATCGCAGCAAAAAACAATATATCCCCAAGACCTATGTGGTGACTAAAAGGGTCTATTATTTTTTTTTGTCTTATTGAAATATAACTCCATACCCCCCCCGTGACAACAACAACGAATAGAAATGGCCGTAAAAAGGCTAACAACTCTTTGTCAGTTATCCAAACCAATCCCAAGGCTACAAAAAAAATCCCAACAATCAGAAGGACATGAATTTCCCTATACTTAAAATCTTGATATACAATACCCCCTAACAAAACCAATAATAGTATATTTAATATCAAAAGTTCCATATCAATCTTTTACCACCTCTTTTAAAAGTTTGTTCTCATCTATTTCCCAAACATTAAATATACCATCCCCATCAAAATCCGATAGAGCAGTCGCTTTGGCTTTAAAACTATTGGTTTCGGCCTCAATAATTTCAATTCGATATACGGCCTGCCCTCCCTCTTCTATAGTTAAGGCAGGTTCAAATCCCAAGTCCTCAAAACTTGACGTATATTTTGAATATCGGTAAAAATGGCTTTTTTGCAAAGCATGTAGGTGATTGAGCATAGTTTGTGCTTCAATGGCTTTTGCTTGGCTGATAACTGATGTTTGATTGGGTAATACCATTAAAATCAAAATACCAATGATACATAATACCACTAAGATTTCTGTCATGGAATAAGCCTTTAAATAAAGTTTACGAAGCTTTCTATTTTTACAATTTAATCTTTTAAACATGACTTATATTTATTTTGAATTAATACTCTGAACTAATTTCCTCCAATTACTTCACTTAAATCAAACATCGGAGCATACATAGATATCATAATAACACCAACAATTCCACCAATTATTAAAATCAACAATGGCTCGATAACCGTCCCCATCACTTTTGTTTTATGGCTGACTTCCTCATCAAAATGATTAGCTAACCTGAGAAACATTGCATCCAACTGGTTTACCTGCTCGGCAACTTTTACCATAGAAATCAGGTTAGAGTCAAAAATATAAAATTTTGTTAATGAATTTCCAAAAGTTTGTCCTTTTTCAATGTCATATGCTATTTTATCAAGTGCTATTTCTATCGGATAAAAGCCTATCATCTTTTTTACTAAGTGTAATGATTCGACCAAAGAAGTTTTAGATACGAGCAAAAGTGCCATCGATTGACAAAAACGGGTAAGGTAAATCTCTTTTACAAGCTTTCCGAAAAAAGGAATTTTTAATACAACTCTTGAAGTAATCTTCTTATACATATTTTTATTCCTAACATATCGGTATAAGATAAACAATAAAAATAATGTAAGGATGAAAAATATAAAAAAGGTATTGAAATTATCTGATAAATAAATCACCGTTTTTGTTAGTGACGGCAATTCCTTGTCAAATTGGTTAAATACTGATTCAAATAATGGTACTACATAAGTCAACATAAAGTACAGCGTTCCGAAGGTCAGTACTAAAATAAATATTGGATAAGCAAGTATAGAAATGATTTGTTTTTTCAATTTAACTTTTCTTTCAAAATATTTCTGCAGCTCTTCGAGAGTAACATCCAACATTCGGGTTTCTTCTCCGATCTTTACACTAAAAATTTCATAGGAGGAAAATTGTTTAGTGACGCTCATAGCTTCATAAAAAGCTTTTCCTTTGACCACTTGTTGTAATAATGTATCGATAACCCCTCTTATAAAAGTGTTTTTTTGCTGCTCCTTAACAATTATAAGTGCTCCTTCAAAATCAATTCCAGCTTTTAAAAGTATACTTAAGTCTTTATAGATAAAGGTCTTCTTTTTATCACTTAGTTTTTTTGATAACGTCAATGACTTTTGCCAAAACCCCGTATTTTTCTTTTTAAAAGAAGGTTTCTTTTTATCTTTATTTTGTATGTAACTGACATCTATACCCACAAATCAATTATTCAAAAAGTTGGAGTAATAATTTTTATAAACGTATAATGGTGCGCTTTCACCATACAGTAGTGCTGAAATTTGCATTTCATCAACTAGTCTTAAACCATCACTATGTTTTTTCTGACCATTAACATAGCTCAATTGAACATCATTTGCCAGAATGGTGTCTTTGCTTACCAAAGACTCCCTAATCAGGTAATGCCCATCATATCTATATTCTACATTTCTCCCATCATAAAAATACACCTTAACTTTACTGTTACTAAAAGCCTTTACTTTTTCTGATATATAGAAATCCTCTTCAAGGGTTGTTTTAAAACTATTTAGTTTAAAATTTTCAGCTTCGGTCCTTACATATGTTTTTAAGTTATGTTCCATATAGCTATACGTTAAATAAACCACTGATACAATTATACCTATTAAAACCATGGTTATGACCGTCTCTAATATGGTATATGCTTTAATCATTAATTTTATGGTTCATTAAAAGTTCATATGTATATTTCTTATGTGCTGTCTTCACTAAAAAAGATATTTTTGAAAGCTTGAGGTTTTCTTGATAATCCTCTACTGTTTTTTCAATCGTATATGTTCCATATTCTTTATAGAAAGGAGCAATATCATTATTCATCCGAGTTTCATGAAGAAGTTCTGTTATTCTCCGCTGGATTATATATTTTTTAACTGGAGGGTCTCCATCGATTATATTCATGTAAACCATGGTTGCGGTAAGTATACAAATACTGATGATTACCATGGCAATAACCGATTCCGCAATTGAAGATGCTGTTAAGCTATATTTAGTAAATCTCATATTTTTTTTACAAAAAGTATTTCTTCTGAATCAAGAGGTTGGAAAAAAGAATCTTGAAAAAAAGAACCCGGCACCTTATCAACCAGTATATGTCCGTTGTATATCAAATTTTTATATGCTGTTGTAGTCGTTTTATGTACTAATGCTGAAGCAAAAACACTTCCGTTCACAATACCATAGAGAGATAATGTTCCATCACAATAAACCTCACCGGTCAACTCAGCTTTCTCCTTAATAAGAATCGTATTTTGTTTTTCCAAAGACAGCCCACCACCCTGCATAAAAACCAAACCTGAAAAAACAGATTCTCCCTCAAAAATTATGGATTTTTCCATAATATGGTTTGAACCAACAGTAATAATAGACGGATATTTTAAAACTACCTGAGGTTCAACTATTACTCCTTTAGAAGCAAAGACTTGTGCACTACCTTCAAAACCATTTTGAAAAATTATTTTTGGGGCTTCGAGAATAACATCCTCTAATATTACCGACGAAGAAATAATCAAGGTATCTTGGGATGTGACCATAATATTCCCTTTAAGCTTTAGGTTTTCCAACTTGGTATTGACTTCTATAACTTTTGTAATTTCATTAAATCCATTGATTACGCTATGTTCATTAATTTCATTAATATCTAATAGTTCATAATTTTCAGGGTATCCTATAGTCAACTCAGAGTGTTTCGGAAATACTTTCTGAGAATTGAAGACACTTCCGTTATGAATAGGCTTTTCAAAACTATTATTATCAATAGTAATTGTTTTCAAACCTTTTTTTGGAATAAAAATATCTCCATTGATGCGAGTTCCCCCTGAAATTTTAAAATCTTCATCATTATCCCTTAAATATAATGCAGGTGTATTCTTATTTCGTTTATTAGCCACAAGGAAATCTTGTCGTATACTATCCTTTTTAAGCGATGAAATTATTGTCAGTTTATCAAAAAAACCCCATTTTTCCTTCACAAAAACAGTTTCTATTTTTTCATTTGGAAACAAACGTATTTGTTTATATGATTTCAAATTTTCAAAATTCGCTTTGGCATAAGATGCAGCAGATTCATTATGCATAATTAATTTTTTCCTTAAATCAAAATAATTATTCAACTCAAGACTAAAGGAAAAAATCTGCATGATTATATAACAAAATATACCTACTAAGAGAAAAATAAACACTGCATATGCCAAGGACGCTGCTTTCAACATAACTTTAACTGTAAAACATTTATCAACATTAAAAATGTTGTTTTAATTAAATCACACAGACCTAACTTATTTCAACTTATAATCATTAGCTATACTATAAATAATTATGAACAATTTTATTACTGAGAATAACTACTAGAATTCAACTTTATAAATGTACAAAATAAATTTTACCCCCAGCAAACTAAAACCGTTAAGCATACAAAAAAACTTCACATTAATCCGTATTGCGGGGCGAGCTATCACATAGGACCGATTTCATACAAAATTAATATGATCTTCAGGCGACAACTTGTTATCGTTTAATTTGTTTTTTTAATCCAATTATCCATGCATATATTTATTATTGTACATTTAATAATACAGTTTTATTTGCTTGTCATTACGTATAGGTCTAATTCATTTTTAAGCGGATTTAGATTGTTTTTTTAGTATTTGATATTTGCCAAAATTTTTGAAGAAAAGCATTATCAATCGCCATTCAAAAAACTCACCCTCTCAACCACTAATTTGAGTAGGTTAAAGTTAAAACTTTAACTTTAAATCTGCGCGACCTCACCTTTCTTTTTTCTTTTAAAGCTTTTGAAACCACTTCTGTTTTAAAAGAAAATATATTTTTTCAGTGTCATATTCTCAAATTTATTATTTAGACTAATGGCTTATTTTTTGAGTATCTAAATCTATAATACCCTCTAGCCATCAAGCAAGCAAAGCTGCACTAGATAATGTACCGAGTTTTAGAAAGTTAAGTATTCGTATGCAGTGAATAGCTAACTGGAGTTAGAATTTAGAAAACCTCATCTTATTCTTTTGAATACGGAGAAATAAAAAGATCATTTACACCACTAAGCTTACCAAGAAACTCAAAAGTAAAACCAAAAAATACACAATCACATTATCTTTCACCACTGATGAGACATTAATAAACTTCACACTTCAATAAAATAGAAGTCCTAAGAAGTGGTTACAACCTATCAGGAACTGAGGAATTATTTTAAGTCAGTTTCTCAATATCTATAAAAAAAGATCAGACTATAAATAAGTCCTACTTCCAGTTATTTCAACTTACACATTTTACAGGACAGTATTGTAAGGGTTAAGCTTTTAAATCTATTTTCAACCTCAAATCGTTGCTTATTTATTTCTAAATTCAAAGTCAGTGTGCAACTCTATTAAATAGTTTAAAGCTTGATCTTTTTTAAACTTATGATCCAAACTCATAAATTGAGTCAATATCCCCTTATGCTTTCTTAAATAAAATATAATGATACCTCAAGACTTCTTCTTAGATTTAATAATCTAATTCATCGTCATTGAACTACCTGGGTCATCCCAACCTAATTCAATTTCTTTTCTTAAGTCTTTTATGACTTTTTCACGATAGATGCTGTGAAGTTTTAGGGCATCCCGTATTACCTCGCTACTGTTTTGTGATATTCTCCGAAAGCAACTTGCTTAGAGATATGTTCTTCTTGTTTTTTTGTGAAACTTATTTGCATACTAAAATAATTTTAATTCTTAAAAAAGTAGTTTTTAATTTATCCCTTTTATTTAAAAATACGCTTCAAAAAATAGATAATTAATATAGATTTTTTCTAAAAATATCAATGACAGAGCTTATCACTTGCGTCTTGAGTCTTAAATCTTTTGAAATTAAATCTTTTTTGTCGCTTGTTCAACAGGCATAATGTCAAGTGTTAAACTACCAAAAAATAGTCAATGTCTGTAAAAATTGAGGATTATTCTAGGTCAATTCATAAAGATCTAAAAAAAACTGAATTAAATTAAACAAAATAACAGTTTTTAAAATATTTAAAAGCGGGTGTTATAATTAGTAGATACACCAAGCTTAAGATCTCTGGTGCCGCGAGGCATGAGATTTCTCGCTTCTCTCCCACACAAATGAACAAACTAATTATTTACCTATAAGCAAAGTTAGCTTTTCGTGGTTTAGATTTATACTAAACATGTGCTATGTTTTTTTTGAAGTAATAATATTACCTTTTATTTTTGGATAATTTCTAAAATCATTGAGTGCAAATCATTAGATTCTTCTTCAATCCATTCTTCATTTTGAATTAAGTCCTTTATGAGTAATAACTCTTTTTTAGAAAAAATTTCCGCTTTTAAACCAGATGTTTTTTTTGTTAAATCCCAATGGCTATAGTGATAATCAATATAGGTACTTATTCTTTTATACTGTTCATTTGGATATAATAGCTGAATATCTTTGTTCCGCTCTTTAAGTTTAGCCTTTATTCTCGAATAAATTTGTAAACCAGCTAAATCCCAATCACAAGAATAATAGATTGGCTTTGAAAGTTCGAATTCATCTATATCATCAATAATGGCTATGTTATTTCCGCCAACGTACCACAATTTAGTTTGTGTTTCTTTGGCAATCCAAGGTTGCTTTAGAAATGATTTATTTTCGCACATTATGACAGCTTTAGGGTGGGTGTTATCGATTACCAATCGCCACTGGTTTTCTTTTTTATCTAGCGGAAATTGTGAGATATCCAAAATTTTAAAAACTGCTTTTCTTACACTCGTTCTATTTTTAAGATATTTTGAGGTGTCAAAAAACTCATTTGAGAAGTCTTCGATATTTGTTGGATTGCTCTTTAGTTCTGCTTTGTTTTCTGCAATTAGCATTAGGGTTTTTATGTCCTCAATTGTAAAAGCTTTGTTGGCGGTTGGCTTAATATCATTATCTATTAGAAACTTCTTAGCTTCTTCAAAGGATTTCTTGAATTCTTTTTCGTAGAACGTCTCAAATTTATCAGTAGAAACAATAACTTTTATGTTGTCTGGCTTTAAGTCTAGGATGCCTTTGTCGTGTATAAGGTAGTTGATGTAAGGATGGCCTTGAACTAAAGCCCTAGTTCTTTTATGCCGATACAGATCATCGAGAGCTTTTAATTCTTTCCAAGTAATATTTTTATTCATTATTTGATAGTGATTCTATGTATTGGTCAATGTCTTCAGTCACTTCATCAGAGAATATGCCGAGAGGTGGAACGAAGCTGTCAACATTTGCTAAATTGTTCTCGTTCATAATGTAGATATATTGATCGCTTTCCGTTATTTCGCCTGCGGTCTCAATTGCCATTGTAATAATTTGATATTTTTCTTTTTTTGCAAGTTCGTGTAGCATATCGTAATTACTTCCTAAACCTTCAGCTTCGTCAATTGGCATAATTTTTAATCCTTTTTTACCTTTTTCTTCAATTAATGACAATCTGGCTAGGCACAATAAAGCATTCGCCGCATATGTTTGACCGCTACTACCAGAATTAACCTCTTCGTTTCCGAGTTTTAACTCAAACACTAAATCAAAATAAGATTTTGGGTTCATTAAGTCTTCCGGTTCAACTTTGGTACTACCTCCAAGTTTTTGAAACGCTTTAATCATCATTTCGTTAATGTCAATTTCTTCTCGAAGTTCACTAAATAGACCTGTGTAATTCAGTTGATTATGCAGTTGTTTTCTAAACGTAGTAAGCCAGTTCTCCGGATAATGAATTGATTTTTTAGAAGTCAGTGATGCCTTATTTCCGCCAGTGATTCCTCTGTTTCCCTTTTTGAGATAGTTATCAATTTCATTAATTTTGGTAAGGTATCCTGTATAAACTTTATAGACATCATTAAATATGCTTCCCAATATTTCTACTTTTCTAGAACCAATTTCTTGAATATCCTGTGTCAGTTTGCTTAACCTTTCAACAATATCATTTTCAATTAAATTTTCATCAACTTTGGTAGTAGGAAATACAGTCGGTAAGAGATAATTTGCCAATTGCCCTATTGAAGCCGTTTCGTCATACGGAAGGTCTTCGGTTATAATCTTTAGGTATTGAATATATGCTTGTTGTGCACTATTAGCTTTTGTCTGCATAGAGCTATTACCGCCATCATCAGGGTTTGCAACTTCATCAATATTTTCATCAAACTTAATGGCTGATCTAAAAAGTTGTTCATTTAATTCTTTGGTTTCCTCTATTTGATCTTGTGCTAATGTGAGTTGTTCTTCCTTCTGCTGTGTATCTCTTTCCAGGTCCTTGATAGAATTTGAAACCTGATGCTTTAAGTCATACAGTTTCTGTTGATTAATAATGTCTTGGGTATGCGTTTTGAAAAATAAATTTTTATCAAAGTTCTTTTCTTTTAGGCTTTTTTCTTGTTCTGCCAGATGTTGTTCTTCAGATACAATTTTTTCCTCTAATAGTTCAGCATCAATAGAAGTCTCATCTTTAAAAAGTTCGGCCTGTAGTTGTTTAATTCTTTTCTGGTGGTTTTCTAGTAGGCTCTTTCTACTTGTAAATTCCTCATATTCCTTTTGTAATGAATTATATTGCTTGATGATGTTATTTTTGTCTTTGTATGCCCGCATATGAAGTTTAAAAGAATCTTCTGTAAGGCTTTTTATGCTACCGTCAATTTTGAAATTAAGTAATTCGTCTTTTCTTTTAAAAAGTCCAATGTGTTTTTCAAGATTACTGTACCCAAATAATGTTTTTTTAAGATGTTCTTCATTTTTCTTCTTAGCTATAACTCTGGACAATTTTTTTTGAACACCTTCTTTTAGTTTTGATAAGGATTTTATAATTTCATTTGGGTCTTCGACATTTAGAACTTGATGTTCTGAATACGTTATAAACTCATACACTCCATCCAGATTGAGCCAAAAACCGTGTTCGCTTTTATCCTTGATATTTGAATTTATATTGTGAAAAAGTTGTTCTGGAAAAGGGACATATCTATTGGAGTTTTCTTCTGAAGTTTTGATTTTACCATATTTTTGAAAGTAGGTTAAAACACTTTCAAGTATATGTGAGAGGGGAAATTCAAGATTATCTATAGCCCAATAGACCAAAGATTCAGAGTTGTTCAGGTCTGAAAATCTTGACAATGTTTGCAATTCATTTATTTCTTTTTCTAATTCCTCAATTTTTTTGGGATATGCTTTGCTTTCTTTATTGTAGTCAATTAACCAGTTGGATGTTTTAAAGACATCTAGAATATTATGAGCAGAAAGATAATCTGTGAATTCTTGTAAGGCTGATTTATTATTATCCTCTGCTCGTTGCGATGAAAACCATTCATTCACTTTTTCAATATCATTATCGTTGGAAACAAGCCATTTTTCTGCGACTTCAATTTGCTTTTTAGTATTGCTTATATATAAAAACTTGGTTTCAATGTCACTTTTGGAATCATCTTTCTTGGTTAATTGGGTAACTTTTTTCTTAGTATCCAACAGCTCTTTAAGGCTTTCTATTTTTAGTTTCAAAAATTCATTGTTGACAAATTGTAGTTCATTCTTTTTGAGATTTAGCTTCTCATCTATTTTGAGTTTATTGGCAGTTGTTTTCTTCTTAAAACTGTTCCAGTAACTGAATTTTTTTATTAGGTATTGCGCATAGACGGTTTTGTAGTTTTTTTGCTTTTCAAGTAAAGTTTTCAGTAAAACTTGCTTGTTATTTATTAGTTCTATTTCTTCAGAATACCTTTTGTGTTCGTGGAAGTCATTACTTATATTTTCAACTTCTTCATTGTACTTTTCAATTATTGCGTTTTTTTCGTCATCACCGAAAAGGAATTTTTTTAAATCCTCTGATTCTGTTTTAAAACCTTTTCCCCTTGAAAAAGACCTTAAGATATTTGCATATGTTTTGAGAGTTTCATCTTTAGTTAAATCTAAAGACAGGATTGAATTTTCATATATGATTTGATGGTAGTGCTTTCTTCTAAAAGATTTTATTCTGGCAAATTCAACCCTATCACAAAGATTCTTAAGTGTGTCAATCTTGTTGCCTATCAACAAATCCTTATTAAGGATAGGTTTGCTTAAAGTAGTTAAATTATCCCAATCATAGCCGTTTTGAATAATGAACATTTCAGCTGCATTACTCGTCCCTTCAATATAAACTCCAATGACAATGTATTTTTTTGGACTAATCTCAATATTCAGAAAAATATATCCTCTAGACGTTGAATGACCTTTTTGGGAAATCAACATTCCTTTGACATCTCTTTGCTTATTGCCTTCGGTCGCAGACTTAAATTCACTTGAACCAACAAGAACCAATTGTATCATATCTGCTATCATACTCTTTCCACTACCACTTTCTCCACTAAAGTCTGTTCTGTATGGGTGGAAAAGATAATCAGCATTAAAGTGCTGCTTAACCCCTATTGTAGATAAGCTATATATGCGTGGGTAATTATTCTGCATCTTTCATTTCCTTTATTAAATCATCAATACTTTCAATTTGCGGTTGGTAATTAATGCGCAAGCGTTCAAAGGATGGCATTACTTTAAATTTATCCTTCTCGTCCTCTTTTTCCCACATTAACCAGCCCAAATCCCCGAATTTTTCAAAAGACTTGGTAATTACTGTTTCAAATCTTTGGTCACTCAAATCTGTACTTTTATCGGAAGAATTATCGTTAATTAACTTTCTTAATGCATTTTTCTGTTCTTCATATTCTTCATATAATAAAGTAGTAAATTCAGATACGCTGTCCAGTTCGATGTTTCCGTCTAGCTTATACATTTTTAAGAACAACATTCCTATAATAATATATTCACTTTTTAAGTAATCTCGATTTTCAGAGGGCACTTTGCCTTTGCCATCTTCATTGAAGTTTAAATAGTAATAATTGTTAAAATCAGAACCTTCTTTTATAAGATTTAAGTTGAAAAAGTCTTTATAATAATCTTTAAGGGATTCGTAGTTCTCGGACTCGTTTAAAAACCTATATAGGTTCACATTTAAGGGGTATTCCCTTTGAATATGGATGCCACTTCTAAGCGTATAATCAAGCTTAGCGAAAATGCCTTTTGCCCTCTTATTGTTCAAAAAACTATACGTTTCTATTTTTTCTGAATTGTCATCTGCCATAAGGATATTCCTTTTTTTGCGGTATTGTGTATTGGTTCTTTTATGATATCTATGTTAAATTTATTTCTATATGTATTGTTCTTTCTTATAATATTATGGGCTGTTTTAACAGCGATTGTGAGTTGGTCTTCTTCTATAACTTTAAAGAAAAAAGGGGTAAATTCGAGAATACATATTGTTTCCAATTCTTTAAATGCCAAATTAGTCCAGTAACGTATCCTCTCTTTGTCCCGTTTCCATTTTAAGGTCTTTTTCAATAGTTCTTTTCTTTTATTGATATTGACCGTTCTCTCAATCACTTCGACAGGTAGTTTCGGGCTTATTTCCCTTATGGATATTACATTGAATCTAAGGTTGTGAGTTGTGGACTTCACAGCTAATTTGGAAAGATTATTAGGAAGCTGGATTTTTTTTGAGCTTCCTTCTCTAATTACAACTGATTGTTGTAGCAGGTAGTCAATAAATTTGTTTGTTTTTCTATCAAAATTCTTTTTGTTAAAATCATAAATGAATTCTCTAATTCGCGGCTTTATTTTTTCGATTCTTTTGCTTACTTGCTCTAACTGGCTTCTAGAATTATCGTGAAAATTTTGAACCCTATGAATATTTGAGATATAATTTTGCCCTTTGTTTTCTTCAAGAAGACCTAGTAAGAGGTCATCAATGTCATAGGAAATCTGAAATGCATTTCTTAGCTCAGAAGCTTGTTCCTTAATTACTTCTAAACGTATTTCAATACCTTTAAGAATATCGAGTACACCTTGGTCTTCAGAATTAATTCCTGTTTTAAAAGCCTTTACAGATTCATTAACCTGTTGATCTAATATTTCTATTTGCGAAGTAAGTTCGGGAAGTCTAATCTCAAAATGGTCTTCAATCCATTCATTAAAGTCTCTATTTTGCTCAATGTTTTCAGTGAGACTTTTGTGCAATTCAGCAAAGAACCGTTTAATTTTTGCTGGATTGTACTTTTCGATTAATCGCTTTTCTATATTCTGACAAAGCTCTAATCCGTATTTTTTAAACTGATAGGTTTTCTTAGTAGCATTTCGCCATAGGAAAGATTCTTGAAACCTTAGAATTATAGCATTATTTCTATTGTATTCTGTTCTTGGACTCTCATTGCCCTGGTCTTTAAAGACCTTGGTAATAGTTGATATTATATTTTCTTCTGTAAAGTCTTTATCCTTATATTTTGCATATAGAGACAAAAGAATCAATCCTTCATTTTTTTCTGGGATTAATTTTTCATATTGGTCTTTTGCTTCTCTATATAAATTGAAACTATCCATCCATTAAGCGATTTAAGGATTACCAATAGTTGAAACATTATTTTCTCCAAACCAACTTCTTATAGCTTTCATTGCTTGGGTTTCCATTTCGGATAATCCCAGAACAACTAATTTTTCCTTAGCCCTTGAACAAGAGACATAAAATAAATTTTTAGAGCGAAGCTTTCTCTCCGGTTTCTCCTCTGTATTATTGAAAAAGTTTTGAAAGTTATACATCTGCTTCCAAGAAGTATCATCAATTATTACGAGAACATTTCTATATTCTTCTCCTTTTGTACCATGCTTTGTTGAAAATACATTTTCGTTTTGTGAATGTTTAAATAAGTTTATTACTTCCTTGTACTGAAGTGAAATTAGAGTGTTAAAAAAGGCTGTGTCCTTAATTATTTTCTTTTTTTCATCTTCATCGTTGATGTCATCTAAATTAATTTTAGCTTTCTCAATGAGTTTTTTTGTACCTTGATTAAAAACTATGAGACCTTTGGATTCAACAAAATCTAATACGTCTTTTACTGTTTTGGACTTTCTTATTTTTATTAACTCATCAATCTTATCAGTTATTTCTTTTTTATCTTTATGATGTTTTAGGTTTGTTGATAAGGCACTATTTTTTTTCAAAAAAGAAATTAAATTCCCATAATCTCTTTTCTGATAGAATTTAATCAGATTCTCAATGCCTATTTCTCGTTCTATTGAAGTTTTTTTATCTATCGTTCCAACAAATAAAGTTGTTAAAGGATGGTCTCTTTTTAGTAATTTGTCGTTAGCCATTTGACCATATCTTTTAGAATAAACCTTATATAATTTGCCAAAGCCTCCTCTTTGAGAAACTCTACTATTAGCAATTATTAATATTTTATCATCACTATTTTTTCCAAAGTTCCACCCCTTATCTTCAAGCGTTTTTTTTACAAAATCATAGTTACTGTTCTTAATTGGAATTAATGATTTCTCATAATCAGTAATTTTTTGTTTATCTGCTCTAGGGGGGTAATTTTCACAGTTTATAAACTCAACACTTCCTAAAACAGTATCTTTACTTTCAGGAATTTCTTGTTTTATATTATCCCTTACATTGTTAAGCAGTTTTATTACTTCTTCGGAACTTCTATAATTTTCTTGTTTAGTAATTAAGGTAATTTTATCCTTATCCACATATTCCTGCAAAGAGCCAATACCCGTATCATAAATTTTTTGATAGGAATCGCCATAAAATCCAATTATCAGCCTGTCTTTATTTCGTTCTAACAAATAGTCAATTAATGAAATAACTGTATCTTCCGCAGTATCTTGATATTCGTCGATAAAGATATACGGGTATTTTGCAGCAATTATCGATGTGAGTAATTCATTTGCCCTAAACATTTTTTTAGACAGTAATATTAAATCATCATGTCCTACTTTTCCTTGTTCAAAATCACTAAAAACCCAATCATCGTATTCAACTGTATCAATTTCTTCCTGTAAATCTAGTAATGCAATTTTGTGAGGTTTTTCGTTATGCCTGTCTGTGTTAACATTATCAAATTCTATAACTAATTGTTTATTAAACGATTTTATACAATCCCAAAGAAACTCATGAATAGTTGATACAATAACTAAAGGGTTGTTTTGAATTCTTTCTATAATTTGATTTTTAGCGACATTTGTATATGTAATACAAACAATTTTTTGATTGTTATATTTCAGAGTTTTAGATTTACTTTGAAGTAAGTAATTTAATGTTTGAATTAATGCGTATGTTTTCCCAGAACCTGCACCTGCTTCCAACACAAAGCTATTCCTATCTATAATTAGCTGTTTAATTTTTTCGAATACTTCCATATCACTCCTCCTCATTAGAAATTACTGCTTCAACAGGTTCTTCTAGCTTTATTGGTTTTGCTAGCCACATTAGTCCTTCAGAAATATATTGGGGAACATTCCAGTTGCCATATTTATCTTCTGGAAAAGACATTAAATCAAAAGTAAAATTAGTTTTAGCACTTGAAGTTACAGGTGCCAAATCATATGCTGTTTCAGTATCTAATTTATCCAAACCTTTACTCATAAAAAGAGAAAATTCTTTTGCTGGTTTAAAGCTCGCATCATCAGGTTGAGGTTTTTTTGTCTTAAGAAAATCTAGATTAGCAATTATAAAAGCTTCTTCTAAACTTCTACCTATTTTACCATTCTCTTCTATTTGATATGCAACCCTTATTATTCTAGAGTCTATTTTATCTTTATCAGTAGTTTCAATTAATTCTGTTATAGTTGACTTTTTTGGCAACCAGTTTTTTAGCGTTTGATTAGAAGTCAATTCTCCATTCTTTCCGCTATTTACAGCACATTTTTCTCCGTTTACACTATCTATAGAATCAATATCTGTGATTATTAAGGTTTTTAAATTTAGGAACTCTAGTATTTCTTTAAATTTATGAGTATAAGCACCTCCTACTTCTAATATGCTAACATATTCTGTTACTAAATCAGGAACTACTTTTCTAATCATTTGCGGTAATAACATTCTTTCAGTAGTACCTTCTACAATTATAACTTTATCAGAAAAGAATAAATCTGATTTATGCAAGGTTAAATACTGGCGCAGAAATCGAGCAGTTTTTTTTTCCTCGGCTAATTCTAAAGTATTAAAGTCTTTAACTACAATTGTGTCATTAACTCTATTGAAATATCTTACACGTTTAAATCCTTTCTCTTTATCAATACCAGCTTCCGATAATATATGAGATGAATGAGAGGTAATAATTAGTTGCACAAAAATCCCATCTCTTTGAGCATCATTCACAATACCTTTGATTTGACTTATAAATACTTGCTGCATTTGAGGGTGCATATGGGCTTCTGGTTCTTCTATTAAAACCGTTAGAAATTCTGAAACTTTCTCTTCGTTTGAGTTTCTAAAATGTTCAATAAAACTGGCCAATTCTAAAACCATAAATATTAAGTTGCTGTAGCCTAGCCCGTTATAGCTTTCTGGCAAGTCTATTTCTTCTTGTTTGTAGTAATACTTAATATTATTTTTCATTACCGATTCAGAGTCAAATTCAGAAGCAATGGAAATTTTAGGAATCGTAATTGGCGTTTTAGCTCCAAACCTTTGCAGATCCTTTAGAATTTTATCTAGAACAGCATCATATTTTTCTTTTAATGTCTTTGAAATCTCTTTCAAAGAATTCTCTACTTCTTTAACATTATCATCAGTTCTGTCTCTTTCGTTATAATATTTTGAAAAACCTACCGCTAAAGTTTTATTACTATCAGACTTTTTATCATCTAATATTCTCATTGCTTTTATCTCCTGAAATAAGACTATTTTTTTAATCTTTTCTCTAAAACCTATATCTATTTCACGTATATATTCGGAATTAATATCTTTGGCAAAGCACTTTACTTTAAATTTTGATTTTATATTATCTTTTAAATACTTAAGGATATCTATTGTTTTATCTTCTCGGTTATGGAATGCTTCCAATAAACCAATAGAATTAATAGATTCAAATGAAAGTAAAACACAACCATCATTTCTGCTTTCATCCAAATCTGTAATGAACTCACTTAAATTAATTAGAGAATCTTTTAATTTATCATATTCAAACTCGATTTGTAATTGAATTTTTGGGAAAACTTTTCGAATGGCTTTTTCTATCTTTTCTTTTTCTCTTTCTAAAATGTCTGGATTTAGAGTTTTTTTATACTCGGAGTAAAGTCTTTTAAATTCACTGTAAGATGATTGAGAAAAATCTTCAAAAGACAATTTATCTTCGGAAGAAAGAAAAACTTTGATAACTTCTAATAATGATGTTTTTCCTGTATTATTCCTACCAACAACTAAGGTAATATCTTTTTCTAAATTAATAGATACATCTGATAGTAGTCTAAAATTGCGGACTTTTATGTTTTGAATTCTCATAATAATTAGAAATAAAAAGGAAATGAAATATGATTAGCTATTAAGTTTATAATGCTTATAGTTATTTTAGCACTCTAATATACAAATTATATAGTTGAACGATTACGGTTTTATATAACATCTTTTTGCGGGCTAATTATAACCCAAGAGATAATATTAGTGACTTTGGTATTGTTCTCTTTTCTTCTTGCGGTTACAAAGCCTAATTTGATTTTGCACTCTATTATTTATAATGCTTTTTCGCACAGTTTTAGCAATATCGCTTTTTCTTCAGTTGTTAGTATTTTAGCACGACGTTCTTTCTCTTTTTTTGAAATATGATTACCAACATAAGGGTTTAGTAAAATAGATTTTGATTTATCCAATTTGACCTGAACAATTCTATTTAATTCTCTTTCAAGTTCGTTTATCTTTTCTCGATCTCTTATCCGCAATTCTTTTTTTGAATCATATTTATCGAAATGGCAATAAAAATATTCATAATCATAATTTTCTGTATTGGAAATTGAATTTCTAATTTGAGAATGAACTTTATTGTAAGAAAAATGATTTCCTACTCTCGAAATTACAGGATTACAACCGTCTCGATTATCTCCTACTTTTCCTACATAAAAATAGTTTCGCTTATCCTTCTTTTTTGGTTTTGCGACAAAAATATATACTGCCCAATTTCTTTTAGTTGAGTGTCCAGGTATTTTGAAATATCCTAATTCCATATTGTTTTAAAAATTATAAATGAACACGTATATCATAATAGTCAAACAACAACTAGTAGATATTGCTATCAAATTTATATAACTAACTAAAAAGAAATTTATATTAAAATTGTAAGAATAGCATCTAAAAATCACTACAACTTTTTCTTAAAAGTTATTTATCAAATGACAAAAGTTCAGATGTGCTTATTTCAAAAGCATCAGCGATTCTTTTCATCATTGAAATTTTCATTTCTTGTTTTCCTAACTCGTATTTTCTAAGATTTTGAGCGTCGATATCAGCTTTAAATGCTATTCTCTCAATACTTAAGCCTTTCTCTTTTCTTAAAGCTCTAATATGTTTTCCGAACTCTATACAGAAAAGAGGTATTTCTTTTTTTTGTTTACGCTTTGACATAGTTCAAATAGGCATGCAAGCGGTCTTTTTCAACGAATTGAAAATAGCAGGTTGTTTTCTCAAGCTTTTTTATGTATTTACTCATATATCAAAAACAATCAAGCTGAGTGCTATTTATGAAAAAAGGGTTAGACTCTAAATAAAATCCAACCCCTGTTATTTTTTCAAACACTTTATGTGATAGTATCCTAATAAAATTATTGAGTCATATATGCCTCCAACCAAGAATAACTCCCACTATACTAAAAAGGATAATATAAAAAAGATACACAGCTCTTTTATAGGAAAGAGGGTCGAGTGTAATATGTCTTATACATTCAATTTCTGTGGGAATTTTACTTAAATAATGCTCCACACTACTATTATAATTATTCATTTCTTGGAGGTGACTTTTCATTAGTATACTGTGTGATTTCAAAACTTCAACGTGATTTACTAAATCTTCATAAACCTTATGAGAGACTTCTTTCATTTCACCTGTTATCTCGTTTAATTCCTTATTATCCTTTAGCAATTCTTTTTTCTCCTTTTCTTCCTGTTGCAAATAATCAATTAGTAAACTTAATTTTTGTTCGATATTTTTGATTTCTTTTTCCATATTAGAGAGTTTTTCCTTTACGTTTATTTTTTTTCTTTTTCTTTTTTCGGTTTAATTCTTCTTGTTCTTCGTGATATTGTGTTTGTTGAGAAGTTAAAAGCTCTTCTGCAGTCCCCAGAACTGTTTCTGTTAGATCTTTTAAACTCCTACTGGGCTCAATTAGATAATAAGAGTTTGAAATGTTTTGCTGATTTAAACTTAGCCGATCCTTAATACCTTGTAGACTGTATTCTCTCGCTATAGCGCTTCCTTTAACTTTTGCTCCGTTTGTCTTATTTATAAAAGAGATTCCTCTCCCCGTAAGTACTTTGTAATTTTTTTCAGACATCTTTCTTTTAAAACTTTTCAAATCCATACAATCCTGTAAAGCTTGCTCTATAAGAGTTTTCAATTCACTTTTCATTTCATTTTTATTTTCCCCTTTGATATTTGAAAGTTGTTGCAAACCATATTTTTTTTCCAATTTTCTACAGGTTTCCAGAGAACGCATTCCCGTACGAGTTGTTCCCAAAGCTTTTCCATCTCTCGTAATTCTATTGAGAGCAATATGTATATGTTTATGGTTCTGCGTGTCGGGATGGCGAATAGCTATCCATTGTTCAGCTTTTCCTTCAAAAAAACTTTCTATAAAATCACGACAAATCGTATCAAGTTTTTCATTATGAATTTTGTCCTTATTACCAAATGAAAGAATGATATGAAAGTTTTGTTTTTTACATCTTGAATTAAAAGATTGCCTTTTTTTAAATTCGTTGGAAATGTATTTAGGGGTAGAAATTGGCAAGACTTCATTGCTATCCATTACTAAATGTTTCTTATTAGTAAGGTAATTCATTAAGCCAGAAATGCTATGATTGAGTTTCACTTTTGCGATCATAATACTGATTGATTTTCTGTACGAGCTGTAACAGTTCATTAATTATTTCTTGAATTTTGAATTGTTCAGAAAGCTGAAATTTCTTCTTATATTTAATCAGCATCCAAAGGTTTCTTCCAATTATTGAAAGTTCGTTTTTTAGCTTTTCTGCTTGTTCATCTGGCTCCCATTTGATAGGAATGGGTTTGTTTAAAGTAGCTGAAATTACTACCTGTGTGATAGAGGTTTCATACTTTTTAGCTTTCATTTCAATGGCGGTTTTTTCAATTGCCGTCAGGCGTAATTGTATTCGATGATTTTTTTTCATTTGTATGAGCGTTAGCGAATAATCTTAGTTTTTGTACTCACGTTAGGGAGTGCAAAAACACCACTTGCTGCAACTAAAAGTTGCCCAAGCTTTATAAAAGCTTGTTTATTCCCTTTTTGTTTAAATAAAGTCCATTTTCGAAAACAAAATTCTTATTAGAACTTTTACCAAAGAGGTCCATAAAATTTTAAAAGGGAAAATTTATCAATGATTATTCAAGAGATTTTAAAATCGTAATTTTAGGTGCTATCTTCTTCTTTAAAAATTCAGTTTAAAAAAGTTTTCTGAATTTGCTTCTGAATAACAAAAGGGAAATAAATCACCTTTTTGAATCTATCATTTTATCGACATCGTCAGCTTTAAAGTAAACCCGACCTTCGATTCGAATAGGATGTAAAATTCCCTTTTTCTCCCACGCGTAAATGGTAGGTCGACTGGTTTTAAAAATTTTTAAAACTCGTGACATAGTGTAAAGTTTTTCCTTTTCCTCTTTTTGCGTTTTTTCTTCGCTCGATAATTTTTCAAATCGCATTTGTAATTCTTCATACCGTGTGAGTGGTATAAATTCCTGCATTCCTTTTTCCGTAACAAGCATTAATTTAGGTTTCATAATTCAAAATAATTTAATGTTAACTGATGTCAAATGTAGGAGCAAGTAATAGTGAAGAACAAATGTTAGGGAATTGTAAATTTCAATTCCCTAACATTTGGGTTTTTAAAATATTCGTGAGAAAAGCTATACCAAGGCTTCAACAATCTTATTCAGCTTAATTTCAAAAAAATATTAAAGATTTTTTTTTAAAATTAACATTTATTTATATGTTTGAATAAAATACAATTAATTGACATTCAAATATTAATAATATGTGTATTAAAGTAAAACTTAAACATATTATTGCTAAAAAATTATAAACAAAATAGTTGTTAAAATGAAAAATTACATCCCAAAAATTAAATTTAATCCTAAAGAAAAACCTAAAATTCTTCATCTCGATTCCATACGGCCAACAGGACCTTTTGGTCCTCAAAAAATTAAGTCTATCCTTTCTTTTATGGGTGCTCAAGATATGATTTGGAATGGAGTTACATTATGGGAAAGGAATGAGTTAACTCACTTCGATATCGCTTGTCTTCATTTCTTCTACCAAGTATTAGATCATTCTTCAGATTATGAGGAAGTTCTTTTAGAGAGTCTAAAAAATGAAAATAATCCTTTCTCTCAAAGAGGTAAAAGTGAAACCTATCAAGCGGTAGTTGATGAATTACTTATAGATCCTATAACAGGAATTAGACGATTCCAATTTGGTAATTATTTAAGTAGATATTTATCGCATACAGTATTTAGGCAAATAAATGATAAAGATGTGTCTTCATTTCTACAAGAAGGGAAAAATAGAAAAAGAAATTTCACTACTCATTATTTCGAATCGTATAATAATTGTGATGAGTATCATACCAAAATTTCGGACGAAGAATCACTTTTTTTAATTGAACTATTTCGAAAAAGATTTAATTATAAATCCACCTACTTACAAGAGTTAATGGTAGGGTTGGAGCTACAAGAAAGACCCAATTTATATAGAAAGAACTTAAATTTATATGCTAATGCTACTCAAGCAATTATCCAAAATGGGATGACTCAAAAATTAAATCAAAATAAAGGACCAAAATTATAATTCATGAAAACAGAAATTCAAAAACAAAAAGAAGAAGACGAGCTTAGAAAAACAATGTCACGAACATTAAATAATGAATCGGTCTGTTATTCTTTCAATGAAATGTTTGAGGCTCATGGGGAAGCTATTCGAATAATATATTTAAAAAAAATACTTCCAAAAAAATTAAGGATTTCTGCTCGAAAGGCAATAATCGTTTATTTAGAAAGAAAATTTGGAGAGAATTATCTCCGTTCTGATTTTACGTTAGATGAATTGATACGAAAAGTTAAGGTGCAGTATGACCTTACCGCGGCAGATAAAAGAAAGCTGAGGTACGTTGAACACGTCCATCCAACTTTTCCGTGTAATTTTTTTAAAGACGATATGAGGTCATTGAACGGTTATCATAAGGCTATTTGTGATATTATGATTTTAAAAATCGAACTGGAACTAGAAAGAAATGTATACAGATCAATAAATCAAATTGAAAAAGAAATCAAACAGTACAGAAATTAAACTTATGGATAAATCAATAAACAGGATAGATAAAAATGTAGAGTTGTTAATACAACGTTTACATCAAAATGATGCGATTATGCAGGAAGTAAGTGACTCTTTTAAAGGTGTCGACGTCAAGGAATTAAACAATCAACTAAAAAAATACAATGAAAATGTTATAAATGACCAAAATTTTTATGAGGAACTTTTAGAATTACAAGAGACTAATTTTGAGAAGCATAAAAAGCTAAAAAATTCTCTTCAACAACATATTGCAAATATACCTGAAATACCAAGTAAGGTACGCTATACTAGAGAAACTATTTTTGATAGAGATTCAAAAAAGAATTTAAAAAATATTTTATACTCAATTTCTATTACTACTATCATCGTGTTTTATGGTTTTAAATTTATTGAGCAAGCAAGTATAAATGGTAAGTATCAAATAGCATATGAACAACTTTATCATCATTCTTCTGAGGAAAAGCAAAATAAATTAAAAAATCGTTTAGTAGAAGCTGAAAATAAACATAGCTGGTATGAGAAAGCTCTCATTTATATCGAGAACTGGTAATTTTATTTTACATAATAGCGTTATTTATTTGCCGTACTATTCAAAAGTTTTACCTTGACAAAAAATTAGTTAGCTATGTTTACAGATGCAGAAATAGATTGGTTATACCGCGAATATCTTGACAATTATGAAGAACACGAAGATTATTACCAATTAGAAGAATATGCCGGTACAGATCTTTACCGGTATATTTTAAGTTATTTAAATAGCACTCATCCCAAGTGGAACACCAACAGTGAACTTGGTCGGTGTGCCGCAGCCGGTGTATTAAGCTTAATGATCAATTTATCTGAATATAAAGAAAAATATTCCCGAAGTGAATTGGAACAGGAAATAGAGTGTGAATATGAATCAATGAAGAGCTTTCATCAAAAGTGTTTTATCGATGAATGTTTAGAAAAAATAAGTAGGATTGAAGAAGAAAGCAAACACGTCCAGGGGCGTGATCCTATTGAAATTAATACCGACCAGTTTATTGAAAAAGCGAAGGAAAAGGTAATTTACAATTTTGAAGAACCTTTTCTAGCTCTTTAGATTATTTTCATAGGGTTACCTAAACTAATCAAAAAAGAAAGATGATCAATTCTTTTTTATGCTTCATTAAGCAAGTGGAATGAATGCTTTATATTTTAAAAAAATGCTGATAATCTTGGATTGGTTTATCTTTCCGATCAAAACCATTTCTGACTGCGTATTCGTATATAGCCTGATTATATATTTCTACTGCATTTAAATCGTTTTCGTTGCAATACTCAACAAGATCTTCTGCGAGTACACGAGAAAGTGATTTTAAGGTAAAATCTATAGGAAAATAAACTTTAGGGAGCTTATGATTATAAAACCCACAAGTATCAATTCCTTTGTAAATTTTATATTTCATTCCATAATCTTTCTGATCACTTATATATTGTAAGATTAAATTAAGGCAATTGTCTTGCCTGAACTCCTGCTTTCCTGCAAAATCAAAATCTTTGTTGAAATGATACTTAAAATCTAGGGTAATTTCTAAAAGATTTCTTTCTAATAATGTAATTTTTCTTTTACTAGAATTGGTGACTATCCTAGATTGATAATAATCAACATTAAATCCGGTCTTTTTTTCGATTTGAGATATTCGATAAATAAGGTTGGTAGTGACTCCGATTTTTATTTTTGTATGTTTTTTAAATTTTAGGATATAAAGTAATGTGCTCATGCTGGCGATTTTAAGGATTTATTATTTAAAAAGCGTGGAACTGAACTTGCTAATTCCAGAGGTATCGCCAGACACCTATCACTAAACAAGCACAGCCCACGCCATTTTGTAAGCTATCTATCTTGAATTTAATGATTAAATACTGGCGATATTCCGGAATCAATTCAAAATAAGACGCTATGTTATTTTAATTATTAATTCCAATCCACAGATATGTTTCTAATTTCGATTTTATATGTTTCTCGATCTCTATTTCCTCTTAAATTCAGTAAATAATAATTCAATTCTATATAGGATAATTGAGTGGTACCGGGAAGAACATTTTGAAATTCAATTTGCCCTTGAACTGGCACGCTAGTCGGTACTTTTACGCTCATCACTCCCCTATGAATCTGGTTCGGAGAATTAGGGAAAGTGGCCGATTTAAATTCAATTCCTTCCCCTAGAACATTATATGCTATGGGTTTTCCAGAGCCCACATGAAGATCAAACTCTTTATTTATAAGTTCGTGTTTTATTAAAAACTTGAGCGTGATAGTTTGTGAATCTGTAGACCCGGTTAAAGAAATAATTTTAAAATCTAAATCATCATTGCTGTTAACTATTTCTATATCTCCATTGACATTTAAGAGCTTGCAAGTGGAGTTAATCTCCTGTAAATATTCAATTTCGTTTTGTAGTTCTTCAGTGTTTTGAGCGTTTAGTAAAAAGCAAGCGCACAAAAAGACGGGTATAAAAATTCTCTTCATATAAATGACTTTTTTGTCATTACAAATATTAATAAAAATTTCCATTTTCCCAAATCAATGGGAGAACGTATTAAAAATATTGAGCTACTTGAAAAAATTGCTTTAAAGATTAAAGCATTACGAAATGAAAAAGGGCTAACCCAAGAAGATGTCTATAATGATCTCGGCATCCACATTGCCAGAATTGAAGCTAACAGGTCCAATATCACAGTTAGTACGCTTGCAGAAATCTGTAAGTATTTTTCTATTTCTTTGAAGGATCTTTTCGGGGAAATTGAAAACTAATATTCAAGTAAATAGATTAGGTAAAACTTGTATTAATAATTTACTGTTTTTACCATTTCCAATATATTCTCTTTTTTTTTACTCCTCTTATTCCAAACTTTGATAATTTACTTTTAAACAAACTAGTCTTTACTAGTTATATTTTCTGATTTCTTAAATGAATTTGAGGTCGAATTATTTAAAATTGCCGCACGTTTGCCGCACAAATAAAAAAAGCCTCTCCCTCTTACAGGAAAAGCTCTTCACCGGTTTAACCTACTTAAACCTTATGCCAAGCTTGGCTTGACACACAACACAACTTCGTAAAAAAAGCCTCAATTTTACAATTGAAGCTTTTTTATTTTGCGGTCTGGACGAGACTCGAACTCGCGACCTCCTGCGTGACAGGCAGGCATTCTAACCAACTGAACTACCAGACCGTTGCGTAATTGCGAGGGCAAATATACAAGAGTTTATAGTTTCCACAAATATTTTTTTCGCTTTTTTTCAAGTATTTTTTTCACCTTTACACAAACTTTTGACGTTCAATTAAATAAGTAGTTAAAATTTTATTGAAATTCTCGTGAATATCTACCGGCACGTACTTAATACCATATTGCATGCAACGCATTTTAAGTTCTGCAAAGTATTTTTTTATCTCTTTTTGATAATTCTCTTTCACATTATCGGCGTATAGGTTTATACTTTCGCCGGTTTCCACATCAATGTAGCGTTTGGGGGTATTTTCAAAATTGAAATTAAGTTCTCGTTTACTATCATAGGTATGAAAGAGAACCATTTCATGTTTATTGTATTTTAAATGTCGTAGAGCTTCAATTAAACGATCTTCCTCTTCTGAAGCTTGAAACATATCGGTAAATAAAAAGATTAACGAACGCCGCTTTATTTTTTCAGCAATTTGGTGTAAAAACGTGTAGGTTTCAGTAGTTTGTCGTTTAGGTGAATTACGTACAACATCTTCCAATTTTTTCAAAATCATTTGGTGATGACGTTCGCTTCCCTTTTCAGGTGCGTAATAATCATATTTATCGCTGTAAATACTTATTCCTACCGCATCGCGCTGTTTCTTTAAAATTTGCATAAGCGAGGCAGCAGCTAAAGCGGTAAATCCAATTTTATTCAAGTTATCTATGGATTGTTTTTGAAGTTCAGGATAATGCATCGACGAAGAATTATCTACAATAATGTGACAACGCAAATTAGTTTCTTCCTCATAGCGTTTGGTATATAATTTATCGGTTTTCGCATATAATTTCCAATCGATATGCTTGGTACTTTCACCATTATTGTAACTTTTATGCTCGGCGAATTCTGCAGAAAACCCGTGAAACGGACTTTTATGCAAACCAGAAATTAAACCTTCAACTACATTTTGCGCCAGATGCTCAATATTTGTAAAACCATCGCTTTTATTTACTTCTTCTCTTAACTTCATTTTTCAAAATTCTAAAACCAACGTTAAAGGTACTAAAATAAAAAAAGGTTTGACGCGAACGCCAAACCTTCAAGTTATTCAGTTTAAAAATATTTTATAGCAATTCGTCGATTGCTTTTGTATAAGCGTCTTTAGGAGAAACTCCAACTTGACGCCCTACCAATTCTCCATCATTAAAAATTAACACGGTAGGAATATTTCTAACACCATATTTTGCAGCAAATTCTTGGTTTGCGTCTACATCTAGCTTACCAACTACCGCTTTCCCATCATATTCCTTACTAATTTCGTCAATAATCGGTCCAACCATTCTACAAGGTCCGCACCAAGCAGCCCAAAAATCTACCAATACCGGTTTATCACTATTTAACACTTGCTCTTCAAATGTTGCGTCTGTTATTTCTAATGCCATAATTTTTAGTTTTTTAATATCACAAAAATAGATAAAATTTTTTAGTTGTGAGTAGCCATTTATATTGCATTAACCTATATAAAAATCGACTTACTTTATACGGGCGTTTCCTTCGCGCTGCTTCGGTCGGGCTATCCGCTTTTACGCTTCGTCCTTTCAGTCCTGCAGGGTAACCGCTTCTATCCCTAACGCAAAATTAACTTACCTTGTAATGCAATTGCTGACTTTCTAATTCATCCAAAAGTTCTTGAGAAATTTTCACTTTTTGTTTTCTACTCGGCATATGAAGTTTTATACGATCTTTTAATTCATACACTACAAAATTCAGCATATGATCGCCGGGATGAATTCTAAATAAATCCTGCAAACCATCAATATGCTTATCCTGTAAATCATCAATATCCAGCTGAATAGTCAATTTTTTAGCATAGGTTTCCATCACATCTTGCAACTGCTTAAACGAATTAAACTGAATCCGTGGATCACTTTTTCTACCGGTTTCTTTATTTGTCCAGCCTTCTTTTACAAAGACTTTCATATGAATAAAATTATTCGGCATTAAAAAGTGGCGATGTTTTAGATAATCTTCGCCAAAAATTTTAAAATCATACGATTCATTATAATCTTCCACCGTAAAAATTGCCCAACCTTTTCCAGTTTTACTAACCCGATGTTGAACATCACTAATTACACCACCTAAAGACAATTCTTTATTTAAATGATTTTCTAACTGACTAAAATCTGCTAACGTGCTGTTGCAAAAATATTTCATTTCCGCTTTAAAATCGTCTAGCGGATGACCGGAAATATAAATCCCAACCACTTCGCGTTCTTTACGAAGTTTTTCCATTGTTGCCCATTCATCACAAGGCGGAACTTGCGGCTCCGGAATTTGCACTTCGCTCGCTTCACCAAACAAACTAACTTGCGAAGAATTTTGACTCTCCTGAAATTTAGAAGCAAATTTTATAACCTTTTCTAGAAAAGTAATTCCGTCGCCTTCTTCGTGAAAATATTGTGCTCTATGTGTTGGCTGAAAACTATCGAAACCGCCTGCTAATGCTAAATTCTCAAAAGCTTTTTTATTAGCTGCTCGTAAATCGATACGTTTTGCCATATCAAAAATAGAACGGTAATGGCCGTCTTTTTTTCGGTGTTCTACAATAGTACGAACCGCGCCGCCACCAACTCCTTTAATCGCTCCCATTCCAAAGCGAACCGCGTTATTCTTATTTACCGAAAATTTATAGTACGATTCGTTTACGTCGGGTCCCAGTACCGGTAATTTCATCCGTTTACATTCTTCCATAAAAAATGTAACGTTCTTAATATTATTCATATTATTAGATAATACTGCTGCCATATATTCTGCCGGATAATGGGCTTTTAAATAGGCAGTTTGGTAAGCAATCCAAGCATAACAGGTAGAATGTGATTTATTAAAAGCATAACTCGCAAACGCTTCCCAATCTTTCCAAATTTTCTCTAGAGTTTCCCTTGCATGTCCTTTAGCTTCTCCTCCATTTAAAAATTTTGGTTTTAAAGTTTCCAATAAAGCAAAAATCTTTTTCCCCATCGCTTTTCGCAGCATATCGGCTTCACCTTTAGAGAAACCTGCTAATTTCTGAGAAAGCAGCATTACTTGCTCTTGGTAAACGGTGATTCCGTAAGTTTCCTGAAGATATTCTTCCATATCTTCAAGATCATAAGTGATTTCTTCTTTCCCGTGTTTTCTAGCGATAAAACTAGGAATATACTCCATGGGTCCCGGTCTGTACAAAGCATTCATGGCAATTAAATCTTCAAAAACAGTCGGTTTTAACGCCTGCATATGTTTTTGCATTCCTGGCGATTCATACTGAAAAATACCAACCGTTTCGCCGCGCTGGAAAAGTTCGTATGTTTTTTCATCATCAAGTGGAAAACTTTCAGGGTCTAAGTCGATATCGTGTCTTCCTTTTACAATTTTCACGGTATCTTTTATGAGCGTTAATGTTTTTAAGCCCAAAAAGTCCATTTTTAATAATCCGGCGTTTTCTACTACCGAGTTATCAAATTGCGTAACGTACAAATCTGAATCTTTCGCCACCGAGACCGGAACGTAATTAGTGATATCACTTGGTGTAATAATTACACCGCAAGCGTGAATTCCGGTATTTCTTACCGAACCTTCGAGAATTCGAGCTTGGTTTACGGTTTGCGCTTCTAAATCGTCTCCTTCTGAAATATTCAGTAATTCATTAACTTTATCTACTTCTTCACTTCTGAATTTTGCTTTGATTCCTTTTTCGTCTAAGGCGAAAATTTTATGCAATTTCGACATATCGGGAATCAACTTCGCGATACGATCGGCTTCATTTAGAGGCAAATCCAATACTCTGGCGGTATCTCGAATAGAAGATTTTGCCGCCATTGTTCCGTAAGTAATAATTTGCGCTACTTGATTTGCCCCATATTTTTGAATTACATAATCCATTACCCGACTTCTTCCTTCATCATCGAAATCGATATCGATATCGGGCATACTAACACGATCGGGATTTAGAAAACGCTCAAAAAGCAAATCGTATTTTATAGGGTCAATATTGGTGATTTTTAAGCAATAGGCTACCGCACTTCCCGCTGCCGAACCTCGACCCGGCCCTACGGAAACATCCATATTTCGAGCTTCGCGAATAAAATCTTCTACAATTAAGAAATACCCCGGATATCCTGTATTTTCGATAACGGAAAGTTCGAAATTTAAACGTTCAGCAATCGCATCAGTTATTTCGCCGTAGCGTTCTTCTGCTCCTTTAAAGGTTAAATGTTTTAGATAAGCATTTTCGCCTCGTTTTCCGCCATCTTTTTCATCTTCTTCATTTTTAAATTCTTCAGGAATTGTAAATGCTGGTAACAAAACATCTCTAGCAAGTTCAAAAGGTTCAACTTTATTTACTATTTCCTGAATATTAGAAATAGCTTCGGGCAAGTCCTTAAACAAGCCTTTCATTTCATCTGAAGATTTAAAGTAATATTCTTGATTTGGCAAACCGTAGCGATAACCTCTACCTCTACCGATTGGCGTAGATTGCTTTTCACCGTCTTTTATACACAATAAAATATCATGCGCATTCGCATCTTCTTTGGTAGCATAATATGTATTGTTACTGGCAATTATTTTTACATCGTACGTTTTTGCTAACCGGACTAAGGCTTCATTTACTCGATCTTCATCTTCTTGACCGTGACGCATTAATTCAATATAAAAATCGTCTTGAAAGGTTTCTTTCCACCACAAAAGTGCTTCTTCTGCTTGGTTTTCTCCGACATTTAAAATTTTACTCGGTATTTCTCCGTACAAATTTCCGGAAAGCACAATAATGTCTTCTTTATATTTTTGAATGACTTCTTTATCGATTCTGGGAACGTAATAAAATCCGTTGGTATAAGCGATGGAAGACATCTTCGCTAAATTATGGTAGCCTTTTTTATTTTTTGCAAGTAATACAATTTGGTATCCGTTGTCTTTTCTAGATTTATCGGTATGATTTTCACAAACAAAAAATTCGCATCCAAGAATTGGAGTTAGTGGTTTCTCTGAAAAATTTTCTCCGTTATCTTCAGCTTCTTTTTTACGTTCAGCAAGACTTTTATTGTATTTGCTAACTTCTGTAACAAAATGAAAAGCACCCATCATATTCGCATGATCGGTTAGAGCAACTGCCGGCATTTTTTCTTTTGCAGCTATTTTTACCAGATCGGGAACGCTAATGGTTGATTGTAGTATTGAAAATTGACTATGATTATGTAAATGCGCAAATTCTTGTTCTTCTAGAACTTCTATATTTTCCTGAATTTCTTCTTCGGAAATATCTTGCTCGGGTGTTTTTTTGGCTAATTGCGCACGAATTTTATCGGAAGCTTTCTTAAGATTGATATGTTTTAAGCCGATAAGTTGAATGGGCTGTGGATTTTCTTCCGAAAAATTTTCAAAATAATCGGGAGAAACGTCTAATTCTTCAGCGGTAAAAATGCGTTGACGAATTAATTCTAAAAAACAGCGTGTGGTTGCCTCTACATCGGCTGTGGCATTATGCGCTTCAGCAAAAGGTTCGTTAAATAATTTTTCGTGTAATTCTGTTAAGGTTGGTAATTTAAATTTTCCTCCTCTACCACCGGGAATTTGACATAATTGCGCAGTTTTTTCGGTACACGTATCTAGAACTGGTAATTCTGAAAGCTGATTTTCAACGGATTCTCGATAGAATTCGGCACCCATTATATTGATATCAAAACCAACATTTTGCCCGACAATAAATTTGGTTTTCGCTAAAGCTTCTTTAAATCTTTGTAATCCTTCGGCTAAAGAAATTCCTTCTTGTTCTGCTAATTCTGTAGAAATTCCATGAATTCTTTCAGCATCATACGGAATATTAAAGCCTTCAGGTTTTATGAGAAAATCTTCGTGCTCAATTAAACGACCCATTTCGTCATGCAACTGCCAGGCGATTTGTATAGCTCTGGGCCAATTTTCAGAATCGCTGATTGGCGCATCCCAACGCTTTGGTAATCCGGTAGTTTCGGTATCGAAAATTAGGTACATAGGTTTTATTTTTATAGCAGAATAGAACGTCTAAAATTAGAAAAAGATAAGAGTTTTAGAAAGCAAAGTTATCAACAAAAAAAACCATCTAGAAAAATCTAGATGGTTTTTGCAACACCTCTAAAATTTGGGGCAAAAGAGGTCAATTTTTAAAAAACGTGCCACTAAATACTTTATTGTGTGAAATAAAAAGACTTCAGTAAAAAACTGAAGTCTTTTTATATAAGATATTTTTCTTTTAGAATGTTAGGTCGAATGTTCCGTTGGTTAGCTCTAAATCGCCTCCATCGTTATTTGAAACTGTTCCATAGAAAGTTGCCATTAAACTTCCACTTGTATTTGTAGTTACATCACTTGTAAATGGAGTCGGCGCACCTGATGGTGTATAAACCGAAGTAAGTTTAATTTCAAAATTTTGTATCATATCTGCTCCAGTAGCGTTTTCATCTATTTCAAAATAAATAGTATAATCATTTGGTGCAGAGGTTTCGCCAGTTATTTTATAAACTCCTGTATCTAATACTACGCTTACTTCATCGAAGTCGATTGGTAAGTTTCCTGCGGTTACCGTAATATTTCCCTGTGCATTATTTCCAGGGCAATCTAATCCATCAAGAATTGCTTGCAAGCTTCCATCGTCATCGCCACAAGCTTCAATTTCATCTTCCAAGGCATTTTGGTAAGCTAAACAAGCAGCTTCAAAATTGCCGGAATCATTTGGGTCTGCGTCTTCGTAAGCTTGCTTTGCTTCTGCTGAAGTTGCTTGCGCTTCCACACAAGTTGCACCAACATTTATAGCGCCTGGATTGGTTAAAGGAATTTCAAAAAAGAAACCTTTATTGAAATTTAACGTATCCTCTTCGGTATCTTGAACTGCATCAAAATAAAACTCTCCAGAAAGTTTCCCTTGTTGAATTTTAGTGATTTGAATTTGGCCCATTCCATTAACTCCCGTAGTATAGAAATTTCCTTCTAAGGTTTGAAAAGTTGCTTCATTAGCGCTACCGCTACCTAAAGTATACGAGCCTATCTCTACTGAAGAAGTTTTTAAAGTTATGGTTTCAGAATCTGTTGCACCAGTAAAAGAAACCGATCCGTCGTCATTTATTGTTGCAGAGGTATTTTTGGTTCTAAAAAATTCACCATTTACTTCACCTTGAATACTTGGCGCATTGGTTTCAATTTCATCACTACAACTTCCTAGGGTTGATATTGCTACAAGAGCTAAAAGAAAAATTTTTTTCATAAGTTTCGGGATATCTTCACTATTTTTTCCATTACAAATGTAAAAGAAAAAATAATAATCTTTTTATTATAGATAAAAAAATATATACTATCTTTGCAGACTTATTAATAATCGGGGTCGGGAACCCCAAAATTTAATTTATTATGCCTGTAAAAATTAGATTACAAAGACACGGTAAAAAAGGAAAACCTTTTTTCTGGATTGTTGCCGCAGATGCGCGTGCAAAAAGAGATGGTAAATTCTTAGAGAAATTAGGAATTTACAATCCAACTACCAATCCTGCTACTATTCAACTTGATGTGGATAGTTCAGTAAAGTGGTTACAAAATGGAGCGCAGCCAACAGATACGGCTCGTAACATTCTTTCTTATAAAGGCGCTTTAATGAAAAATCACTTGGCCGGAGGTGTTCGTAAAGGAGCATTAACCGAAGAACAAGCCGAGGAAAAATTTAAAGCTTGGTTAGAAGAAAAAGAATCTAAAATTAACGCTAAGCGTGAAAACCTTAGCAAAGCTGAAGAAGAAGAAAGAGCAAAAGCTCTAGCTGCTGAAAAAGAAGTAAACGCTAAACGTGAAGCTGAATATAAAGCTGCACAACAAGAAGCAGAAGCTGCTGCGGTAACCGAAGAAGGTGAACCAGAAGCGAATGCTGAAAAAGAAGTAGATACTGAAACTGCAGACGAAGCTAAAGCAGAAGACAAAAAGTCTAACTAATTAAATTTTTCTAACGATGCGCAAAGAAGATTGTTTCTATCTTGGTAAAATCGTTAGTAAATTCAGCTTTAAAGGAGAGTTGCTTATCAAATTAGATACCGACGATCCTGAACATTATTTAGAAATGGAATCAGTTTTTGTTGATTATAACAAAAATTTGGTTCCATTTTTTATTGAAAAAAGCTCGCTTCAACGAAGTGAATTATTACGAGTTAAATTTGAAGACGTCGAAAATGAAGAAGATGCTGACGATCTTTTAAAGTGTGAAGTTTACCTTCCTTTATCTGAACTTCCGCCGCTTGGCGAAAATCAATTTTATTTTCATGAAATTATAGGTTTCGAAGTAATTGATCTCTCTTTTGGAAAAGTGGGTAAAATTACCGGAATTAATGATTCTTCCCCCCAAGCTTTATTTGAAATAGAACATCAGGATAAACAAGTTTTAATTCCTGTGAATGATGATTTTATTGATCATCTTGAAAAAGAAAATAAAAAAATTTTTACCAACGTTCCTGAAGGATTAATTGAAATGTACCTTTAGCCATCAATTATTTTTCGCAACTTCTTACCTGAAATTTCACTAATTTTCTTTATTACAATTTCCTTATGGCAAAACCTTTCCATTTTAAAGAATTTTCCATTCAGCAAGATCGTTGTGCGATGAAAATTGGCACCGACGGTGTTTTGCTTGGTGCTTGGACTTCGCTTGAAGGAAAACCAAATTCCATTCTTGATATTGGGGCAGGAACCGGAGTTATAGCCTTAATGATGGCACAACGCTCTTCAGCAGAACTTATTGATGCTATAGAGATTGATGAAAATGCATACGAACAATGCGTAGAAAATTTTGAAGAAAGCATTTGGAATGACCGCTTATTTTGTTATCACGCCAGTTTGGAAGAATTTGTAGAGGAAATTGATGAAACATATGATGTAATTATTAGCAACCCGCCATTTCACGAAGAGAATTATCAAACTCCAGATACGCAACGAAACAAAGCTCGCTTTACTGATTCACTACCAACTGAAGAATTATTAAAAAGTAGTGCAAAACTGTTAGCAAACAACGGAATATTAGCGATTATTATTCCACATCAACACGAAGAAAAATTCCTAAAAGAAGCTAAAAAACATAACTTATTTCCACAACAAATTACCCACATTAAAGGAAATGAAACCTCTCCAATTAAAAGAAGTTTACTGCAATTAGGAAAGAAAAAGCAAGAGTCAAAAAGCTCAACTTTAGTATTAGAAAAAGAACGCAACATTTATACCGAGGAATACCAAGCTTTAGTCCGCGACTTCTATCTCAATCTTTAAAAAATAGCCGTTAAATCGTTATAAACTTTCTGAATAAATCCCGGTTTTTTCGATTTGCTTAAATCAATTACCAAACCGCTCCATTTTTGTTGAAATTCTTCATCTGTAAGCTGAAAAGTTTTTCCTTCAGCAGTTGTAAACTCAATAAAAGATTCTTTTCGACAACCAAATACTAAGCGGTATGCGCCATCAATTAAAACATCGGCTATAAAACTTCCGGTAAGTAAATTAACTTGGCTATTCGGTAGTTTTTTAATGTTATTGTTCATTTTAAACATAGAAAGTGTATCTATCATCGCCATAAAGCCAGGATAATTTGAGTTTTTGCAATAACTTTCTCTAAGTTCACTAAGAAATTCTTTCCTTAGTTGTTTATCTTTAATTGTTTTTGGGGAAAACATATTAAATTATTTTAAGGTTGTTAATATTAAATTAAGAAATATCTAAAGTAAATCATTTTATTTCTTTCTCATTTCGTTTAAGTGTGTTTTTTTATAGACAAAATACATTTATTAAAACTCCTAAAAAGAATTTGATTCTCAAGCCGCTTTCTGTAACTTTACTTTTGAATTTGAAAAACAACACTTAATGAAAACCGACTTATTTCAAGCCCCGGATTATTATAATATAGACGATCTCTTAAACGAAGAACACCTCATGGTTCGCAATGCTGCGCGCGATTGGGTAAAACGTGAAATTTCCCCAATTATTGAAGATGCGGCACAAAAAGCTGAATTTCCTAAATCTATAATTAAAGGTTTAGCAGAAATTGGTGCATTCGGGCCTTATATTCCTGAAGAATATGGCGGTGCCGGACTCGACCAAATTTCTTATGGATTAATTATGCAAGAAATTGAACGTGGCGATAGCGGGGTTCGCTCTACAGCCTCTGTACAATCTTCTTTAGTAATGTATCCTATTTGGAAATACGGAACCGAAGAACAACGCAAAAAATATTTACCAAAATTAGCGACGGGCGAATTTATGGGAAGTTTTGGCTTAACCGAACCTGATCACGGATCGAATCCCGGCGGAATGACCACTAATTTTAAAGATAAAGGCGATCATTATGTATTGAATGGAGCAAAAATGTGGATTTCAAATTCGCCCTTTTGTGACATCGCCGTAGTTTGGGCAAAAAATGAAGAGGGAAGAATTCACGGATTAATCGTAGAACGCGGTATGGAAGGTTTTACTACTCCTGAAACGCATAATAAATGGTCGTTAAGAGCTTCGGCAACCGGAGAATTAATTTTTCAAGATGTAAAAGTTCCAAAAGAAAATCTGCTTCCAAATAAAAGTGGACTCGGAGCGCCACTTGGCTGTTTAGATTCGGCTCGTTACGGAATTTCTTGGGGTGCGATTGGTGCTGCGATGGATTGCTATGACACGGCTTTACGTTATGCAAAAGAACGTATTCAATTTGATAAACCAATTGCAGGATATCAACTTCAGCAGAAAAAATTAGCTGAAATGATTACTGAAATTACCAAAGCGCAATTATTAGCCTTTCGTTTAGGACAATTAAAAAATGAAGGGAAAGCCACTACAGCACAAATTTCGATGGCAAAACGAAATAATGTAGATATGGCGATAAAAATTGCTCGTGAAGCACGACAAATTTTAGGTGGAATGGGAATTACTGGAGAATACAGTATTATGCGCCATATGATGAATTTAGAAAGTGTAATTACTTATGAAGGTACACACGATATTCATTTACTAATTACTGGTGCAGACATTACCGGAATTCCGGCATTTAAATAAATTAATTACAAAAAATATCAAAAAAGGGCAGCGTTTACAGCGTTTGCCCTTTTTATATTTTTCACAACAACTTTTTTTGAGTTTTACTTTTTTCTTAGGAAAAACGCCTTCTACCCGTAAATAATCTACCGATTTTTTAATAAACTAACTCGAAGCAAGTCCACAAAGTATTCATTAGAAATAAATTTTTAATTTCAAGCTAGCCTACGAAGTATTAAAACCTTTGGCGTTGCCAATAAAATATGAGAATATCACAAACCATTCTTAAAGTTAAGGATAGATTTTTATAATTTCATCTTTTCTGACTTATGAAAGCGTTAAATTTTAGGCATTGCTTTAATTTACAAGTATTAGCACTTATTTTTGCACAAAAAATTTAATGCGTTTAGAAAATATTCATCAAGCTACCGAAGATCAACGAAATGCTTTACTCAAACATTCGCTCTATGAAAAAATTCAAAATCCGCGTGATTTGCAAATTTTTATGGAACATCACGTATTTGCAGTTTGGGATTTTATGTCGTTGCTGAAAGCGCTTCAAATTAAATTAACCAATACAGAATTGCCGTGGTTTCCTGTAGGAAATCCTGAAGTTCGTTATTTAATTAATGAAATTGTATTAGCTGAAGAAACCGATCTTAATTATTTTGGAAACCGCCAAAGTCATTTCGAAATGTATCTTGACGCGATGAAAAAAAGCGGATCAAACTTAAATCGCATTGAAGATTTTATTCAGCAAATTGAACACGGAACTGATATTTATTTGGTAATTGCTTCGAGTGAGCTCCCAATAAATGTGAAAAAATTTCTCAGTTTCACCTTCGATATTGTGTATTCAAATAAACCACATCAAATTGCAGCGGCATTCACTTACGGTCGAGAAAATTTAATTCCTGCAATGTTTTCTTCTATCATTGAAAAAATTCAGCAAAACTTTCCTGAAGAAGATTTAACGCTGTTTAAATATTATTTTGATCGTCATATTGAATTAGATGAAGATGAACACGGACCGATGGCTTTAAAAATGGTTGAAGAACTTTGCGGAAATGATGACCAAAAATGGAATGAAGCTGAAGAAATTTCACAACAGGCGTTAAACCAACGTATTTTATTGTGGAACGGAATTGAAGATGAAATCAATAAAAACCACGTAATTGCCTAAACTCAGTAGTTTATTTCTTTGCAGTTTATACCTGGTAGCGATGCTTCGACCGGCAGAACCTGTATTAGACTACCTTATTAATTATGATTATATTTCGAAGGTTTTATGTATTAATAAAGACAAACCCAAATTAAATTGTAACGGAAAATGTTACTTAATGCGTCAATTAAAAAAGCAGCAAGATTCTGAAACTCCAAAAAACCGCATTCAATTAGAAAATTATCCAATTGGTTTTATTGAAATACTTCAACTTTCTCCGCAAAATTTTATAGTCGAAGAAAAATCATTTCAATCGCATTACTTTAATTTCTATAGCTACTTAGCTGATTTATCTTTTTTTCATCCACCAAGTGTATAAAATATTTCGTTTTTAGAATAAATATTTTTTGCTCCAATCTTGAGCAAAATTCACATCCTTTAAATGGATGCAATTCAACTTATATAAATATTTACACACTTTTATCATGAAAAAATTTTTAAGTGCATGGCTTTTCATGCTCAGCTTTATAGGGTTTTCACAAGAAAATTCCACTTCACATTCAGATGATTTATGGACTTCTAGCAGGCCTGACGGTCACGCGCCAATTGGTGTAATGGGCGATCATTATCATCATAAAGGAGAATTTATGTTTTCCTATCGTTTTATGACTATGCAAATGAAAGATTTACGTTATCAAGATGAAGACGTGAGCAAAGATTTTGTTTATAATAATTATATGGTCACCCCGCAAAAAATGTTAATGAATATGCATATGTTAGGAGCGATGTACGCACCTTCTGACAAGTTAACGCTTATGGCGATGGGCAATTATATAAGTAATGATATGGATTTGCAAATGCAAATGACCAATAATATGGGAATGAACATGCGAAGTGATTTTACCACAAATTCAAACGGGTTTGGAGATGTTTCACTTTCTGCATTGTATCGTATTTTCAATAAAAATCAGCATAGTTTACATACGCAAGTCGGCGTTATTTTACCAACCGGATCTATTGAAAAGAAAGATGAAACGGCGATGTCTAACGAAAATAAGGTTATTCTACCTTATCCTATGCAAATCGGTAGTGGTTCATTTAGCACGCAATTAGGTTTAACCTATTTATGGCAAAAAGAAATGATTTCGGGCGGTATTCAAGGAAAAACTATGCTTCGCTTGAATGATAATAAAAATGATTATCGTTTAGGAAATCAATATAATGCTACCTCTTGGTTAGCACTAAAAGCAAGTGAATATTTAAGTTTCTCTGTACGAGGCGAAGTTTCATATACCGATGATATAAGTGGTAGGAATGAAGTTTTAAACCCGATGATGGTTACTACAGTGAACCCGAAAAATTACGGCGGATTTATTGCGAATTATGCGATAGGAGTAAACTTTTTAATTCCACAAAACGCATTAAAAAATTTACGCTTTGCTGCTGAAATAATTTTACCGGCTTATCAAGAACCAAATGGAATTCAACTAAAACAAAATTATACGTTGACTTTTGGAACTCAATATTCTTTTTAAGCCTTTACTAAAAAAAACCTCATCAAAATTGATGAGGTTTTTATTCAATATCTATTTTAATTACGATTCAGGAGCAAGTTTTACTACCAAACCTTCTAAGTCTTCTGTGATAGGAATTTGACATCCTAAACGGCTATTATCTTCTACATAAAACGCTTCAGCTAGCATGGCTTCTTCATCCATTTCCATTTCAGGTAATTCGTTTTCAGAAAGAATGTAACATTGGCAAGATGCACACATGGCCATTCCGCCACAAACGCCAATCGTTCCTTCCGGAGCTAACTCGAAAGAGCGTACAATTTCCATTAAATTCATTGCCATATCGGTTGGCGCTTGAACTTTATGCGTTTCGCCTTCACGATCGATAATTGTAATGTTAACTTCGTTCTCCATAGAAAAATTAATCAATCGCTTTAACAATAGCTTTTGGCGCTTCTTTTTTACTTCCGTCGAAACCAGTAACACCACCAACTGTAGTATATTTCATCACGTATTTCTTATCAGGGAAAATACGTTTGTAAGCACTTTGACACATTAAGGTTGCTTCGTGGAAACCACAAAGAATTAATTTTAATTTCCCCGGATAAGTGTTTACATCTCCAATGGCGTAAATTCCTGGAATATTGGTTTGATAATCTAAGGTATTATCAACTTTTATCGCGTTTTTTTCAATTTCTAATCCCCAATCGGCAATAGGTCCCAGTTTTGGAGAAAGCCCGAATAACGGAATAAAATGATCGACTTCTAATTCTATTTCTTCAGAAGCTTCATTATTTTTTCGAATTAATACCGACTCTAAATGCCCATTCCCGTTTAATTGATCGATTTCAGCAGGGGTAATTAAATTTATTTTTCCGAGATCTTTAAGTTCTTTAACCTTATCTACAGAATCTAACGCTCCTCTAAATTCATTTCTTCGGTGAACTAAGGTAACTTGCGAAGCGACATCAGCTAAGAAAATGCTCCAATCGAGTGCAGAATCACCGCCGCCGGCAATTACTACTTTTTTATTTCGATAAACTTCAGGATCTTTAATCATATAAGAAACACCGTGGTCTTCGAAATTTGCAATATTATCAATAGGCGGTTTTCGTGGTTCAAAACTTCCTAAACCACCAGCAATTGCTACTACCGGCGCATGATGTTTTGTTCCTTTATTTGTAGTGACGATAAAGGTATCGTCTTCTAATTTTTCAATCGTTTCTGCTCTTTCGCCTAATGTAAAACCTGGTTCAAATGGTTTAATTTGTTCCATTAAATTATCTACCAAATCTCCGGCTAACACTTCGGGAAAAGCGGGAATATCGTAAATGGGTTTTTTAGGGTAAATCTCTGCACATTGTCCGCCGGGTTGGGGCAACGCATCGATAAGGTGACATTTTAGTTTTAATAATCCTGCTTCAAAAACGGTAAACAGTCCTGTAGGACCGGCACCGATTATCAATATATCTGTTTTAATCATACCTAATTATTCGTCTATAAAAACAACAGTAAAATTAACTTTTTTAGTGCTAGTTAAAAATGACATTTGTCAACTTTCAGCAATAAATTAGCTTTCAATATTTACCACTTTTTGAATTTGCGGTGCATATTTTTTTATGGTCATTTCTACGCCAGATTTAAGCGTCATTTGGTTAACGCTACATCCTACGCAAGCTCCTTCTAATTGAACTTTTACGATATTGGTTTCCTCGTCTATTTCAATAAGCGAAATATCGCCGCCATCGCCGCGTAAAAAAGGTCTAATTTCTTCTAAGGCCTTCTCTACGTTATTTTTCAGTTCTTTATTCACTGTTGTCATAAGCTTTATTTTTTAACGGCACTACATCCTGCCATTGTAGTTATTTTTATTGCCTCGGTAGGCGGCAAGCTTTTATTTCTATCTACGGTTTCTTGCACCACATTTCTGGTAATTTCTGTTAATGCTTTAGCAATTGGCGTATTTTCTTGTAAAGCTGCGGGACGACCAATATCACCCGATTCTCTAATACTTTGCACCAATGGTAATTCTCCTAAAAATGGAATCTCTAAATCTTCTGAAAGTCGTTTAGCTCCTTTTTCACCGAAAATGTAGTATTTGTTATCCGGTAATTCTGCCGGCGTAAAATAGGCCATATTTTCAATTATTCCGATAATTGGTACATTTATACTTTCTTGTCTAAACATCGCTACTCCTTTTTTAGCATCGGCTAACGCTACATTTTGTGGCGTACTTACAATCACAGAACCTGTAATTGGAAGCGATTGCATGATGGAAAGGTGAATATCTCCGGTTCCCGGTGGAAGATCGACCAATAGAAAATCTAACTCACCCCAATCGGCATCAAAAATCATTTGGTTTAACGCTTTCGCTGCCATTGGTCCACGCCAAATTACCGCTTGATTTGGTTTCGTAAAAAAGCCAATCGATAAAATCTTTACTCCATAGTTTTCGATCGGTTTCATTTTAGATTTTCCGTCAACTGTAACGGATAAAGGTCTTTCACGCTCAACATCAAACATCATGGTTGCAGACGGTCCGTAAATATCGGCATCAAGCAAACCAACTTTAAAACCCATTTGTGATAAACTTACCGCTAAATTTGCCGTTACAGTAGATTTACCGACACCTCCTTTTCCAGAAGCTACGGCAATAATATTCTTTATTCCCGGAATTGGTTTTCCTTTAATTTCTGGAGCTTTATCTTTCTTTGGAGCGTCGACTTTAATATTAACTTTTACTTTAGCTTTTTTGTAAACATGTTCATGAATTGCCTTCATCACATCAACTTCAGCTCGTTTTTTAATATGTAAAGCAGGCGTTGCTAATTGTAAATCGACTACAACCTCATCACCAAAAGTGACAATATTTTTTACCACGCCACTTTCTACCATATTTTGACCTTCTCCAGATACGCTAATGGTTCCGAGTGCTTTGCGGATTTCATTTTTATCTAATTTCATCTATGCTATTTTTAATAATTGCTCAGCTAGAGCTTGTCATTTTTTGATATGCCAATTCTCTTACTTAGAATTATTCTAAAATGCAAATATAAGAGTTAAGTATGTAATTAAGAAGGGGATTAATTGAATTTATTGATAGCTGAAAAAGGCTTTCTAATATTAAGCTAGTCTTCTAAAATTGGTGGCTTCCAGAAATGTTTTTCAAAATCTTGAACCGTATTATTTCTCACCTCTATTCCTTCACTTTCTAAAAGCTGTTGCATCAAGTTTGTACCAGAAAAGTGGTGCTTTCCTGTTAAAATACCATTTCTATTCACCACACGATGCGCCGGAACATCTTCTAGATTAGCAGCGTTATTCATAGCATAACCAACCATTCGTGCACTTTTGGCAGAACCTATCGCTTTTGCAATTGTTCCATAAGTGGTTACTTTTCCGTAAGGAATATTGCGAGTAACTTGGTAAACTTTTTCGAAGAAATTATCATTTTTAGCCATTACAATAAATCCTGATAAGGGTAATAATTACCAGTAAGAGCATTAAACCAGCCATAAAATAATTCGAATATTTTGAAAAACGATTGGTGTGCTTTTCAATTTTCAGAAATGAAAGCACATAAATATAGAGTGTAGAAAATGTACCTAAAGCGGCGGCTAATGAAAAAATAATAACGCTTATAATATCATAATTAATATCTCCTTTCGCGTTAAAAGCAGTACTGATTACTACAAAATAAGGAACAGGAAAAACATTTAGCAATGCAATAGTAATACCGGTAAAAAAGTTTTTAGCTGAATTTCCTTTAGAAACTTTGTGCTTGTTTTTTTTATTTTTTCTTGCCGCAATAAAGAAATAAACACTTAAAATGAGAAATACAACTAAACCGGTTCGCAGTAAAATATTTCTAACATAAGGATGATTAAAAATATATTTTGCCATTAAAATAGCAATACAAGCTTGGCAAAATACAATTAACGAAGCTCCTAAAGCCACCCAAATTCCACTCTTTTTTCCTTTTTGAACGCAGGTTTTTGCAACAGTCATATTCACTAAACCCGGTGGAAAAACGCCGATTAATGCTGCAAAAAATGTAAAGAAAAAGAGTTTAGTTTCTTCCAAGAGCCTCCGTTATTTTACCCTAAATTGAATATAGGTTATTTTCTTATTTTGTTCAAGATACTGATTTTCGTAGAAAGTTTGAATACCTACCACTTCTTTTGGTGAATAATCGTTTTTATAAACATCGTGATTGGCATGTAAAATTTCATGACCTTCACCGTGTAACAAACCTAAAGTATAACCGTGCATAAATTCGCTATCGGTTTTTAAGTTTATGGTTCCTTCCAGGGTTAGAATTTTTTTGTATTTCTGAAGAAACTCAGTATTAGTTAAGCGATGTTTGGTACGTTTATATTTTATTTGCGGATCCGGAAAGGTAATCCAAATTTCATCGATTTCATTTTCAGCAAAAATCTGATCGATTAATTCAATTTGCGTACGAAGAAAACCGACATTCGGCATGTTTTCTTCTAAAGCAGTTTTTGCACCACGCCAAAATCGAGCGCCTTTAATATCGATTCCCAAGAAATTTTTATGCGGAAACATTTCAGCTAAACCGATGCTATATTCTCCTTTTCCGCAGCCTAATTCTAAAACAATTGGATTGTTATTTTTAAAAAAGTCTTGCGCCCATTTTCCTTTTAATGGAAATTTTTCTTCTACAATTTCTTTTCGTGAAGGTTGAATGACATTTTCAAAGGTTTCATTTTCTTTGAAACGTTTTAACTTATTTTTACTTCCCACGGCTTAACTTTAATATTTCGGTAAAATTAATTAAAATACTAAAGCTTGAAAATAAACCTACCGAGAATAGGGAAATTTTATTTTACAGCGCTCGCTAGAAGAATTTTAGGGAAGAATTATTTTTCTTAGTGGTTTCTTTTGGCTGTTCTTTGGGTTTGTCTTTGCTTTTTTCTTCTTTTTCTATCGTGAAAGAAAATTCGCTTCCGACGCCAAAATCGCTTTCTACATAAATTTTTTCATTATGCGCTTCAATAATATGTTTTACAATCGATAAGCCTAATCCGGAACCGCCTTCTTTTCGAGAGCCACTTTTATCTACACGGTAAAAACGTTCGAAAAGTCGGGGAATATTTTTTTGTTCAATTCCTTCGCCATTATCCGTAACGCGAACAATTACTTTATTTTTTATTAAATCTTCAATACTAATTTCTGTAGTTCCGTCACGTTTTCCGTATTTAATGGAATTTACCACCAAATTGGTAAGCACTTGTTGTATTCTATCTTTATCGGCATGCACCCAAATTGGCGTTGGATAATCGGTATCGAAGGTTAAGGAAATATTTTTTTTTGCGGCTTTCATTTCGAATAAATCAAAGACACTTTGAATTAAATCTACAATATTAAAACGTTCTTTATGGAGGTGAAGATCGCCGGTTTCCAGTTTAGTAATCATATCGAGATCGCGCACAATATAAATTAAGCGTTCTACGCCTTTACTGGCTCTATTGAGGTATTTTTCGCGAACGGCTTTATCTTTAATTGCGCCATCTAAAAGCGTTAAAATATAACCTTGAACGGTAAAAAGTGGGGTTTTTAATTCGTGAGAGACATTCCCCATGAATTCTTTTCGGTAATTTTCTCGAATTCGTAAGGCTTCTATTTCTAGTTTTTTTCCTTCAGCAAATTTTTCTACCTCTTTGGTTAAGGTTGCCATATCGGTAGTGATTTGATCTTGTTTTAAAGAGGAAGATTCGAGTAGTGAGACTTTATCATAAACCGCCTTTACGCGTTTATAAATAAAATGTTCAATACGAAGCTGAATGATTAAAAAAGCAAATACGTAACAAACAGCTGAAAAAATTAAAAGGTGATTCCAATTAAGGTTACCCGATAAATGTTGGTAAACCGCTACACTCGTACTTACAAATATTGTAATGAATAAAGAGGTGTAAAATGCAAATTTATATGATCGTTTAAATTCCTTCGCCATTAAATTACAAACTTATAGCCTACTCCTTTTACGGTTTTAAATTTATCGTCTCCTATTTTCTCACGAAGTTTTCTAATATGAACATCGATTGTTCTTCCACCAACGACTACTTCATTTCCCCACACATTATTTAAAATATCTTCTCGTTTAAATACTTTACCGGGTTGCGAGGCTAACAACGAAAGTAATTCAAATTCTTTACGCGGAAGAATTATCTCAGACTTCCCATTCAGAATCTTATATTCATCTCTATTAATGGTAAGATCGCCTATTTTTACAATATTTTCTTCAGCTTCTTCAGATTTTAACCGTCTTAACAGCGCTTTTACCTTACTCAATAATACTTTTGGTTTAATAGGTTTGGTAATATAATCGTCTGCGCCGGCATCGAAACCTGCTACTTGTGAATAATCTTCACCTCTTGCGGTTAAAAACGTAATGAGTGTATTTTCTAAACTCGGAATTTTTCTAATTTGTTCGCAAGCTTCAATACCATCCATTTCTGGCATCATTACATCTAATATAATAAGGTCTGGCGTTTTTTTCTTCGCCATCTTTACGGCCTGTACTCCGTTTTCGGCAGTTACTACTTGGTATCCTTCCGCAGTAAGATTGTACCCGATAATTTCTAAGATGTCCGGTTCGTCATCAACTAAAAGAATAGTAATGTCTTTAGTTTTCATAGTAATATGGTATTAATTTTTTGCGTGGTAAAAGTAAAGATAATATTAAAAAACCGAAGTTAACAAATCTGAAATACAGATAACATTCGTAACGTTTTCATAACAATAAAGGCAGGTACACTTAACGACCTCGTAACATCTATTGCATCCTTGTTAGCTTCCTTTGCAACGAAAAGAAAGTGACCAAACAAATGAAATTTTTAACCCTATTATTTTTAAGCATGTTAGCCACAGTTTCTTACAGTCAAGAAACCGGCTCTATTAAAGGCTCCTTATCAGATAAGGAAACCGACAATCAACCTTTACCGTTTGCCAACGTTGTCATAAAAGGCACAAGTAAAGGAACAACCACAGATTTTGACGGACTCTATGAAATTAATAATGTAGAGCCAGGAACGTACACTATTGTATTCAGTTTTGTTGGATACGAAACTAAAGAAATTCCTAACGTGGCAATTAAAGCCAACCAAACCACTACCGTGAATGGAAGTTTAGGAAGTAGTGCCGCAGCGTTAGACGCGGTAATGATTAAAGCTGTTGGAAGAAAAGATTCTGAAGTTGCCCTGCTCTTACAACAAAAAGATGCGGTAGATATTAAGGAAAGTATCGGCTCCCAAGAATTAGCCAAAATGGGAGTTAGCGATGCTGCTACAGCAACTAGTAAAATTTCTGGAGTTTCAGCAAGTGAAGGCTCTGGAGAAGTATATGTTAGAGGTTTAGGAGATCGTTACCTTTATACTACTTTAAATGGTTTGCCAATACCTTCTGATGATATTGAAAATAAGAATATAGATTTAGAGTTATTCCCGACCAGAGTGGTAGAAAGTGTTTCTATTAGCAAAACTTATTCTGCAAGTACTTCTGCAGATCAGGCTTCCGGTAATGTAAATATTGATTCTCGGTCGCTAACCGGAACCGAAGAATTAAATATTAGCACGCGATTAGGAATAAACACCAATGCAATGCAAGACGGAGTGCGTGATAATTTTAAACGTTCTCCAAATTCTGAAGATATGTCTTTTGGTTTTTATTCAAAGAATTTATCTTCTAAAAGAGCTTTAACTGAACAAACTTGGAACGCTCAAACTACTACCTTACCTATAAATTACCGCCACACCTTTAGAGCGGGTAAAAAATTAGGAGAGAATTTTAAAGTTTTCTTGACCGGATCTCAAACGAGCAATTACGAGTACCAAAGTGGTTTATTTCAGCAATATCAAAACAATTATTTAGATGATTATTTTAATGATATTGAGCGTTTTAAGAAAACTATAAATACTACCGGACTTATAGATTTAGGCTACAAATTTAATAGTAAAAATAACATTCGAGCTTTAAGCCTTTTTATTAATAAAGTAACTGACGAGGTTTATGAAGCGGGAAGAAACGGAGAGGGTTTTGTTTTTGAAGAAACCGATACCGATGAAGGACTTTCGCAATTTGTAAGAGACCAAAATATTAAGCAAACTCGCTTATGGGTAAACCAATTACTTGGGGAGCACAAAATTGGAGAATCAAACAACTTGGAATGGGGAATCGGATATAACCTTGTAAATGCAGATGAACCAAATCGTATCCGTAATGAAATTAACTTCAATGAGCAAGAAATCGAATTGGCGAGAATGGGCGGATATCAGCAACGAAAATCTTTGCAATATATCGATGACACTGAGTATAATGGACGTTTAAGTGATGAATTCAAAATTATAAACAAAGACTCATTAGGTTTATCTATAAAAGTAGGAGGAAATTATAGAAACAAGGAAAGAGACTTTAAATCACAATTTTTCGGTCTTTCTGAAACAGAAAAAGGATTTTTAAATCCGGCTTCATTAGACAATCTTTCATCAGTATTGACTCAAGAAAATATTGACAATGGCTACTTAATGCTGAATGAGCAAGGCGGAATCCCCGATACTTATAATGCAGTTTTAGAATCAAGAGGTGCATTTTTAACAACAAACTTTAAATTAAACAGATTCAATTTTAATGTAGGAGCACGTTTTCAAAAAGATAATATCGATGTAAAATACGATGTAGGAAATGCTCCAGGTGGTCGTAAAGGAGAAGTAAATAAAGTTTACGATAACATTTATCCAAGCTTAAATGTAAAATATTCTTTAAACGAAGAAAACAACTTTAGACTAGCGGGAAGTAAAACTATCACCTTACCGGAATTTAAAGAATTTGCACCGTTTGAATATGTAGACCCTACCGGTTTAGTAACAAGAGGTAATAGAGAGCTAGAAGCAAGTACAGCTTATAACTTAGATTTAAAATGGGAATTTTTCCCTACCAGTAACGAGCTTATTTCTTTAACCGGTTTTTATAAATTAATTGAAGAACCAATTAACAAAGCGCAAACCAGAAGTGCTTCGGGAGTGTTTTCTTATTTCAACTCAAGTAATGAAGGTAAAATCTATGGTTTAGAATTAGAAGCTAACATCAATATTTTAGAAGCAAATGTCGAGACTGAAGAAGGAATAAATTTAGATTTTGGAGCCAATGTTACTCGGATGTGGCATACACAAGATTTAAAAGAATTCACCAATGAACAAGGACGTGTAGTTAACACCTTCCGTTACAACAATAAAAAAGATGTTGGTCTTCAAGGAGCTTCAGATTGGATTTTAAATGCCTCTTTAAACTTTTCAACAAGTTGGGAAAATCCTTTTATAGCAAACCTTTCTGCTAATTATGCTTCAGATAAAATATTTGCACTGGGTCGAGCACCACTAGATCAAGAACAAAGTGATGTACTATATAACGATTCTATTATTGAAAAAGGCTTTGTGGTTTTAAACCTAACTATCACACAAGATCTAAGTGAAAATTGGACCTTAAGATTTACAGGTAAAAATTTATTAAACCCAGAAATAGAACGTACACAAAATGTTCGTCCAGCAGGAGGAACACAACGAACTGAAACGGTAAGCTCATATACGCGTGGAGCGGTTTTATCACTAGGCGTGAGCTACAATTTATAAACAAGAACCTTTTAATCAATTTTAATTTTAAATCAAAAACAATGAAAAAATCAATTAAAAACTTATCAGTTTTATTTTCGATTTTGTTATTAGCGGTTTTCGCAACTAGCTGTAACAATGATGACGATTCTTCATCAGACGATGATACTCCAATCGCAGAATCTGAACTTAACGGGTCTATCACAGAGGATATGACTTTAGACGCAGGAACAAATTACCAATTAACAGGTATTTTTAGCGTAGAGCCAGGAGCTAAATTAACCATTCCTGCAGGAACTCAAATTACTACCGAAACTGGAACAGATGTTTATATGGTTGTACAACAAGGTGCAAAAATCGATATCCAAGGAACAGCTTCTTCGCCAGTAAGAATGGCACCAGAAGGTAGTGGAACTTGGGGTGGTTTAGTTATCTTAGGTGAAGGTAAAACTACTGCCGGAGTAGATGCAACTGCTGAAGTTGGTGGTTTAATTTACGGTGGTAATAATAATGCAGATAACTCTGGATCAATTAAATATTTAGTTATCGAGCAGTCTGGAGCTCAAATTAACTCTGAGTCTCAGTACAACGGACTTACACTTTACTCTGTAGGATCTGAAACCGTAATTGAAAACATCGCGATTTTAAACGGTCAAGATGATGGTATCGAATTTTTCGGAGGTGCTGCAAACGCAACCAACGTTTACGTTGAAAACTTAGAAGATGACGCTATCGACTGGACAGAAGGATGGGAAGGAACATTAACAAACACGTATGTTCTTCACTCAATCGAAGGTTTCTCTACAGCTATAGAAGCTGATGGAACTAACAACAACCCAACCATTACAAACTTTACTGCTGTTTCTCAAACAGGTGGAACTGCATTACAATTTAAAGCTCAGTCTGGTGCAACAATCACTGGTTTATCTTTAAACGGATATGAGACTGCTTTAGATATGGCAAATGATGGTCCTCTAACTAACATCTCTATCAATGGTGAAGTTGCAGATCTTGATGCTACCTACACTGGTCCATCTACAGTTTCTCTTTCTGATTTTGATTGGATTGCAAATGCAAATATTGATAATATTTTAAATGGTGAAATTACTTCAGACGTAGAGTTAGATCCTTCTATAACTTATAGTTTACCTGGTATTCTTAGTGTTGAAGAAGGTGCAAGCTTAACAATTCCTGCAGGAACTAAAATTGTTACCGGAACTGGAACTGATGTTTATATTGCGGTTCAAAAAGGAGGACAAATTTTTATTGAAGGTACTGCTAGCAACCCAGTTGAAATGGGTCCTGATTCAAATGGAGTTTGGGGTGGTTTACTTCTTTTAGGAGAAGGTGTAACTACTGCGGGTGTAAACGCAACTGCTGAAGTTGGTGGTTTAATCTATGGTGGTGATAATAATGATGATAGTTCAGGATCTATTGAGTACTTAATCATTAAAAAATCTGGAGCTCAAATTAACTCAGAATCACAGTATAATGGTCTTACTTTATACGCTGTTGGAGCTAACACAACTATCGAGAACATCGCAATTATCGATGGTCAAGATGACGGTATCGAATTCTTCGGAGGTGCTGCAAATGCAACCAACGTTTACGTTGAAAACTTAGAAGATGACGCTATCGACTGGACAGAAGGATGGGAAGGAACATTAACAAACACGTATGTTCTTCACACTGAACCTGGGTTCTCAACTGCATTAGAGGCTGATGGAACTAATAACAATCCTAAAATTGTAAACTTTACTGCCATTTCTCAAGAAGGAGGAACTGCTTTACAGTTTAAAGCGCAGTCTGGAGCTACAATTACCGGACTTTCTTTAAGTGGTTACGAGACCTCTATTGATATGGCAAACGACGGTCCACTTTCAAACATATCAATTGATGGTAACATCGCAGATCCTACTTTAACTTATGAAGTAGCAGCAACTGTAGATGTAAACGATTTTAGCTGGGCAACAAACTAAAATTTAAAATCGTAATCATTTAGAATAGGTTGTTCTTTTTAGAACAGCCTATTTTTTTTGTGTATTATCAAAAAGTTAAGTCCCTAATATTTAAGAAATGCTATTTAAAAACACATCCCAAATGTTTATATTTGCATTATTAAATAAATAAAAATTGTTATGAAAAAAATTACGTTTTCAATTTTAATCTGTTTAATAAGCACTTTATCCTTCGGACAAGTGGTTATTAATGAGTTAGACTCAGACCAAACGGGTACAGATAATGCTGAATTTATTGAACTTAAAACTACAAATCCTAATACTTCATTAGATGGTTATGTCGTAGTATTATATAATGGAAGTAGTGATGAAAGTTATGCAGCATATGATTTAGATGGATATACTACAGATAGTAACGGGTTATTTATATTAGGTAATGGGACTATTGCAAACCCTGACATAAGCTTAGGCACATTACAAAACGGTGCAGATGCTGTAGCTATTTATTCTGGAGATGATACAGACTTTCCTAATGATACTCCTGTTACATCTACAAACTTAATTGATGCTTTGGTTTATGGAACTAGTGATAGTGACGATACAGAGTTACTTACTGGACTTAATCAAACTGTTCAATACGATGAGAATATTAATGGAAATAAAGATACCGAATCAATTCAAAGAGGAACTGGAGGTACATTTTGTGTGGGAAACCCTACTCCAGATGCAATGAATATTAACTGTTCTACAGTTTGTCCATTAAATATTACAATAGATAATGTTATCTGCGAGAGTATTTCAAGCGGTACAGACACTTATTCAGTTACTGCTTCATTTACTGGCGGAGGAACCGAAACATATTCTTATACATTTAGTGCCGGAAATTTAGATATGGTAAATTCTAATGATCCAAGTACAGATACTTCTGGACAAATTATTATTACAGGAATCCCTGAGGGAACCGATTTAGACTACACTATAACTAGCACTACTTGCAATATATCAGATAATATTACTTCTCCAAGTTGCCAGCCCGCTGTTCAAGTTTCTGACATCTCTGAATTGAGACTAGGTACAGTAGGTAACACTTACACCCTTACCGGAGAAGCAGTTATAACTTTCCAAAGAGAAACACGTAACCAAAAATATATCGAAGATAATTCAGCAGCAATTTTAATTGATGATGATGCAGGTATAATTACAACGACGTATAATGTAGGTGATGGAATTACAGGTATTACAGGAGAATTATCAGAATACAATGGCGTGCTTCAATTTGTACCGGAATCTGATCCTGGAGCTACTACTTCCACAGGAAATACTATAACTCCACAAATTATTACTCTTGCTGATTTCAACAACAATCCTAATGACTATGAATCTGAAGTAATTACTTTCCAAAATATCACTATTGCCGATATTACTGATGGAAACGGAACTTTTCAAGGTGGCGAAAGTTATGACATCTCAAATGGTAGCGAAACTTCCATTTTAAGAACAAATTTCTTTGATGCTGATTATATTGGAAACCAAATTCCTACAGGAACTATTAATCTTGTTGGTTTAGGAGCTGAATTTAATGGAACTGCACAAATTTATCCTCGTAATAGCAATGATATTGATGCAAATTTAGCAGTTGAAAATGCAACAATTTCTGAGTTTTCATTATATCCAAACCCAACTTCAACTGGAACGGTTCAAATAAAAACTGCGAAGAATACAGAAGCTGAAGTTGCTATCTTCAATATTTTAGGACAAAAAGTATTGGCTCAAAAATTAACTTCAAACGCTGTAAATGTTTCCACTTTACAAAGCGGAGTTTATTTAGTAAAAGTTATTCAAGACGGTAAAGCCACTACTAAAAAGCTTATCATCGAGTAATTTCTAAGAAAATTTACTATAAAAGCATCTCTTTCTAGAGGTGCTTTTTTTATTTTAATACTTTTGCGATATATATTTTCTTGAATGAATACTACTAACCTATTCTCTATTTCAAACGATAAAGATTTTGAAGAAAAAGCACTGGAAATTTTTCGTTTTCAATATAAAAATAATGAAACATACCAACGCTTTTCTTCGCTTCTTCATCGCAATCCAAAAAATGTAAAATGTCTTGAAGAAATTCCTTTTTTACCTATCGAGTTCTTCAAATCACACCAAATTTTATCTTCAAAAGAAAATATATCAGAAATATTTACGAGTAGTGGAACCACAGGTCAACAGCCAAGCAAACACTTGGTGACCGATATTGAAATTTATAAGAAAAGTTTTCGCACCGCATTCAAGCACTTTTATGGCGAAATAGAAAATTATTGTGTTCTTGCTTTACTTCCGTCCTATTTAGAACGAAAAGGCTCTTCACTCATTTATATGGCGCAAGATTTTATTGAAAAAAGTCGCTATCCCGAAAGCGGATTTTACCTAAATAATTTAAATGAATTAGCAGAAACCGTAAAAAAATTAGATGCTGAAGGAAAAAAAATACTTCTGCTCGGTGTTTCATTTGCGCTTTTAGATTTAATTGAAAAAAGCCAATTCAACTTAAAAAATACGATTGTCATGGAGACTGGCGGAATGAAAGGCAAAAGAAAAGAAATGATTCGCGAAGAATTGCACGCGCATTTAAAAAAGGGATTTGGATTAGATAAAATTCACAGCGAATATGGAATGACAGAATTACTTTCGCAAGCCTATTCCAAAGGCGATGGAATTTTCGAATGTCCACCACAAATGAAATTACTTATTAGAGATCCGGAAGATCCGCTTACCATTTTACCAAAACAAAAAAACGGCGGCATTAACGTAATCGATTTTGCAAATATAAATTCTTGCAGTTTTATTGCCACACAAGATTTAGGAAAACAAATAGCAGAAAATAAATTTGAAATTTTAGGTAGATTCGACCACAGCGATATTAGAGGTTGCAACTTAATGGCCTTGTAAAACCTTACGATTGTTATTCTTATGTTAAGATTATAAAAAAATGTAATAAATAGGGAACTTATACGTCTTATATAATGCTAAGATGAAGTTTTTTCATAATAGATTGGTTAGTTAGTTGGAGAATCCCGAGCTTTTTGCTCGGGTTCTCCTTTTTTTGGTCTTAGCTTATTTTAATAATATATGTATTTTTCTTCCCTTTATTTAAAATAATATATTTTCCATTTATTAAATCACTTTCAGTAATTGTATAGTCTTCTTTTACTTTTTCTTTATTAACTGAAACTGAATTTGCTTTTAAAGCTCTCCTCGCTTCACCATTACTTGGTAGAAAATTGGTTTCAGCAGAAAGCGCTGCAATCATATCTAAGCCTTCATCAACTTTTTCTTTGCTGATTTCTGCTTGAGGGACACCTTCAAAAACATCTAAAAAAGTTTTTTCGTCTAATTTCTTTAAATCTTCCGCAGTACTTTTTCCAAATAACACCTCCGATGCTTGTATCGCATTTTCTAAATCTTCTTTAGAATGTACCATTGTGGTAATTTCTTCAGCTAATTTTTTCTGAAGAATACGTAAATGTGGCTCCGCTTGATGTTCCTTTATCAAGTTTTCAATGGTTTCTTTTTCTAAAAAAGTAAAGATTTTAATATACTTTTCAGCATCTTCATCGCTTGTATTTAACCAATACTGGTAAAATTTGTAAGGCGAAGTTCGCTCTTTATCTAACCAAACATTTCCGCCTTCGGTTTTCCCGAATTTACTTCCATCGGCTTTGGTAATTAACGGACAAGTTAACGCGTAACCTTTTCCATTTCCAATTCTTCTAATTAATTCGGTTCCGGTAGTAATGTTTCCCCATTGGTCGCTTCCGCCCATTTGCAGCGTACAATTATGCGCTTTAAAGAGGTGTAAAAAATCATAACCTTGCACTAATTGATAAGTGAATTCAGTAAAACTCATTCCTTCTTTTGCTTCTGAAGAAAGGCGTTTTTTAACCGAATCTTTCGCCATCATATAATTCACGGTAATGTGCTTTCCAACATCTCGAATAAATTCTAAGAATGAAAAATCTTTCATCCAATCGTAGTTATTAACCAACACAGCCGCATTTTCATCTTTATTTGAAAAATCTAAAAATTTAGATAACTGTTTTTTAATTCCGTCTTGATTTTTCTTCAGAGATTTTTCATCTAATAAATTTCGCTCATTAGACTTTCCTGAGGGATCGCCAATCATTCCTGTTGCTCCACCAACCAAGGCATAAGGTTTATGTCCGCAACGCTGATAATGTGCCAAAAGCATTATCGGAACTAAACTTCCGATATGTAAAGAATCTGAAGTTGGATCGAACCCAATATAAGCCGATCGCATTTCTTCTTGCAAATGCTCTTCCGTTCCAGGCATTACATCATGTAACATTCCTCTCCACGTTAATTCTTCTACAAAATTTTTGGCCATTTTTCTAAATTTAATTTTAAACGAAAAGCAAAGATAGTAGAAATGAAAAATTTTCGATAGAGAAATACCTATATTTACGCTATGATTTTAGTAACGGGAGCTACAGGTTTAGTCGGTTCGCATTTATTGGCGAAATTAGTGCTGGAAGAAACGCCAATTCGAGCTTTATACAGAAGTGAAGAAAAAATTTCGCTTGCCAAAAAAGTATTAGCAACTTACTTTAAAGAAAAAACCGAAAAATATTTTTCTAAAATTGAATGGTTTAAAGCTGATATTACCGATATTCCTACTTTAACCGATGCTTTTAAAGGAATTTCTTACGTTTACCATTGCGCCGGTTTAATTTCTTATGATGTTCGCGATTATAAAAAACTTCGGAAAATAAATATTGAAGGAACCGCAAATGTGGTAAATATTGCACTTTCAAAAAATATAAAAAAGCTCTGCCACGTAAGTTCTATCGCCTCGTTGGGAGACGAAATTGGAACAAAAAAAATTACTGAAAACTCGCCTAGAATTAATGAGAATTTTCACGATAATTATTCCATTACAAAATACGGTGGCGAAATGGAAGTTTGGCGCGCTTCACAAGAAGGTTTAAGCGTTGTAATTGTAAATCCCGGTGTAATTATTGGCAACGGATTTTGGGATGCTGGCAGCGGATTGCTTTTTAAAAAAGTAGCCAATGGTTTACGTTATCATTTTCCGCTTACTACAGGTTTTGTTGGTGTAGAAGATGTAGTTAATATTATGCGGAAATTAATGCAAAGCGACCTTCAGAATGAACGTTTTATTATAATTAGCGAAAATTTATCGTTTAAAGAAGTTTTGCAACAAATTGCAGTAAGCATTCATAAACCGAAACCTACCAAACGCTTACACTCATGGATGGTTTTTCTAGGATGGATTTTTCAATCGCTGGGTAAATTTTTCTTCAACACTAAAAAAGAGCTTACTTCGCGTTCCATAAAAGCCATTTCCTCGCGTTCTTACTATTCTAATGAGAAAGTGAAAGAGAAATTAAATTACGAATTTCAACCGATTGAAAAGGTTATTCAAAAAACAGGAAAAGAATTTATCAGCGAAAATTAACTTTCATCTGAAATATTCTGAACGCTTTCCTTTAATTTAAGTTGAAGTGCATTTTTAATACTGTCTTGCTCTTTTTTTGCTTGAATGCTGTCTGTTTTTTCAGTACGTTCTGCATTCATAATCGAATCGAAATGATCTTTTTCTTTTTCTAAACGCTCTTTAACTTCATCGTAAATTGCTTCGTTTACTTTAAAATCTTCAGCGTAATAAGCCATACTTTGGGCAAGTTGCAAACTATCGATTTTATATTTTTCAAAAATCAACTCCTTTGCGTCCACTTCACGTTTATTGAATTCTCGCGTGCTGTAATTTTTTGTGGCTTCAAGTTTAGTGAGATCAAAAAGTACATCAACCATTTTTTTCTTTTCAATTAGGTTTTCGGGTTTTTCGGCGGTTTCCACATCTTGGCATGCCGTAAAACTCAACACTAATAGTAGTATGAAAAAAAATTGCTTCATGTTAACGGTTAAAAGTTAATTGTTCAGCGTTTTTAACATCTAATACTTTAAAGTTTTTGTATACCAATTTTCCGTTAACAAACGTGTGCGTAATTCTAGATTTAAACGTGGTTTTTTCAAAAGGAGACCAACCACATTTGTATAAAATATTATCTTTTTGAACGGTCCACGGCGCGTTTAAATCAACTAAAACAAGATCTGCTTTGTATCCTTTTTTAATGTAACCGCGTTTTTCTATTTGAAATAAAATCGCGGGATTATGACACATTTTTTCTACAATTTTTTCCAAACTTATTTTATCTCGATGATAAAATTCTAGCATCGCCGGAAGCGCGTGTTGCACTAATGGTCCGCCACTTGGAGCTTTTGTATATACGTTTTGTTTTTCTTCTTTTGTATGTGGCGCGTGATCTGTCGCTATTACATCTATTTTATTATCGATTACTCCTTTTAGCAAGGCGTCTTGATCTTTTTTGGTTTTTACCGCAGGATTCCATTTTATAAACGTTCCTTTTTCGTGGTACATTTCATCATTAAACCATAAGTGATGAATGCAAACTTCGGCGGTAATTTTTTTATCTTTTAAAGGTTTTTTAGAATCGAATAGACTTAATTCTTTTGCTGTAGAAATATGAAAAACATGCAAACGTGCTCCTGTTTTTTTAGCAAGTGCTACCGCTTTTGAAGATGACAAATAACAAGCTTCTTCGCTTCTTATTTTCGGGTGAAATTCTACCGGAATATTATCGCCATATTCTTTTTTGTATTCAGCTAAATTTTTCTGAATAGTTTCCTCGTCTTCACAATGCGCGACCACCATTACTGGCGAATTTTTAAAAATCTGTTCTAAAACCTTTTCATCATCGACAAGCATATTTCCTGTAGAAGAACCTAAAAATAATTTTAAAGCCGCTGTAGTTTTAGGATCTACTTTTTTAATTTCTTCTAAATTATCGTTTGTTCCGCCGAACATAAACGAAAAATTAGCGTAAGAAACTTTTTTTGCTAAATCGAATTTTTCCTGAAGTTTTTCAATTGTGGTAGTTTGCGGATTGGTATTTGGCATTTCTATAAAAGAAGTAATACCGCCAGCAACCGCAGCTTTTGAACCTGAGGCAATATCTTCTTTATGCGTAAGACCCGGTTCTCTAAAATGTACTTGATCGTCTATAATTCCCGGAAGTAGATGTTGACCTTCTGCATCTATAATTTGAACATCTTGAGATTTTGCGCTAATCATATCTGCAACATCAACAATTAAATCGTCTTCAATGTAAACATCGCCATTGGTAACTTTCCCTTCGTTTACGATTTTCGCATTTTTAATTAAAATCTTCTTCATTTACGTACTTCTTTATTCTTTTACCTCTTTCCCTATCAGGCTTTTTAATTTCATTTTTATTACACCAAAAACAGCTTCAGCAATAATATTACTACTTAGCTTCGATTTTCCGCGTGTTCGGTCTGTAAAAATTACCGGAACTTCTGTGATTTTAAATCCTAATAAATAGGCTTTAAATTTCATTTCTATTTGAAAAGCATAACCTATAAATTGGATGCTATTTAAATCTATTTTTTCTAATACTTTTCGATGGTAACAAACAAAACCTGCTGTAGTGTCTTGAATATCCATCTGCGTTATGGCGCGAACGTATTTTGATGCCAACCAGGACATTAATACACGATTCATTGGCCAATTTATTACATTTACACCCGTAATATAGCGTGAACCGATGCTAACGTCTGCCCCATTTTTTTTACAAGCGTTGTATAACCGAATTAAATCGTTCGGGTTGTGGGAAAAATCTGCATCCATTTCGAAAATATAGGTGTAATCGCGGTTTAATGCCCATTTAAAACCATGAATATAGGCAGTTCCTAAACCTGATTTATTTTTTCGAACTTCAAGATGTAATTTTTCTTTATACGTTTCTTGTAATTCTGTAACTTTTTCTGCTGTTCCGTCGGGTGAATTGTCATCGACTACTAAAAGGTGAAAGAGATGTTTTTGCGAAAAAACATTTCGGATAATTCGCTCTATATTCTCAATCTCGTTATATGTAGGTATAATAACAAGTCGTTTCGACATTCAGCTTTTTTGACACAAATGTAACTATTTTTAAGGTCTCGTATTCCATGTTTTTGTGCTATTTAATCCTTACCTTTGTGAAAAATGCAGATCATCGATATTGGAGGCAATTGGTCGAAATATTTTATCTAATGATTGGATTACAATTTTATTTCTTGTAATCCTTTTATTGCTAGTATTTTCTAAGCAATTTTTTGGAGAACGGTTTTATGATTTTTCCCGAATTTTATATTCAAATAAATATTTTACGTCGAATAAAAAATCGCTTCGTGTTCTTAATTTTTTCAGCTTTCAACTCTTTTTAGTCCATGCTTTACTTATAAGTTTGGGGCTATTTATTCTTATTTCTCAATCGAATTTTATTGAAACGACTTCAGCTAATTGGATATTATTTATTCAAATTTTTGTGCTTTATTCCCTTTTTATAAGTTCAAAATATTTTATTGAAAAAATAATAGGAACCATATTTTCTATCGAAAAACTCCTCGACAATTACCTTTTTTATAAAATTACATATAAAAATTTCCTTTCATTAAGCCTACTTCCTTTTTTAATTTTAAGCGTATATTCGTTTAACTTTCCTACACTATGGCTTATCATTATTGGCGGTTTATTAATTTTTGCCCATCTATTTATATTATTCAGTTATTATAAAAAACAGCAAAAAATAGTTTTAATGCATTGGTTTTATTTTATTTTGTACCTTTGCACACTTGAAATCGCACCCTATTTCATTTTATATAAAGTGATTACATAGTTGAACGCGATTTACTATAAAAAAGTGTGTATATGAAAGTGAAAACAATTTTAATTTCTCAGCCAGAGCCAAAGGTTGAAAACTCTCCTTATTTTGAATTAGAAGAAAAACAAAAAGTTAAGATTGATTTTATTCCTTTTATTCATGTTGAAGGGGTTTCTTCTAAAGAGGTAAGACAACAAAAAGTAGATTTATCACAATACAATGCTATTATTTTAACCAGCAGAAATGCGGTAGATCATTTTTTTAGAATTGCTGAAGAAATGCGTTATAAAGTACCCGATTCTTTAAAATATTTCTGCCAGAGTGAAGCGGTGGCTTACTATTTACAGAAATATGTGGTATATCGTAAACGAAAAATTTACGTAGGGAAACGAACATTTCCCGATTTAATTCCATTGATAAAAAAATACAAGAACGAGAAATTTTTACTTCCATCTTCAGACATGTTAAAACCAGCTATTCCAAAGCAGTTGGATAAAGCAGGAATTAATTGGAAACGAGCAGTTTTTTACAAAACGGTTGTAAGTGATCTTTCAGATTTAAAAGAAGTTTTTTATGACATTGTAGTATTTTTTAGTCCTAGCGGAATAAAATCATTATTTGAAAATTTCCCAGACTTCGAACAGAAAAATACCCGCATTGCTGTATTTGGAAATTCAACTATAAAAGCAGCAAAAGAACACGGTTTAACCGTAAACATTAAAGCGCCAACGCCAGATACACCTTCGATGACAATGGCGTTAGAAAAGTATATTAAAGCACAAAACAAAAAATAATATTGAAAAAAATTACATTATAAAAAAAGCCGATAAAAATTTATCGGCTTTTTTTATTCTTCTATTCTGAAGGAATTATTTTATTGGTCCACCCGCTAAAATTTCATCGTTCGCATACGATTCAAATTTTTTGAAGTTATCGTTAAAGAAACTCGCAAGTGTTTCCGCTTTTTTATCATAAGCAGTAGAATCGCTCCATGTGTTTCTAGGGTTTAAAACCTCTTTTGGAACATCTGGACACTCTTCTGGCATTTCTAAACCAAAAATATCATGCTTTTTAAAACTTACATTGGCTAATTTTCCGTCTAAAGCTGCTGTAATCATCGCTCTGGTAAATTTCAGTTTCATTCTAGAACCAGTTCCATAAGGACCGCCAGTCCAGCCTGTATTCACTAGCCAAACATTTACACCATTTTCTTTCATTTTTTTACTCAACATTTCAGCATAACGTGTAGGATGCAACGGCATAAATGGCGCTCCAAAACAAGCTGAGAAACTTGGTAAAGGCTCATCGATTCCTGCTTCTGTTCCAGCTACTTTTGCGGTATAACCGCTTATAAAATGGTATGCTGCTTGACCTGGCGTTAGTTTACTAATTGGAGGTAATACTCCAAAAGCATCGGCTGTTAAGAAAAATATATTCTTCGGATTTTCACCGATAGAAGGTTGTTGAATATCTTTAATATGGTAAATTGGATAACTTACACGTGTATTTTGAGTAATCGAAATATCATCAAAATCTATATCTCCGTTTTCATCTAAAACCACATTTTCTAAAATTGCCCCCGGTTTAATTGCATTAAAAATATCGGGTTCATTTTCTTTAGAAAGATTAATAACTTTTGCGTAACAACCGCCTTCAAAATTGAAAACTTTATTTTCTTTTGTCCATCCGTGCTCATCATCTCCAATTAATTTTCGAGCAGGATCGGCTGAAAGTGTGGTTTTTCCAGTGCCTGACAAACCAAAGAAAATCGCCGTATCTCCTTTTTTACCAATATTTGCTGAGCAGTGCATTGGCAAAGTTTTTTTATCGACAGGTAAAATAAAGTTAAGCGCAGAAAAAATTCCTTTTTTAATTTCTCCTGTATAACCTGTCCCGCCAATAAGTGCAATTTTTTTACCGAAATTTAAAATTGCAAAGTTATGCTGGCGTGTTCCATCTTCTTCAGGGTTTGCTTTAAATCCTGGAGCATTAATTACTAACCAATCTTCTTCAAAATTTTCTAATTCATCTTCGGTAGGTCTTAAAAACATATTATGAGCAAACATATTACTCCAAGGATATTCATTGACTACACGAATATTTAAACGGTACGCAGGATCTGCACAAGCGTAAGCATCGCGTACAAAAACTTCTTTTTCAGAAAGGTAATCGGTTACCTTTTTATATAGTTTATCGAATTTATCTTGTTCAAAAGGAATATTTATATTTCCCCACCAAACTTCATCTTTCGTTACTTCATCTTTTACAATAAAACGGTCTTGTGGCGATCTTCCTGTAAATTCTCCTGTTTTTATAGCTAAAGCTCCAGAACTGGTTTCAACTCCCTGACCCTTTTCAATAGTAATATTGTGAAGTTCTTCAGATGATAATTGATAATGAACAGTTGCGTTATTTATTCCGTAATCTGATAGCGATAACGTGTTTGTGGTTTGATTATTTGAAACCATATAAAATTTGAATTGTTGTGTTTGTAAAGCAAAAATATAAATAATAGCAAAGAAATAACGTATTCTACTTTGTTTTTATTTCTTTTTTAGTTTGGCAACCTTCACAATTAACAAAAACCAAGCAAAAATTAGTAGAAATCCGCCAATTGGAGTTAAAAACCCAATTGTTTTAAAATCAAAACTGCTTAGAGCATTAGTCGATAAAAAATAGATGGAACCCGAGAATAAAATTGTTCCGCTTAATAATAAATAAAAAAGAATATTTTTCGCTTTTGTAGTCAGAAATTTAAAACTCCCTAATAGTAAAGCGAATAAAGCATGGTAAAATTGATACCGAACTCCTACCTCAAAGGTGTTTATTGATTTTTCATTTATAAGTTGTGCTAAACCATGCGACCCGAATGCCCCTAAAATAATAGCAATAAAACCACTTACACTTCCTAAAATTAACAACTTTTGATGCATAATATATTTTTATAAACGATAATAAATTAAGTACTTTGAAGGTACACAAGCAAATTTAAGTTATTAATTTATATGAGAAATATTTTAATTATCGGAGCCGGAAAATCTACCTCAGCTCTTATTAAATACCTAAAAGAAAAAAGTGAAGCCGAAGATCTACAAATTACTATTGGAGATCTTAAGTTAGAAAACGCGCAAAAATTTGCCGGCGATCATAAACGAACCAAAGCCATAGCGCTTGATATTTTTAAAGATGAAGAGCGGCAAGCTGCTATAAAAAAAGCCGACATCGTTATTTCTATGCTTCCCGCGAGATTCCATATTGAAGTAGCGCGCGATTGTGTAAACTTCAATAAAAATATGGTGACCGCTTCGTATGTGAGCGACGAGATGCAAGCGCTCGATGAAAAAGTGAAAGAAAAAGGACTAACCTTTATGAACGAAATTGGCGTAGATCCTGGCATTGACCATATGAGTGCCATGCAAGTGATCGATAGAATTCGTGATAAAGGTGGAAAAATGCTTCTTTTTGAATCTTTTACCGGAGGATTGGTTGCACCAGAAAGCGACACCAATTTATGGAATTATAAATTCACTTGGAACCCGAGAAACGTAGTAGTTGCCGGGCAAGGCGGCGCTGCAGAATTTATTCAGGAAGGACAATATAAATACATTCCCTATCACCGATTATTTAGAAGAACAGAATTTTTAGAAATAGAAGGTTACGGTAAGTTTGAAGGCTTAGCTAACAGGAATTCCTTAAAATACCGAAGCGTTTATGGTCTGGAAGATGTAAAAACACTTTACCGTGGAACACTAAGAAGAATTGGTTTCAGCAAAGCCTGGAATATGTTTGTGCAACTCGGGATGACAGACGACACCTACACGATGCAAAATTCTGAAAATATGAGTTATCGGGAATTTGTAAATTCATTTTTACCGTATTCTCCAACCGATTCTGTGGAACTGAAAATGCGTCATAGTTTAAAAATTGATCAAGATGATTTAATGTGGAATAAGCTGGAAGAATTAGATATTTTTAATCCGAATAAAAAAATCGGACTTAAAAACGCAACGCCGGCGCAAGCGCTTCAGAAAATTTTAGAAGAAAAGTGGACACTCGCTCCCGATGATAAAGATATGATTGTAATGTATCATAAATTCGGCTACGAATTAAACGGAGAGAAAAAACAAATCGATTCGACAATGGTTCATATTGGTGAAGATCAAACCTATACCGCTATGGCAAAAACTGTAGGTCTTCCGGTGGCAATCGCTACCATAAAAATATTGAATAAAGAAATTACCTCACCAGGCGTTTTACGACCTATTCATAAAGAAGTTTATACGCCTATTTTAAAAGAACTTGCCGAAAACGGTATTGAGTTTAAAGAGAAAGAGCGTGAATACTTAGGCTATAATATAGATAATGTAGTCGGCTAATTTTCAAAAAATGGCTATAAAAAACCTCGTAAGTTTATTACGAGGTTTTTTATTTTACAAAGCTATTATTTTTAGTCTCTTCCTAAGAAAATACTGATAAAATATAGTAACGTTGCTAATGAACCAATTGCAGCAACTACATAAGTTCTTGCCGCCCATTTTAATGCATCTTCCGAACCTTTATATTCTTCTGGAGTCACAATATTTTCAGTTTTTAACCAAGCCAGCGCGCGATTACTCGCATCATATTCTACCGGAAGCGTAATAAAACTGAACAACGTTCCCATCCCGAACATAATAATTCCGGCTAATAACACCATTTGACCAACACCAACGGAAAACATTACCATTAAAAGCAATCCGCCCATAATGACAAACTGACTAAAACGTGAAGCAACACTCACTACCGGTACCAATGTACTTCGCATTTTTAACCAACCGTAAGCTTTGGCGTGTTGAACCGCGTGACCACATTCGTGCGCTGCAACAGCCGCTGCAGCAGCATTTCGATGGTTGTACACTGATTCACTTAAATTAATTGTTTTTTTAGTCGGGTGGTAATGATCGGTTAATTGTCCCGGCGTTGAAATTACTTTTACATCGGTAATTCCGTGGTCTGCCAACATTTTTTCGGCGACTTCTTTTCCGCTCATTCCGTTTTGCAAATGAACTTTCGAGTATTTTTTAAATTTACTTTTTAGCTTGTGGCTTACATACCAACTTGCGAGCATAATTAGCCCAATAAGCAAATAATATCCCATCATAATTTTTAATCTTTAAATCGTATAGTTGAATTGTATAAATCAAAAACCTCGCCATTTTGACAAGGTTTTATAAAGCGGTTATTTTGTCATTCTTTAGAATCTAGATCGCTATGCTGTTAGATATGAGAATTTAGATTAAATCGACGTAATTTTTCAAAATTATTGACTTAGATTTTATCTTCCCTTAATAGAATTTCCATTCTCCTTTCTCTTACAGCAAAGCGGTGTTACTTCTTATTATCCAACAATATTTACAATTTTACCAGGAACGATGATTACTTTTTTCGGTTCGCGGCCGTTGAGTTGTTTTTGGGTACGCTCATCTTCCATCACTATTTTTTCTATTTCATCTTTTGATAGGTCTAACGACAAATCAAGTGTAAAACGCATTTTTCCATTAAAGGAAATCGGGTAAGTTTTCGTGCTTTCTACCAAATGTTTTTCTTCAAATTTCGGAAAATCAGCAGTAGCAATACTTTCTGAATGCCCTAATTTACTCCACAATTCTTCCGCAATGTGGGGCGCATAAGGCGAAATTAAAACAGCCAAAGATTCTAAAATTTCTCGGCTGTTACATTTTTGCGCAGCTAATTCGTTCACACAAATCATAAAGGTTGATACCGAAGTATTAAAACTGAATTCTTCAATATCTTCAGTTACTTTTTTGATGGTTTTATGCAGTGTTTTTAAGGAATCTTTGGAAGCTGCTTCTTCTGAAACCGAAAATTCTTCTCCGTTATGGTAAAGTTTCCACAGCTTTTTCAAGAAATTATAAACACCCGTAATTCCTGCAGTATTCCAAGGTTTTGCTTGCTCTAGCGGACCTAAAAACATTTCGTACATCCGCAAAGTATCGGCGCCATATTCATTACAAATATCATCGGGATTAACGACATTGAATTTTGACTTCGACATTTTTTCAACTTCGCGACCGACTATATATTTATCATCCTCGTTGGTAATAAATTTAGCATCTTTAAATTCTGGACGCCAATTTTTAAAACCATCAGTATCTAATTCGTTAGAAGTATTCACTAAGGAAACAGCGGCGTGGATTGGGGTTAAATTTGAGTGAATATTTAAATCTATTTTAATAGAATTTTTAGCTAATTCATTTTTTATAAAATCAATTTTATTATCTAAAAAATTATTAATTGCATCAATAGTGGCTAAACCTGATTTTTCAAATTCCTCCTTGAATGTTTTAGATAAAAACAAGTTTGGGTCATTTAATTCCCTAAAAATAAAATTTTCTGTCTTTTCTATATTTAAAATATCTTCTTTTGGAATATTATTTTTTGATTCAAATTGAAAATCAATTCTATAAACAAAAGCACTTTCCCCTAAAATCATCCCTTGGTTGATAAGTTTTTTAAAGGGTTCTTCTACGGGTACCAAGCCGCGATCTTTTAAAAACTTGGTCCAAAAACGCGCGTATAATAAGTGGCCGGTTGCGTGCTCGCTTCCGCCTAAATATAAATCTACATTTTCCCAATACTTCATCGCTTCCACGGAAGCAAAAACTTCATCGCGCTTTTCATCTTCCATATACCGGAAAAAATACCAAGAACTTCCCGCCCAGCCCGGCATCGTGTTCAATTCTAACGGAAATACCGTTTTATCATCGATTAAATTATTGCTTACTACTTCATTTTTTTCGGAATCCCACGCCCAAACATCGGCTCTTCCTAATGGCGGTTCGCCTTCTTCGGTCGGTAAATACTTTTCGACTTCCGGTAATTGGAGCGGTAAATACTTTTCATCGATCATTTTTGGCATTCCGTTTACGTAATATACCGGAAACGGTTCGCCCCAATAACGCTGGCGACTAAAAACCGCATCTCGTAATCTATAATTGGTTTTTCCTTTTCCTTGACCGATTTTTTCTAATTCGAAAATCGCTCGTTTCAAGGCCTTTTTATACGGCAGGTCATTTAAGAAATCTGAATTTGTGAGTTTTGTATCGTCTTTTTCTGAATAAGCTTCTTCAGAAATATCAACATCTTTAAAAATATTTTTTATGGGAATATTAAAATGTTTCGCAAAATCATAATCGCGCTGATCGCCACACGGAACAGCCATAACCGCGCCAGTTCCGTAGCTGGCTAAAACGTAATCGCCAATCCAAATTGGGACGGGTTCTTTGGTGAATGGATGCTCGGCATAGGCTCCGGTAAATACTCCAGAAATGGTTTTTACATCAGCCATTCGTTCGCGCTCGCTACGTTTAGCAGTCGCTTCAATATAAGCTTCTACCGCTTCTTTTTGCTCGGGTGTGGTGATTTTTGAAACCAATTCATGTTCGGGCGCTAAGGTCATAAAGGTCACGCCAAAAATAGTATCGGGACGGGTCGTAAACACTTCAATTGTATCTTGATGATCGTTCACCTTAAAAGTTACCGACGCTCCGACAGATTTCCCAATCCAGTTACGTTGACTTTCCTTTAAACTTTCGGTCCAATCAATATCATTTAACCCTTGAAGCAAACGCTCTGCATAGGCAGAAATTCGCATACTCCATTGCTTCATTTTTTTTCGAACCACAGGGTAACCGCCACGTTCAGAAACGCCGTTTACAATTTCATCGTTCGCTAAAACAGTTCCTAATTGCGGACACCAATTCACTTCGGTTTCAGCTAAATAGGTTAAGCGATATTTTAGTAAAATTTCTTGTTGTTCTTTTTCTGAAAAAGCTTTCCAATCTTCCGCAGAAAATTCAGTAACATCCTCATCGCAAGCGGCTTTTACTTGGCTGTTTCCTTCCGAATTAAATAGTTCAACTAAATCAGCAATCGGTTTGGCTTTTCCTTCCGCAGCATCATACCAACTTTCAAAAAGCTGAATGAATATCCATTGCGTCCATTTGTAATAATTCGGATCGCTGGTGCGCACTTCTCGGCTCCAATCAAATGAAAATCCTATTTTATCAAGTTGCTCGCGATAGCGTTTAATATTGGTTTTTGTGGTAATTGCCGGATGTTGACCGGTTTGTATCGCGTATTGTTCTGCGGGCAATCCAAACGAATCGTACCCTTGCGGATGCAATACATTAAAACCTTGATGTCTTTTGTAACGCGCTACAATATCGCTGGCAATATAACCGAGCGGATGACCAACATGCAAGCCGGCTCCCGATGGATACGGAAACATATCGAGTACATAAAATTTCTCTTTATCGCTTTTATTAGAGGCTTTAAAAGTTTGGTTTTCTGCCCAATATTTTTGCCATTTGGCTTCTATCTGCTTAAAATTGTAGCTCATTTTCTGTATTTTTCGTAGTTACGAATGCTGAAATTTGATTCGCAAAAGTACTATTAATGTACGAAAGTGAAAAGTTTAGACGTTTTAAAGAAAAGAGTTCCGATTACTTTATTATTTTTACAAAAAATCACACGCGCTTTTTATGAGTTCTTCTTTTGAGAGATATCAGAAAAGACGGTTAATTTCGTCTTATTTTTCGGTTGTTATTAGTATTTCGCTCGTCCTTTTTTTATTAGGATTGCTAGGGCTTTTGGTGTTGAATACCAAAAAAGTTGCCGATCATTTTAAGGAGCAAATCGCTTTAACCATTTATTTAAAAGACACCGCGAAAGAAGTAGAAATTAATCAGCTTCAAAAAAGTTTAGCCTTAGCCGAATATACCAAAAGCACCAATTTTGTATCTAAAGAGGAAGCTGCCAAAGCGCACAGCGAAGAAATTGGCGAAGATTTTATGGACTTTTTAGGCTATAATCCGTTACAAAATTCAATCGATGTTTATTTTAATGCCGATTATGTTTCTGAAGTTCAGATAGCAGAAATTTCGCGTGATTTAACCGAAAAAAATTTTATAGATGAAGTAGTTTACGATAAACCGCTCATTGCTTTATTAAATGATAACGTAAAACGGATTAGTTTTTGGATTCTCGTAGTAAGCGGAATTTTCACGTTTATCGCCGTTCTATTAATCAACAGTTCCATTCGACTTTCGGTTTATTCTAAACGATTTACTATTAAAACCATGCAAATGGTTGGCGCTACAAAAGGTTTTATTAGACGCCCTTTTATTTGGAAAAGTATAAAATTAGGAATGATTGGCGCAATTCTCGCTTTATGCGGAATGGCCGGCGTTTTATATTACATCAATAAAAGTTTCCCAGAACTTAATTTATTAAGTAATCAAGTGCTGCTTGCTAGTTTGTTTGGAGCCGTTTTCTTACTCGGAATTATTATTTCTTGGTTAAGTACTTTTTTCGCCACCCAACGCTTTTTAAATTTGCAAACCGATGAACTTTACTATTAAATTATAGCTTTTATTACTTTTGAAAAAACAATTATGGGAGAACAAAAACGACGAGAAGAATTAAAACAAAAGCAAGAACCTTATTTTATTTTCGAGAGAAAAAATTTTAAAGTAATGCTTATCGGGTTAGCCGTAATTGCGTTAGGATTTATTTTAATGGCCGGCGGGGGAAGCGACGACCCCGAAGTATTTAACCCTGCAATTTATAACTGGCGAAGAATTAGACTTGCACCAATGCTTGTTCTAATTGGTTTCGGAATTGAAGTTTACGCCATTCTCTTAAATCCCGGTAAGAAAAAATAATGGATAGTTTAGACGCCCTATTATTGGGAATTATTCAAGGATTAACCGAATTTCTACCCGTTTCTTCCAGCGGTCATTTAGAATTAGGAAAAGCCATTTTAGGCGACACCAGCGTTCCTGAAGAATCGCTACTTTTTACCGTAGTTATGCATTTTGCCACCGCATTAAGCACGATCGTTATTTTCAGAAAAGATATTTGGAAAATCTTAAGCGGCTTGTTTCAATTTAAATGGAATGAAGAAACCAAATTTTCGCTAAAAATCATCATTTCCATGATTCCCGCAGCTTTAATCGGGGTATTATTTGAAGACGAATTAGAGCAACTTTTCGGTGGTAGCGTTCTATTAGTCGGTTTTATGCTCGTAATCACCGCATTATTACTTTGGTTAGCCGACAAAGCTAAAAACACCGAAAAAAAAGTAAGTTACTCCAACGCCTTTGTAATTGGTATTTCGCAAGCCATTGCACTTTTACCAGGAATTTCGCGAAGTGGCGCTACAATTTCAACTTCTGTTTTACTAGGTAACGACAAAACCAAAGCCGCCCGATTTTCATTTTTAATGGTTGTTCCGCTTATTTTAGGAAAAATCGCAAAAGATCTGTTAAGTGGAGAGTTAACGCATTCAGGAAATAATTCAGCACTTATTATCGGTTTTATCGCTGCATTTATTTCAGGACTTTTTGCATGTACGTGGATGATTTCACTGGTTAAAAAAAGTAAACTTCGCTATTTTGCTATCTATTGTTTAATTGTAGGAATTGTGGCCATTGCAGTAAGTTATAGCTAAGACTTGGGCATTCCCTACATTCCATTTCGGGTCGGGCTATTCGCTATATCTTTTTTATTTGTAAACACTTTTCGACTCCATAGAAAAGACAAATAAAAAAGGATGCCGCTACTATCCCTAACGCAAAAAATCATTTTGTAAATAAACCTGAAAACTTCATCTTTGAAACGAAATTTTAAACTATGACTCACTTTACCGCAGAAGATTTTAAAAACGGACAAATTCTCGTATTCGATAAACCTTTAGAATGGACTTCCTTTCAATTGGTAAATAAAGTACGTTGGTTAATTAAAAAAAACTGCGGAATCAAGAAAATAAAAGTAGGTCACGCAGGAACTTTAGATCCGTTAGCAACTGGCGTTTTAGTGATTTGCACAGGAAAATTCACTAAAAAAATTCCCGAACTTCAAGGGCAAGAAAAAGAATATACCGGAACATTTACTTTTGGCGGGACGACGCCATCTTACGATTTAGAAACCGAAGTCGACAAAACTTTTCCTACAGAACATTTAACTGAAGAAAAATTAAAAAAAGCCAGTGAAAAATTCACAGGCGAAATTGAACAATATCCGCCCGTTTTTTCCGCTTTAAAAAAGGACGGAAAACGTTTGTATGAATATGCCCGAAAAGGCGAAGAGGTAAAAATAGATCCGAGAAAAGTTACGATTTCTTCTTTTGAATTAACCCAAATTCGTCTTCCAAAAGTTGATTTTAAAGTGACTTGTAGCAAGGGAACTTACATAAGAAGTCTTGCTCACGATTTTGGAAAAGCAGTAGAAAGTGGCGCTCATTTATCTGCTTTACGCCGCACAAAAAGTGGCGATTTTCATATTGAAAACGCTTTAGATTTAGATACGTTTATAAGCAAACTTCCGAAGAAAGAATAGTTTAAAATTCCTATTTACTCAGAAATCTGCTTTAAAGATTTTGTTTTCAAGAAAAAGACAGCCATTAGTAGAAGTCCAATTCCAACTCCCATAGAAAGTCCTTTTTCTAGATCGGTTAACTTTAAAAAGTGAGCAGAAATTTGTGAGAGTGCCACCACACTTAAACCGCTTAGCAACAAAATAAAAGATTTCTTTTTAGTTCGTGAATTCATAAGATACTATTTTCAGTATAAGTATAAAAATGAAAAATTTGTTACTATTTTCCACCTAAACTTTCTAATCGATCTTAAAAACGTTTTCCTATAGAAACTCCAACACGTGGGAAAACTTCAATATCATGACTGTCGCCAAATAATCTTCCCGCGCCGGCATATATTTCACCTACATAATTGTTTCGCGTCATTAATTTGAAACCAACTGCAGCACCTAATCCAAAATTAGTAGATTCATCATCTACTTCATAACGTATATAAGAATAGTCACCATCTTCATAATAAGTATAGTAATATTCATCATAAATATCACGATAATGAACTACTGCTGCATTTCCTTCAATAAAAAATCCTGCGTTTGGTTTTTTACCAAAAAATAATCGGTAATAAGCTGTACCAATAAAACGGAGCGATAAATCTTCTGGGGTATCTAAAGCAGCTCCTATTGAAAGCCCAACACTTGTATTGTCTTCCAGAAAATATTCATAAGAAATTTCGGGAATTCCAACAACTGACATCGCTAAATTTATTTTAACCTCTTGATTTCCGTTAGCGATAGAATCGGTTTCATTTTGAGCCGAAGCAACGGAATAAAACATTACCCCAATTGCAAGTAAAAACAGTTTTTTCATGTTGTAGTTTGATAGTTGTTTTTTGGAAGATACCGCTTTAACCAAAAGGTTGCGCCTCCGTATATAAAATTTTTGTAATATCTTCTACAACTGTCTTTCCTTTATCTTTATTGTACCATAGCTGTAATTCTTCTTTAAAATCGGCATCTAAACTTCCGTGGTCTTTTTTGTATTTTTCTACCATTTTTGTAGCAGCTGAAGGTCGCGGACCCCAATCGGCTATAATTTTTTCTTCCGCTAAATCAATCATAATTAATTTCGGAATAGATTTTCCACCATTGGTGAGAAACTCATTCATTAATTTTTCGTGTTCGTCGCGCAACACAATTCTTAAATCAATATTTTTATTGAAAGAAGCCATTTTTTGTAGCACCGGTAAGATATGCGCGGCATCGCCACACCAACCTTCAGAAATCACCAACCAACCCATTTTTTTAGGAAAAGCTTCAATTTTTTCTTTTGCTTCTGGTGAAATTTTTAAAGTTTTCTCCCAACGTTTCATTCTACGTTGGTTTAACGACGAATACATGGTTAATTGTTCGCTTTGGTTGGCGCCGGTAGATTTATTTTCAGCTAAAAGAGAATCGATTAGATTTTTATATTCATCATACCGCATTGCTTGCTGAAATTCTTCCAGCACAAGTTGAATTAAAGAAACTGTTTCCATAAGGTTAATTTACTGCAAAGTGCCTAAAAATGGTTTAAAAACTTCCTACTTTAGATTCAAATATAAAATAAAAATGAAGAAGAAAAGATGCGGTTGGTGCGAAGGTGATAAACTTTATGAAACTTATCATGATGAAGAATGGGGAGTTCCGGTTTACGATGATAAAACCTTGTTTGAATTTTTACTGCTCGAAACTTTTCAAGCCGGTTTAAGTTGGATAACTATTTTACGAAAACGCGAGAATTTTAAAACCGCTTTTAATGATTTCAACCATGAAAAAATAGCCAATTATTCTGAAGAAAAAATTCAGGAATTACTAAATAATGAAGGAATTATCAGAAACAAATTAAAAGTAAGATCGGCCGTTACCAATGCGCAAGCTTTTATGAAAATTCAAAAAGAATTTGGCACTTTCAGCAATTATATTTGGGATTTTGTAGATGGAAAACCCATACAAAATAATATTACCGATTATAAAAAAGCACCATCAACTTCTGCCTTAAGCGACAAGATTAGTAAAGACTTAAAAAAACGCGGATTTAAATTTGTTGGATCTACTGTAATCTACGCGCATATGCAAGCTACCGGAATGGTAAACGATCATGAAGTTTCCTGTTTTCGCCACTCAGAATTAGCTTAAAGTTATTTAATAGTTATGAAAAAGTTATTTTTTATACTGCTAATTTTAAATAGTTTGAGTACTATTGCACAGCAAAAAAAATCGGAAAAAGAAGAACGAATTTCTAAAGATGAAATGCCTGAAAAAGCAATTCAATTTTTTAATGAAGTTCTTTTTGAGGAAACAAATACCTATCGGTTTTATTTTGAAACAGATGGCAAGCGAAAAAGTTATGAAACCAAGTTTAAGAAAAACAAAGTTGGTTATAGCATAGAATTTGGCGAAGATGGAAATTTACAAGATGTTGAAGTAACTGTTCCGTTAAAAAAATTGAATGCTGAAGTTAAAAAAAGAATAGAAAAATTTTTTAATGAACAGTATTCAGGGTTTAGAATTGAAAAAGTTCAGTTGCAATATCTTCATCAACAAAGTAAAAATGCTCAGGAAACTTATTCACGCGCCTCGAATATTTTTCAAAATAAACCCGATAATTACGAGATTGTTGCCAAAGTGAAAATTGATGGTAATAGAAAACATCTCGAAGTTTTGTTTGACGCTTCCGGTAATTTCATAAAAAAGCGAGAAATAGCGGAAAACTCTTATGATTATCTTATTTTCTAAAAAATTTAGATTTTTATTTTTCTTTCTAATCCTACTATTTGGAAAGCTTTCAGCTCAAGAAAATTTTAATGGATTTATAAATCCGGCAATCTCTGTAAGCATAAAAAATGAAACTCCTTGGTCGTATACTTTTGGTATCGCACGACGCGATATTGTTTTTACAGACATTGAAAATAAACGTAATTTTAGTGAAGAAGTAAAGTTTGAAGGACAATTTTTAGAACTTAATCATTTTACGAGTAGAAAAGTAGGTTTTTACGGAAAAGTGAGTGCGGGAATTCGCTATCGTTTTATTGAAACTTTTACCGGAAAACAAAATGAAACCCGTTTTATTGAACAATACGCCTACGGAAAAAAACTAAACCGATTTAAAATTGCACATCGGTTACGATTAGCACAACGTTTTCGGGAAAAAACTACCTTTAGAACGCGTTATAGATTTTCTGTTGAATTTCCTTTAAATGGTGATAATGTGGATGCTAAAGAATTTTTATTAGTAACCTCAGCCGAAGGTGTTTGGGAATTCGGAAAAGATGAACTCCCAAATTTTGGTGTTCGTTACAGTAATTATATTGGCTATAAAATTTTTGACAACGCGGTTATTAATTTAGGACTCGAATATCGTTACCGTAATTTTACCCAAAATCCTTACACGCAATTATTTTTAATTAGCGCATTAAAAGTTTCACTTTAAAACTAGGTTAAATAACTTAAAAAAGCTTCTCGACTTATTTCTTTTGCGCCTAAACTCGCCAAATGTTTCGTGTAAACTTGGCAATCGATAAGTTTTATATCTTCCTTTTTTAACTTATTTACTAAGGAAATAAAACCATATTTTGAAGCATTACTCACTTTTGTAAACATACTTTCGCCGCAAAAAAGTCGTTTTTCTTTCAGGTAAATTCCATATAAACCGCCAACCAGTTTTTTATTCTGCCAGACTTCTACAGAAGTTGCAAATCCTTTTTTATGAAGTTGAATATATGCTGAAATCATTTCTAAAGTTATCCACGTATCATCTTGTCCTTCTCGTTTTATTTCAGCACAATTTTTAATTACTTCTTCAAAATTCTGATTGTAAGTAATTTGAAAAAAATCCTTTTTAAAAAGCTTTTTCATACTTTTTGAAACCTTTAAATCTTCAGGAAAAAGAACCATTCGCGGATCTGGACTCCACCATAAAATTGGCTGATCTTTTTCATACCACGGAAAAATACCTTTTTGATAAGCCGCTAATAATCGTTCGGTAGATAAATTTCCGCCAACGGCTAAAAGCCCTTCCGCTTCAGCTAAAGATGGATCTGGGAAATCTTCAAAAGGTTGTAAAAAGTGCATTTATCTGATAAGTAAGCATTTATAATAAAAATAGAACTGAATTAGATTGGATATTAAAAATAATTTAATGACCTTTGAGTTACCCTTTTAAGATAACTATTTGTTCATCATTGCTTTTTTTTGAATTATTATAAAGGGTTAACTAAACACCACAATACGAAAATCCGACCCAGCCAGGTCGGATTTTTATTTATTATTGTTAATTTTCCTTTAAAAAGGTAAATCGTCGTGATCTTCTTCATTAAAATCTGAAGCCGGCTCAAATTGATCTGCAGCTGGTGGCGGTGGCGTATTTCCTTGTGAAGAATTAGGTTGTAAATTTTCGATTCTCCAACCTTGAATTGAATTAAAATATTTTGTTTCTCCTTGCGGACTTACCCATTCTCTTCCGCGTAAATTAATACCGATCTTTACCGGTTGCCCGACTTGGTAATTATTCAGCAAGTCACATTTATCTTGAATAAATTCTACCAAAATATGTTGCGGATATTGCTCTTCGGTAGTAACTACCATTTCGCGCTTTCTAAAACCGTTATTTCCAAAAGTTTTAGTTTCATCTATTTTTTTAATCTTTCCTTGTAACTCCATAATTCTATTCTTTTCTACCTATTTTTTTGCTAATAATAATTTCCAAGCGCTATCGACATCGTCTTTTTTCAAGTATTCTTGAGCGATGGCGTGAATTTTATCGTTAGAACTTTCTCTTATAAAATCTTCTAATTTATTCTCACTGATGTAACTTTTCACTTCATCAGCTTCCGGTTGTTTTTCAACATTTCCTAATTTCCCGAGATCGTTTCCGGTTAAAATATTGCTTTTTTTAATTGAAGTTGGAATGCTGTCAATTCCCATTCCCATAGAAGAAATCGGTTTTGGCACTTCAAACATTCCCATATTAGCACGAGAATACCAACTTCCGCCCATTCTAGCGACTTGATCTAATTTTTGTTGATCAATTTTCTTATTTTCATCTAAAACGGCTTCATTAATGTGCATTTTTATCACTTCACAAACCACTAAACTTCCCGCTCCGCCATCGTCGCCTAATGATACGATTTTTGTCACTTTACATTCAAATTGAACCGGAGATTCTGCCACACGAAATGGTTTAACTAAATCTGATTTTTGCATGGTTAATCCCGCTTTCTCAAATTCATTTACACCATCGCCATATTCGGTACTGGAAAGTGACATTTGCTGTACAATCTCATAATTTACCACATTAATTACTACTTCTTTTGTGGCTTGCACATTTTGTAGCGTATGCTTTTCTGAATTATCACGAATTCTTCTTACCGGAGAAAAAACTACAACCGGCGGTTTTGCGCTAAACATATTAAAGAAACTGAAAGGCGAAAGATTAGGCTCTCCTTTTTCATTAATTGTACTTGCAAAAGCAATTGGTCTTGGGCCAATACTACTTACCATTAAACCGTAAAGTTTTTGGGTAGGAATTTCTTTAGGATCTATTGAATACATTAAATTTTAATTTTCACAAAGATAACTATTAAGATAAGGAATGAAAAGTTAGAATTCGAGAATATTTTAAACCAAAAATATTTATCTTTAAACTCAATTTTATTCCAGCCTATGATTTTTAGTGGAGAGCGAAAATTTACCCGATGGTTTATACTTTTAGCCTCGCTCAGCATTGTAATTTTATTTTTATGGAATATCACAATTTTCTTCAGTAGAATAAAACAAGAAGAGCGTGATAAAATGGAAATCTGGGTGAGCGCGTATTCTGAAGTTGTCGGTAAAAGTCTAGACGATGATTTTAGCGAAGTAGCCATAACCGTTCTCGAGCGTAACACTACTACACCAATGATTGTTTACACGGTAAAAAACGATACGTACGATACGAGAAATATACCGAATGTAGAAAGCCAAGAGGAAATAAAAAAACTTGCACAAGAATTTGAATCGGAATATAAACCGATACCCATAACCATAACCGATGGCGAAGAATTACTAATGGTTATTTATTACGGAAATTCTAATCTTCTCAACAAACTAAAATATTTTCCGGTTGGTGTAGCAATCGTTGTTTTACTTTTTATTTTGATTCTGTATTATTTTTATGAGACTACAAAATCTAATGAGCAAAGCAAGCTTTGGGCAGGAATGGCTAAAGAAACGGCGCATCAAATAGGAACGCCGCTTTCTTCTTTAGTGGGTTGGACTGAAATTTTAAAAACTGAAAAAGTTGACCCCTCTTATATTATTGAAATTGAAAAAGATGTCGATCGCTTAAAAACCATTACCGAACGTTTTTCAAAAATAGGCTCTTTACCAACGTTAGAAAAAGTAAATTTAACCGAAGCCACCCAAAATTCTTACGATTACCTTTGTTCTCGAACTTCTAAACTTATTAATTTTTCAATTAATTTACCCGACGAACCCATTTTTGTTCAACTAAACGAACAACTTTTTAGTTGGACCGTGGAAAATCTGGTGAAAAATGCGATTGACGCTTTACGCGGAAAGGGTGACCTGAAAATTGATATTACACAAGACTCGAAAAATGCTTACGTTCATATTAGCGATACCGGAAAAGGAATTCCAAAAGGAAAATTCAAAAAAATATTTGAACCCGGTTATACTACCAAAAAAAGAGGTTGGGGTTTAGGTCTATCTTTAGCAAAACGAATTATTGAAGAATACCACGATGGGAAAATTCGGGTATTAAAAAGTGAATTAAACGAAGGCACAACTTTCGAAATTCAATTGAAAAAAGCTTAAAAATTTGCTTTAATTTCTTCAGCCAACGATTTAAATTCTTCTTCGGTTAATTTTACTTTATGCTGAAAAGTAGCGTCTTTCATTTCATTTAACGGAATTAAATGAACGTGAACGTGCGGAACTTCTAAGCCAATCACCGACATTCCAATTCTTTTGCAAGAAACCGTTTTTCTTAAGGCCAAGGCTACTTTACGAGAAAAAAGCATTAATTCTTGGTATTCTTTTTCAGATAAATCAAACAATTTATTTTCTTCTTTTTTAGGAATACAAAGCGTATGACCTTTCGCATTCGGATTGATATCTAAAAACGCTAAAAAATTATCATTTTCTGCTACTTTATAAGCAGGTAAATCGCCATTAATGATTTTTGTAAATATAGTTGCCATAATTTTTTTGATTTAGTTGAAATATATAAAAATAATTGAAAAATCACTTTACATCTAACGCATCTCTTAACGCGTTTCCGATAAGCATAAAAGCCATAACTAGACTCATAATCGCTAAGCCGGGTACAATTGCCAAATAAGCTTTTCCTAAAATAATATAACTGTAATGATCTTTTATCATTGAACCCCAACTTGGCATCGGCGGTTGCGCTCCTATTCCTAAAAAACTCAACCCACTTTCAATTAAAATAGCTGCGGCAAAATTTGCTGCAGAAATTACAATAACCGGCGCCATAATATTTGGTAAAATATGATTTTTTATTATTCTGAAATTTTTAAAGCCTAATGCTCTCGCAGCGGTAACGTATTGCATTTCTTTCACACTTTTTACTTGCCCGCGAACTACACGCGCAACTTCAACCCACATCGTTAAACCAACGGCTATAAAAACTTGCCAAAATCCTTTTCCTAAGGCTAGCGTAATGGCTATCACTAAAAGTAAAGTAGGAATTGACCACGTAACATTAATTAACCACATAATTGCGGCATCTATTTTTCCACCAAAATAACCGGCCAAAGCACCGAGAGAAATCCCGATGATAAGCGAAATAAAAACAGCCACAAACCCGATGGAAAGTGAAATTCGGGTTCCTATTAATACACGACTTAGTAAATCTCTTCCGTATTTATCTGTTCCTAATAGAAAGGTTTTCGATTGTATATATTTTTTTTCAATTTCTTTTATTGATAGTTTCGTCGGAAATGTTTTACTAACAACAAATTCTTTTGCTAAGGCTTGTTCTCTGTCTCCTGAATATGGAATTACGCTTAACGTGTCTGTTTTAAATTTATAGGATGAAATAGGAATTTCTGTACCTGAATTTTGCTCACCAAAAAACCACTCTTTAAACAAGTTTTCTTCTGAAATTTGTCCGGGAATTTTTAGCATTTCAACTTGAAAACCGGGTGGTTTTGAATGAATCGATAAATGCATCTGGTTTGCATTTTCTGAATCATCGGGTGCAATTAAATAAGCGAAAATTGCTAGAAGTGTACATAAAATGATGAATATAAAACTCAAAACGCCCCAAGTATTCTTTTTGAATTTTTGGAGCGCTAATTGAGCTAATGAATTTGTCTGTTGACGCATTCAGCTTACTTTTTTATATCTGCCATTTCTGACCTTCTAATATTGTTCTGTTTTAAATCTTCAAGCACGTTTACAGCTTCTTCAACGTACACATCTTTACTTAAACTTTTATGCCATCTCGAACGTTTTTCAGCTAACGTGGTATCTGTTTCGAACATTTCTTCTTCGTAAGGTAAAGAGGTAAAAGTTAAATCTGTGGTGTAATCTTGAATGGCATCGAAACGTTTTGCTTGCTTTTCATCTTCAGTAATTTTCTGCTTGTAATCCTCATAATTAAGCGAATATACATTTTCTTCACGTTGTTCTTTTATCCATTTCGCACTTTCATCGATCAACTTTAATTGTTCGCTTTTTTGCATGCGCTGTTTACTGCTTTCAATAGTTTTTCCGAAGTCTATATACCCATCCCATTTTTCATAATCTGCCGGCTCAATTTGATCCCAAGGCAATGGATTTTGCATATCACGTTCGCCAATATCAATATAACTATAACGATCTGGCACGACTACATCGCTCTCAACTCCTTTTAATTGCGTTGAACCACCATTTACACGGTAAAATTTTTGTGTTGTAATTTTTAACGCACCCATATCTCCAAAATCGCTGTTACGCATCCAACGGTTTAAATCCACTACATTTTGAACAGTTCCTTTTCCGTAGGTTTGTTTGCTTCCGATAATAATCGCGCGCTCATAATCTTGCATTGCCGCTGCTAAAATTTCTGATGCCGAAGCTGAAAGTTCATTTACCAGAATTACTAACGGACCGTCCCATAAAATAGAATCGTCTTTATCGTGAAGTACTTCTCGTTCATTATCGCCAGAGCGAACTTGCACAATCGGTCCTTCTTCAATAAACATTCCCGCAATATCGACCACGGTAGAAAGTGAACCACCACCATTATTTCTTAAATCGATAACCAATCCGTCCATATTTTGTTTTTTAAGACGAATAATTTCTTTTTTAATGTCTGAAGCCGCGTTTCTATTGCTGGCATCTTCCATATCGAAATAAAACTTCGGTAGATTTATTAACCCGTATTTACGATCATTTTTTTCTACCATTGTACTTTTTGCGTAGGTTTCTTCAATTTCTACGACATCTCTAACAATGGTTATATTTTCTACTGTTCCATCAACTTTTTTAACGGTTAAGGTTACTTTCGTTCCTTTTGGACCTTTTATTAAATCAACCGCATCATCTATTGGCATTCCCACAATGTTTACGGGTTCTGCTTCATCTTCTTGCTTTACTTTTTGAATAAGATCGCCAACTTCTAATTCTTCTCCACGCCAAGCGGGACCGCCGGAAATAATTTCAACAATTTTAATATTGTCCATTTTTTTCTGTAAACGCGCTCCAATTCCTTCTAAACTTCCACGCATTTGAATGTCGAAACGTTCTTTATCACGCGGAGCAAAATAAAACGTATGCGGATCGAATTCTTCTACAATTGAATTTACATAAATTGAAAACCAATCTTTTTTATCTAGATCGTCAAAAATATCGAAGGCTTCGTTAAGTGAATTTTTAGTGGTTTCACGTGCTTTTTTCTCTAATTCTTTATCTGAAAGTGGCGTATAATTTTCATCTTCTTCCACTTTCATTTTTTCTTCTTCCTTTAAATCATGATAATTTCCGAGCGCTGTAAACTTTAATTGTTGACGCCATCTCTCTTTTAAATCTTTTTTAGAGGAAGCATACGGAATGTTATCGTAATCGGTATTGATGGTTTCTTTTTCAGAAAAATCGAATGGTTTTTCTAGGATTTCTTCATAAAATCCTTTTGCTTCAGTAATTCTCTTTAGCAAACGTTCGTGGGTTAAATTGAAAAAGGCAATTTTATGCTCGTTGATTTCTTCATCAATTTTATCTTCATATTTACTGAAATCTTTCATATCGCTTTCTAGAAAATAACGCTTTCTAGGATCGAGGCCCAGTAAATAATCGTCGTAAACCGCTTTGGAAAAAGAATCGTCAATTTCTTTAGGATCGTAATGACCTCTACTTAATACAAACGAAATTAATTCAATTAAAACTTCATCTTTATCTGATGACGGATCGGTATCTATTTTTTTATTAGTTGTAAAACTGCAAGAAGCAACGGCTAATAACAATCCTAATAAAAATATTTTAAAATTCTTTTTCATAAACCACTTAAATTTCATGTTCATTCACTTACATACATTAAAAATTATGCCAACCTTTTATGTTTGAATTCTTCTATTAACATAGAGAAAAACTAGCAAAGCTTAAAAATAGTATTTTTTTTAAACCTAATTTCATAAAATAAGCATAATGCGGTCAGTTTTCAGAAGAAAAAATATACAGCCTTATTTTGAGCTTTTAAATATGTATTTTAGTGGCGTTAAAAAAAGAAACTATGGCAAAAAAGAAACCGCTCATTTTAGTGACTAATGACGATGGAATTACAGCTCCGGGAATTCGGCATTTAATAAAAATCATGAAACAATTGGGCGATGTTGTTGTGGTCGCTCCCGATAGTCCGCAAAGCGGAATGGGACATGCGATTACCATAAATGACAATCTTTATTGTGACCCTGTAAAGTTAAAAGCAACCGAAAAACACCAAGAATTTAGTTGCTCGGGAACACCGGCAGATTGTGTAAAAATTGCAAAACAAGAAATTTTACATCGAAAACCCGACCTTTGTGTGAGCGGAATTAATCACGGCTCGAATTCTTCTATTAACGTAATTTATTCAGGAACGATGAGCGCCGCCGTAGAAGCAGGAACAGAAGGAATTCCCGCGATTGGTTTTTCTCTTTTAGATTATTCGCTTACTGCAGATTTTGAACCGACTTCTAAATTCGTAAAGCAAATCACGAAAAATGTGTTAGAAAACGGACTTCCTAGTGGAGTTGTTCTAAACGTAAATATTCCTAAACTTTCAGCAAAAGAGATTAAAGGAATTAAAGTTTGCCGACAAGCCAAAGCACATTGGGTAGAAGAATTTGATAAACGCACCAATCCGCAAGGAAGAGATTATTATTGGTTAACCGGAGAATTTATAAATGAAGATAAAGGCGAAGATACCGATGAATGGGCGTTAAAAGAAGGTTTTGTTTCTGTAGTTCCCGTTCAATTCGATCTTACCGCTCATCACGCCATTAAAGAATTAAACACTTGGAATTTAAATGATTAAGAAAGAAATACTTATCGGTTTTTTAATAGGAATTTTATCTACTTGCGGGGGTTTATTTTTATATATCACCGCATTTTCTGAATACGATTTTTCAAAAACCCTAGAACTGGCAAGACGTGAAGACCGTTTGGGTCATTTATTATCATTAGGCGCAATTTTAAATTTTTTACCTTTTTTTGTTTTCCTCAAGAAAAAGCAAATTTACAGGAGTCGCGGCGTTTTGCTAGCAACTTTAATTGTAGCTATTGCCATAATTTTTATTACGATAGATAGTTTTAAATAAATTCAAATGAAATATTACTTAATCGCAGGCGAAGCATCGGGAGATTTACACGCGGCAAATCTAATGAAAGCTTTACAGAAAGAAGATCCTGAAGCCGATTTTAGATTTTGGGGAGGCGATTTAATGCAGCAAGTTGGCGGAACTTTAGTAAAACATTACCGCGAATTAGCATTTATGGGGTTTGTTGAGGTTGCTGTGAACTTAAAAACTATTCTGAATAATATTAAATTCTGTAAAAAAGATATCGCTAAATACAAACCTGATGTAATTATTTTTATTGACTATCCTGGTTTCAATTTTAGGATCGCAAAATGGGCTCGAACCGAAGGTTTTAAAACGCATTATTATATTTCACCACAAATTTGGGCGTGGAAAGAAAACAGAATAAAAGCCATAAAACGTGATGTAGATGAACTTTACGTAATCCTTCCGTTTGAAAAAGATTTTTACGAGAAAAAACACGATTTTCCTGTTCATTTTGTAGGTCATCCATTACTAGATGCTATTCAACAACGAAAAGATATTAGTTTTCAAGAATTTATAAGCGAAAATAAACTTTCACAAAAACCGATTATCGCGTTACTCCCCGGAAGCCGGAAACAAGAAATCAGTAAAATGTTGAAAACCATGCTAAAAATGGTTGAAAAATTTCCTGATTATCAATTTGTGATTGCTGGAGCGCCAAGTCAAGATCGCTCTTTTTATGAACCTTATTTGCATAAAAAGAATGTCTTTTTGAGTATGAACAAAACCTACGATTTACTGAGTGTCGCCACCGCAGCTTTGGTAACTTCAGGAACCGCGACCCTAGAAACCGCTCTTTTTAAAGTTCCAGAAGTGGTTTGTTATAAAGGAAGTACTATTTCTTATGAAATCGCAAAACGAATTATAAATCTGGATTATATTTCGCTGGTAAATTTAATTATGGACAAAGAAGTCGTGAAAGAATTAATTCAGCATGAATTTAACGCGAAAAATTTAGAGCAATCGCTGCGGAATATTTTAAATGAAGAAAACCGAAAAAAACTACTTCAAGAATATGATTTATTAGCGCAAAAACTCGGCGGAAGTGGCGCCAGTGAAAAAACCGCACAATTAATTGTCAATAAAATTCGTTAGAAAAGAAAACCAACCTATGAAAAAAATCCTTTTCCTTTTAATTTTAGCTATTTCTCTTGTTTCCTGTGGAGCTTCCAAACGGAATTCTTCAGGCGTTAAAAAAAGTTCCTCGTATAGATATGATCCTGTTCCGGCGGCGAGTAAAGTTGCTGATTATGCTTTAACTTTTGAAGGAACAAAATACAAATACGGCGGAACGACCAGAAAAGGAATGGATTGTTCAGGTTTAATTTATGTTTCTTTTCAGGAAGAAAACATTCAGCTACCAAGAACTTCTCGTGCAATGTCTAAAGAAGGAAGAAGATTACGTGTAAATGAAATTAACGTTGGCGATTTGCTTTTTTTTCAAACTAATAAAAGTAGAAGAGTAATTAATCACGTAGGTTTGGTGGTACAACTGGTTCCCGGTGAAGTTAATTTTATTCATTCTACAACTTCTAGCGGCGTAATTGTTTCGTCATTAAACAATCCGTATTGGAATAAAGCCTTTGTCATGGCGCGTCGTATTTTTTAAGTTCTTATTATTTTCTGTAACTTTATACAATGAGGTTATGGAATAATCCCGTACTCTTACTTACTATTTCTTTTTGTATCGGTATTGTTTTTGGCAAGTATTTTATAGTAACAGATTTGCCGATTTATGTCTGGATAGTGAGTTTTTCACTCTTTATTTTCCTTTACGGAAGAGCACGATTTTTATGGTTTCAAGATTCCTTTTTCTCCATCTTCGCTTTATTAGTCTTTATAGTTTTGGGAATGTTTTGTTTTCAACTTCATCAACCTGAAAACACAAAAAATCATTACTTAAATTATGAAAAAAATAAAGCAAATTTTCGTGTAGTAATTGAAGAAAAACTCAACGAAAATCATTTTTTCGATAATTATATAGCTGAAATTACTCAAATTGATTCGGTAAAAAGTGAAGGGAAAATTTTACTAAGTCTTGAAAATGACACCTTACCAAATTATGCAAAAGTTGGCGATGAAATTTTACTTCGTGATAGTTTAGAAAGCATTTATTCTGCTAAAAACCCGTATCAATTCAGCTATAAAAAATTTATGATGAATCGCGGAATTTATCGACAAATCACTATTTCGCCACAAAGAATACTAAAAATTGACCATCAAGCTAACTTTTATACCAAAGCTGCTAAGCTGAAAAAGACGTTAGAAGTTTCACTATCTAAAAATGGATTTAAACCGAAAGAAATTCATTTAATGCAAGCGCTTTTACTAGGCAATAAAAATGCTTTAGCAAATGAAACCTATGAAAAATTTACTGAAGCCGGCGTGGTTCATATTTTGGCAGTTTCTGGATTGCATATTGGAATTTTGCTTGGGCTGCTTTATTATATTTTTTATCCACTTCGGAAATTTCGTTTCGGAAAATATTTTAGTGCTTTTATAATTATTAGTTTACTGTGGAGTTACGCGTTTCTCGTTGGTTTCACACCTTCTGTTTTGCGAGCTGTCACTATGTTTTCGTGTTTAAGTATTGGTTTATTACTAAAACGAAGAACAGGAACATTAACAATGCTCTGTCTTTCTGCTTTAATTTTATTATTGATTAATCCGAATTTGCTATTTGAAGTTGGATTTCAATTAAGTTATTGCGCGGTTTTAGCAATTATTTGTTTTCAGCCTTACTTTTTTAGACCCTTTAAACATACGCACAAAATTATTCGGTTTTTTGGAAACATTGCGAGTGTTACTTTTGCTGCACAATTAGGTGTTTTCCCGTTAAGTATTTATTATTTTCATCAATTTCCGGGTTTGTTTTTTCTTACTAATATTTTAGTTGTCCCAGCTTTAGGTATAATTTTAGGCTTAGGGTTATTGATTATTTTTCTGAGTTCGGTTAATTTTCTACCCGATTTAGTGAGAGAAATTTATCAATTTATTCTTCATCAATTACTTTTTATAATCAATTGGGTTGCTAGCCAAAAAGCTTTTCTTATTGAACATATTTATTTTCCGGTACCGTATGTAATTTTTGGTTATGCCCTATTAATCACGTTGTTTTTTACTTTACGAATGAAAAAGAAAAGATTGGTAGTTTCCTTATTAATATTGTTCATTTCTTTTCAGCTTTATTATATTTTTTCGCATCAACAAGAAAAAGAAAATCAATCTTTCACTGTTTTTCATATTTCAAAAGGGACTTTACTCGGCTTTCAGGAACAATCGACTTATAAATTTTATTCAGATTCTATTGGTAAAATAAAAGCTCCAAGAATTGTAGAAAACCTCGAAAATAATATTCCGCTTCAAAAAATTTCTACAGAAGACACCCTAAAAAATTGGTATAATTTCTACGGAAATTCATTGCTAATTATTGACCAAAACGGAATTTTTGACTTGCCTTCTTCCGCCTCTGTAGATTATGTGTTGCTAAACGATTCTCCTAAAATAAATTTAGTACGCGTTCTCAATAAACTTCAACCAAAAAAAATTATAGTTGATGGCAGCAATTACCATAGCTATGTAAAAAGATGGAGCGAAACCTGTGCGCAAAAAAAAGTCCCTTTTCACTATACAGGTAAAAAGGGAGCTTTCACTCTTGATTATTGAACATCTTAGCACATTTTCAACATCAATTGTTACTAAAAGTATTTTTGAAATTATTTTGATATTCTTTCCACGCTTCTTGTGTGGTTAAGTCTTTGTAATCATCATTAGCAATCATCTTCAAATAAATTTCCAATTGCTTTGGCGTATGATAACCGGTTACCGGCGAGATTATTTCTGATTCTTCATCGAAGAAAACCATACTCGGATAAGCTCTAATTTTTAATGCATGGGCAAATAAATGCTGACTGTTTCTGCCTTTCTTATTCGCTTTATGATTAGGATTTGTATAGGTAAAATCTTTGTAAGTCACTTCTTCGGTTCCTTCCGCATTAAATTTTACCGCATAAAAATGTTTATTGATGTATTTTGCTACATCTTCATTTTGAAAAGTGTTTTTATCCAGTAATTTGCACGGGCCACACCATTCGGTATAAACATCTACAAAAATCTTTTTTGGATTTTCTTTTTGCGCTTCTAAGGCTTCGTTCATAGTCATCCAATTAATTTTCTGTGCGGAAACTCCTACAGATAAAAGGATAGCTATAAAAAAAATCAGTTGTTTTTTCATAATAAATAATTATCAAAAAGCATTCCAAAGCTTTAATTAAACCCTAAAGCTTATTTTACGCCGTGCATTAACTTTTTCAGTAACGGATTTAAAACCGCTACTATAATTCCTGCTACCACAGGAATTATGGTAAAGATTAAAAAGAAAGTAGACAAATTGTATTCTTCTTTAATTTGATCTACCATTCCTCCTAGGGAACCGGCTAATTTATTTCCGATAGCGATGGCTAAATACCACATTCCAAACATTAACGCGATCATTCGCGCAGGAACTAATTTACTAACATAGGAAAGTCCTACAGGTGATAAACAAAGCTCTCCCAATGTGTGGAATAAATATGCTAGAATTAGCCAAATCATACTCACTTTTACACCAGGATTAATACCGTCTGAACCATAGGCCAAAAACGCGAATCCTACTCCAACAAGTACAAGACCAATTCCATATTTTAAAGCTGCAGAAGGATTGTATTTACTTTCCCACCATTTTGAAAACATGGAAGCAAATGTGATAATGAAGAAAGAGTTTAGAATACTAAACCATGAAACGGTAATTTCAATAGAATCTGAAGAAAATTCACGAGCTAACATCCAAATCACTAACCCCCAAACTCCTAAAAAGCAAACCATTAAAACAATATTAGAGCCTAAAACTTTCTTATGAGTTTGTTTCCATAACAGAATTAAAACCCATGTAATTATTCCTAGCGGAATTACCGTAAGTAAAGTATTAATGATATTGTAAATTAAAGCGGAATTTCCTTCAAGCGTTCGGTCTACATAATCTCTTGCAAAAAGGACTAAAGATGAAGCAGCTTGCTCAAAACACAAAAAGAAAATTACCGTAAAAAATGCGAAAATTACGACTGCAATCATTCGGTCACGTACAACTTTTGTATAACGCGAAATTCTTGAAACAATTAAAATCAAAAATAATACTAATCCAATTATAGCAATACCGATAGGTCCCGTAATAGAATCTGCACCAAGTTCAAATGGCATTTTTTCAGGAAGAAGATTTACATCTCCTATTTTTGAAGTCGGGTCGTTTATTAAATATAAAAATCCTATTACGGCACTTACGATAATTAGTATTTTATCGAACATCGTAAAAGGATTTGGTTTGTAGTCTTTCTTTTCTTCTTCAGAAATTTCAACTTCTCTCCCTTTCTCAGGAACACCGCCTATTTTTCCGAAAAGCGGTTTCGCTAACCAAAACTGAAGTGTTCCTAAAAGCATAAAAATTCCAGCAAGACCAAAGCCCCAGCTCCAACCTAATTTTTCAGCTAAATATCCACATAACATCATTCCGAAGAAAGCCCCCGCATTTACACCCATATAAAATATGGTATACGCACCATCTTTCTTTTCCGGAAGGTATTTATACATTTCAGAAATAATAGAAGTAATGTTGGGTTTGAAAAAACCTGTACCAAGAATTAAAAATCCTAAGCCTACATATAACATAATTTCGGTTTCTACAGCCATAGCCGCATGACCTAGCGTCATTAAAACCGCTCCAACTACTACAGCCCAACGATAACCGATTAATCTATCGGCGATAATTCCTCCTAAGATGGGTGTTAAATATAGCATTCCCGCGTAGGTTCCATATAAAGCTCCTGCATTTTCGGTAGACCAACCCCAACCTGGAAAATCTACTCCTACAATTGCCATCGTAAGAAAGTTGACTAATAAAACGCGCATTCCGTAGAATGAAAAACGCTCCCACATTTCTGTGAAAAATAATACAAATAGCCCGGCGGGATGACCTAAAACTTTACTTTTAAATAAATTATCGTGTTCGGTAGATGTTATTGATGCCATTTTATTCTTATAAAAATTTAAACGTTTTCTTCTAATTCGTATGGTTCGTTATCTTGAACGTCTTGCAGTTTGCGCTCGTTATCTTCAGCACCGTGCGTAAGTCGTTTTAAGGGTTTAGTTAATAAAACGAAGATTATTCCAATTACAATAGTGAAAATTAAAATTCCGAGGAAAACTGAATATTCACCAAAATCTGAAGCGGACTCTCCTACAATTCCGGCTACTTTACTTCCTAAACCGGTGGCGGCAAAATAGATACCCATCATTAACGAAGCATATTTTACCGGTGCTAATTTTGTAATAAAAGAAAGTGCTACCGGTGAAAGGCATAATTCCCCAATTGTGTGGAATAAATAAGCTAATACTAACCAAAGCATACTTGAACTACCTGATTTTTGAAATTCCATTGCGGCAAAAACCATAAATAAGAAACCAAAGCCCATAATTATAATACCTGATGCCATTTTGAAAATGGAAGAAGCTTCTTTTCCTTTTAGTTTTCGCTTTGCCCAATAATTCGCTACTATTGTGGCGAAAATAATAATGAAACCGGCATTTAAACTCTGGAACATCATAGTTGGAACGGTCCAACCAAATAAGTTTCTATCCGTTTTAGAATCGGTGTATAAATTCATTAATCCACCGGCTTGCTCAAAAGCACCCCAGAAAATAATCACCATAATAAATGACAAGAGTAATACTATAAATCGATCTTTATAAACTTGTGTGTTTAATTCTTTGTAAATCATCATCATTAATGCAACGATAGAGGTTAAGAATAAGAATAATAAACCATAACCCCATTCTAAATAATACCAACCAATGAATGATGCAACCACTAACAGTAAAGCAATAATTAATTGCTTAGGAGATTTAAATAATTCAGCATATAATTTTCCATAGGAAACTTCATCTGAAGCTTCTGTATCAGATTTATCCAAATTCCCTACGTATTTTAAATGTTTGTATCCAGCTAAATAAACGATTAAACCTAAAAGCATTGCTACTCCAGCCATAGCAAAACCTGCGTGCCAACCCCATTCTGCTACTACAAACCCGACTAATAATGTTGCTAGCAAAGAGCCTAAATTAATTCCGATATAGAAAACACTAAATCCTTTATCACGACGGATATCGCCTTGCGCATACAAACCACCAACCATAGTAGAAATGTTTGGTTTTAACATTCCAACGCCTAATACCACTAATCCCAAACCGGTATAAAATGCCCATAAATCTTCAATAGCCAAAACACCGTGACCGGCACATAAAATGAGCGCACCAATTAATACAGATTTTTTCTGCCCTAATAATTTATCGGCAATCATTCCGCCGGGAATGGAAAGCACATACACCAACATCGTGTACCAGCCGTAGAGTTCTAAAGCGTGTTCTTCAGACCATCCTAAACCAATTCCGCGAGGATCGGTTCCTAACGTGGAAGTTGTCATATAAAGAACTAATAAAGCTCGCATCCCGTAGTAGGAAAAACGTTCCCACATCTCGGTAAAAAATAGGATATACAATCCTATAGGATGCCCGAATAATTGCTTTTGATTTTGAAGTTGCGCTGTAGATGCCATATTATTTCTATAAGTTTTCTTTAATGAAGTTGGTCATTTTCGTGTAAAGGTGAAGTCTGGTATTTCCACCATAAATTCCATGATTTTTATCAGGGTAAATTGCCCAATCAAATTGTTTATTCGCTTGAATTAACGCCTCTACCATTTGCATGGTATTTTGTACGTGAACATTATCATCTCCACCGCCATGAATTAGTAAAAAATCACCTTTTAATCCGTTTACGTGTGTAATTGGAGAATTTTCATCATATCCTGTTGGATTTTCTTGGGGTGTTGTCATATAACGCTCAGTATAAATGGTATCATAAAAACGCCAACTCGTAACCGGTGCCACAGCAATTGCCATACTAAAAGTATCATTAGCCTGAAAAATTGCATTAGAAGCCATAAAGCCACCAAAACTCCAGCCCCAAATTCCTATTCTTTCTGAATCTATATAATCTCGATCACCTAATTTTTTAGCGGCGGCCACTTGATCTTCTAACTCATATTTCCCTAATTCTTTCTGCGTAACTTTTTTAAATTCTGAACCTTTAAAACCTGTTCCGCGACCGTCAATACAAGCTATAATGTAACCTTGTTGCGCTAATAATTGATACCAATAATCATTGGTGTTAAAAAATGAATTGGAAACTTCTTGTGATCCCGGTCCTGAATATTGATACATTAAAAGCGGATATTTTTTATTCGGATCGAAATTAGCCGGTTTAATTATCCACATATTCAATTCATTTCCATTGATATTAATGGAAGAAATTTCTTTTTTTGAAAAGTTATAAGGTTCTAATTGCTTTAACAGAGCTGAATTATCTTTAATTTCTCGTACTAATTTTCCGTTTCTAGCGTCGTGCAAAGTAAATTCGTAAGGAGTGGTAGAACTTGTATAAGTATTTATAAAGTAAGTGAAGTCAGCACTAAAGTCTGCACTATTTGTCCCTCGTTTTTGAGTTAATTGCGCTTTATTTTTTCCGTTGGCTCTAATTGAAAATATATCACGATTTATGCTTCCATTTTCGGTACTCTGAAAATAAATTCTACCGGTTTTCGGGTCGAAGCCATAATAATCGGTCACTTCCCATTGACCGCGCGTTACTTGATCTAATAATTTTCCATTTTTATCATAATGATAAATATGATTCCAACCATCTTTTTCACTCGTCCAAATAAAACTATTATCATTTAAAAATGTTAAGTTATCGGTAATATCGATATAAGCTGGATCGGTTTCATTTAAAATTATATTGCTGCTATTTTCTTCAGCATTTACAATAATTAAGTCTAAATTATTTTGATGACGATTTAACGCTTGAACACTCAACAAATTTTCATTATTCGTCCATTTAATTCTAGGCAAATATTCATAATCATTTTTGAAATCAACTTCTGAAGTTTTTTCTGTTTGTAAATTGTAAATATGTAAACTTATCTCAGAGTTTTTTTCACCAGCTTTTGGATATTTAAACACATATTGCGAGGGATATAATTGCTCGCCGTAAGTTCCGTACATATCCATAGAAAATTCAGGGACTTGAGTTTCATCGAAACGTAAATAAGCTATTTTATCTCCGGTTTTATTCCACTCATATGCTTGTACAAAAGCAAATTCTTCTTCGTAAACCCAATCGGTAATCCCGTTTATAATTTTATTAATTTTTCCATCTGTGGTAATTTGCGTTACTTTTCCGCTCGCAATATTTTTGACATAAATATTATTTTCGAATACATAAGCAACTTTTGATGCATCGGGAGAAAACGTAGGTTCTTGAATTTTTTCTTCGGAAACTTGATCTAATTTTCCAGTTTCCAAATTATATACATAATAAATTCCGCGTGTAGATCTACGGTAAATCGATTCCATATCGGTAGAAAGCAATGCTTTACTTTCATCTTCACTTAATTGATAAGCCTGAAAATAAGGCAAACCATCAATATTTTTAGAATTAATAAGTGTTCTTACCTTGTCACCGGTTTTATAACTATAAACATCAACCTTCATCGCTTTTTCACTACGATCGTAATTTTGTACAATATATTCGGTTCCGTTTTTTAGCGATTGTAAAGATTCTAAGCGCTCTTGTCGAAAGGTTCCACTCCAAATTTCTTCTAGTGTAATTTCTTTATTTTGAGCAGTTAAGAGATTAGTAGCTGTTAGAAAAACAGCTAAGGCAATTATTTTAAGTTTCATAAATATTGGAAAATCAAATTTTGAATGTCAAGTTTACTAAAAAATCAGCAAAAAAGCAGTAGCCGAGGTGTTAAATACTAAGATTTTGTTAATCTTTTCTCGATTCACTTCCGCAAATTCTATAGTAAATCAATTCCAGTAATTGTATATTTGTCACCAAACATAAGATTTCATCGAACATGACGCAAATTTCCGGTTTTTCTAAATTCAGCAAAGAAGAAAAAATTAATTGGCTCGCTACTAACTATTTCAGCCATCCGCAAAAAGCTACAGAAACCCTCAAACTTTATTGGAACAAAGATGTAAAATTACAGCGTTTACACGATGAATTTACCGAAAATACGCTTTCGAATTATTATTTACCATTTGGCGTTGCACCCAATTTTTTAATTAATGAAAAAACCTACGCAATCCCAATGGCGATTGAAGAAAGTTCTGTAATTGCCGCGGCAAGCAAAGCTGCTAAATTTTGGCGCGAACGTGGCGGATTTAAAGCTGAAGTTTTAAATACGAAAAAAGTCGGTCAAGTTCATTTCACTTATCCTGGAGAGACTAAAAAATTAAACGAGTTTTTTGAAAAATCGAAAAAACAATTGTTAGCTTCTACCGATGAAATTACCGAAAATATGCGCAAACGCGGCGGTGGAATTTTATCTATTCAACTGCGAGACAAAACCGATTCTTTAGCCAATTATTACCAATTGCATTGCGAGTTTGAAACTTTAGATGCGATGGGCGCAAATTTTATAAATTCTTGCTTAGAACAAATTTCTGAAAGCTTTCAAGATTTAGCTTCAGCACATTTTTCAGAAGAAAATAATCCGGAAGTAATTATGAGTATTCTCTCTAATTATGTTCCCGATTGTTTGGTGCGCGCCGAAGTTTCTTGTCCTGTGAGCGATTTGATGAAAGACGAAAAAGAAGCCAATCAATTTGCTGAAAAGTTTGTGGAAGCAGTTGAAATTGCTAAAATTGAGCCTTACCGAGCTGTTACACATAACAAAGGAATTATGAACGGAGTCGATGCAGTTGTGCTTGCTACCGGAAACGATTTTAGAGCTGTTGAAGCTTGTGTTCACGCGCACGCTTCGCGAAATGGCACTTATAAAAGTTTAACCACAGCTTCGATAGAAAATGGAATTTTTAAATTTTCAATTGAAATTCCACTAGCTTTAGGAACCGTTGGCGGATTAACGAGTTTACATCCATTAGTAAAACTCGCGCTGGAAATGTTAGGAAATCCTTCAGCTAAAGAATTGATGAAAATTACAGCTGTTGCCGGACTTGCACAAAATTTCGCTGCTATTAAATCGCTTGTGACCACGGGAATTCAAGAAGGACATATGAAAATGCACTTAATGAATATTTTAAATCAATTTAATGCTTCTATAGAAGAACGATCGCACGTAATCGAGCATTTTAAATCAAATACTGTTTCTCATAGCGCGGTAGTACGCGTTTTAGAACAACTTCGGAATGGATAAACATTTTTACAGTCCGGGAAAATTATTATTAAGCGGCGAATATTTGGTATTAGACGGCGCAAAAGCCTTGGCGGTTCCCACAAAATTCGGTCAGCATTTAACTATTAGCAAAACTAATTTGTCACATTTTTCTTGGATAAGTAGAACAAATACCGATAAAATTTGGTTTGAAGCGGAATTTAAAATTGAAAATAATTCCATTCAACTAAAAAATCTGGTTACTGGTGAAAAATCGATTGCTGATCGATTATTGAAAATTTTACAGGAAATTGAAAAACTTCAACCTGATTTTCTGCAAAACGGAATTAAACTTGAAACGAAATTAGAATTTCCGCAACATTGGGGTTTGGGTTCATCTTCAACCTTAATTGCAAATCTAGCCGAATGGGCTAAAATTGATCCGTATAAACTACTGAAACAGACTTTTGGGGGAAGTGGTTACGATATTGCTTGCGCGCAACACAAAACGCCTTTACTTTTTGAATTGAAAGATGAAAAGCCGCTGGTAAAAGAAGTAAATTTTTCTCCAGAATTTTCTTCAGAATTATTTTTTGTTCATTTAAACAAAAAGCAAAATAGCCGAGATTCTATTCAACATTATCGAAAACAAAGTTTAACTGATAAAAAAGAATATGTAAAAAAAGTCTCGTTACTTACGGAAGAAATTTTAGCAAGCAAAACCCTATCGGAATTTGAAAATTTATTAAAAACGCACGAACAATTGCTTTCTAAAATTTTAAATACACCAACAATTCAAGAACAACTTTTTACTGATTACAACAGGCAATTAAAAAGTCTTGGCGGTTGGGGCGGCGATTTTATTTTAGCCACCGGCGGAAAGAAAGAACAAACTTATTTTCAAGAAAAAGGCTTTTCAACGATTTTATCTTGGGAAGAAATGGTTTTATAGTTTCAAACTAATCAAAAAAAAGCGACTCCTTTACGAGTCGCTTTTTTTATATGCTATATTATTTTCTAGTAGAATTTTACGCGATTATCTTCGATATCAGCGCTATTTTTTAAGGCTGAAGTTAAACGTTGAACCGCTTTTGCTGAACGTTGTTTTGTTTCCTGTTCTGCAATTCCGCGATAGTTTGGTAAAGGTGTCGCTTCTGTTTTACGAAGCAATTCTACTACATAAACTCCTTTTTTCCCTTCAATTGGTTCGCTTACCGCTCCTTTTTCAAGTGAAAAAGCTGCACCAACTACTTTTGGCTCTCTTGTAGCTCCAGGCAAGGTTGGGTTTTTCATATTTACCGCACTTGCTGTTTGTACTTGTACATTTTGACTCTGAGCAATTTCAGCTAACGAATTTCCTGAGATTTTTTCTTTAAGCATTTTCGCTTTCTTCTCGTTTCTAATAATTGGCGAAACAATTGGAGAAGCTTCTTCAACACTCATTAATCCTTTTTTATTCTTGGCAGTAACTTGCGCTACAACGTAACCAGAAGGAATGTCGAAACGTTTAATGTTTCCAACTTCAGTTTCTTCGTTAAATGCCCATTGCACGATCTGACGTTGATTTCCTACACCAGGAATATTTTCTTGCATGCTTTTTACGCCTTTTACCGGACGTGCTTCAAGATTTTTCTCTTCAGCGATTTTAGTGAAATCTCCATCGTTTGCAGCGATTTCAAATTTAGTAGTTTCAGTATATAAATCGCTTGTAGTTTTTTCTGAAGGTTCGATTTGTTTTGCTAACGTCGCTACTTTTACAGCGCGTTCTTTCTCGGTTACTTCTTCAATTGAAAAAATGTAATAACCCATTTCACTTTCCACTACATCTTTACTTCCTTCTTCGTTGCTAAATAAATAGTTGATTACTTCATTATCTTGGTTGACTTGATTGTACATAATCCAATCTAAATCGCCTCCTTTTTCTTTGGTAGAAGTATCGGCTGAATATTCTTTTGCAAATTCTGCGAATTTATCAGCGTCTTTTTTGATTACAGTTAATAAGCTATCGGCTAATTGTTTTGCTTCTTCTTTTGTTCTGGTAACTTCTTGGTCGACTCCCGCATCTGCGAAAGTGATTAAAATGTCTTTTGCTTTTACAGAATCAGCTACTTGTTTTACGGCAGTTACTTTAGAAACTTTCCAGAATCCGTTTTCTTTATACGGACCAAAAGTTTCCCCTTCATTTAAATTGAAAATTTGTTCTGAATTTTCTTTTGGCAAGTCACTTTTAAAAACAAAACGCTCTTGCGATGGCATATCTGAATTTTCAACTAAAAAGGCTTGCATATCTGATGTGTTTTTGAAGCCTTGCAAGGTGTCGTTCATTTTAGAAACTTCGTTGTAACTAACACGACTATTCATTAATTTGTTTAATTCTTCTTTTGTCGCTTCTTCGTCTTCTACGGAAGCTTTTTCTTCAAAATATACATACTGAATGTCTCTTGATTCTTCAGCTTGGTATTTTTCTTTATGATTCTTAATGTATTCTTTTACTTCACCTTTTGTAACTTCTACATCTTTTATAGAACTGTACGGAAGTAATACATATTTAAGATCGATGGTGTTATTTTCTAATTGGTAAGCCGCTTCACCTTCAGCTAAAGTAGCACCAACACCGGCTTTTACTAAATTATAATAAATATTTGCTTTGGCTTGTTCCGCTATATTTTCTTCAACATTAATCCATTGGCGATACGCTTCTGGAGAAGTAGATTTTAAATTGGCAATATATTCTCGCATTCTGTTAATGTCGAACATTCCGGCTTCATTAGTGAAATTAGGATTTCCGGCAAATTGTTGTCTTAATACAGCATTAATTTGTTCTTGACCTACTTCTAAGCCTAATTCTTCAAATTGCTCGTTTAATAAAGCTTGACGAACGCTGGAATTCCAGACTTGATTTACGGCTTGTGTAGTGGTCATATTTCCACGTGCGTTACGTTGATAGTTTTCAACTTGACGTGCAAAATCTTCGCGCTCAATTTCTTCACCATTTACAGTGGCGATAACATTTTGAGATTTTTGTGAGGAAAAACCGCCACTTCTAATCACATCTGCTAACACGAAAGAGAATAACGCTAACGCGATAATGATAATTAAAAAAACTGAACGTTCTCTAATTTTATTTAATACTGCCATTTTATTTGAATTTATCTAAATATAGTGGGCGAAAATAAGATAAATCCTTAAATTATAAAACTATTTTAAAAGAAAACCGCTTATTAAAAAGCGGTTAGAATTATTGCTCATAAATTAATTGCATTAAAGGCAATGTTTCTAAATCTTGATCTATATCATACATACCCTCATTATAATAATCTTCATGTAACAAGTAGAGGTTTGGATGATTTTTTTTATGATCCATTTTAACTCTTATCCCCCAATCTATCACTTTAAAGCCAAAAGCAATATATTCATATTCTTCTAAGTTTGGTTTAACTTTATCAGACAGATCTACATTCTCCCATTTCCCAAATTTTTTAGGGATTTTATAAATAATACGTTCTGTTAGCAAATTGTTTTTTTTCGGGATAACACTATAGGTATTAAAACCAATTAGTAAAACCTCTATTCGTTTTCCCCCACTAATATTAAATGGAAAACCGTTTTTAAAAGCGAACCGCATCCCTTTAATATTCTTAAAATCATTTATTTGATTATTTTTAAAGGAGATTAAAATTTGGCAATCACAATAAAAACCAAGATTATTAAAAAAAAAAGGTGTTTTATGGGGTCCTATTTGATGTTGTTCTTTTTCTTTTACACTTAATACAACTTCATCAATCGCTAAATCTTGATTTAAATAAATAGTATTATTTGCAAAGTTTTCTTCAGTAAGTTTTATTTCATAAAATGAATAGGACGCTTTAATGGAATCGGCTTTTTTATACAATTGAGAAGGCAGATATATGTCTGCCTTCTTATTACTGTAATAAGTTAAGCTATCGCCTTTTTGATAAAAATTAAATTTTATTTTATAGTTTTTAATGAATTCTTGCTGGGAATTTTTTACGTAAAAAAGTATAGTGTCTTGAGCGAATACAAAAGAACTGGAAATAAATAAAAAAAATGATACTAGAAATAATCTTCTCATAAAAAACAAGTTAACAATTAAAATTGAAGTTTATAGAAAACTTAATCTTCTTCGACAACTTCAATTTGCACCAATTCAATTTTGGTGTTGGAAACTTCTAGAATTTCAATCTTAAAACCGTTAATGTGAACTTGACCGCCTTGTTCGGGAATTTCTTCGGTATGATGCATAATTAAACCTCCAAGCGTTTCGTAGTTTTCTTCTTCAGGAAGGTTTAATTTATAATTTTCATTAATATAATCTACTTCCACTCGACCGGAAAAACGGTATTTTCCTGGGCTTATTTCTTCTTCAATTAATACAATCGGGTCGTGTTCGTCTTCAATTTCACCAAATAATTCTTCTACGATATCTTCTACGGTCATCATTCCGCTGGTTCCACCGTATTCGTCGATTACCACTGCGATACTTTTTCGCTTTTTGGTAAGCAAATTCAGCACATCTTTAATGAGCATGGTTTCGGGAACATAAACCACCGGAAGCATAATCGATTTAATAGTTTTCGGATTTCTGAATAAATCGAATGAATGTACATAACCAATAATATCGTCGTTGGTTTCTTTATAAACCAGAATTTTTGAAAGTCCGGTTTCGGTAAATAAATGCACTAAATTTTTTGGTGATTCTGAACTATCGACCGCAATAATTTCGGTTCTAGGAATCATGACTTCACGCGATTTCACTTCAGAAAAATCTAATGCGTTTTTAAAAATTTGTATTTCAGAATCGATGTCTTCGTGTTCTTCTACCGTTTCCATTTGTTCGGTAATGTAATTTCCTAATTCAACTTTACTAAAAGCGAGTTGAACTTCGTCTCCTTCGGTTTTAAAAAATACTTTGAGTACTAAATCTGAAATCCAGATAATAAATGCGGAAATAAAACTGAAAAGTAAATAGAAAATATAGGCCGGAACGGCAAAAGCTTTCAGTAAAGAGTTGGCATAAATCTGAAAAAAAACTTTTGGGAGAAATTCTGCCGTTAGTAAAATAATAAGCGTAGAAATTAAGGTTTGGGTAAGAATTAACCCATCGGTAACCCAATAATTAATAAAACTATTGTCGATGGAACCCATTCCGGTAAGCCAATTTACCAACAAATCGCCCATAAAAAACCCGTAAATAACAAGTGCAATATTGTTACCTACAAGCATTGTGGCAATAAATTTAGAAGGTTTTCGGGTAAGTTTATCTAAAATTTTAGCAAGAAAATCGCCTTGCTTTTTTTCAATTTCAATGTGGATTTTATTGGAAGATACGTAAGCGATTTCCATCCCGGAGAAAAACGCTGACAAGATAAGAGAACAAATGATAATAATTATATCAACCTCCATTATTCCTGATTATTTTGCTCCATCTTTTTCCTAAACCGTCGTTTAAAGAAAAACATAAAAATAGCAACCGCTACAAATGCCATAAAAATATAAGCTCTTCCTTGCGATTCGTCCCAAATTCTATAAGCTTCTACTGCAAAAAAAGCAGCGACTACAAGATATGCGTATTCAAAAATTTTAAAAACTTTCATTATTTTTCACTTTCATCGATGTATTGAATACCTACGTTTGATCTTGAAATAAATTTATCAAATTTTTCATTAGCATCAAAACCTTCGCCTTTATTTAAAGCGCCGTTATTCAATTTAATATTATAGTTTATGTCTGAAAAAACCCAATTTTCATTTTGATCCCAATACAATTGGTCTGCGTTTAAAACCGTACTATCGCTAGTTGTAATTTTTACATTCCCTTGTAAATCTATTAAACCGGTAGTTGAATATACAATTCCATAATCTGCTACGATGGTACTTTTCTGATTTTTTTCGTTGAAGAAATCTACCTCTAATCCGTCGGGGAATTCGCGATAAGGAAATTTTTTATGTGTATAATCTAATAATCTTGGACTTCGTAAATTTGCTTTTACCGCGCCACTATCAGTATAAAAAAGATTAATACCTTCTCCGCTAGTTTGCGGTTTTTCGAAACCTTTTTCCCATTTTCTAACGGTGTTTAAACGATCTTGGCATGAAAAAAGCATTGTTGTTAGCAATAAAACAACAATGCTTTTTAAAATATGTTGATATGTGTTATTCATAAATTATAACGAAGGTACGCGAACGCTTTCACCTATCCAACAACCAATATTAATTGTTGAACCAACCTCTACATCTTCTTGGAAAATATCGGTTTTTTGTGGAGCTCTTCCCATATAACTATTTACAGCAGCATCTGCTGAAGACTGAATTGATGGATCTACTCTTCCTGCTCTACGTGCATATTCTGCCGCTAACCAATATACGGCTCTCTTATTGAAAACATTATCTCCACAATCGTTAGCGCTTTTTGCATACATATCTGCAATTTGCAAATAGGCGCTTCCTTTAGAAGGTTGACTGCTTAAAGCTTTTCTATAAAAACTTCTCGCAGTTGAATAACTTCCTTTTCTCTTGTAATTATTCGCGATCATATTGTAAACTCTCGCTTTGTCGATTGGATTTTCTTCTAAATCTGCCGATTGATTGTAATATTCTAAGGCTTTAGAATAGTTGTTATCTTTTTCAGCAAGCTGACCTAAATATAAAGCTGATTTTGCTGAAGGTTGTTTTTGGTGCAACGCTTCTACTAACTTAAAGAATAATGGATCTTCTGTACAATCTTTAGCTGAAAGTCTACCAGCGGCTCTTTTTAACCATTCAACGTTTTCTTTGTTTTCTTCAAACTCACCGTTATAGAGTGGAATTAAATTTTCGCAATCTGCACGTTGTCCTAACAATCCGTTAATTCCGGCTTTAATTTTACTGAAATTGGTTAAGTAAATTTCAGAGTTTTTCAAAATGCGTTCTTCATCTGAATTTAATTTATCACCATCTTCTTGTTTTTTGATTAATGGTGCAGCTTCTTCGGCACGACGAATCTCTTCTTCTTCAATTTTTTCGATTAATTCATCATACTTCATAAATACCACTTGAAGATCTTTTTTCCCAGCATCTTGAAGATCGATCAACACATTAAAATAGGTATATAAAGCTCGCGGACTGTTAAAGGATTTTTTATCGGCTTCCCACGCTTTTTCAAAAGCATCATATTGCTCTTCCTTATCGCCAAGATTGTTATCGTATTTTACTTGAGCGATATCTGCATAAACTCCTCCTTTTGGAGTTTTTGTAGGAAAATTTTCTAATCGTTTTTGGTAATTTTCTATTAATGCTTGTGCGTATTCTTTCTGCTTTTCAGTATTTCCAGCTTCTTCAGCATCTTCAATAAAGCTTTTTAGCATACGCTCTCCATATTGGTAGATTACAATATTAGAGTCCTCACAATTTTCAATAAGTTTATTATAGTAAGGTTGAGCAGATTTATAATCTTTTATTTTCGCACTTTGAGAAAACAAAGCAAGATTTCTCCCACAATCTGCCTCTTGAGCATTACTCAAATTTGTGCTGAAAAAAGCTCCAATAAGCGCTATTAATAAAAAGTTAGTTTTCATAGTTGATTTTATAAATAAATTAGTTAAACTTTCTTTCTTGAAACCATTTATCGTTAAATGATAAACTGATAAAAATATTTAGGAAGTCTTCTTGCACTAATCCTGCTGAAGTTGTACCTCTTTGTCCGTACTCTACACCAACATTGACATTGCTTAACAATCTTCCCGCCGGTAATCCAGCTCCAAAAGATATGCCAAACTCATTTATCTCTTCATTATTGAGGACAATCCCCGTCTCTTGATAGCGCATTCCTGCTCGAAAAGTAATGCGATTAAAATAACTTGTAATATCGTTATAATCGTTTACATAATAACCACCAAGTCGATAGGTTGCAGCATTTTCAAACGTAACATTATCCAGCGTAAACGAACGATTTGAATAATCGCTAGCCGTAATTTGCTGATATTCTAAACCAGCAAACCAATGTCTTTTTTCACCGATACCGGCTCCAACTCTTAATTGAGAAGGCAAGGTTAAATCGGTAGTAGGAATGTCTATATCTTTTATATTTATTTCTTCTTCAATTCCATTGTTATATCTTACAGAAGAAAGTATTCGTTTATTTTCTGAAGTTAGATTTGCCGATGGGCGATAACTAGCTGAAGAGGTTAATTGAAGTTTTTCTGAAATGGGTTGCTCATATTGCGCTCCTAAATTAAAGGTAAATCCACTTAAATCGGAGCGGTTATCTTCTCTTGTTCCGTATTGAATTCCTTGCTGAAAAAAGAGATTTTTATTTTGAATATTTCCGAAGTTATAGCTTCCTTCAATTCCGACTCTAAAATTATCGGTTACGCGATAACCTGCTGAAAGAAATAATTTATTCACGCCACCTCTACCTGAATATTCGCTATAAGTAGTTGTGGTTTCTTCACTTAACTTATAACCAACAGAAGTATAAGGAATAATCCCTAAACCAAAACCTAATCTTCCTGTAGGAATTCCGATAGCTAAGTAATCTAAGGATGTATTGGTAATGTCATCACTTGAAGTGCTATTTTCAATTGAAGTTCTATTGTGCGTTGCTCCTAACGTATAGGTGGTTAATTGCAATGCTCCATAACCAGCAGGATTTTGCAGGTTTACGTGAATACTGTCTGAAAGGATACTTAAACCTCCCATCATTCTATTTTCTGCGGTTCCTTTAAATTTGGGCAAACCAATTCCGAAATAAGAATAGGGTGAGGAAATAATTTCTTGCGCGTTTCCAACAACTGAACACAATAGAACAGCTATTACTACTAGTTTTTTAATCATCAAATTTTATTAAATTCTAAAATCGTATTCAATCCTTTTAACAGAAAATTTTCGGGGGCAAATATGCTATTTTTTAAACTCTTAGACAACAATTCGCTGTCACCACCGGTCAAAATTACTGTTAAATCTTTATAATCTTGCTTGTAAAGATCAATAAAACCATCTATTTCTAGCGGAACTCCTTTCAAGACTCCTATTTTCATGTTTTGCCTTGTAGTCTTGCCGGTTAATTCTGTTTCATTTTCATCAGTTGTCTTAATTAACGGGAGTTTTGCGGTAAAATTATGCATTGCTTTAAATCGCATTTCTATTCCCGGGGAAATCGCTCCGCCGTGATATTTATTATTTTCTAAAAAATCATAGGTTATGCAAGTGCCTGCATCTATAATTAATATATTTTTATTTGGAAAAAGTTTTACCGCAGCGGCTGCCAATGCTAGTCGGTCTTTTCCTAGCGTTTCTGGTGTTTCATATAAATTTAAAAAAGGAAAAGAAAGTGTATGATCTAATATTATTAAATTGATATTTTTTCTTAAAAATGCTAATTCGTCTGCTGGAATAGTTTTTACACTCGAAATAATTCCGTGCTCAATTTTATGTGTTTTTAAAATTTCTTGAATTTTTTCCATCAATTTTTCATCTTCAAAAACGGCACGACTAACAATTTCATCTTTCTGAAAAACAGCAAGTTTAATAAAAGTATTTCCGATATCGATAACTAAATTCATTGTTAGAATTATTTATTTCAGCATACAAATAACGCATTTTTTTTATTTTTGTTTGTGCAATTGTAAAAATGAATATATATTTGCAACCGCTTTATAGCACTGGTGCCTTAGCTCAGTTGGTAGAGCAAAGGACTGAAAATCCTTGTGTCCCTGGTTCGATTCCTGGAGGCACCACCGCAAAACCTCGATCTTACGATCGGGGTTTTTTGTTTTCAGAAAGACTTCGTTAATTTTTTACTGTTGCATTTTTGAAGCCAAAAACCGAATAATAAAAAAAGGCAGGAAATATTTCCTGCCTTTTTATTAGAGTTTGAAAAATTATTAATTAGAACGAATCACTTTAAAAATTTTCATTCTATCCTCTTGTTTTACCTTTATGATGAGTAAACTGTTATTGGATAAAGCAGCTGATAAATCTATGCTTACCTGAGTGTCGTTTTTGGTAGTTGATTTAATATTATATTTTCTACCCAGTACATCGTAAACTTCAAAAGAAATATTTTTTGAATTATCTAGTCCTTGAATTGTAACGTTTCCAGAAGTTGGATTAGGAAAAAGTTTTACTGAATTTAATTGTTTCAATTCAGTAGAAAGAGAAGTATCTCCCCAAGCTAAATAATAAAAACCTTCTTCAACATCTATATTATTAAAAGAAACTTCGTTTCCGTTTAATGTTCCTTGGGCTGCAATTTCAAAATCGTCTGTAAGATTCTCCCTTTTTAATAAATAAAAATCTTGATAATTTGCGAGAATTGTAGCATAATCAGTTAAAGCGTCTTCTAAATTTATTTTAAAAGATGCAAATGGAAGATTTAGCGGACTCATTTGCCAACCGCCTTTTAAGTAATTAAAATCGGTATAATCTCCAGGAACTAAATCTGTTTCAGTATTCGCGTTTTTACCAATAACTAAATTATTTATGTAACTTGAAATTGCGTTCGTAGGTGCTAAACCGTTATTTTCTACTGTATTATTTTTACTCCACTGCCCGATGACTTTAGTTTTAAAATCATCTTCAAGCTCACAAACCGGAGAAGTTGCCGCTATTAAACTTCCACCGTCTAACGTAATATCATAGGTTTCAGTTCCTTTGCTGAATAAAATTGAAGTATCTACGGTTGAAATTTCAAAGTCATAATAGAGCGCTAAATCTGCTTCGGTTCCCGTAAGTGGATAATGCATATTTTCTTGAATTTCTGCTGGAGTTAACGCGCGTTTCCAGATTCTTAATTCATCGATTTCAGCATTTACATCACTTCCGTAAGAAGGACTATCGCCAATCCCTAAGCCCCAAGGATTTGGAACATATTGCTCGAATGAATTTTCTGCGACAAATTCTCCGTTTAAATAATACTTTATGAAGCCGTTTTTAGTTGCTGTAACCGTAACGTGATTCCATTCGCCTATATTCCATACATCACCTTGGTTTGAAATCGCATTCCAATTAGAAGTATTTGTTCCTGCAACGATGTTTAATTTATTGCTATCGGGAAACTCAAAAGATAAACCGGTAGTGTTATTATTAATTCGACCGTTACTTGCTAAAATTTTATAGTTATTGCCAGGATCTGCATTTAATTTCGCCCAAAATTGAATTGTAAAGTCTTCAGCTAAAATTGGGTTCAACATTGTTCCTTCAATTGCCATATTTTGACTTCCCGGCATTTTTAATACTTCTCCTCTTGAAGAAACAACCTCAGCTTCCTGCAAGATTTCTTCATCAGAAATTAGTCGCGCATATAGATTTACATTATCTAAAAGTCCGTCAAGATTATCTCCTATTTTTATAGCATCTAAAGATTCTTCTGAAGAAGCTACATCATTCCAACTTTCAATTAAAAATCCGTTATAATAAAGTGATAAAACGCGCTTTACATTATCATATTTCCAAACGATGAAAGACCATTTATTTGGCGAAAACTGAAATTCACTCACTTTAAATTCTTGCGTGCTATGATTTAAGTAATAAAAATAACCCAAGTCTGAAACTCCTAATGAAAATCCTTTATTATTCTCTTCATTAGATAAAAAAGTGATGTTTTGGTTAAGACTTTCCGGTTTTACCCAATAGGTTAATGAAAATGATTTATCATGTAGTTTCAAACTTTGTGCTGAAGGAATCTCTAAACTTGTATTACTTGAAAAACGGATAGCTGAATTTGCCTCTCCATTTCTATCTTCTTCTAATGTAAAATTACTGGCATTTACGGTATGATTATAAAGTGAAGTATCTTCAACTGAATTATCTATCGGTAAAGCTAAATTATGCGCATCAGAATTTTGGCTGGTTAACATGTCTTGATGAATAATTTCTTCAAAATAAGGATTCCCGTCTAATCCAACATATTCTACTTTCATTCTACGATCGTCTTCATCTCCATAAACATTTACACGAAGATAGGTTTGTTTTACACCGGTAAGAATGTGGCTGGTTCCGTAATTAATATTGTAATTTCCGTTACCCACATCTGAATTTAAATTTCCGGAAAGCACATCGATTAATGGATAATTTACATCACCGTCGCGAACCATAAATTTTTGTTCGTGAATATCTGCACTAAAAGAAATTACGCCATTAATATTATTTTGTTTGATGTAATCTATCAATTCATCTGCTTGAGAGGTGTTACAGAAATTTCTTCCGCCGCAATTATTTTCAAACGAAGGAGTTCCGTTAATTAAAACTTTAAAATTTGCGGTAGAATTCGCTAATTCATTTTTCAACCAAGCTAATTGATCGGGTCCTAAATGTTGTTGTGTTCCATCTCTATAACTACGGTTATCTAATAAGAAAAATTCAACATCTTTATATTTGTATGAAGAATACAAACCTTGTCCTTCTGGCGTACTTTTATATTCCGGATTTGGCCACCAATCCATAAAAATATCACGCATCTCATCAATTGTAGGCATATTTTTATCGAATTCATTCGGACCTAAATCGTGGTTGTCTGTAATTGCTAATTGCGGCATGGCAACGGTTAAACTGTCATGATAATTTCTTTGAAAAACGTAACGACTAAAAGCATTGTCTTTATTTGCCCAGTCATCTTCTCCGTTTGGACATTGACCCATCGCGTGCTGAAGACCTAATAAATAAGTAGCGTCTCCTAACCAAATCATCATATCGCTTCCTTCTTCTGCCATTTTATTAAACATTGTTGGGCTCCCGTTAAAATGAAATGTGGATTCCGGCTGATCTATACATCTGCTTAAATCGTAAATTCTTCCGCAGCCACCTGATAAAAATTCAAAATCATCGATTGTATTTTGAGCATTTTTTATAGAAGTCACCCTATCATTTACAGGCGAATTATCGGCAAGTAATTTTGCGGTATACGTATCGCCTTGGGTTAAACCGGTAAATTCATACGATCTCAAGTTATACCCTAAACGCGTATCGCTGTTATAAACCGTACCGCTAATTTCTGTTGCGGGGGAGTTATCATTTGTGAATGAAAGTTCTAAAGAATTGTTGGTATTGGTATTGCTTTTTGTAAGTACCCAAACGCGTACAGAATTATTATAAACAGGGCTAAACATCGGTCCGTAGACTATAGAATCTCCGGGAATAGTAGTTTGTGAGTACAATGATAAACTTCCGTAAAGCGAAATCATTATACTTAAGAAAAATAACTTTGTTTTCATAGGTGCAATTATTAGTGGTTTTTGAAATATTTTTTGCAAAAATAATTGCGATATGCAGTAGAATTGAATTTGGCTATTTAAGCTTTAATTACGAAAAGGTTACTTAGTTTACCCTATGCTTAACTTAATGTTAGCTCCTATTTTAGAGCACCTTTCCTGCATAACAAAAAAACTTTTTAAAGCTCATTTTTCAGAAATATTCCTAACAAATTTTAAGAAATCACTAGAAAATAAAGCAAAATCAAGATTTGAATGAGAATTATTTAATTAACAATTCACTAACAATCACAAATTAAAAGGAATTATTTTTTCCTATATTATCGGTGAGTGACTTCATAAAAGAAATTAGCGCTTCTTTTTCTTCTTCGGTTAAATTTAAAGCTGAGGGTGAGAGTGTTTGCTGCGGAAGTTCATAAGAAAGACCAATTCCTGCAGCGCCGCCTTTATCATAAAAATCGATTACTTGTTCTAGATTTTCATAAGCGCCATTATGAAAATAAGGCGCGGTTAAAGCTACATTTCTTACACTTGACGTTTTAAACGAGTGTTTATAAATTTCTTGGGCTTCGGGATAAATTCCGTTATTGAATCTTCCTAAATCATCATCGATTTTATAGGTGTTCGGTTGTTCTAAAACACCTAGAACTTCGCTTTCATTTTCTTGGTAAAGCGGCGGAACCAATCCGCTAAAAGTTGGCGGAAAATGACAAGTTGCGCAATTGGCTTTTCCCATAAAGAGATTAAACCCTTTTTTTACTTCAGCATTTATTTCGGCAACTTCGTTACGCATATATTTATCGAATTCGCTATTAAAAGATCGTAAGGATAAAACGTAAGAAGATAATGCTTTTGCAAATGAATAACGGGTAATTTTTTCTTGCTGAAAAGTATTTTTAAAAGTGTTTTCATATTCTTTATTAATATTCAATTTTTCGATAATTTCTGAAAAACTGGTATCAAATTCTAAGTGACTTTCAATAACATGTTCTGCTTGTTCTTCTAAATCTCGTGCGCGCAAATCATAAAAATAACGATCGGCAAAAACTGCATTAATTAAACTGGGCGAATTTCTTAACACGGTTTTTCCTTTTGCGCTGGCTAAAGATTTTGCTTTTCCGTCGGTAAAAGCTAATTCTGGTTGGTGACAACTTGCGCAACTTATCTTGCCTGAATTACTTAAAATTTTATCGAAAAATAGTTTTTCACCAAGGTTTTGTAAATCTTTAGAATCTTCGTTTTCTTTTAATAAACTATAATAGTAGGGATTTAAAAAATCTTCAGAAAAAATAGAAACGCTAGAAGAATTCCAAGAGGCTTTTTTACCATAAACCGCGGCGGTAGAACGCAAATTTAATTCGATTTGAATTGACATAAATTCAGCATATAACGGATCGATATATTTTTTAATAAACGTTAATCTATCGAATGTAGAAAATTCATGATCATCTTCTAAAAATTGAATGCTTTCTTCTAATTTTCTACGAATATTTTTTGATTTTTTTGGCGGTAATTTTTCTAAAAAGGGATTCAGAAAAAATTGAATTCCGTTGAGTGCAAATTTACTTTCCTCAACTCCGGATAATGAACCCGGCGTGTCGAAACCGGTAATTCCTAAACTTGTAATTTGTATTAATTCTAGGCGTAAGGCTTCAAAAATTTCGAAATCATAAAAATACGTTCTGCTTGAAATTGCTTTTTTTACGGGCTGAAAATATTCTTGCAAATGTTGAGCTAACTGCAAAATTTCTTCTTTCTTGTTAGTTGCTTCTTCAGAAAAAAGAAGTTCATCTAACACTTGAAGCCCTTTAGGATTTATCACTTTTGGTTCGCCTTTATAATGCTCAGTATCTAATAAATCTAGCGGAAGACTTTTTTTATATTCGGTGGCATTCATTACATAATAGCCTTTTTCTTTGTATTTTTCATCTACAGGAAAAGGATCTAAATGCCGTAAAGGAGCGCCGTTTAAGTAAGCTTTTACGTGTTCGGGATAATAAAAAGTAAGAATAGCTTCTATTTTTTTATAAGAAATTCTGGTTTGATGAAGTTGATTTTTTACTGCGTTTAACGAAGCGGAAGCATTTTTATATTTTTCTGAAATTAGAACGAGTTCATCAATTTCTGTAGAAAGTTCATCAACTTTTTTTTCAATTAAAATTTTAAAATTTTCAGTCTCTATTGGTAATTCTTTATAAGTAGAATCATTATTTTTAGCGTTTAGAAAAGCAAGAATAAAAAATAGACTAAGTGAAAATATAAACGTAAAAAATAATTTATTTGATGTTTTTTTTACCATTTCTGAAAATTCTAAATCTTGCGAATGTAATTATTCAACATTACTGCCATATAATTTAAAGATTAAGAAAAAGTCAAGTTAATTTTCAGCAATAGAAAATATTTGAATATATTATTAACGGTTTAACTTTGTCTTCTAAACATTGGTCGACACAAATAAGTATTCTACCGAATTTATAAATACATTTTAAAAATTAATTACAATTTTATATGATAAAGGTAGAAGAAGCTATGAAAAATAAACTGAAAATATTACTTATTGAGGATGATATGATTGAGATTATGAAACTCAATCGCACCATTACTTCTTCACAAATGCCTCACGAAATTATTGAAGCAAAAAATGGTGAAGATGCCTTAAACCTCCTGAAAAATAATAAACCTTTACCCGATATTATCTTACTGGATTTAAATATGCCAAAAATGAACGGCATAGAGTTTCTAAAGATTTTAAAAGAAGATGCTATTCTAAAATATTTACCCACTATTGTGCTAACAACTTCCGCTAATCAAAAAGATATTTTAGCGTGTTATGAAATTGGCATAGCTGGTTATATTATTAAGCCTTTAAAATATGAAGATTACGTAACTAAACTAAAAGCGCTATTGGAATATTGGAGTTTAAACGAACTAATTAAAGGCTAAAAAATAGAGAAATTAGACATTGGTTGATAAGTACCGCTCCAAACTTTAATTGAAAAGGAAATAAAATAGGCTCTAATCGATTATTCAACAACTAAAACGCACTATATTTTTCTGTAAAAAACAACGGCATTGGTATTGCAAAAGAACATTTTGAAAAAATAGTTAGTTCCTTACGAAAGCATGAAAAATCTACAGGAATAGGATTTATCATTGTTCAAAAAGTAGTGCAACTGTATAATAGCAAGGTTTGGTTAGAAATTAAAGAAGGTATAGGGACGACTTTTTTCTTCAATATCAAAAAAATAAATAAAGCATTAATTTTTTTAATAGCTAAAGAAGTAGTAAATTTTATACACGAAAGATTTTTTAAAAACGATTCGTATAGAAATTTTCAAAATTCACTTCGCTAAAAAGCTATGAAAGAACAACCAAATCTATCTTCAATAAAAGAACTATCTGGTGGAGATACAGATTTTGAAAGTTTACTCATCAATATTATAAAAAAAGAACTGCCAGAAGAAATAGAAACCTACCACAACAACCTATCTTCTAAAAATTATCAACTAGCAGCAGATAATGTTCATAAACTTAAACATAAGATTAGTGCGCTAGGCTTAGAAGCAAGTTATTACCTTGCAACTGACTACGAAAATGAGTTGAGAGAAAACAATCTTTCAAAAAAATATGATTTCGAAGAAGTTTTGGAAGCGATGACAAACTTTGTAAATAAACTATGACTGTGTATTACCGCTGTTTTTTTTATTTAAAAAAAAATAAAATATTAAATCGACGAAAGTAAATTTTACAATTCACCGAACTTAACTTTCCAATCATCGATAGCTCTCTGCGAGTAATCTAATTAAATAAATCTCAACGCTAAAACATTCTATATTTGATATACCTAAGTGGTAGTAAAACGTAAAAGTTTACTCTACCCGAACTTTACCCCAATTCGAAAGTCGGTTTGCTTTATGCAGACCGGCTTTTTAATTTTCCATAACAGGATAATTTTATTTTTTTCGGAAATTAGTTTTAAATGCTTTACTTTTAATAGGAATTAAAATTGATTTTTGAAGATGAAAAAAATTCTGCTTCCAACCGATTTTTCTGATAATGCATTCAACGCAATTGAATACGCTTTGCAACTTTTTGAAAAAGAAGAATGCACTTTTTATTTGCTAAATGTTTATACACCTATAGTTTATGATACGGAATATATTGGCTATTCTTCCATAAATCCCGGATTAGATGAAATTTATAAGAATAATTCTGCCGTAGGTTTACAAAAATTAGAGAAAAAAATTAAGCAAACATTCAGCAATAAGTTGCACCATTTCAAACAAATTTCATCTTTTAATCTTTTAACTGATGAAATTAATGAGCAAGTTGAAAATGAGCATATCGATTTAATTATAATGGGAACGCAAGGCGCTACAGGAGCCAAAGAAGTGTTATTCGGTTCTACAACGATACGTGTTATTCATCGTGCAAAAATTCCAGTGTTAGCCATTCCGTCAGATTATGTTTTTAAAGGAATTCAAGAAATTTTATTTCCAACCGATTATGAAATCGATTATAATACTTCTCAGCTTCGGTGGCTAAATTATCTTTCTACAAAAGAAAATTCAGCTTTACATGTAATTCACGCTTCAGAAAAAGACTTTTTATCTTCTGAACAAAAGAAAAAGAAAGCACAATTAGAAGAGAAATTAGAAAGTAAGAATCATAAATTTAAAATCGTAGAAGGAAATAATATTCCAAAACTTATTTATGAATACGAGAAAAAAAACGCTATCGATTTATTAGCAATGGTAAATAACAAACATTCTTTTTTCGAAAATTTATTTTTCAAACAAGTAATCGATGAAATTGGTTTTCACACCAAAGTTCCTTTTTTGGTAATCCCTTCACAATCCTAAAATAAAAAAGCACCGAAAATTCGGTGCTTTTTCATATTAACTATAAATTTCAATTATTCATTGCTCACTACCACATTAGAGTTTTTCCAAGTAGTAACTTCAGCAATACTATTGCTAGAGTAATCAACCTCGGTTAATTGATCTTCTTTCCAGAAAAACCATTTTCCGGTTTTCTCTCCATTATTATATTCACCAAGGGCAACTTTTTTTCCTTCTTTATTATACATAACCCACTGACCATCAAGTTTTCCGTTTTTATACGTTCCTTCTTGTTGAATTGTTCCGTTATCATGAAAGAAAGTTCCTTTAACTACATCTCCATTCTGTTCAAATTTCGGCTCTACTTCTTGCGCAAATAGTGCTCCAGTGCACACAAATGCTGCTATCATCAATATCTTTTTCATAACTCTTTTTTAATGTTTACCTAACAAATATACAATTTATTTTACATTAAATCAATATTTACGTAACATTAACTTAACATTAGAAGTTTAAATTTCTAACTTCAAGTTATTTAGGAAGATAAAAAAATCTAAAAACAGCCTCAATTTTATTCCAATAATAATAGTCCAAAATATGATAACTTCTTACTTTTGCATTCAAATTTCAAGAAAATAGCATGTATAGAAGTCACACAAACGGAGAATTAAGAATAAATCATTCCGAACAAGAAGTTACACTTTCAGGTTGGGTACAAAAAATACGCGATAAAGGATTCATGATTTGGGTAGATCTACGCGATCGCTACGGAATTACGCAACTTATTTTCGATGAAGAGCGCACTCCCGCTGCTGTGATGGAACAAGCAAAAAATTTAGGTAGAGAATTTGTTATACAAATAAAAGGAAAAGTAATAGAGCGTGAATCTAAAAATACCAATATTCCAACTGGAGAAATTGAAATTTTAGTGAGCGATTTAACTGTGCTAAATGAAGCCAAACTTCCCCCTTTTACCATTGAAGATAAAACCGATGGCGGTGAAGATTTACGCATGAAATACCGCTATTTAGATATCCGAAGAAACCCGATTAAAGACAAATTAATTTTTCGCCACAAAGTAAGTATTGCGGTTAGAAACTACCTTTCTAATCAAGATTTTGTTGAAGTTGAAACTCCATATTTAATTAAATCTACACCGGAAGGCGCAAGAGATTTTGTGGTTCCCAGCAGAATGAATGAAGGGCAATTTTACGCACTTCCTCAGTCTCCACAAACATTTAAGCAATTACTCATGGTTGGCGGAATGGATAAATATTTTCAAATTGTAAAATGTTTCCGTGATGAAGATTTACGTGCCGACAGACAACCGGAATTTACGCAAATAGATTGTGAAATGGCTTTTGTAGAACAAGAAGATATTTTACAAACTTTCGAAGGTTTAACGCGACATTTGCTAAAAGAAATAAAAGGAGTTGAAGTTGAAGATTTCCCTCGAATGACTTATGACGAGGCGATGCGTTTATACGGAAATGATAAACCCGATATTCGCTTCGGAATGAAATTTGGCGAATTAAACGATTTCACCCAACACCGCGATTTTAAAGTTTTTAATGAAGCAGAATTAGTGGTAGGAATTGCCATTCCCGGTGGCGCAAGTTATAGCCGAAAAGAAATCGACAAATTAATCGATTGGGTTAAACGCCCACAAGTTGGTGCATTAGGAATGGTATACGCAAAATATAATGAAGATGGTACTTTTAAATCTTCCGTAGATAAATTTTACGAAGAAGAAGATCTAAAAAAATGGGCAGAAAAAACCGAGGCAAAACCTGGTGATTTAATTTGTATTTTAAGTGGCGAAACCCAAAAAGTACGTGCGCAATTAAGCGCGTTTAGAATGGAAATGGGCGCCCAATTAGGTTTACGAAAAGCAGATGAATTCGCTCCGCTTTGGGTAATCGATTTTCCCCTATTAGAATGGGACGAAGAAACGGAACGTTATCACGCAATGCACCATCCGTTCACTTCCCCTAAAAAAGAACAAATTCCGTTATTGGCGACCAATCCTAAAGAAGTTAAAGCCAATGCTTACGATTTGGTTTTAAACGGAAATGAAATTGGCGGTGGTTCAATTAGAATTCACGATAAAGAAACCCAAGCGAAAATGTTCGATTACTTAGGTTTTTCTAAAGAAGAAGCCGAAGCTCAATTTGGATTTTTAATGGATGCGTTTCAATATGGAGCGCCTCCACACGGCGGACTTGCTTTTGGGTTAGATCGATTGGTTGCAATTTTAGGCGGACAAGAAAGTATTCGAGATTTTATCGCCTTTCCAAAAAACAATGCTGGCCGCGACGTAATGATCGATGCGCCTGCGCCGATAGATGATGAACAGTTAAAAGAGCTTCATCTTAAATTAAATTAATAATCAAAAAATCCTGCTTAACCACAGGATTTTTTTAGCACTCTAAAGAATTGAGGTTAGAAAATGCTTAAGAAAAAAACACCTTTTACTCGTTTTTTAATCTGGAGATATAAACATATTTCCAATAAAAATTTCGTTTTTATCCTTAGTGTAATTGTAGGATTATTGGCCGGGTTAGCTTCAGTAATTCTTAAAAACATTACGCATTTTATAACCAAAGCTTTTGAAAAAGGAAGTATTCATTCTTACCATATTTACCTGTATTTTATTTTTCCTTTTATAGGTTTACTATTGGTTTTATTAGTTAAGAAATTTATTCTCAGGCGCGATGTTGGTCACGGAATCCCGATGGCGCTTTTTTCCATTTCTAAAAAAGAAGGTAAAATGGCGCGAAGAAATATGATTTCTTCTTTGCTCACTGCGCCGCTTACAGTAGGTTTTGGAGGTTCAGTTGGATTGGAAGGCCCATCGGTAGCCACGGGAGCATCGTTTGGAGCCAATATTGGGCAATTATTTCATATGAAAGCGCAAACAAGAAAATTACTGTTGGTTTGTGCCGCCGCAGGTTCACTTTCAGCAATTTTTAAAGCACCAATTGCTGCGATTCTTTTTGCGATTGAAGTTTTCAGTTTAGATTTAACGTTTGCTTCGCTTTTACCGCTATTGTTAGCATCAATTTCAGCAGTAGTCACACGAATGCTATTTATTGGAGAACAATATATTGTTGATTTTCATGACATTCAGAAATTCGACATTAAAAATATTTTATTTTATTCAATCTTAGGAATTATTACCGCTATTGTTTCGCTGTATTTTTCTAAAGTTTATTTTACTACAGAACATTATTTTAAACGAATAAAAAACGATTATTTAAAAATTACGATTGCAGGTTTTATAATTGGCGTACTTACATTTTTAGTTCCGCCGCTTTACGGAGAAGGTTTTACGTTTATGAACAACCTTATTTCTCAAAATTATACGACTGCTTTCGATGCGTTTTTATTTAAAGATTCCATCGGAAATCCTTGGGTGGTTATTTCTTTAATTATCGGCTTAATTTTATTAAAGCCCATTGCGACTTCTGTGACCTTAAGCGGTGGCGGCGTTGGTGGCGTTTTTGCTCCTGTCCTTTTTCTTGGCGCGGTAAGCGGAAGTTTTTTCGTGAATATTTGTCGCCAACTTGGTTTCGAACTTTCCAATAGTAATTTTACGCTAGTAGGAATGGCAGGTTTAATGGCAGGCGTTTTACAAGCTCCCTTAACCGCGATATTTTTAATTGCTGAAATTACCGGCGGTTACGCGTTATTTATTCCATTGATGATTACCGTAGCAATTTCCTTTTTAATTACTAAAGCACGCGTTGATTATAATATTTACACCAAAGAATTAAAAGAAAATAATGAGCTGATTACTCACGATAAAGATCACGCGGTTTTAACCTTACTGAAATTGGACCGAATTATAGAGCAAAACTTTATTTCGCTAAAACCTGAAATGTCTCTTAAGGAAATGTTGCATAATGCGGTCGCAAAATCAAAACGGAATCTTTTTCCCGTAATAAACGATGAAGAAGAATTGGTAGGCGTAATTACCTTAGATGATATTAGAGAAATTATGTTCGATACGACGTTACACGATTCGGTTTTGGTAGAATTTTTGATGCATGATGCACCAGACTATATTTATTACGGAAAAGATAATATGCAACAGGTGATGGCAAAATTTCAAAATACCAGTGCTTGGAATTTACCGGTTATTAAAAACGGAAAATATATCGGTTTTGTTTCAAAATCGAAAATGCTCACCGCATATCGCAGAAAATTAATAACTTACTAAGAATTAAATTATCATGGTAAAAAAAATATTAATCATATTACTCATTAGCATTGTTGCGGCAGTAGCGGTTGGTTTTTATTTCAGAATTTTTGAAGAAAACGAACCTACCGGAGATAAAATTATTGGTATTGCCGTGTTAGCCAGCTGTTTCATTATGATGCCTATTTTTTTATATCATCGTTGGAAAGGAAAAAAATTAAAAGATTACACGTTAAGCCCAGAAAATCTTAACAAAATGAAAGAAAAAGGAATTGATTAAATTCTTATTTTCAATAATTTGAATAAAAATTTACATTATTTTTACTTTCAGTTACATTTTTTAATTGTACGTTTGTGCTTTATTAATATTATTATTTTTTATTACAATGGAAGGTACAGTTAAATTTTTCAATGAATCAAAAGGTTATGGATTCATTACCAACGACGAAACAGGTCAAGACATCTTTGTTCACGTTACAGGATTAAATGGAGAACAAATCAATGAGGGAGATCACGTAGAGTACGTTGAATCTGAAGGAAGAAAAGGAATGACTGCGACAGAAGTTCGCTTAGTTCAATAATATATAATTATTATTTAATTTTCTGAGCACCACAAACGTGGTGCTTTTTTCATGCCTAAAACTTTCTTCTTTACTTTTTTTAATTTTTAGTATCTTTAGTTATGCGAGATCATAGGTTAAAAAAGGTGAAGAATTCAAAAGAAAGTAGATGTAAAAAATTCAGCAGTATTTTTTTTAGGAATATTTTGCTACTCAACTTTCCTAACTATAAATCTTTAAGAAGCTATTGCTTTCAATATCTTCCTTCTTTTTATAATTTAAAAACTTCCCACGTAAAGTTTTCTACTCAACTATTAACTTTAGACTTCACTAGATTTTCTACAATTAATCTTTAACTATGCGGAATTTCATCATTAAAAGTGGCGTTTTAGCAGCAATTGCTCTACTTGTTTACATAAGTTTTAATAGCATTATGCCACAAGTAAATAATTATCAAGAAAGTTTACCTTCGGGTTTTTCGATGGAAAAGGCTTTTTTGCATGTTCAAAATATTAGTCAGAAACCCCATTCCGTAGGAACCGCAGAACATAGTAAAGTCAGAAATTATATCGTAAAAGAATTACAAGAATTAGGCTTACAAGTACAAACACAAAAAGGATATCATTTAAGTAAAGAAGGAACATTTACTGCTCCAGAAAATATTATTACAAAAATTGAAGGCAGCAAACCGAAACCTAAAAGTGATTTACTAATTCTTACGCATTACGACAGCGCAGTTCATTCTTCTCCCGGCGCAAGCGATGCCGCTTCTGGCGTTGCCACTATTTTAGAAAGTTTACGCGTATTTCTGGGAAATAATACTTCGCACAAAAACAATATTATTATTTGCTTTACCGATGCGGAAGAAATTGGTTTAAATGGCGCCGGCCTTTTTGTAGCTGAACATCCTTGGGCAGAAAATATTGGCTTGGTCTTAAATTTTGAAGCCAGAGGAAGCGGCGGACCTTCAAACACCATTTTAGAAACAAATTCGGGGAACACCAAATTAATTAAAGCTTTCGCTGAAGCAAATCCGCGTTTTCCCAATGCGACTTCGTTAATGTATAGCGTTTATAAAAAACTTCCTAACGACACCGATGCGACAGTTTTTAGAGAAGAAAAAGATATTCCGAGTTTCTTTTTTGCATTTATAGACGATCATTTTGATTATCACACCGCGAACGATACGCCCGAAAATTTAGATGCAAATTCACTTGCGCATCAAGCCACTTATTTAACAGCGCTTTTGCCTTATTTTGGTAATAAACATTTAACTACTTTAGCTTCAGTAGAAGAAAGTGTTTATTTTAATTTTCCGCTTTTAGATTTAGTGCATTATCCGTTTTCGTGGATTTTTCCGATGCTAATTTTAGCCTGGATTTTCTTTATTGGGTTAATTATTTATGGATTTAGAAAGCGGAGATTAACTTTAAAAGATAGTTTAAAAAGCTTTTTACCTTTTCTCGGTTCACTAATTATTAGTGGAATTATTGCTTTTTTCAGCTGGAGTATTCTTAAAAATTTATATCCTGAATATCAAGAAAATTTAAATGGATTCACTTATAACGGGCATTTTTATATTGGGACTTTTGTCTTTTTAAGTCTGGCGATCACGTTTCTTTTCTACGGAAAAAAAGTTGAAAAAGAACGCCTTCCTAATTTACTAATCGCGCCATTATTCATTTGGTTATTAATCAACACCGGAATTGCGATTGCTTTAAAAGGTGCGGCTTATTTCATTATTCCTTTATTTTTTATAATGATCGGGTTTTTCTTGATGATTAAAAAAGTGAACGCCTGGTTTGGTATTCAACTGATTTTTGCCATTCCTGCAATTTTTATTTTTTCACCGCTCATACAATTTTTTCCGGTCGGTTTAGGTTTAAAAATGCTGGTTATTTCCGCAGTTTTTACGGTTTTACTAGTAGGTTTATTACTTCCGATTTTTGCTTTTTATAAACGTAAATATTTGCTCTCGATTTTTTGCTTCCTTTTTAGTGGCTTATTTTTTATACTCGCGCATACAAACGCAAGTTTTTCTGAAGAAAACCCAAAACCTAATAGTTTGCTTTATGTGCTTGATGTTGATAAGCAAACCGCTACTTGGAATACTTACGATCATCAATTAGATGAATGGACAAAAGAATTTATTTCAGCTGAAGATTCAACCTCAACAAAAGCTATTTTTCATAGTAAATACGGAAATCAATTTACTTATTCAGCTAAAGCGCCAGTAGAAGCGATTCCTGCGGCAGATTATTTTGTGGAATTAGATTCTACAGTGGTGGAAAAAAACCGCTTTACGATAAAAATTCTTCCGTTAAGAACTATCAACAGATTGGAAATTTTTGCAGATAAAAATTATAATTTTTCTAATCTTTCAGTAAACGGAAAAACCCCGCTTCCTTTAGATAAAGAAAAGCAACATTATTTTTACGAAAACAGAACGAATAATAAATTGTTGACGTATTACGCTGTAGATCGCGATACGCTTCGCTTAAGTTTTTTTGTTGATAAAAACACTTTTCCGGTATTGAAAATTTACGAAGCGAGTAATAATCTTTTGGAAAATGAATGGATAGATATTCCTAAACGATCGAAAGCGATGATGCCAAAACCTTTTGTATTGAACGACGCGATTATCACCAAACAAACAATCGATACCAAAAAAGAATTAAAATGAAAACTATTGGCATTTTAGGATGCGGTTGGTTAGGATTTCCCTTAGCCAAAAAATTAATCGCAGAAGGTTATAATGTAAATGGAAGTACAACTTCTGCTGAAAAAATTACTGATTTAGCTGAAGAAAAAATAAACCCATTTTTAATAAAACTTACTGAAGAAAAAGTTGAAGGGAAAATTGAAGAATTCCTTGAAAATGTAGCAATATTAATCATTGATATTCCACCGGGTTTACGAAAAAATCCTGAGGAGAATTTTGAGCAAAAAATTAAAAATTTATTTCCTTATTTGGAAAGATCATCGCTTGAAAAAATGTTTTTTGTAAGCTCGACTTCTGTTTTTCAGGATGAATTTCCTTTTCCTGCCTATACAGAAAAAAGCAAACCAAACGGAACCACAGAAAATGCGAAACAACTTATCGCCACTGAAAACCTATTTCAGAAAAGTGCGGTTTTTTCTTCAACCATAATTCGATTTGGCGGATTGATTGGTGAAAATAGACATCCGGTTCATTTTTTAGCAGGTAGAACTTCTTTAAAAAATCCAAAAGCGCCGATAAATCTTATTCATCAAAAGGATTGTATTTCGCTTATTTTTCAATTAATTCAGCAACAAAATTTACCGAAAATTGTTCACGGCGTTTTTCCTTTCCATCCTTCAAAAAAAGAATATTATCAACAAAAAGCTACCGAATACAAATTAGAAATACCTCAATTTCTAAACGATTCTTCTTCAAAAGGGAAAATTATTTCCAGCGAAAAAACACGTGAATTATTGAAGTTTAATTTTTCAATTCAGCCTTGAAGTTAAGCGTAAGTTTGTTTGTGAATTCATTAGACTTTTTTGATTCTTAGATTTTAAAATCTTACAATATTTTTCTATCAACCTGAACTTGATTAACTCCGTTGAATCTTCGATTTCAGGGTCTCATCACTACTTATTAATAATTAAATGAGATTCTGAGATAAATTCAGAATAACTTTTTTTTATCTTCTTAAAAAGTTTCGACATAAAAAAAGCTGCCTTAAAAAAGACAGCTTTTATAAAAATAAGTTTACATATTTTACCAAATAGACACACGATCTTTTGGTGCAACATACATAGAATCTCCTTCCTTAATGTCGAATGCTTCATAAAACGCATCGATATTTTGTAATGGAACATATGCTCTAATCATTCCCGGAGAATGTGGATCTGTTTTTATTTTAGAACGCAAAGCTTCATCTCTCATTTTGGTTCTCCAAACGGTTGCCCAAGACATAAAGAAACGTTGTTCTGGAGTGAAACCGTCGATGTTTTCTGGTCTTCCGTGTTCTTTGTAATATTTTTGCAATCCGTCGTAAGCGGCTAAAACACCACCTAAATCGCCAATATTTTCACCTAAGGTAAATTTACCGTTAATATAAACGCTATCTAAAACCTCAACATCGCTGTATTGTTCAGCAAGTTTATCTCCACGTTCGGTGAATTTTTCAAGATCTTCTTCGGTCCACCAATTGTTTAAGTTTCCATCAGCATCAAAACGCGCTCCGCTATCATCAAAAGCGTGTGAAATTTCGTGACCGATCACCGCTCCAATTCCGCCGTAATTTACAGCTGCGTCAGCTTTATAATTGTAAAATGGTGGTTGAAGAATTGCCGCAGGAAATACAATTTCATTGTTAAACGGATTGAAATACGCATTTACGGTTTGTGGCGACATTCCCCATTCTTTTTTATCTACCGGCTCGTTAATTTTAGAAAGGTTATCGCGATAACTCCATTCTGAAACGGCTACCATATTATCGTAATAGCTTTTATCGTTACTTACCGCAAGTTCTGAATAATCTTCCCATTCGTCTGGATAACCGATTTTAACGGTGAATTTATCTAATTTTTCAATCGCTTTTTGCTTGGTAGTGTCGCTCATCCATTCTAGTTTTTCAATTCTATCTTGGTAAGCTTCAATAATATTCGCGATCATTTCTTCTGCTTTTTGCTTTGCTTCTGCCGGAAATTTTTCGTCTACATATAATTTTCCTAAAGCTTCGCCTACGCTTCCGTTCACAGTTGAAAGTGCGCGTTCTTTTGCTGGAAGTTGCTTTTTAGCGCCGTTTAAAGTTTTGCTGTAAAAATCCCAATTGGCTTTTTCAATTTCAGTAGTTAATTCGCCTGCGGAATTATTTAAGGTTGACCAACGCATCACGGTTTTCCAATCTTGTACGTTTCCTTCAGCAAATACTTTTTGCAACTCTTTCATATATTTTGGCTGCATTACTAAAACGGTGTCTAATTTTTTATCGACACCTAATTGATTAATCCATTGTTTCCAATCGATAGCAGGAACCATTTTTTGTAATTCTTCTAAAGAACGAGGATTATTGAAATTTCTAAAATCTCTACTCGCAACTTTATCTAAACGTGGTTCTGCCAAGCGTGTTTCTAAAGCTAAAATAGTTTTGGCTTGTTTCTTCGCTTCTGCTTCACTATCACCCAGAAATTGTAACATTCTTGTGATATGATCTACATATTGCTGTCTGATTTTTTCAGATTCTGCATCATCTTTGGTGTAATAATCACGATCTGGAAGTCCTAAACCACCAGGTGTAATGTAAGCGGAATTCATATCACTATTGGTAGGATTTGAAAACGCGGCTAACCCAAAAAACGGATCTGAAATAGTAGCTGGATTTTTGGCGATTACTTCTTGTAAATCTTTTACGTTTTTGATGTTGTTAATTTTTTCTAACGCTGGCTGTAAAGGTTTAATTCCCGCTTCGTTTCTAGCCATCGTGTCTAATTCGGCTTCAAATAGATAAATAGCTTTCGCTTGATCTGTATTTTTATCATATTTTCCGCTTTGTTTAGCCTTGTCGATGATCGTTAATACATCATCATCTGTGCTTTTTCTCAACACCTGAAAACCTCCCCAAGACGTTCTGTCTTCAGGAATTTCGGTTTGTTTCATCCAATTACCGTTTACGTAATTGTAAAAGTCATTTTTTGGACTTACCGTGGTATCCATATATTCAATATCGATTCCCGGCGTGCGTTCTTCTTCGGCTTTTGCCATTTCCTTTTTATCATCTTTACAGGCTACCAACGCAAGGGAAGCAGCTGCAAAGAATACGGTTTGTTTAAAATTAATTTTCATACTAAAATTTATAATTGATGTTTATTGGTTATTTATTTCTATAGTTTGTTACACTTTTATCGTGTTATTTTGAGTTTTGCTGAATAAATTTCTCTTCGAAATTCTTTTTTAGATTGGTGACAGCTTCAACATTTTCATTAGGAATACTAATGGAAAGTACATAATGAGCGATCATCCAATTACCATTGACTAATTTTAAAATGCCTGAACCTCGACATAAGCCCATTTGGGTTTGCAAAAGTTCATCGAACCACACGATTTTAGCATTTTTTGAGTTATAGATATTTCTATCGATTGCTGTAAAACTCCACGCTTTTCCTTTATCAAAATAAGGTTTTGAAAAATTTTTGAAAGCCTCTATGCTCCAATATTCCGTCGGGTCGGTTCCTATAAAAATCGCATCTTTTGTAAAGTAAGAAAAATATTCTTCGAAATTTGCTTCCGCAGCGGCATTGTGCCAATTTTCAAGTCTTTCTTCAATTTCTTTCTCTTGCGCTTGAAAAGTGATTGAACTTAAAAAGAGTAAAAAAAATAATACTTTTTTCATGCTATTGTGTGCTTACTGGAGTTTTTGTTGAATTTTCAGAAGTACTATTTGAAGGATTTTCGGTTGAATCTACTTGAATAGCTTGCTCAAATTCAGATTCTATTTCTTCTAAAGTTTCTATGTAAACTTCATTTAATTGAATTTTTAAATCCCCAAAAGCTTTGTGTAAATCGTTTACCAAGGTATCGATCGTTTTCGTTTTTATTCTTGGATTTTCAACTTTTTGACGTAAGACTTCTGCTTTGGTTAGTAATACATTTATACGAACTCTCACCGGTTTTACATCAAAATTTCCAGGAATTGAAGCTTTTAAATTTACTACCGATTCAACTAAATTATTGCTGTTATTAATAACTTCTTGAAAGGTTACGTTATCAAAATTTTCAATTTCGTTTTTTAACGTCAAGTAAGCGCTCCAATTGTTTGTAGCTTCTTTAGCAGCGGGCAGAAGTGTTATTTTTCGGTCTTTATCTATAGTAATAATTTGAGAAAGTGCCTCTGCATTTTGCTCTTGATAAGACTTTTCTTTAACCTCAGTAGTTTCCTTTTCTTTACATGATAACATCATCATAAATCCGCAAACTAAAAATATACTGTATTTCAATAAATTAGGTTTCTTCATGACAGAAAAATAAGGGGAAATATACGATAAATCAATTATTTTTTACCGGAAATTTGATTTTGTTATGATCTATAAAAATTGTTCTTTTGAACCTTGTTTTAGTAGGCATTACAAATTTAGAAAATTTAAAGACTATGGCATTAAAAACCTTGATAATTGGCGCATGTGGCCAAATTGGAACCGAATTAACCTTAAAGCTGCGTGAAAAATATGGAGAAGACAACGTAATTGCCGTAGATATTCGCGAAGGTAATGAAGAACTTATGCAATCTGGCCCTTTTGAAATCGCCGATGCAACCGATTACAAAGCCATAGAAGATATTGTAATGCATTATGAGATTGACGAAGTTTACCTTATGGCTGCAATGTTAAGCGCAACAGCAGAAAAATTCCCAATGCGCGGTTGGCATTTAAATATGGATTCACTTTTTAATGTCTTAAACCTTGCAAAAGACAAGAAAATAAATAAAGTTTTTTGGCCTTCGAGCATTGCAGTTTTCGGGCCAAGTACTCCAAAAAACCAAACTCCGCAAACTACCGTGATGGAACCAACCACGGTTTACGGAATTAGCAAACAATCTGGCGAACGTTGGTGCGAATATTATCATAAAAAATTTGGTGTAGATGTTAGAAGTATTCGTTATCCTGGTTTAATAAGTTATAAAACCGCTCCAGGTGGCGGGACCACAGATTATGCGGTAGAGATTTTTCATGAAGCTTTAGCAGTAAAAAAATATACTTCTTTTTTAAGTGAAGAAACTGCTTTACCAATGATGTTTATGGATGACGCGATTAGAGCAACCATTCAACTAATGGAAACTCCTGCGGAAAATCTTAAAATTCGCTCTTCTTATAATTTAGGCGGAATTAGTTTTACCCCAAAACAACTTGCTGAAAGTATTAAAGAAGAAATTCCGGAATTCACTATTGATTATAACCCGGATTTTAGACAAGATATTGCTGAAACGTGGCCATCGAGTATCGATGACTCGCAGGCTAGAAAAGATTGGAATTGGAAACACGAATATAATCTTTCGAAAATGACAAAAGCAATGTTAGCGGGTTTACAAAAAAAATTAAACTAAAAAAAGCGCTGTTCTAAAAAAGACTTTGTTAATTTGAATTCATTCCGGTTAGCAAAGTCTTTTTTAATAAATATTGTGAATTTTTAAAATTGAAGATTAATGTGAAGTTAACTAAATTGAGAATTATATTTTTCAATCAATTTTAAACTACCACTTTTATACAGCTGTTGCCAAATCTTTAATTTTTTCCTTGGTAATTGGTTTGGTTAAATATCCTTGCACTATTTTAAATTGATTTGCTTTTTCTCGATCTGCTTTAGAAATGGAAGAAGTAGCAATATAAATTTTATGTTTTTGATCTCCAATTTGCTGCAATTTTTCATATTCCTGAATAAATTGCCAACCATCCATATTGGGCATATTCAAATCCAATAAAATAATTGTACAACAAATCCCTTTATTTTTGAAGGTGGTTATCGCTTCTAAACCGTCTTCAAATAAATTTACAATAAAATTTTTATCAACACTTTTAATGGTTTTTTTTACCAAAAACTGATAAATTTTGTCGTCATCGATTACACAGAATTCCATTTTTCGCTTATTTAAAATATAATGTAAAGGTGCTTCCTTTACCAACTTCACTTTCCACGCTTACTTTTCCGCCTAAAACTTCTAATTGACTTTTACTCATAAAAAGTCCCATTCCTCTAGAGTCGGGATGATCGGTAAAGGTTTTATACATTCCGAAGAGTTTTTCTCCATATTTTGAAAGGTCAATTCCAATCCCATTATCTTGTATACTTAACTTTTTCAACTCTTCTTCTATCTCGAAACGAATGGTTATTTCTGGAATTCTCTCTGGATGCCTATATCGAATTGCATTTGAAATAAAGTTAAGCAAAATACTTTCAAAATATGCAGGGTTAAAATTAATTTTTGCTTCTTCAGGAATTGCTAAGGTTATTTTTACTTTTTTTGATCGTATTTGGCTGCTTAAAACGCTTAACACACGATCAACATATTTTTTAACTAAAAGTGGTTCTGTAGAGATCGTGGTATTTTTCTGAATATTTACCACATCGTTTAGATCGTATAAAGTTTCGTCTAGCGATTTTGAGACTGAAGTTAGCATATTCAGCATTTCTTTTTGTTCTTCATCTACAGAAGTACTTCCTAATAAATTTAATAAAGCTTGGATATTGCTGGAATGCGACCGTAAATTGTGAGAGATAATATAAGAGAAATTTAGCAAACGTTTGTTTTGTTCAAGCACTAATTTGTAGGAATGGTTTAATTCTTTTTCTGCCCGTTTTTCTTTACTTACGTCTAATAAACTCCCTTTTAATTTGATTACTTTTCCTTTTTCATTGATTTCACTTTCTACGTGCGCTAAAATATAAATGATTCCTCCATTTGTATTATGAATTCTAACTTCATAAGGTTTTAAGGTATCACCTTCTAATAATCGTTTTGTATATCGCTTGTATTTTTTTAAATCTTTCGGATAGACATGCGACAACACCAAAGAAGATCCTAATTCTTGATCTTTTGAAACTCCAAAAATTTCATACATTCTAGCTGACCATGTAATTTCATCGGTTTCTACATTCCATTCCCAATAAGCAAGTTTAGAAACTCGAATTGCCATTTCCATTCTCGTTTTTAACTCTTTTAAATGTTGCCTGGTTTTTTTCTTTTCGGTAATATCTTCAACAATGGTAATGTAACTTAGTCCTTTTTTACTACTAAAAGGGGAATTGGTGAGCCTAACATAAATAGGCATTCCATCATTTCGTATCAGTTTAACTTCTACTTTTTGATGCTCAAGTAAATTTTTATCTAAAGCAGCATCGCCTTCAATAAACTCAAAGAAGTTTCTCTCTTTCAATTCTGAAGCGGTGAGCATTAATTTATCGCAAAAACGCTTATTTACCTCGATAAATTTTCCGTGATCTGCTGTTAAATGAACAATTCCCAAACCGGCTTGATCGAAAATGGCTTTAAATTTTAATTCTGAAGTAAGAAGTTTACCGGTTTGCACTTCTACTAATTGTTGAAGTTCGCCGGGTCGTTTAAAAACCAAAACTGTAATGGTTGCACAAACACAGGCGAGTAAAAATCCTAAAATTAAAACAGGTAAAGTGGCGTTAAAAGCTTCGTGTTCGTTTAAAGAACTTATATAAATATTCCAATCGCCATCTTCTATGGTTATTTTTTCAGTTTCAGCTAAGTTTATATCTTCAGCACCTTCTAAGAAAAACTCTTCTTTTCCTGAAACCGGATTCACTTTAGAAAGTTGAAATCGATAATTTTCTTCAAAATTACTTATTCCTGAATTCCTAATTAAGCGTTCTAGTTTTATAATAACTCCAGAAAAACCCCAAAATTCATTTTCAATAAAAACCGGCAACCTTCCTACAATTCCAACCCCGCCTTGTTTAAGCTGTAAAGGTCCTGCAAAATATATCTTATGTCTTTCTATGGCTTTTAAGGCCTCTTTACTTGTCGTTGCGGAATTTAAGACATCAAGATTTAAAGCTGCTTTGTTTTCTTCAAAAGGATAAACATATTTTATAACTCCATTAGGTACTAATTGAACGCCGAACGCCATCGATAACTTCATTAGATTCCATTATTTTTTGCGCGACCGTTTCAAATTTTTTTGGTTTTTTATCATCACCAATAGTTAGGGCGAGCGTTATGGTAGAAATATAACTGCTTTTAAGCGATTGCTCGATATTCTGCTGAACTATTTGTAAAGTTCTAATTTTCCCATCTTCCTCTTCTTCTTTAGCAAGGGAAAATTCTTTTTTCGCAATAATTGAACTTAAAATAAATACGAAAAAAAATACAATAAACCCTGAATAATAAGGATGGTGTACAAACCACGTAATTGGACCTTTAGTATTTTTTTTCATGCGTTGCTTAAAAGTGTTAATTTACTAAAAAAGTCCTAATTCAAGTTAACTCAATAAAAAATAGCCTGAATTTTCTAATTTATATTGATGAATGCTTACATTTAACTAAAAAGAAATTGTATGGCTAAATCTTATTACGATCCGACAGACTTAAGAAAGTTTGGTGAAATCACAGAATGGAGCGAAGAACTCGGTGAAAAATTTTTTGATTACTACGGGAAAGTTTTTGAAGAAGGCGCACTTTCTGCTCGAGAGAAATCACTTATCGCTTTAGCTGTTTCCCATGTGGTAAAATGTCCTTATTGCATTGATGCTTATACCAAAGACGGTTTACAACGCGGAATTACAAAAGAAGAAATGATGGAAGCCGTTCACGCAGGAGCAGCTATAGAAAGCGGTGCCACGCTTGTGCACGGCGTACAAATGATGAATAAATACAAAAAGCTTTCGATGTAAAGTCATTACATCCAAAACGCTAAAATTATCGTTATATATTATTGAAAGCTTTTTTTCAATCGATAACTCCTGAATTTTCATGAAGACAAAAAAATCGTTACACGCCAGAAAAAGTGAACTTTCCAATCCGGTGAAACAGTTAGAGTTTCTTAGTAATGGGTTGTTTGCCGAAGGCGATCTTCCAACGTTTAAAGAAAAATTATCGAAAACAAATGATGATCCTTTGCAACCTAAAAAACTGGAAATTCTTCAGCTAAATTTAGGGTATATGTGTAATCAAACATGTTCGCATTGCCACGTAGACGCTGGTCCAGATCGTAAAGAAATTATGACCGTCGATACAATGAAAGATTGCCTAAAAGCCATTGAACAAACCGGCGCACATACCTTAGATTTAACGGGTGGCGCTCCAGAAATGAATCCGAATTTTAGATGGTTTGTAGAAGAAGCTTCAAAAGTGGGGATTAAAGATTTTATTGTTCGCTCTAACCTGACCATTATTATGGCGAATAAAAAATATAACGATTTACCTGAATTTTTTAAAAAGCATAATGTTCACGTAGTGTCTTCGCTTCCGTTTTATAAACGCGAAAAAACCGATAAACAACGTGGAAAAGGAGTTTTTGATAGTTCTATAAAAGCCCTAAAAATGCTAAATGAAGTAGGTTACGGAAAAGAAGCCAGCGGATTAAAACTCGATTTAGTTTATAATCCTTCCGGCGCTTTTTTACCGACCAATCAAGAAGCGATGGAAAAAGATTTTAAGGAGGCACTTTGGGAAGATTTCAATATCGAATTCAACAATCTTTTTGCAATTACCAATTTACCCATTAGCCGATTTTTAGAATTTTTAATCGCTTCAGAAAATTACGAAGATTATATGTACGCGCTTGTCGATGCCTACAATCCGGCAGCGGTAAAAAATGTAATGTGTAGAAATACGCTTTCCGTAAGTTGGGATGGTTATTTATACGATTGTGACTTTAACCAAATGCTAGAATTAAAAGTGAATAGCAAGATAAAGCACATCAGCAATTATAACGAAGAAGAATTAACAAACAGAAATATTGTAATTTCACAACATTGCTATGGTTGTACCGCCGGTGCCGGAAGCAGTTGTCAAGGAAGCGTCGCGTGATGAAAAAAATACTACTTATGCTTTCATTTTTACCTTTTATAAGTTGTGCGCAACACAGCAACTTAAAAGAATTACTCGAAAGTAAAAATTCGGGTTCGGTGCCTTATATTTCTGTGGAACAGTTACAAATGGAAAGTAAAAATAACGCCCCTTTAGTTATTTTAGACGCACGTGAAGCGGAAGAATATCAAGTTAGTCATCTTCAAAACGCAAAATTCGTAGGTTACAAAAATTTCTCTGCTGAAAAAATTACAAAACAAATCCCTGATAAAAATACGCCAATTGTGGTGTATTGTTCATTAGGTGTTCGTTCAGAGAATATTGGCGAAAAACTTCAGAAAGCCGGATATACGAATGTGAAAAATTTATACGGTGGCATTTTTGAATGGAAAAAGAAAGGCTATTTGGTGGTTGATTCCGAAGAAAAAGAAACCGAAAAAGTACACGCTTTCAATAAAAAATGGGGGAAATGGTTAACAAACGCTGAAAAAGTTTATTAAATGAACTGCAAAAAACTCCTACTCATTTTTACTAAAAACCCGGAATTGGGCAAATGTAAAACGCGTTTAGCAAAAACCATTGGCGATGAAGCTGCGCTTAAAATTTATCGCTATTTATTACAACATACCGCAAAAATCACACAATCGCTTTCAGTCGATAAAAGAGTTTATTATTCCAATAAAATTCTTAAAAATGATAATTTTTCAGCTGAACTTTTCGATAAAAAAGTTCAACAAGGAAAGGATTTAGGAGAAAAAATGGCGAATGCTTTTCGAGAAGGTTTTCAAGACGGTTATGAAGATATTGTAATTGTAGGAAGCGATTTGTTTGAACTTTCGCAAACCGATATCGAAGAAGCATTTTCAGCTTTAACGACCAGCGATGTTGTTCTTGGTCCCGCAAAAGATGGCGGTTATTATTTATTAGGAATGAAAACTTTTCTTCCTGAATTATTTCAGCAAAAAAAATGGAGTACTTCGCATGTTTTAAAAGATACGCTTGCCGATTTGCAGGATAAAAACGTAACTTTAATTTCCGAAAAAAACGATATAGACGAATATAAAGACATGGAAAATATTCCTGTTTTACAACAACTTTTAAATTCATGAGATACATAGAACAAACCGTAAAATATTTACGCACCAAAGGTTTTGAAGACCCCGAAGTAGGAATTATTCTTGGCACCGGACTTGGGAAATTACTAGAAGAAGTAAAAATTTTAGCCGATGTAAGTTACAATCACATTCCGAATTTCCCGACCGCGACTGTAGAATTTCATAAAGGACATTTAATTTTTGGTGAATTAGGAGGCAAAAAAGTAGTGATCATGCAAGGTCGTTTCCATTTATATGAAGGGTATGGTTTTCAAGATGTTACATTTCCAGTGCGAATTATGCATCGTCTAGGAATTAAAAAACTCTTGGTTTCTAACGCTGCAGGTGCTATAAATCCAGATTTTAAAAAAGGAGAATTAATGCTTATTGACGATCATATTAATTTACAAGGCGGTTCGCCCTTGGCGTTTAAAGGAGTTTCGCAATTCGGTGAACGTTTTGTAGATATGAGCGCACCGTATGATGAAAAAATAAATAGCAAAATTGAAAAAATTGCGAAGGAAAATAACATCAATTTACACAAAGGCGTTTACGCTTCCGTTGTTGGACCACAATTAGAAACTCGCGCCGAATATCGTTATTTAAAAATTATTGGTGCCGATTCTGTTGGAATGAGTACCGTTCCTGAAGTAATTGTTGCCAATCACCTCAACCTTCCGGTAGCTGCCGTTTCTGTTTTAACAGACGAATGCGACCCCGATAATTTGCAACCGGTGGATGTAAAAGAAATTATCGCGATGGCAGAACAAGCCGAACCGCAAATGATAACACTTTTTAAAGAATTAATTAAAGCCGTAGAAGTAGCATGAGTTATTTAGAAACTACCAAGAATGTCTATAAAGATGCAGCCTTAACACCTGATGTTGGCTTGTGTTGCACCACAAATCCTGTTTGGGAATTACCGGGATTAAAAATTCCGAAAATTATGCAGGAAATGAATTACGGTTGTGGAAGTACTGTTCATGCCCGAGATTTGGTGAATAACCCTAAAACCTTATACGTTGGTGTTGGCGGCGGAATGGAACTTTTACAATTCGCCTATTTTTCAAGACAAAAAAATGGAGTAATCGGGATTGATGTGGTTGATGAAATGCTAGAAGCTTCCCGAAAGAATTTTAAAGACGCAGAAAAAGTGAATCCGTGGTTTAAAAGTGATTTTGTTGATTTAAGAAAAGGCGATGCGCTTCACCTTCCGGTGGAAGATAATTCGATTGATGTTGCCGCTCAAAACTGCTTATTCAATATTTTTAAAACCAAAGAATTGAAAAAAGCCATTGCAGAAATGTACCGTGTTTTAAAACCACACGGAAGATTGGTAATGAGCGACCCAATTTGTGAACAAGAAATGAACGAAAATTTACGCAATGATGAAAGGTTACGCGCCTTATGTTTAAGCGGAAGTTTACCCCTCGCTGAATACGTAAAAATGCTAACCGATGCCGGTTTCGGAACTATAGAAATTAGAGCAAAAAAACCGTACAGAATCTTAGATCCTAAAAATTACCCCACAGAAGAGTTAATTTATATCGAAAGTATTGAAGTTGCCGCCATTAAAGACCCAATGCCGGAAGATGGTCCGTGTGTTTTTACCGGAAAAGCAGCAATTTATTTTGGAGAGGAAGATTATTTTGATGATAAAAAAGGACACGTTTTGTTAAAAAACCAACCCCTTGCCGTTTGCGATAAAACTGCTGAAGCTTTAACCAATTTAAATAGGAATGATATTTTTATAAGCGAATCTACCTATCATTATGATGGCGGCGGTTGCTGTTAAAAATAAAACGTGATGTTGAATTTATTTCAGCATTTCATCTACCAAATCATTAATCAATAGTATCAACTGAAATCTATGATTCAATGTATTTTAATCAAATTCAGGTTAAAAAAAAGCCTTTTCGAATGAAAAGGCTTTTTCATTTACTTTTCTTATAAAATTACTCTCTCGTAATTTCTAGAATCTCAAAAGTCATTGTTCCGTTAGGCACTTGAATATCGGCTTTATCACCTACTTTTTTTCCTAATAATCCTTTTCCGATAGGAGAATCTACCGAGATCTTGCCCGATTTTAAATCGGCTTCACTTTGCGCAACCAATTTATATTTTACTTCCATCCCGTTGCTCAAATTCTTTATTTTCACATTGCTATGAATTAATACTTTTGAGGTATCTAATTGTGATTCGTCGATAACGCGTGCGTTTGCTACAACTTCTTCCAGTTTAGAAATTTTCATTTCTAATAATCCTTGTGCTTCTTTGGCAGCATCGTATTCGGCATTTTCACTTAAATCTCCTTTATCTCGAGCATCGGCTATGGCTTGCGAAGCTCTTGGGCGCTCCACATCTTTAAGCTGATTTAATTCGGCTTTTAATTTTTGTAATCCTTCTGCAGTATAATAAGATACTTTACTCATGACTTCTTCGTTTATATATACAAAAAGAATCCCACTTGCATGGGATTCAGCTAAAACAAATATAATAAATTTTAGCAAGCTTAACAATCATGTTATCTTGCAGCTCAAATTTTTATGATGAAAAAAATAATTTTCAGTTTTTTGGTTCTTGCGCTTTGTTTAAGTTGCAGTAAAGATGATAATCGAAAAGATAATCCGTATTTATTTGATTTGAATTTCAGCGTAGTAGTTGATTTAAGTTTACCACAATACAACGGTTTAAATTTTCCTTCAAATCCGGTTTATATAGGAAATTATGGTCACGGAGGAATTATAATTATGAATACCGGGTCTAATTATGTTGCTTTTGACGCAGCAGATCCGAATCACGTTCCTAAAAATTGCTCTACGTTAGAAATTGATGGTTTAGAAGGAACTTGCCAATGTGAAGATCATAATAAATACAATTTAATTACCGGGCAGTTTGTAGAGGGTGAAAATTTGGAATATACATTATATGCTTACCGCGTAACCGATAACGGAAATGGAACCTTAACGGTTAGTAACTAACAATCAATCTAAATTTTCCCACCATTTAGTTGTTGGATAATTTTCACCGAGTACCAAGGGTTCGCCAACTCTAGGAGTAGCTAGTTGTATTTCAGAATTTTCAGTTGCCTTTAGTAATCGTTCGATGGGTTCTTTCCAAGGGTGATGTGCCAGAGCAAATTTTGCCCAATGGACCGGGAGAATATATTTAGCTTGAAGTGTTTCTGCTATTTTTAACAACTCTTTCGGGAAGGTATGAATATGAGGCCAGTATTCACCGTATTGCCCACATTCTAAAATAGCTAAATCAAACTGACCAAAGGCATCACCAATTTGCTGAAAATGATTACCAAAACCGGAATCTCCACCTAAAAAAAATCGGTATCCGAACATTTCTAAAACATAAGAAGACCAAAGTGAAGCATTTCTTTTTAAACCTCTCCCTGAAAAATGTCTTGCCGGAGTGGCCGTAATCTGAAATTCTGAAGAAATTTCTGCACGCTCGCCCCAATCGAGTTCTGTTATTTTCTCTGAAGAAATTCCGTAGCTCAACAAATCTTTTTTTACTCCTTTTGGAACTATATAGTTCTTGGTTTTTGCTGCTAAGCTTTTCAGGCTTTTCTTATCTAAATGATCGTAATGATTATGGGTTTGAATATGATAATCGATGATAGGCATGTCTTCTACTCCGTAATTATTAGCTCCGGCAAAAGATTTGATCATGAACGGAAAAGGAGAAGCATACCCGCAAAACACCGGATCTACTAAAATATTGATTTTTCTATATCGAATTAAATAAGAAGAATGTCCAAACCATACGATAGTAGGTTTCTCAAAAGCTAGGTTAATCAAATCGGTTTTGACTATCGGAATTTCCGAACTTGGTTGTACATTTTTCGGCTTTGAAAATTGCTTCTTTAAAATTTTAAAGACTGAAGCTTCTTCCGCCATTTGTGGGGTTTCTTCTATGTTTTGAAATACTCCATCTTTGACTACAGAAGAAGTTATATTAGGGTTTTTTATTATTTTCATGGAATGGTTTTAAACATTTCGAAATCCGTTAGGAGTTAGTTTTTCATTCTTCTTAAAGAATTTGATGAAGTAAGAAGGGTCTTCAAAACCTAAACTCCAAGAAATTTCTGCAATCGTCCAGTTGGTGTGTTTTAGCAATGCCCTGGCTTCTAACACGAAGCGTTCAGCAATCAGTTGTGAAGTGGTTTTACCGGTCGTATTCTTTAAAACCTTATTGAGATAATTGCTATGAATATTTAATTGCTTCGCAAAATCACCGGGCGTTCTTAAATTTATTTTCTGTTGAATGGATTCTATAGGAAACTGACGTTCTAACAATTCTGCAAATAGAGAAGTAATCCTTTCGGAAGCATTAGAAATAGTTTTGTCTTCACTTTCAAGTTTTGCCGGACGCATTTTTAAAGCGGTATGAATCAATTCAAAAACCAAATTTCGCAATACATCATATTTATAGACATATTCAGAATTTATTTCGGCAAACATATTTTTATAAATCTGTTGAATTTGCAAGAACTCTTCATCGCTCAACGAGAGTATGGGTGTGCCATTGGTTTGAAATAAGGGATAATCTTTAAAATTACCGAAATCCTCAAAAAAAGTTTCCGTAAATACACAAAAAGCTCCGGTTTTATCTTCGGAAAGCGGTTCCCAATTATAAGGAATTTGTGGGTTGGCAAAGAGCAACATATTATCTTTAACCTTTAGGGTTCTATCGGCGTAATGCACCGTGTTTTCACCAGAAATAAGGCTTATTTTGTAATAATCTTTTCGACTATAGGGCATCGCTTTAGAAGTTCCAAAATAGTCGTTTAGATTAAAAACATTAAACTCACCAATCTTTTTTAAAAAATCACTTGGTAAAATTCCTAGTTTTTTTCTGTAAAATTCTTCTAAGCTGGTCGTCTTTTCCATCATTATAAATTTAGACTTAAAGGAAAAACCCACAAAGTAAATTGTGGGTTTATTATAAAAATTGATGAGCGATTAAATGTTTTGCCCGCCGGAAACCTCTATACGTTGGCCGTTAATCCATTTTGCATCTTCGGTACAAAGAAAGGTAACGACTCCACCGATATCATCCGGTTGACCTACTCTACCAAGTGGAATTTGACTACTGACTATTTTGTTTACTTCTTCATTATCTCTTACTAAACCACCCCCAAAATCGGTTTCAATAGCTCCCGGAGCAATCACATTAGAACGAATACCACGTTCTCCTAATTCTTTTGCTTGATAACGGGTAAGTGATTCCACTGCGGCTTTCATCGCTCCGTAAGCACTGTAACCGGGCATGGTAAATCGAGCCAATCCGGAAGAAATATTTACAATTCCACCCTCATTATTGAGTATAGGCAGTAATTGCTGTGTTAGAAAGAAAACGCCTTTCAGGTGAATATTAACAAGTTTATCGAATGTATCTTCAGAAGTTTCTACAAAGGCTTCATTGATTCCCACTCCGGCATTATTGACTAAAAAATCAATTTTTTTCGTATTAAATTCTTCTGAAAGTACCCTTTTTAGTTTTTCTTGAAAATTGAGAAAACCTGATGTATTTGAAGAATCTAACTGAATTGCTGCTGCCTTTTGCCCCTTACCTTTTATTGCAGAAACCACTTGATGGGCTTCTTCTTTATGCTGATGATAGGTTAGGATAACATCTAAACCTTTTTCAGCTATTTTTAGAGCCATATTTTTTCCTAATCCACGACTTCCACCGGTAATTAAAACTAATTTGTTATTCATTTTTTTCTTATTTTTTATTACGGTACAAAAGTATGATGGAGACGCTAGGTTGGTATAGTGCTATTCAAACCAAGGATGGTAAAATTCAAACAAAAAAGGCTTTCCGTTTCCAGAAAGCCTTTGCGTAAATAGGTTAGTTAGTTATTAATTTAAAACTTCAATGTCGCGCCTACTAAATAATTTCGAGTGGCTTGTGGATAATAACCTGCTCCACCAAGGGTTTGAATACTTCCATTATCATTTTCTACATCATAGGTATAGAAATATCCGTTAGAAATATATTCTACATCAAAAATATTATTTATTAACCCTGTAAATACAATTTCTTCAAAAAGAGGGGCGTCTGCCCACACATATTGAATATTGAAATTATTTATAAAATAAGCGTCTAATTTAGAGCCTTCTAATTCTAAATTGCTCATATATTGTTCTCCTACATATTTTGATAATAAATTAAGCTGAAAGTTTTTTACCGGCGAAACCCGAATCATATTTCCTGCAACGATGGCAGGAGAAAATGAAATATCGGTATTGCCGAAATTTTGCTGACTTCCGTTATAAAAAGCTACAAAGTCTTTGTTTTTATTTTGACTTACTGTAATATTTGGGCGAATTGCCAACCATTTATTCACCGCAATAGTCGCGTCTACTTCTAAACCTAAACGATAGCTTTCTCCACTGTTTTTTCGAATAGCAGCTCCTTCTTCATCGATCTCTCCGGTTAATACCAACTGATCTTTATAATTCATAAAATACAGGTTGGTATTTACTTGCGTTTTTTTAGATTTAAAACGCCAACCTAATTCATAATCTACTAATTGTTCTTCGGTAGGTGTTTTTTCTCCATTCTCAAAAGCATCTTCATAATCTGACCGTGAAGGTTCGCGATGAGCGACCGCTACTGAACCATATAATTGGTTTTTTTGATTAATTTGATAGGTTAAACCACCTTTTGGGTTGAAGAAAGAAAAATCGGCATCAATAGGAAAGTTTGCCACTTCCTGTGTCGGTCCATTTGCTTCGTAATTAATTGTTCTTAATTGTAAATCTCCGAAAGCAGCTAATTTATCAGTAATGGAAACCGTTGCTTTTCCGTAAATATTAAAATCGGTTTTTACAGCATTATTTTCATAAAACGGTTCATAAGGATCGTTATTTCTAGCAAAACGCGTGTAAATTACTTCTCCAAAATGATCGCCATCATAACGATTCCAGCCTCCGCCAAGAATTAAATCTAGAGCATTATCTTGATAATTTGCACTAAACGTTGTCCCGTAGAAATGATTATCTAACCAACTGGTATTTACTAAATCTGAGGTGGTTATTTCTTCTCCATTCGCCATAAATGGTTCTAAACCAAATTCTGAAAAATCGGCATCTTCTTCATATTCTTCATAGTAACCTTTCCCTCGTGTATAATGAAAAGCTAAGTTAGATGACCAGTTTTTATTATAGGTTTGATTCCATAAAAGCTGATAATGATCTTGTTGATAATTATCGGTTTGGTTATCATAAAACTGTTCGTTGCCTTCTTCATCAAAGTAAATTCCGGCAGGATTATATCTTCTCCCTCTTTCATTAATGGTCGATTGCTCCACACCATACCAAGCTTGATAGGTTCGTTCTTTTCCACCGAACATTAAAGCTTTCACTAGCGTTCCCTCATTTACATAAGTTCCTTGTAAAAAATAGGATTTTAATTCAGATTCTGCTCGATCGATATATCCATCGCTTTTGATTTGTGAAGCACGACCTGCAAATTCCCAATGGTCATTGAACAAACCTGTACTAAATTTCGCGGTATGTTTACGCGTATTGTAAGAACCGTAACTGTTCGCAACTTCAGCATACGCTTCTTCGCGATAACGATCGGTTAAAATATTAATACTTGCACCAAATGCTCCCGCCCCGTTAGTAGAAGTTCCTACTCCTCGTTGCAATTGCAGATTTTGGGTAGAAGAAGCTAAATCACCTAGATTTACCCAAAAACTTCCCTGGCTTTCAGCATCATTATAAGGGACACCGTTTATAGTTACGTTGGTTCTTGTCGCATCGCTACCTCTCACACGAATTGCAGTATAACCTACGCCATTTCCGGCATCGGTTGTAGTGACGGTTGAAGGCATATATTGCATAAGCACGGGAATATCTTGCCCTAAGTTGCGCTCTTCGATTTCATCATTTGTTAAATTGCTGTAGGTAATAGGTGAATCGGCATCTACTCGAATGGAGGATAAAAACACTTCATCTAATCGTTCTTTAACGTCGGTTAAATCTACATTTAGTGTTTGGTTCTCAGTTAAATTTACTTCAATGGTTTTACTGTTTCCGTACGAGAATTTAATTTGATAATTTCCTGCAGGAAGTTCTAATTGGTACTTCCCGTCTAAATCGGTAATTGTACCGTCTCCGGTTTCTTGAACTAGAACGTTTACACCGGGTAAACTTTCTTGATTGCTGGTTACTTCTCCTTTTAAAATAAATTGTTCTTGGGCTATAGAATACCAACTACAAAGTAAGAAGCTTGCGAAAAATAATACGTTTTTCATCCGTAATAAAAATTTTACGAATAAAAGGGGCGATTATTCTTGGTTTACAAATTAATTAAAATAAAAAATCCTGATACAAACTTCGCTTAAAGTTTAGATCAGGAGTACATACACAGAAAGTCGCTAGCAAACTTTCTATATTCCCTTGGCAGCATTACCCGCCCAGGTTCTTTGGGTATGATCTCAGCCTTTCGGCACCCCTTTGAGATTTGCGGCAAAGCTAATTCTTATTTTTTAATTTACAATAATTTTAAGGGCTTTTATGAGCAAGCATATTTAAATTTGAAGTATCGTGAAAAGCACTAAGCAATCTATAACCTTTAAAGTATTGACCGGCTATATTTTATTGTCGGCCATAGCGGTACTTACCGTTTGGTTTGTATATAATAAAATTATAAACTTATCTGAAGCTAACACGATCGGAAATGAAAATAATAAGCGCTTACTCTTAGTAAGTGAAGCTGTAACGAACCTTTACGTCGCAGAAGGAATTAGCAGAAATATTATTCAAAATGAACGATCAGAAGATCTTTCTAAATTTAATGCGCAATTAGATACCATCTCTTTTATTGTCGATTCTTTAAAACACACCTATTCTAACGATGAAATTATTCCTGAATTAGACAGTATAAATGAATTGCTGAATCTAAAAAAACAAAACTTAATAGATTTATTAGCGCTACGGAAGCAAAACAGCACGAATAATTATTATGATCGCGTGCTCACAGAACTCGAAAAAACCAATTACCTTTTTGAAGACGATAATTACAATGAACGCTTAAAAGAGTATAAGCCTTATATTAGAAAAGTATTGGTGAAATATTTAGAATATGCCAAAGAAGATAACGCAAATACATTAACACAACAATCTGCCGATTCGCTTATTAATTCGATGAAGACAGTACTTACCAGACTAGAAACCGAAGAACGTTTATACCAACAAAATGTAATTAATAAAGAAAATGCGCTGTTAGAAAATGACAGAAACCTTTCAGCTCAACTGCGAAATCTACGTGCCGAAATTGAACAAGAAGAAGTACAAAAATCGGTTAGTCAAGTTGCAAAATCCAGAGCAATTATAGAAGATACCTCCAATTTAATTATTGTATTAGGAATTGCCTGCATGCTCATTATTTTATTATTTGTGGTCTTAGTTTTAAAAGACACCAATAGAAGTCAGCGCTATCGTACCGAATTAGAAAAAGCAAAATTGTATGCAGAAACCTTATTAAAACAACGGGAACAATTTACAGCCACAATTACACACGATCTCAGAACTCCTCTAAATACCATTTCGGGATATTCAGATTTATTAACTAAAACCGAACTTACCGAAAAACAGGCTCATTACTTAGATCAGCTTAAAAAATCTTCAGTTTATATCTTGCATCTGGTAAACGATTTATTAGATTTTTCCAAACTGGAAGCCGGCAAAATGGCAATAGAAAAATTACCCTTTAATCCTAAAAATGTAATCTACGAAAGTATAAATGGCGTAATACCGAGTGAGGATAACAAAGAGCTGGAGTTAAAAATTACAATAGCTGAAGATTTAGACCAAAATTTTTTAAGTGATCCTTTTCGGATTCAACAAATTTTAACCAATTTAATTGGAAATGCATACAAATTCACCTCCCAGGGTTTTCTTAAGATTGAAGCAAGCTTAGAAAATCTTCCTATAAAAAATAAACTCCCTCAAAATACGTCCAAAAACTCTCCAACAACAAAAGAGTATGCGAATATAAACACAAAACATACAACATTTAAATCTGGATCATCGAGTAAAATACCTCAAGTCAAGCCTCAGGATGTTAAACCCTTTGGCGGTGCCAATAAAACATTAAAAATTAGTATTGAAGATTCCGGGATTGGAATCACCCCAAAACAACAAAAAATTATTTTCGATGAATTCTCTCAGGCAAAATCTTCTATCGAAAAACAATACGGAGGTTCTGGCCTAGGTTTAGCAATTACCAAACGCCTGGTTTTATTATTAAATGGAAAAATTTACTTAGAAAGTGAAGTAGAAAAAGGAAGTAAATTTACGGTTGAAATTCCCATAGAAAATGCCAAGCAAACCTTTTCAACCCAAACAAAACATTTTCATTTAAAAAACGGAAAAAATAAAACTATTCTCATTGTTGAAGATGAACCTGCTCAATTAGCGTTGACCACTGAGATTTTAAAGCAAAATCAATTAAGTTTTGAAACCGCCACAAACGGAAAAGAGGCGCTTAAAAAATTAAAAAAACAACGGTTCGATCTTATTCTTTCTGATATTCAAATGCCAGAAATGAACGGTTTTCAATTTATTAGAAAACTTAAAGCTAACCCGAAAACTAATAAAATTCCGGTAATTGCACTTTCGGGAAGAAAAGAAATAAACCAAGAAATTTATACTGAAAAAGGCTTTGAAACAAACCTTATAAAACCTTTTCATACAAATGAACTTTTACAAGTAATCGCTGAAATTTTAAAGCTAACAATTGAAGAGCAAAACCCAACTACTTCAACCGCTAATGCTACAACCCAAATTTACAGTGTAGAAGATTTAAAGATTTTTACCGGCGAAGATGAAACCGCTCTAAATCTTATTATTACTACATTTATAGAAAACACAACTACAAATGTAGCGGACTTACAAAAAGCGGTGAATGAGGAAAACAACCCACAAATTGCTTTTTTAGCCCATAAAATGCTACCTATGCTTCGCCAACTGAAAGCAAATAATGTAGTAAAATACCTAGCTGATTTAGAGCAACAAAATGAGTTGAATCTTTCTTCTAATGAAGTAAGAAAACGTACTCAACAAGCTTTAAAAAATATTGAGGTTTTACTACAGAAATTAAAACAAGATTTTAAAGTTTAGAATATCCGTAATAGATGATAATGAAGTCTCGTCACCCTGAACTTGATTCAGGGTCTCATCTCAAAATTTTGTTTTTCAATGCAGTATGAGATTCCGGATCAAGTCCGGAATGACGAAAAGACCAAGTATTGCAAATTGCGGATAATCAATTAAAGTTTAATATTGTACTGTTTTAATTTGTTATAAAGTGTTTTGCGGTCTATAGCTAATATTCTCGCGGCTTTACTTTTATTCCCGCCGGCTTTTTCAATAGCGTCTCTAATGAGTTCTTCCTCATTTTTATTTTTAAACAAGCTATAGTTTTTTTCTTCTTCAAGATTTTCCTCTAACAAATGCGCAGGTAAAACTTTTTTCTGAATTAATTTTTCTTCACTTAATAAAACCGCTCGTTTAATTACATTTTGCATTTCTCGCAAATTTCCCGGCCAAGAATATTGACTAAAAATTTCACTAGTTTCATCTGAAAATCCTACACTATTTTTTTCCAATTCCTTATTAGCTTTTTCAAGAAAATAATCGGCAAAAATCATTAAATCTGCTTTCCGATTTCGCAAAGGTGGAACCTGAATGCTAAATTCATTTAACCGATGATAAAGATCTTCTCTAAATTCACCATTTTCAACAGCTTTCTTTAAATCTTCATTGGTTGCTGCAATTACCCGAATATCAACCTCAATTTCAGTATTGCTTCCCACCGGTTTAATTTTTCTCTCCTGCAATGCACGTAAGAGTTGAACTTGTAATTCGTAACTTAAATTCCCAATTTCATCTAAGAATAAAGTCCCGCCATTTGCCGCTTCAAAATGTCCGGTTTTATCGTTTACCGCGCCGGTAAAAGAACCTTTTATATGACCGAAAAATTCACTCGAAGCAATCTCTTTAGGAATCGCACCACAATCTACGGCCACAAAGGCTTTTCCAGCGCGTTTACTTTGATCATGAATATTTTTAGCAACGTATTCTTTACCGGTTCCGCTTTCCCCAATAATTAATACAGACATATTGGTAGGTGCGACCAATTTAATATAATCGTTTAATTTTTGAGAAGCATCACTTATTCCGCTTACATAACTAGAGTTACCTTTCTTATTCTCTGAAGTTTTTTCTTTTTTTGGTGTAGGTGTTTTTTCTTCTCCATCTGAAAGAGCAAGTTGCATAGTTTGCAACATTTTTTCAGGATTTACCGGTTTCGATATATAATCGAACGCTCCATTTTTAATAGCATCCACCGCTAAATTCACTTCAGCGTAACTCGTCATTAGAATTACTTTTGTATGCGGGTGATTTTGTTTTAATTCTTCTAGAATAATATGTCCGTCTTGATCTGGTAAACGAACATCTGTTAATACCAAATCGAATTCTTTGTTGCTAATTTTTGAAAATGCTTTTTTTGCGGAATGGGCAACTTCAACTTGAAAATTTTTCTTTATAAGAAATGTTTCTAACATTTTGCAAAATGCAATATCGTCTTCTACCAATAAAACTTTAGGCATCAATAAAACTAGTTTTTACAAAATTAATCATTAAGTAGGCCTTCAGCTTTAAAAAATATCATAAAAAAAGAGGCCTATCGCTAAACCTCTTCTAAACTGACCGATATCAATTTAAGGAACTAACTTATTTTTTAATCCATTCACCTTTTGCATTCGCATAAACGGTTTTAGCTTCAGAAGCGCCTTCCATTTTCAGCATTAACTTATATTCCTTTTGATCGTTCATAAAAGCTTTAGCAATAGAAGCACCTTTAAAATCTTTTTCTACTGCTGAAGTTACAGCTTCTGGTAATTGACTTGCTTTAATTTCTTTAAATCCATCTTGCGTGGCCATTTCTACTTCCACAGTTTCTTGAGCTTGTGCACTTTGAGCGTTCATGTTTCCTGCAGTTAATACCATTGCTGCAGCAGCAGCTGTCATCAATAAATTTTTCATAGTTTAAATTTTATTTGTTGTTGTTACTTAAAGTCAATAACTATATAGAAAGTATGATGCCAACTAAAAATATTCAATATAATATACTTATTATCAATTATTTAAATAATATATTCGGATTCAATGGTTTTGTAGAATCTTTAATTTCCCACACCACAAGTGTAGAAAAATTACACACATTTTTAAAAACTTATAGAAGTGGATTTTTGCGGTTTGCCTTTTTATCGGCTTGACGCTTTTTATTTTGAAGTCTTTTTAATTTTGATTTTTTTGAAGGTTTTGTTTTTTTGCGCTTTCGCGGAATTTTTAATCCATCTTCTAAAAGTCGCAAAAAGCGGGTTTGAACAATTTCTTTATTTTTATGTTGACTCCGCGTATGGTCTGAAGAAAGTTGTAAAATCCCTTCTTTGGTAATTCTGTTTTTTAATTTTTGCTGAAGACGTTCTTTTTCTTCTTCAGAAAATAAAGCAGATTGAGATAAGTTCCATTCTAATAAAATTTTTGTGCTGGTTTTATTCGCGTGTTGGCCGCCGGGACCGCCGCTTAAAACCGCTTTAAAATTTAGTTCAGCCAGAAGTTGATCTTTATTTTTCATCTCTGATGACTTGGCTTTAAAAGATCGTTCACCGTTTTTACAGGATTAAACGTATGACTGGGAACTTCAACAAAAATCGTATTCCATTTTGCCATTGCTCCATTCCAAAGTCCCGGTAATTCTAAGGCTTTTATTTTTTTTCCGTCTATTGATTTTTCTGAAATAAAGCCTTGTTCCGGAGCTGAAAATTCATTTAAATCGAATTTCTCTCCTTTATAATTTTTTATTCCGCATACTAAATCTACCGGATTAAAATGGGTTGCTTTTTCTTGAATTTCGGCTTGTTTAGGATTATTTAAATCCATTTGCGCGCTTTCTACAATTTGAAGACTAATTTTTCCATCTTCACCTTTTATCCAAAACGGTCCGCCACCTGGAGCGCCTTCATTTTTAACCATTCCGCAAATGCGAATAGGTTTATTCAAATGATTTTTTATCGCTTCAGCAGAATTAAATTGCTTGATAAAACCGAATTTATTTTTTACAAACTTCCGAGCTTTATCGGCTAATTCTTCAGAAAAGCCATCTTTATCCAGTTCAGTTAAAAGTTGAAAAATTTCATGTTGTGTTTGTAGTAAAAATCCCGCAAGCATTTTTTTATAATTCGCTATTTCGGGTAAAAATTTTCTTTTTACCACATTATCGATATTTTTAATAAAAATGATATCCGCTTCAACTTTATTTAGGTTTTGCAATAATGCGCCGTGACCGGCTGGACGAAAAACCAGCTGATTATTTGTATGGCGAAATGGCGTATTATCTAAATTTACGGCAATTGTGTTGGTACTTTTTTGCTGAAAAGAATAATCGACCTCAAACGCACAATTATTTTCTTGTTCTAACTGATTTTTTTGTGTTTCAAAAGCGTGTTGAAATTTTGGTAAATGTTCTTCTGTTACTGTAAAATGTAGTCTTGCTTTTCCGTTGGTTTCGGCGTAAATAGCGCTTTCATAGAAATGTTCTATAAAAGGTGAAGTTGTAGAATCTTTATGTTTATGAAAAGGAATTAGTCCTTTTGGGAGCTTTCCAAAATTTAATTTTTCTGTTGAAAGAAGTGTTTCTAAATATAAAAGATCGGTTGGCTTCGATTCGTTTGTAGGAAGATTTTCTAAAACTTTTTCGTGAAAAGGTAGTTTCTCTTTATTTTCTAGAAGTTGTTTTACCTCAGCATATTTGGGTTTATCAAGTATTTTTTGAAATGGTTTCTTTTCCGAAGTTAATTCTTCTAAAAAATTAAATACTTTTTTAAACATTCTGGTAGCCGCGCCACTAGCCGGAACAAATTTTACAAGTTTTAATTCTTTTTTTTCACTATCGAAATACGATATGAATTTTTCCTTTTCTTCTTCAGTAATTGAAATGATACCGTTTTTTAAAGTAGCCGAAATAATTAAATTTATGGGCGGAATTCCACTTTTAAAGGTTTCTAACTGATTTAAAAGTTGTGTGGTAGTTAGGTTTTCTTCGTTTATCTGCTTCTGGTCTTTTTCTGTAAAATTCATGCGTTTTCGTTCTTCAATAGCTTATCAATTACATTTACAGCTTTTTTTAATCGTTCTTCTAAAGTTCCATTTATAATTACGTAAGGAAGATTTTTTTGTTTTAATATTTCTTTAAAATGAACGAACATTTCTTCACGTTCATGCGGTTTATCACGTAAATCGTCTTCTTCCCAAGGGACGTCTATATAGGTTAAAAGATATAAATTGTATTTGTGTTTACCAATATACTTTTTTAAAGTTTCATTTTCAAAATTTTTATAATACACTTTTCCGTATGCATAAGTTTGCAGCACGTTTGTATCGCAAAAAAGGACTTTATTAGCGGTTTTGCTTAGTTTATTTTCAGCAGAAATTTGTCCTTTCGCAATAGGAATTAAATCTTCTTGAGCACAAATCTCATTACATTCATCGTATTTTTTTTGCAAATATTCTCGTGCGAATTCTGGCACCCAATTGGTTTGGTAATGTTCTGCCAGTTTTTTTGCTAAAGAGGTTTTTCCGGTTGATTCTGGACCAAACAGTACAATTTTTAAACAGTCTGCAGGTTTTTGTTCAAGAGTTTTTTCCATGAATAGTATCCGTAAATTGCAATAATTGTCATAATTAAATAAAGAATAGCGCTAAAAATTAAGCCTTTGTAAATGTAAAGTGGTACAGAAATAAAATCGCCCACAATCCAAAGCAGCCAATTTTCAATTTTCTTTTTTGCCATGAACCACATTCCTACAAAGAATATTCCCGTGGTTAGAATATCGGTATAAGAGACCCAGTTTTCCCATTTATCAAAAAATTCATACACAAGACTTACACCCAACATTGTGCCGAAAAAAATTCCTACGGCTTTCAATTGTTCTTCTCTGGTTGTTCTTGTAATTGGCGTGTAATGGTTTTTATCTACTTTTCGACTCCAAATATACCAACCGTAAATACTCATAATTACGTAATAGGCATTTATAATCATATCGCCTAATAAGCCATAAAAAATAAGAATGTAAACGGCTATTGCCGTACCTATCAAACCGGTAGGATAGACTAAAATATTATTTCGTTTTGAAAAAACTACGCTTAAAATCGCGAAGAAAACTCCTATGAGTTCTAATACTACAATATGTGTTGGAGTTCCGTCGTATTGCGAAAAAAGCCAATCAAAAATTTGGTTCATAATCGCTTCGGTCAGATTTTACGATTTTTATGTATAGAAGTCCGCGTTCAACTGACTCTAGGGCAAGTTTCATTTCTTTGGTGAGCATCTTCATCACTTTTTCATAATCACCATAAACTTGCGTACTCAACGGATTTTCTTTTACTGTAAATCCTGAATTTCTTAACGATTTAATGAAATTTATAATTGCAGGTTCGTAATTATCCTGAATTGGCGTAAAGGTTAATTCAACTGAAATATTCATTATTTAAAATTTGTTTTTTTCGGTTTGAACGTAAACGCACGTAAAGCCTTCAAACTCTAAGTAGTTTATATGATAATTGCTCTTTTTTCCTTGGAAATTCACTACTGCGGAAGTCTGGTTTTCTTCAAAATTAAAATCTTTCACGTTTATATGATGAAGAAATAACAAACCGGGAATACCTAATAATTTATAAATCGACTCTTTCGCGCCCCAAACAATCGTGAGTTTTCTAATTAACGCTTCCTCATTCGCCAGGGTGTGATATTCTTCTAACGGCGTAAATTTATGCGCAATTTTAAGAATTTTCTCCCGTTGTTTTTCAATATCAATTCCAATAGGTTTTTTGCTGATGATAATTCCGGTAAACTCAAAAGAATGTGTAATCGAAATATAATTATCGTCTCTTAAATGCGGCTTTCCTTGCTCATCGTAATACAAATCGCTATCGGTATAACCAGCTTCTGCCATTAAATGCCGAATGCTCATAAAACCTCTTCGGTGCAAATCAGATTTCATGCTATCAACGCGTTGTTGGCAATGCTCGGTTAATTTCACATCGTTACACAACCATTGATAAGATTCTTCTATCTTCCAAATGAGGACTTTAGTAGCTTCATCAACTGTTATTGTTTTGTAAAGAGCCATAAGGTTTAATAGATATTACGTATTTTTGCACTTAAAGAATTGCTTAACGACAAATATAAGAATATGAGTACGAAAACAGTGCCTTACACGGCGTATAAAGTAAAAGATATTTCCTTAGCAGATTGGGGAAGAAAAGAAATTGAGCTAGCTGAAGCTGAAATGCCGGGCTTAATGTCACTTCGTGAAGAATATAAAGAAGAGCAACCTTTAAAAGGTGCAAGAATTGCCGGTTGTTTACATATGACAGTACAAACCGCAGTTTTAATTGAAACGTTAGTTTCGCTTGGCGCAGAAGTTACGTGGAGTTCTTGTAATATTTTCTCTACCCAAGATCACGCAGCAGCAGCAATTGCAGCAGCGGGAATTCCGGTTTATGCTTGGAAAGGAATGAACGAAGAAGAATTTAACTGGTGTATAGAACAAACTTTATTTTTTGGGGAAGAACGCAAACCTTTAAATATGATTCTTGATGACGGCGGCGATTTAACTAACATGGTATTAGATGAATATCCTGAATTAGCCAAAGCTATTAAAGGCCTTTCTGAGGAAACGACCACTGGAGTTCACCGTTTATACGAACGTATGAAGAACGGAACGCTTCCAATGCCGGCAATTAACGTAAACGATTCGGTTACCAAATCTAAATTCGATAATAAATACGGATGCCGCGAAAGTGCAGTTGATGCTATTAGACGTGCAACTGATGTTATGCTTGCCGGAAAACGCGTAGTAGTTTGCGGTTATGGCGATGTTGGAAAAGGTACGGCGCAGTCTTTTAAAGGCGCAGGTTCTATTGTTACGGTTACAGAAATCGATCCTATTTGTGCGTTACAAGCTGCCATGGACGGATTTGAAGTGAAAAAATTAGAAACCGTTTTACCAAAAGCTGATATTGTAATCACCACGACTGGAAATAAAGATATTGTTCGAGGAGAACATTTTGAAGCCATGAAAGACAAAACGATTGTGTGTAACATCGGTCATTTTGATAATGAGATAGCAGTTTCTTGGTTAAATGAAAACTACGGCGATACTAAAGATGAAATAAAACCGCAAGTTGATAAATATACAATCAACGGGAAAGATATTATTCTTTTAGCTGAAGGAAGATTAGTAAACTTAGGTTGTGCAACAGGTCACCCGAGTTTTGTAATGAGTAATTCATTTACTAATCAAACCTTAGCGCAAATTGAGTTATGGAATCGTTCTGAGAATTATAAAAATGAAGTGTATATGTTACCTAAACATTTAGATGAAAAAGTGGCTAAACTTCATTTAGAAAAAATTGGTGTAGAGCTAACCGAATTAAACGAAGAACAAGCTAAATATATTGGAGTTGAAGTAAACGGACCTTTTAAACCGGAATATTACCGTTACTAAGTTTTTTCAATAAATTATTTTCATATAAAAAATCCCTTTTCAATTAAATTGAGAAGGGATTTTGTTTTTTTGAAGTTTCAAAAAAAATGTGCGAAAAAAAAGCCTTTAGAAAATTCTAAAGGCTTTTTAAATTCTTAAAAGAAAAAAAATTAAGCTTCAAACGGTTCAATAGAAACGTAAGATTTGTTATTTCTCTTTTTAGTAAATTTTACAAGACCGTCTACTTTGGCATGTAATGTATGATCTTTACCTGCATACACATTCTCACCTGGATTATGTGCAGTACCTCTTTGTCTTACAATGATGTTTCCTGCAACAGCAGCTTGACCACCAAAAATCTTAACGCCTAATCGTTTCGATTCTGACTCTCTACCGTTTTTAGAACTACCGACTCCTTTTTTATGTGCCATCTTCTATAAGTTTTTAGTAGGTTAATATTATTTGCTTAAAGCTTCGATTAACTCAGCTTTTTTCATTGAAGAATAACCTTCAAGTCCTTTTTCTTTCGCCATTTCTTTAAGCTCTGCTACAGTGTGCTTGCTTAAATCTTCATTTGAAGAAGACTCTTTTGTCTCTTTTTTGGTTTCAGATTTTTTGTTTTCAGAAGAAGATTTCTTTCCTCCTTCAACATTAATGTCACCAATAACAATTTCTGTTAATGATTGACGGTGACCGTTCTTAACGCGGTAACCTTTACGTCTTTTCTTTTTAAAGATAATTACTTTATCTCCTTTTAAGTGACGTGTAATTTTTGCTCCAACAAGAGCTCCTTCTATAACCGGGGCGCCTAAAGTAACGTTATCTCCGTCTCCGGTAAGAAGAACTTTATCAAAAGATAAACTATCACCTTCTTTACCATCTAAACGGTTAACGAAAACCTTTTGGTCTTTCGCAACTTTAAATTGCTGCCCTGCTATCTCTACAATTGCGTACATAGCGTAACGTTTAGTTAAAATTAATTATTCAAAAATGAGTGCAAATATAACTCTAAATAATTAAACAACAAACGTTTCAAAAAATATTTACTTTTATTTTGCGTCTTAGCTAGACTTCTCTTCAGAAAAGGTGTGCTTTTTCCCCGCTTTTGTGTTCCAACTGTCTTTAAATAATTGCATAAAAGATAAAGTTAATACTAGCGTTGTAGCAAATCCCATTACGGCTACCACAAATAGCAATAAACCTAAACCGGTGCTGTAGTCTGCCTCCCAATTATTCAATAAATCATTTGCAAAATCGTTATCAATATTACTTGCATAAATCCCGAAGAAAACTGTAAAAATTAGGGTAGCAAGAAAACCGGTTGTTAATCCCGTCATAAACCCTTTTTGGTATTTAAATTTTTCCTTTTTATGTGCGCGATAACTTTTAATCGCATAATAAATTCCCACTCCTGTAATTAAACCATTTACTAAACTGAAAATAGGTTTAGTATGCAATCCTACGGCAGATAAGAGTAAAAAGTAAATGATTAATAGGATACTTATACCAAAACCATATCGTAAAGAAATTGCTTTATTTTTCATAATATTTTGTTTTTTCTCATGTAAATTTCATAAAAAATACTCAAAACAAATAATAAGAGCTTGTTAATTTTACTTAAAATATAATGAGAAGCCTGTCTTTCAGCTAAAATAAATGAAGGAAGTTTGTAACAATTCAGTATTTTTGAAGTCAAATATCTTGAAACAACTAAATAATTTTTAAAAATGATTAAAAAAATTAGCTCAGCGGCCATTGCTCTGTTTTTTTCTTTCGCAGCTTTCGCGCAAGAAGTAGAATTTACAGAGTATGATTTAGATAATGGCCTTCACGTAATTTTACATGAAGACGACACCGCACCGGTAGTTACTGTTGGTGTAATGTACCACGTAGGTGCAAAAGATGAAGAAGAAGGAAGAACAGGTTTTGCACATTTCTTCGAACATTTACTTTTTGAAGGAACTGAAAATATAGAGCGTGGAGAATGGTTTAATATTGTTGCCGCCAATGGTGGAAGCAATAACGCAAACACTACTCAAGACAGAACGTATTATTATGAAACTTTTCCTTCAAATAAACTAGAATTAGGTTTATGGATGGAATCTGAACGTATGATGCATCCTGTAATTAACCAAATTGGAGTAGACACTCAGAATGAAGTTGTTAAAGAGGAAAAAAGAACTCGAATAGACAACGCTCCTTACGGTAAAATTATTTACAGTACAGGAATTAGTCCGTATATGTTCGACAAGCATCCTTACAAAAATTCTGTAATCGGAACGATGGAAGATTTAGATGCAGCGCAGTTAAATGAATTTAAAGCTTTCTTTAGCAAATACTACGGCCCGAATAATGCGACTCTTGTAGTAGCTGGAAATATCGACAAAAACGAGACCAAAGAAATGATTAAAGATTACTTTGGACCTATAAAAGCAAAACCAGAAGTTACGCGTGTAGATATTCAAGAAAAGCCAATTCAAGAAACAATTACCGCAACTGAATATGATGACAATATTCAAATCCCTGCAAAACTATTTGTTTACAGAACTCCTGGAATGGCAGAGCGCGATGCTTACGTACTTGATATGATCTCTTCTATTTTAACCGATGGAAAAAGCTCTCGTATGTATAAAAAAATGGTAGATGAAGACAAAGAAGCTTTACAAGTTTTAGCATTTAACCGTTCACAAGAAGATTACGGTTTATATGTGATTGGTGCATTGGCAATGGGAGAAACTAAATTAGAAACTCTTGCTAATTCAATGGATAACCAAATCGATAGACTTCAAAACGAATTAATTTCAGAAGAAGAATATCAAAAACTTCAGAACAATTTTGAAAATAGATTTGTAAACTCTAACAGTAGCGTTCAAGGTATTGCAGCTTCTTTAGCAACTTACAACATGCTTTACGGAAATACAGATTTAATTAACGATGAAATCGAAATTTACCGAAGCATCACTAGAGAAGAAATTAAAGAAGTGGCTAATAAATATTTAAATGAAAACCAACGTTTAAGTTTAGATTATTTACCAACTCCTGAAAATAAATAACAACAACAAAATAATTATATATGAAAACTAAAATAGTTTCACTATTCATACTATGCTTAATGGTTATGGGAGCTCAAGCTCAAATAGACCGTTCTAAGCAACCAGAACCGGGTCCCGCGCCTAAAATTAATTTAGGAAAACCAAGATCATTTACCTTAAATAACGGACTAAAAGTTATGGTGGTAGAAAACCATAAACTTCCACGCGTAAGAGCAAGTTTAGTTATTGATAACAAACCTCATTCTGAAGGCGACAAACAAGGTGTAAAATCACTTTACAGCGCAATGATGGGTAACGGAACTGAGAAAATGACAAAAGATGAATTTAACCAACGAGTTGACTTTTTAGGAGCAAATGTTGGTTACGGTTCAGAAATGGCATACGCTAGTTCACTTTCTAAATTTTTTCCTGAAGTTTTCGGTTTAATGGCACAAGGGCTTTTACAACCAAAATTCACACAAGAAGAATTTGAAACACAAAAAGACCGTTTAATCGAAGGGTTAAAATCAAACGAAAAAAGTGCAGGAGCTATTGCTAGCAATGTTAGTGGAGCCTTAGCGTTTGGTAAAAACCACCCTTACGGGGAATTTGAAACTGAAGAAACCGTTGAACGTGTAACTTTAGAAGATGTAAAAACTTATTACCATAATTTCATTTCACCTAAAAATGCATATTTGGTAATTTTAGGAGATATAGATTACAGCGATGTAAAAAAATTAGCTAAAAAAGAATTAGGAGATTGGTCTGCAGACGTTCCACCTTCAGCTAGTTTACCAACTGTTACACCGGCGCAATACACACAAATCGACTTTATTGATGTTCCAAACGCAGTTCAGAGTGAATTAAGATTACAAAACACCGTAGATCTTGAAATGAAAGATGAAGATTACTTCCCTGTTTTAGTAGCGAACCAAATTTTAGGAGGTAGCTTCGGAAGTTATTTAAATATGAACTTACGTGAAGAGCACGGTTATACATACGGAGCAAGATCATATACCGGAGCAGATAAATATGCAAGTCGTTTTCAAGCTTCTGCAAGTGTTAGAAACGCGGTAACCGATAGCGCTGTTGTTGAATCTTTAAAAGAAATTAACCGTATTCGAAACGAAAAAGTTTCTTACGAAGATCTAAGCAATGCTAAAAATAAATTTGCCGGAGATTTCGTATTGCGTTTAGAAGATCCTTCTACGATTGCAGATTATGCGTTAAACATTGAAACCAATGATTTAGATGATGATTTCTATGAGAAATTTCTTCAGAAAATAAACGCGGTAACACCGGAAGATATTCAGCGAGTTGCTAAAAAATACTTCAAAACCGATAAAATGCAAATTGTTGTTGCAGGAAAAGGAAGCGAAGTTGCCGATAACTTAGAAAATGTAACGGTAAATGGAAAGAAAATTCCTGTACGTTATTATGATAAAAAAGGAAATTTAGTTGAAAAACCTGAATACAGCAAAGCTGTTCCAGAAGGTGTAAGTGTTGAAACAGTTTATAACGATTACATTAAAGCTATCGGTGGAAAAAAAGCAATAAGCGATGTTAATTCTGTAATGATGCAAGGAAGCGCTACTGTTCAAGGAATGCCATTAACCCTTACAATGAAAGAAACTAAAGATGGAAAATCATCTCAAGTAACGAAAATGAATGGCATGACGATGAGTAAACAGGTTTTTGATGGTAAAACTGGTTATGCAGAAGCACAAGGACAAAAAATGGATTATACCGAAGAGCAAATTGCTGAAGCGAAGAAAAATGCTGGTTTATTTCCAGAACTAGAAACCCCAAAAGATGCAACTCTTACTGGTATTGAAAAAGTTGATGGAAAAGATGCTTATGCAGTTTCAACTTCAGAAAATAGTAAATCTTATTATAGCGTAGAAAGCGGTTTGAAACTTCAAGAAAGCAATACTGTTTCTCAAGGTGGGCAAACTATGACCACTTCAACTAAATATGATAATTATAAAGAAGTAAAAGGGGTTAAATTTCCACATACAGTAATTCAGTCTTTTGGCCCTCAAGAAATTAAAGTTGACATGACTGAAATTAAAGTTAATGAAGGCGTTAGCGACGCTGATTTCCAATAAAATTTCATTCTAATAACAAAAAAGCCGGTTTATAAAAACCGGCTTTTTTTATTTTATAATTTTCGAAAAGATATTTTAAATCGATATATTTCCGATTGAAAATGGAACGTTAGCATCTGAATAATTTCTTACAAATCCATAATTATTCGTTTCTAAATCTTGGACTGAACTTTTAGTACTTCCTTTAAAACCATCGTTACAATCTACTTTTAGATTCAATCTTTCAATTTTTCCGTTTTTAAAAAATCTACTTTCTGAAAAGTCTACCATAATATTTTTTTCAGTTTTAAATTCAGAAGCGATTTTGGTTAATTCTTTTTCAGTTGTATTTTCCGTTATAAGTAAATACACTTTTCCAGAATCCGTTGAGTATTTGGTTGACTTCTCTTCAGCACAACTCATCAAGAAAATGCTCATTAATAGTAAAATTATCTTTTTCATCAGTTAATTTTTTAATTGATTGTTATGGAAGTATCTATGACGAAGTAAATAAAAAGAAATCAAAACTTAAATTATGCACTTTTACGCTTAGCGGACTTCGGCTTCCTATTCGCAAAATAAACACCTAATAAAATTACTAATCCAGATAAAGCTTGCAACCAATTAAATAATTCGCCATCTAAAATTCCCCAGGTTAAAGCCACCACTGGAATTAAATAGGTTACTGAAGTTGAAAAAACCGGTGTCGAAATTTGCACCATTCTATTAAATAAAAGTTTTGCTATTCCTGTTCCAACTACCGCGAGAATAGCAATGTAACCAATTGACAATTGGGTGGTTTCATTTTGAAGTCTTTCCGCAGTAAAAAAATCGCTTTGCCATAAAATAACCACAGAAGGAAGCATCAGAATTAAAAAACAACCCACCGTTAAACTCAATACGGGAACTTCTTGCAAATAGCGTTTAATAATATGCACATTAAACGCATACATTGTCGTAGCGACTAACGGCAATAAAGCATACCAATAATTCTGGTTTTCATTAATACTCGCGCCGGCAAGAATTAACGAAACAGAACCCACCAACCCAATAATTACGCCTAAGGTTTGATTTGAAGTAGCTGAAATTTTAAAGAAAACAACACCAATAAGCAGCGCTAAAATAGGAACTGTAGAATTTAATATAGAAACAATTGCGCTGTCGACTTCCATTTCCGCGAAAGCAAAAAGAAAAGCAGGAAAAAAACTTCCTAAAAATGCAGAAACGGCAATCCATTTCCATTGTGGTTTTTTAATTTTTCGAACACTTCGAGGACCGATTATGAATAAGAAAATCCCGGCTAAAAAAGTTCGCAACGCACCTAATTGAATTGGCGTTAAACCCACCAATCCCTTTTTTATGAGAATAAATGAACTTCCCCAAACTAAGGCTAACGAGATTAAGTAAACCCATTTTAAATGTTGCTGCTTCATCGAAATTTCGCTTTTTAAAGCTGCAAAATTCCGATTAAAATTCGAATTGAACGAATGGAACTATAAATCTTTAGGAGATTATTTCCACTCTACTGTTTCCATTAAATGCCGAATATCTTTTTGAAGATAAGCTGCCGCGGGAACAATAGAATCGAAATTTGGTTTTGCCCGAAAATAAATAGAACCGGTTAAAAAATGATCCGTACTATCAGTTAAATAAAATTGTGCTTGCGAAGCCGCGTCGCCTTTTACTTCATAAAACGTTCCGTAGGTTTTGTGTTTATCATTTATGTAGGTGTCGCCTTCAATTTCATCAGCTTTTATGGTGTGCTCTAACGGAAGTTTTTGCGCATCTATCAATAGTTTTTTCAAATTATCGCGCACCGGTTGGTAGGTTATAAAAATAGTTCCTTTCATATCGGGATATTCAATATCTATCCAACACGGATTTCCAGAACGTGCCGGTTTTACAACTGAATTTCTATTTACCTGAAACGTGTAAGGGCAATTAGAGCTTACTTTGTCATATTCCGCTTCAGGATATTCCAACGCCAAATATGCTTTTGGTTTAGGTTTTACAGCTTCTTCACAAGAAAAAAGAAAAAACAATACAAAAACGGCTAAAAAACTGTTTCGTTTTGAAGCAAATTTAGGTGTAGTTAAATCTCGTTTTTCGAGTAAATTTTTCATGTATTAATGCTGAATTTTACTTGTTTTATACGCTTATCGTCGATTACTTCTATGGTAAACGTATAATTTTCTACTTGTATTGTTTCATTTTTCTGCGGAAAGCCTCCGGAAATTTCTAATAAAAATCCGGCTAAAGTTTCGGCTTCGCCTTTTTGATCTTCAAATAACTGAATTTGATCTTCTTCAATTTTGGTGACTTTATAAAAATCTTTTAACGATGTTTTTCCTTCAAAAACAAAAGTATTTTCATCGAGCTTAGAGAACACTAAATCCTCATCATCAAACTCATCGCTTATATCGCCTACAATTTCTTCAATAATATCTTCCAAGGAAATTAATCCGCAAGTTCCACCATATTCATCGACTACAATTGCTAAGTGATTTTTTTTGATTTTAAAATCGTTCAGCAAATCGTCTAATTTTTTATTTTCCGGCACAAAATAAGGTTCGCGCAAAAGCGATTTCCATTCAAAATTTTTCTCTTCTAAATACGGAAGCAAATCTTTGATGTACAAAATACCTTGAATATTATCGACACTTTCTTCATAAACCGGAATCCGGGAATAACCGTGCTCGACAACTGCTTCTAAAACCGTAGCGTAACTTTCAGTAATGTTTAATGCAAAAATATCCATCCGCGGACGCATAACTTGCTTTGTTTCTGTATTTCCGAATGAAACGATTCCTTTTAATATTTTCTGTTCTTCTTTTGTAGTGTCTTCTTCACTGGTTAATTCCAAAGCTTGTGAGAGTTGATCGACAGAAAGATTAGATTTTTGTTTTCCTAATCGATTATGAATTAAAACGGTTACAAAACGCATCGGCAAACTAATTCCGCTTAAAGCTTTATCTAAAAAACCGAGCGGATACGCCATAAAATGTGAAAACAGTACTTTATTTCTACTGGCGTAAATTTTAGGAAGAATCTCACCAAACAATAGAATCAAAAAAGTAGCGACACCAACTTTCAATAAAAAAACGACATCTAAACTGAAATAATATAAATTGAGTTGTGTATCTATAGCTTCGAACCATTGATCAGAAAGGGATTCGAATAATAAAACCACGGCGATATTCACAAAATTATTAGCGACTAAAATGGTAGCTAATAATTTTTTGGGTCGGTCTAATAACCGAATTAAAATTTGCTGTTTTGAAGAAACTTTACCGTCTTCTACCTGAAAATCTGCCGGCGTGAGCGAAAAAAGCGCTACTTCTGAACCAGAGATTAACGCGGAAAAAATTAACAGCACCATTAGCATTACTATACCTACGATTTGATAGTAACTAAAGGCTAAAAAAATTAGTAAACTGGAAGGATCTGGGTCCAAAGGTTGGCGTTTTTGTTAACTAAAATGGAAGGTCGTCTTCCTCTTCTTCATTAAATGATGTAGGCGCAGAAGGATTTTGCATTTCCGGCTTTTGAGATTGCGCAGGTTTTCCTCCTTGAGCATTTCCTGGAGCCATTCCACCGCCCGTATTACTTTGTTCTTTTGGTGTTAAAAACGTAAATTCTAAACACTGAATTTCGGTTGAATAACGGTCCATTCCTTTATCGTCTGTCCATTTTCGGGTTTTAATTCTACCTTCAATATAAACTTTATCCCCTTTAGAAAGGTATTTTTCGCAAACTTCAGCAGCTTTATTTCTAACTACAATATTGTGCCATTCGGTATTACTAACCCGTTCTCCTGTAGTTTTATTTACATAATCTTCATTTGTGGCAAGTGGAAATCTACCAATACAACCGCCACCTTCAAAATAATGCATTTTAACTTCGTCTCCCGTATGCCCGATAAGCATAACTTTATTTAGTGTTCCTGATGCCATAACTTTATAATTCTTGTGTAGTAAATGTAAGGAAAAAGAATTATTTGCTAAAATGGAATGCTTCAATAAATTTTTCTAGCAAAACCGGAACCGCAAAAGTTTCGATGGTAGAAAATTGGGTAGCGATTATGGGCTTTTCAAAAGCGACCGGAAAATCTTCAACTGAAATAATCCAAAATTTTGCAAATAATTTCTGGTGCGAAAGTACATGTTTTATCGGTTTATTATTGTACAATCGAATATTTTTAAAATTCTTACCCACGAGTTTTTCTACCTCGGGATGGTTTGTAAAGGCTTCTTTTTGAATTTCTTCTGAGGTTTCTAGGAGTGGGAATTCGTATAAATTCTTCCAAATTCCTTTTCCTGTTCTTTTCTGAAGTAAGGTTTCATCATTCTTTTTAAAAACCAAATAATTAAAATGTCGTGTAGTTACTTTAGTTTTTTTTAATTTAACGGGAAGTGAAGCTGTTTTTCCTTGCTGAAAAGCCACACAATTTTTCTGAAACGGACACGATTCGCATAACGGATTTTTTGGTTTGCAATGCAACGCGCCAAATTCCATTAAGGCTTGGTTGTAATGTTTCGGGTCTTTTTTATAGAGCATTTCTTGCGCCAAAGCTTTAAACTGTTTTACACCTTCAGTAGAATTTATTGGAGTTTCTACACCAAAATAACGCGCTAAAACCCGATAAACATTGCCATCGACAACCGCGACTGGTTCGTCATAACAAATGGAAGCAATCGCAGCAGCGGTATAATCGCCAACGCCTTTTAATTTTTTTAAGTCTTTATAATTATCGGGGAAAATTCCGTTTAATTCTTCGGCTACATATTTTGCGGTGAAATGTAAATTTCGAGCGCGAGAATAATAACCCAAACCTTGCCACAATTTTAAAACGTGTTCTTCTTTCGCGTTAGCGAGATCGAAAACTGTCGGAAAATGTGCTATAAATTTTTCATAATAAGGTAATCCTTGCGCAATTCTTGTTTGTTGAAGCATAATTTCGCTTAGCCAAATGTTATAAGGATTGCTTGTTTCGCGCCACGGAAGGCTTCTTGAATTCAGTAAGTACCAGTTTAACAACGTTTTATGAAAATCCATAGAAATAACTCTTAATTTGCAATAATAAAAGTTTATTGCGTTACTATTTAAAGGATTAGGCTTGATTTATTGAATTTTAAATTAGTATATTTGCCCCCTTGAAAATATAAACCCTATATAATAAAAAAATTGTAAGATGACGAAAGCAGATATCGTAGCAAACATTTCAGATAAACTAGGAATGGAAAAGGCAGACGTACAAGCTACTATTGAAACCTTTATGGAGGAAGTGAAAAATTCTTTAGAAAGTGGAGACAATGTTTACTTAAGAGGATTTGGAAGTTTTATTATCAAAACACGTGCTGAGAAAACGGGAAGAAACATCTCTAAAAATACAACTATAAAAATACCTGCTCACAATATACCGGCTTTCAAACCTGCTAAAGTATTTGTAGAAGGTGTGAAGACAAACGTAGAAGTAAAGTAACTTAAAATATTTATTAATTTTAAACTCATAATTTATGCCAAGTGGTAAAAAAAGAAAAAGACATAAGGTAGCAACGCACAAGCGTAAAAAAAGAAGAAGAGCTAACCGTCACAAGAAAAAGTAGTTTTCACACTACTTTTTTTAGTTAAAATGTTCATTGACAACGAAGTTTTTTAAAAAAACTTCTTCAGGATTTTTAAATTAAAAACCCTGTGATAAATTTTGTTTAATCCATCTGTACTTACCTTTTGTGGGTATAGATAAAAATCTAATTAGCAGGAATGATATGAATAAAGAATTAATTATTAGATCAAATTCCGATGCTGTTGATTTTGCCTTATTAAAAGATGGAAAACTAATAGAATTACATAAAGAAAACGATAACAGTAATTTTGCCGTTGGTGATATATTTCTCGCCAAAATAAGAAAAGCTGTTCCCGGGTTAAATGCCGCATTTGTAAATGTTGGCTATGAAAAAGATGGTTTTTTACACTATCACGACCTAGGACCAAAAGTATCGACTTTATTAAAATTCGTAAAACGTGTAAGCACAGGTAAACTAAAGGATTTTTCTTTAAAAGATTATCCTTTTGAAAAAGAAATTGATAAAGACGGAAGTATAACCGATGTCTTAAAATCAAATCAATCGCTATTAGTACAAATAGTAAAAGAACCTATTTCAACAAAAGGGCCTAGAATAAGCAGCGAACTTTCGTTTGCAGGAAGATACATCGTGCTTGTTCCTTTTTCTGAACGCATCTCGATTTCTCAAAAAATTGAAGATAAAAAAGAAAAAGAACGTCTTAAGAGATTGGTAAAAAGTATTAAACCTAAAGGGTTTGGCATTATTGTTCGTACAGTAGCAAAAGGCAAAAAAGTAGCAGAGCTGGACAAAGACTTACAAAACTTGATGAGTCGTTGGACAGGAATGTGTAAAAAACTGAATAAGGCTCAACATCCGGCGAAAGTATTAGGAGAACTAAACAGAGCAAGCTCACTTTTAAGAGATATGTTCAACGATAGTTTCACTTCTATTTGTACCGATGATGACGCCCTTTATTCTCAAATTAAAGACTACGTGAGTGAAATTTCACCAGAAAAAGAGTCTATTGTAAAAAAATATCAGTCTAAAGTCCCAATTTTTGAAAAATTTGGAGTAGAACGGCAAATAAAAACCGCTTTCGGTAAAACAGTTTCTATGAGTAAAGGCGCCTATTTGGTGATCGAACACACAGAAGCAATGCATGTTATCGATGTAAATAGCGGAAATCGCAGCAATAAAGCTAAAAATCAAGAAGAAACCGCTCTAGAAGTGAACTTGATTAGCGCTTCTGAAGTAGCTCGACAATTACGATTGCGAGATATGGGCGGAATTATTGTAGTCGATTTTATCGATATGAACGATGCCGAAAATAGAAAAAAGCTTTATAACCACCTTCGCGACGAAATGAGCGACGATCGTGCCAAGCATAAAATTCTACCGCCTACAAAATTCGGACTGATTCAAATTACCAGACAGCGTGTAAGACCGGAAATGAATATTAAAACAAGGGAAGAAAATCCCAATGGAGACGGAGAAATCGAAGCTCCAATTGTTGTAATAAATAAAATAAACGCCGACTTACAAAAACTTATTAAAAAAGACTACAAAAAGCTGTCCATTAGTGCACACCCTTTTGTAGCTGCCTTTTTAACAAGAGGCATTCCATCACCCAGAAGTAAATGGTTTTTCGATCATAAACGTTGGGTAAAAGTATTACCTAGAGATGCTTACACGTATCTTGAATATCACTTTCACGATAAAGATGGTGAAGTGATTATTTAAAATTTAATAAACCCCATTTAGGATGTTCTAAATGGGGTTTTCTTTTTTACTTTTACTTTAGAAGTGAAATTTTAATTTTCTTCGTTTTATCTGAATAGGATTTACTTTACTTTGAACACACATAAAACATATACGTTACAAGAAGCGACCGCCAAAATGATGAAATTTTGCGCCTATCGCGAACGTTGCCATAAAGAAATTGAACAAAAACTCATAGAAATGCATATGATTCCTGAAGCGCGACAAGAAATTATTTATAAATTAATTACAGATGATTTTTTAAATGAAGAACGCTTCGCAAAAAGTTTTGCCCGTGGAAAATTCAATATAAAAAAATGGGGGAAAGTCAGAATTAAACGAGAATTAAAACTAAGAGAAATATCTCAATTCAATATAAATAGTGCGCTAAAAGAAATTTCTGAAAAAGATTATCTTCAAACTTTTCATCAACTTGCAGAAAAACGTTGGAATTTTATTAAAGAAAAATCGATTATAAAAAAGAAAAAAAAGCTAGCCGATTATTTATTCTATAGAGGGTGGGAATCGCACTTAGTTTATGAAAAAATTCATGAATTGGCTTCTTCAAACTAATTTAAGAATGTTTCTTTTTTGTTTTTTTCTTTTTATTTAGCCAAACTAAAAAACCGGTAATTGGTAAGCTTGCGCAAATTAAACTAATAAAAAATGCTAAGATTTTACCTGGTAAACCTAAGGCCGCGCCAATATGCATATCATAATTTAAGGAAACTAATTGATCTGCAAAATCTGCTTCTTCAAAACGAGAACCTTTAACTTCAAATTGTTCTAGCGTATATTGATCGTAAAAATATTCATTTTTATTGTAAAATGAACCGTGATCTTGGTAAGCAACTATTTCAATGGCGTCGTCTTCATCTCTAATCGTAGGCGACATATACATTCCTTGAACATTTGGTTCTTGGGCGATAGTTCTGTACCAAGCACGATCTAACACCGAAATAGTATCATTTTCAATTAAATTCTTTTGAGCAATATCTGAATGTGGATGATGATGTTCTGGTTTTTCTTCTCCGCCGGAAGTAACATAATATAAAGAATCTTCAAACCATTCGAAACTCCAAACTAAACCAGTTATTCCAATTACAAAAGCAAAAAGTAAACTGTAAAATCCTAAGACATTGTGTAGATCATAATTTATGCGTTTAAAAGTTCCGCGCCATTTTATATTGAAACTTTTTTTTCGGTTGCTTTTCTTCCAGTTTTTAGGCCACCACATTACCAAACCGCTAATCAATAAAAACACAAAAATTAGTGTCGCAACTCCTACAATTGGTCTGCCTATTTCGTAAGGCAACCACAAAGCTCGGTGACCATCGATTATAAAACGGAAAAAATCGAAATTTCCATCTCCAACGAGTTGTTGTTTTTTTATGAATTCGCCGGTATATGGGTTTAAGAAAACTGCCGTAAAATGTCGTTTTCCATTAACGCGTTCGCTAAAACCAACTGCTGCAGCTCCTTCTTTATTGCTATAAGTTAAACCAGAAGGTTCTACAATTGGCATGTAAACTTTTGCAGTATCTACTAACTGACTTGGCGGCACAAATTGTTTATTTTGTACCTCAACAAAACGCCAAGGTTCTAACGCGTCTTTTATTTCTTGCTGAAAAACATAAATACAACCGGTAAGGCTGACAATAAAAATAATTATACCAGAAAATAATCCTAGCCATAAATGTAGCCAGTCATTCAGTTTTCTAACTGAACTTTTTTTAGATTTTTTCTTGTTATTTTTTGTCTTCTTCATAAGAAATAAAAAAACCGGCTTGCAAACTTAAACAAGCCGGTAATCTTTAAGTGAATTTTATAATTTAAAAATACCCGCGGTAAAATTCGCTTCTACTTTCGCTCCTTTTTCAGCTTGAAGGGTTTCGGTATTTATTTTATAAATATAATTTCCATCGTCTGTAATTGGAATACAAGTATAAATAGTATTCCCTTCTTGAAGTGCTACTAATCTTCTTCCTAAACCTAGATGTTCTGGGATATTAGCAATAGTTTGGATGGTTTTCGCTTCTAAATTTATTACAGCAGATTGTGATGGTCCGTCCATCCATCTGTCTTGTTGACTTCTTTCTGCGGTATTAATTTCCGCATAAGCTTTTCCGTTTTCTAAATATTTTAAACGAACTACGTTTCCACCACCGCTTGCACTTTCAACATCGAAAAAGTAATCTTGGTCAAAATCTGTTTCACCGCTATTAATTTTTAAGATTCCGCTTGGTTTAGTAGATTGACTAAATCCGTTTGCTGGATTTGAATGAGAAATCGCATAAATATTTCCATCTTCATCTTTTATTAATCCTGATTTCACAAGAAATCCACCAATCGGTCCTACGCGATCGTCGGTAATTACTTTTTGAAATTCTAATTCAGGATAAGAAAAAACAGCTACTTCAGCTTGATCTGTATAATCTGTTGCATAAGAATCTGGATCACTAATATAATAACTTAAGAATAAATGGCCGTCGGCAACTACCATTCCTGAATAAGAAGGTCCTGTTAACGAAGTAAATTCTGAAACTTGTACGTTTTTAGTTTCTGTGGTATTAAGTGAGTTTTTATTGAATTTACGAAACGTGATTATATCTGATGCATTATCCATACTTATAGAAACCAATGTATTATTATCTGCTTTAATAATATCTTCTAATTGTTGGCTAAAAGAAACATCGCCTATCTTCACTAAATAATCTGAATCATCAATTGTTCTTTTTCGCATTCCTGCAACATTTACATCATCTAAACCACCGATGCTGTAAATCGTTTCTTCAATTTGTGTAAAATCGAAATAACCGGGTTGTTCTATTCCAGTACCTTCAGCACTTAATGTTCCTTCCATTATATTTTCAAAAGGAACGGTGTAATACGTATAATTATCATCACTTCCTTGGTAAGATAAGGATAAAACATACGGTTTATCTTGAGCTATGATTTTTTCAAGAACCTCTGGTTCATCTGAGGTGTTATCATCATCGCTACTACAAGCTGTAAAAGAAAGTATTCCTACAAAGCTTAAAAAAGCCAAGCTTATTTTTTTAAAAGAATTTGTTGAAAACATATGAACTATTTATTTATAATTATTAATTGATTGCGTATCTAAATTTTACGTAGAAAGCTCTACCCGGTTTTTGTAATCTGAATTTATCATACAAAACAGCATCGGTTAGGTTTCTACATTCTATGCCAATATTATATTTATTTTGCTGAAAGCTATAGACCAACTCCAGATCGTGAGAACTTTGTTGCGGAATAATAGCTTTATTGTCTCTGCTCCCAAATCTTGCCCAGCTGAAGAAAAACTCTTCCACGTAATTGTATCGATACGTGAATTGAAGCTGAGAATTTTCGACACCAACATCTTTAAACCTTAAACCGGCAGTGGCATTTCCAAATAAATAAGGCTTGTTAGGAACTCTCGCTCCTTTCAGAAAATTTTCTTGATAGCCGGAAAATTCACTATAAATTTTATCGGCTTGATCGGTTATGTTTTGATACGTTACGTTGGCTCCGATATTAAATAGTTCTTTCCAGCTATAATTAACGCTTCCTTCTACCCCAACGGTTCTTGCTTTATTTAAATTTCTACTGGTCGATTCGATTCCTTGAACGGTTTCATAAATTAAATTTTTTGAATCTCGATAAATGAAATTTCCTTCTATACCAAGTTGGTGAATTGTATTAAAGGTTTGGTTGTAATTTAATCCAACATTATAATTATTACTTTCCTCAGGTTTTAAAGCCAAATTAGGTTGTGTATTTAAACCATCACCTAAAATTTCGGTTGGTGTTGGTAATCTATAAGCGCGTTCAAAAGATGCTTTTACTTGTAAAGTCGGCAAAATAAAATAAGAGCTGGCAATTCCGTAGCCGTAATTATCTTTGTTGGCTGTAGAAGTTCCTTCTAAATCTTCGTTAAAACTTTCGACTTTTAAAAAATAGGCTTTTCCGAAAAGGGTAGTGCTCCATTTTTTATCATAGTCGAATTTATAAGCGAAGCCTGCAATATTCTTATTCACTTTACTTGAAAACTGATAGCGCAGTCTATCCGGGTTAATTTCATCTCCAGATTCTCTTTTGAAGTTTTGCAACGAATAATTTAATACTACTGAATGTTGATTATTGAATAAATAACTGGTGTTAAACTGCGTAGAAAATTCAGTATTATCGAATGTAAGCAATCTTCTTTCTCCCGATTCCGCATCGGTTTCCGAAGGAATTTCATTTTCAGCAGGTGTAAGAACTTCTCCGTACCAATTAAATTTTTTACCCGTTAAGGTATCAATCGTTTTTTGTTCAATTATACTGTAAGCGCTATTTAAACTCACATCTAAACCTTCCAGAAAAAGATCTCGTTTTGTATATTTTAAAGTTGGAATAAAAGAACTGCTTTCTCTCACGACTCCGCCATAGGGAAGATTCATGGTTTGCCCATTTTGAATTTGATTATCATCTCCGGAAGCAATGATTCCGACTAATAATTGATCTGCAAACGAAGTGTTTACCCAACCTGTTTCAAAATTAGCGGTTAAGGAACGATAACGATCGTGAAACCTTCTAACTTCTACGCCTTTTTCAACAACAGTTCCGTTATAATCTCTAATATCGGCGATAACATCATAATCATTATCAGAATAATTATAGTTTAAATTTCCTCGAACCGTAAATCCATTTTTCTTTACAAACGAACCATTTACGGAAGCTCGATGCGTATTAAATGAACCAACTGAATAAGAAGCATCTAAAAAATCTATTTTTTGATTGGTAATAATATTTACCGCTCCGCCTAAAGCATCAGTTCCCAACCAAACAGGAACAACGCCTTTGTAAACATCTATTCGCTCTATAGAATTCACCGGAATACTCGCTAAATTGAAGGAAGAGCCAAAATTATCCATCGGAATTCCGTTGAGAAAAAACTTTACTTGATCTCCTGAAAAACCGTTTAAAGAAAAATCTAAATCTGAACCTAAACCACCATCCTGTAAAATTCGAACTCCCGGCACGCGATTTAAAACTTGTTTAGCATCTGATGTAGTGTTGTAAAATTCTTTAGCGGAAACAGAAGTAACCGCATAGGATTGCTCATTTATTTTACGAATAGCCGATTTCCCTTCTAATTTTACGCTTCCCATTTCAAAAGGTGCGTCTTCTAACTTAAAGTTTAGCGTTAATTGTTCGCCCTTTTTTATATCAATTTCCTTCTGAATGGTTTTAAAACCTAAAAAACTCACTTTAAGCGTATGTTTTCCTGAAGAAATATTATTGATGCTATAAAATCCGTTTGAATTGGTAACTACGCCTCTATTCTCGCCTTCCAAAATAACATTCACACCTTCTAATGCTTTTCCGGAAACGGTTAGGATTTCTCCTGAAACACGAGTATTTTCAAAGTTTTGAGAAAATAAATTCACCGAACAGATCACAAAAAGTGAAAAGCAAAAAAACTTATATAAAGAATTCGAATGCGGCAAAATTTAGATTTATTTAGATTTATTTTAAACTGCCGCAAAAATAATACAAAATTAGATCTAGCGAAACTTATTTAGACTAATTCTATACGATTAATGTTAATTTTTGATTAGAGAATTGTTAGGTAAAATATTCCTATTAAAAAGGAAGCTTGTTTTTCTGATGCGTCTTTTTATAAGCCATTTCATCTTTATAATCTATCCACGCTTGTCCTTTTAATTTTCGCATTAAATTATCATAATGGCGCATTACAAAAACGTTATAAGCTGCTTTTGCCAAATGTTTGGGCTTTTTAGGAATTGAACGTAAGCTCATAGAAAAACCTGCCGTTTTATAATGCATATAATGCCAATAGCCTTCCGGCATATAAAGCGCTTCTCCATGAGATAAATCTGCGACAAAACCTTTTGCTTTTTTTAACGCCGGCCATTTTTCTAAATCTGGATTCGAAAAATCGATATCTTCTCTAGAAATTAATGCATGCGGAACTTTATAAAGATATTTAGATTCTGAAGGCGGATAAATTAAACAGCGTTTTTTTCCGTGGAAATGAAAATGCATAATATTCGCATAATCAATATCATAATGCATAAATACTTTTGAATCTTCACCGCCAAAAAATAAAAATGGAAGTTGCTTCAGAAATTTTAAACCAATATCGGGATAGCTAAAATCGTTCTGAAGCGAAGGAACTTCTTTTAGCAAACTATATAAAAAAATTCGGTAATTAGTCGGTTCGTTTTTTAAAAGATGAATGTATTCTTCCATCTTCATTTTTGCGTGTGGCTCGTTAAATTTATATTCTGAAGAAGCCGGACGATCGTCAAAAAGCGGAACGGTTTTATCTCCTGTAACTTCGGCTATATAATCTAAATTCCATTTGTCGTAAGCGTCCCAATCTTTAGTTAACTCTTCAATTACCAAAGGTTTTTGAGGCTTTACATAATTTTCTATAAAATCTTTTTTACTAATAGTTTTTACGCGTGGAATTTCTTCAGCATATAATCCATTAACTTTCATCATTCAATCTATATATTTTTATGCGTACGCTTTACTGCTAACTTATTTTTATAATCAACCCAACGTTGTCCGCGTAATTTTCTCATTAAATTATCAAAACTCATCATAAAAACAATATTTTTAAACACTTTTGTGAGTTTTGAAAAACTTCTGGGTAAGGCGCGAAGTGTCATTGAAATACTCGGACTTACATAACGAATATAATGCCAATACCCGCTAGGAATATACAAAGTTTCTCCAGCCTTTAGCCGAACTTTATAACCTTCTAACTTTTTTAAAGCGGGATATTTTTTAAAATCTGGGTTATCCATTTCAATTTCTTCAATCGTCACTATTGAAAAAGGAACGTGATAAAGGTATTTTTTTTGATCGTGAGGAAAGAGTATAACTTCCTTTTCACCGTATAGGTTGAAATGCATATTTTCAGCAAGATCAACATCGTAATGAGTTAACACTCTGGCTCCTTCACCACCAAAAAACAACACCGGTAATTTCTTAAAGAATTTTAAACCAATATCGGGATAACTAAAATCTTCTGTTAGTTTGGGACACTTCTGTAAAACATTGAAAAAGAAAATACGAAGATCTGTAGGACCTTTTTTTAACAACTGAATATATTCCCGCATCGGTAAACGTTTTGCCGGTTTTCGGGAATTCTCGTTTCCTTTTGCGGGTTCGCTATCGTAAAGCGGAACTACTACGTTGCCAACTTCTTCAGCAAAATAATTTAAATTCCATTTTTTTCTTGCCGGCCAGTCTTCAGAAAGCTTTGTTAAAACTAAGGGTTTCTGCTTTTTTACATAATTAGTAATAAATTCAGTTCCCGTAATTTTATCTCTATAATCTATCTCCTTCAACTTCATTTCGCACCCAAAATTATACCTAAGCTTTCGCTTTCTTTCTTTTTTCTTGAGCCTCTACGTTTTTTTCAATTTTATGCCCTGGACGCGACCATTTTGGTTTTTCTCCCAATGATTGATGAACCGAATCTGCTGCTTCTACACTTTTTCGTTGACTGTGTTTTTCGAATGGTTTTTGAACATCTAAACCTAATTCTTTAAAAAGTTGCATATCTTCAGTAACATCGGGATTTGGAGTGGTTAATAATTTGTCGCCCGCAAAAATTGAATTTGCTCCCGCGAAAAAACACATCGCTTGTCCTTCTTTACTCATATCGGTTCTACCCGCAGATAAACGAACTTGCGTTTGTGGCATTACAATTCTGGTAGTTGCTACCATTCTTACCATTTCCCAAATAGAAACTTTTTGTTGCTCTTCCATTGGTGTTCCTTCTACCGGAACTAAAGCATTAATTGGAACTGATTCCGGTTGCGGATTTAATCTTGCTAAAGCAACTAACATTCCTGCACGATCTTCTTCTTTTTCGCCCATTCCTATAATTCCACCACTACAAACGGTAACATTAGTTTTGCGTACGTTATTTAAGGTTTCTAGACGATCTTCGTAACCGCGTGTAGAAATAACCTCTTTGTAATATTCTTCTGAAGTATCTAAATTATGGTTGTATGCGTATAATCCAGCTTCTTCTAATCGTTTTGCTTGATTTTCTGTCACCATTCCTAATGTACAGCAAACTTCCATATCAAGTTTATTGATGGTTCGCACCATTTCTAACACATTATCGAATTCTGGTCCGTCTTTTACATTTCGCCAAGCCGCACCCATACAAACACGAGAACTCCCGGAAGCTTTTGCCCGTAATGCTTGTGCTTTTACTTGCTGAACACTCATTAAATCATTTCCTTCGATATCGGTATGATATCGTGCTGCTTGCGGACAATAACCGCAATCTTCGGGACATCCGCCGGTTTTTATAGAGAGTAAGGTTGAAACTTGAACCGTATTTGGATTATGATATTTTCGATGAACTGTTGCTGCTTCATACAATAATTCCATTAAAGGTTTATTGTAAATTTCAGTGATTTCTTCTTGAGTCCAGTGGTGTTTAATTTCCATATTCTTTATCGCTTAGATTTCAAAAATAGTAAAAGCTCGTTTACCTTACGGCCTATTCAAGAAAGTTTTTAAACTTCTAGTGTAAATTTATGAGTTTATTGAAATAATTATACTTACCGCATTACCGCCAAAACCTACGGCATTTACCATAATCGATTTTAGAGTAGGTGGAATCGATTTATTTTTATAAAAAGGATTTTCAATAAATTGTTGATTCTTCAGCATTAAAATTGCCATTTCTAAACTCATCGCCCCGGAAGCTCCAAATGTATGACCAATTAAAAATTTATTTGAAGTTAATGCCGGAAGCTCTTTTGGAAATATTTTTTGTAAAGCTGCTAATTCAGAAGTGTCTCCTTTTATTGTACCCGGTGCATGAAGTACAACTGCGTCTACCATTTCAAGATTTGCTTTGTTCAAAGCCATTTTCATTGAAGTTTGTAAACATTCTGCATCTGAAGAGATTGAAACGCTATGTTTTAATTTTTCTGAACCAAATCCATAACCAATTATTTTGATTCCTTTTTCATTCTTTTCGGCTTTTTCTAGACAAAAACTTGCGGCAGCTTCTCCTAAAATCATCGTGTTTCTAGCTTTCGAAAAATCCATGCTTTTATTCGGAAACGAATTTTCATCGGTTGGTGCATAAAGTTTCAAGGCTTTCATTTGCGCGATGGTAAATGGCGTTAAAGGCGCTTCTGAACCACCGACTAGAAATTTATCACTCATTCCGCTTTCTAACCAAGCAATGGCGTTTAAGATTCCGTGGAAAGCTGTAGAACATGTGATAGAATGACTTAACGCAACTCCATCGATTCCTAAATCTTGCATTACCCACGAAGAAATATTTCCTAAAGTAGTTGTGGGCGAGGCTAAAGTTGAAGATTTTTCGGTAGTTAAAAATTCTTGATAATATTTTTCAAAAAGTTGGGTTGCGCCACGAGAAGAGCCAATATTTACACCGATTGTTTCTTTTTCCCAATCTGCATTTTTAACTGCTTTTCTACCTGAAAAAATTGCATTCAAAACACTTCGGTCTAGTTGACTGTATTTTTGATTTTCAATTTTTAAAGCTTCTATTTTCTCCTCTTCTTCATTTGCAAGTTTACTCACATAAACTTCTTCATGCTGAAAAGGTATTTTTTTAAATAGCGGTTTTCCCTTTACATAATTATTCCAAACTACTTCTTCTGAAGAACCTAAAGCAGAAATTGAAGCATGCGAAACAATGGAAATAGGATTAATTGACATCGGGGCAAGTTTCTGCAAATATCTAAAACTTATTTCTATAAAAAAACTCCGGTTAGTACCGGAGCTTTTCAGAAAAATCAGGATACCCCATTCCTGATTTTCAATAACCCTTCATATTTAAAATATGATATTACTAATATCTTAAAAAATTACACATAAACGAAGTAAATAGCTAAAAAATTATTAAAAATTTAATTTTAGAATCAAAAATAAAGCTCTTTAACGTCTTAATTTGCTTTTTATAGCGCGTCTAATACTTCTGTAATTGACTTATATATTTTAGATAATTCTTCTTTTGAAATAATATAAGGCGGAACGATATAAATAGTTTTTCCAAGTGGACGAAGGTAAATTCCTTTCTTCAAAAAAGACTTAAAAATGTTATCGCGCGTACTTCCGTAGCGCTCCATTTCAATATTTAAATCAATCGCGAAAATTACCCCTAAATTTCTTGTTTCAGCTACTTTTGGATGTAAATTTAGCGTTCGCTCAAACTCTGTATTCGCATTATTTATTAATTGAATAGACTGTTGAATTTCCTTCGATTTTAATAATTTTACCCCAGCCAAAGCAGCGGCACAAGCTAATGGATTTGCCGTATAGGTATGACCATGAAATAAACCTTTTGCCAATTCATCATCATAAAAAGCATTGTAAATTTCTAATGAACATGAAGTTGCACCCATCGGTAATAAACCCGCGGTTAATGCTTTAGACATGCAAATGACATCAGGCTGAATGGTTAAATAGTCTGAAGCAAAATTTTTACCTGTTTTTCCAAAACCTGTCATTACCTCATCGGCTACCAACACAATATTTCGGCTTTTGCAAAATCGTAAAATTTCGTTTAAGCCTTCCCCATCGTGCATTTTCATTGCTGCGGCACCTTGCACTAAAGGTTCATAAATAAATCCGGCCAACGGCGTTTCTTCATGAATTTTCTTTAATTGTTGAAGAATTTCTTTTGTATTATTTCCGTTAGGAACCGGAATACGCTTTACTTTTATAAAATGTTCTTCAAAAGCGCCATTATAAACCGAAAGTCCCGAAACCGACATCGCTCCAAACGTATCGCCATGAAAACCTTCTTCAAAAGCGAGCATTACTTTTCTATCATTCCCTTGGTTAAAATGATATTGCAACGCCATTTTTATACCGACTTCTGTTGCGGTAGATCCATTATCGTTAAAAAAGATCTTTTCTTGTTCGCTCGGTAAAATGGAAATTAAAGCTTCCGATAATTCTACCGCAGGTTTGTGCGTGAATCCTGAAAACACAATTTGATCTAACTGATCCATTTGCGCTTTCACTTTTTCTAAAATAAAATCGTTGCAATGCCCATAAACCGAAGTATACCAAGAGCTAATCGCGTCTATATATTCATTTCCTTCTTCATCGGTTAAATAAACTCCTTTCGCTTTTTTAATTCCAATAATTTCTTTCTGAAGTTTATGTTGCGTTAGCGGATGCCAAATATGTTTTTGATCTCTTTGTGTTAAACTCATTACAAGGATTTTAATTTTTTCTGAAACAATTGCGCGTATTCCTTTACTACATTTTCATCAAAATAAGGTTCGTTTTCAATTCTTCCTAAAATGCGAACGCCGCTCAGTTTTTCGATAATTTCTTCGGTAGATTTATGTTCATCACCGCTAAAAATAATTCCGCTACAGCTTAAACCACGATTTTTTAAGGCTTCAATACTTAAAAGTGTATGATTTATACTTCCCAAATAATGACGCGAAACGAGAATTATCTTGTCTTCCGGCTGAATTAAATCAATAATTGTTTCTGAATTATTTATAGGAACCAACAAACCTCCGGCGCCTTCAATTACTAAATCATTTTCTGTAATCGGGCGCTTTATTTTATTCGCTTTTATGGAAACTTTGTCAATTTCCGCAGCAGCATGCGGACTCATAGGCGTTTTTAACTGAAATGAATTTGGGTGAAAAACCGTTTTTTGATTAGTCACTAATTTTTTCAGTTTATGCGTATCAGAATTTTGTAAATCTCCTGCTTGAATCGGTTTAAAATAATCGGCTTCTAAAGCTTCGGTAATTATTGTTGAAACAAGGGTTTTTCCAACTTCAGTTCCTATTCCTGAAACAAATATGCTTTTCATTTTAGATTAAATTTTTTATGGCAATTTTCGCAATGATACTTATACGAAACGCTAATGGGCAAAACAACAAAAAATAAGCAAAGTAAGAAGGAGAAAAACGAACGAAAATCGTTAATAGTTGTATAATATCTAATTTTGTGGCTTTGGCAATTTGGGCAAATTAACGCTTCGCCGTTATCATCTACCGAGAAACTAGAAATATTGGCTAAAACTTCTTCAGCTAAGATTTTATCTTCTTTCCAAACTTGCAGCTTCACTCCACCAATTGCGTTGCTAATTAACGGATCGGTATCGATTATATATTCATCAGCTAAAAAAGTTTCTATATTTTCTGCCACTAAACGTCCTTTGATAATTTGCGCTTCAGAAGAATACTGGAAACGCGCAACGGTTACTAATTTTTCTTTCATAATTGCTCTTTTAATAACGTTAGGGCTACTTTTATTTCTTCTTTTGAATTATAAGTGTGAATGCAAAAACGCAAACGTTCTTTTCCTTTGGGAACGGTAGGCGATAAAATGGCTTTCACCTGAAAATTTTGAGTTAAAAATGTTGAAGATAGTTCTTTTACGCGCTCATTTCCCAAAATAATACACGATTGAATTGCAGAATCGCTGGAAATGAAATAGTTATTCAGCTGAAAATCGTTCACTAATTTTTTAAAAAACTGAATATTTTCAACGAGTTTATTTTTTGCTGAAGAAGTTTCTAATGCTTGATAAGCTACCAAAATTGAAGCCAATGAATGTGGTGGCAAAGCAGTAGTGTAAATAAAACTCCGCGCAAAATTCACTAAAAATTCTTTTAAAGTTGAATTTCCTAAAATTGCAGCTCCGTGAACGCCCATCGCTTTCCCGAAGGTTACAATTCTGGCAAAAATTTTATGTTCTAAATGTTGGTTTTGCGCCAAACCTTCGCCATTTTTCCCGATTACGCCCAATGCGTGCGCTTCATCTAAAATTAAAAAGCAATTATTTTTTTCGCTTATAGAAATTAATTTTTTCAAATCAGGTTGGTCGCCATCCATTGAAAAAACACTTTCTGTTACAATGAAAATTTGCTGAAAATGCGGTTGGTGTTTTTCAATTTTTTCGGCTAAATCATTTAAATCGTTATGGTTGAATTTTAAGCTTTTCGCAAAACTCATTTTAATTCCGTCGCGAATAGAAGCGTGCGAAAATTCATCGAAAAAAACTAAATCATTGCGCTGCGGAACCGATGAAAGCAAGCCAATATTTGCATCGTACCCGGAATTAAAAAGTAAAGCAGTTTCAGCTTTATGAAATGTTGCTATTTTTTCTTCAGTTTGAAAAGTAAGCGCTGAAGTTCCTGAAATTAAGCGGGAACCTGTCGCCCCGTTTTGAGTATTTTTATAACGCTGAAGTAAATTTGATGTTTCCTGAAAAATTTTTTCAGATTTCGCAAAACCCAAATAATCGTTAGAGGAAAAATCGATTTGCGCTGAGGAAAATTCAGTAAGTGTACGAAAAGAATTGGTTTGTTTTCTTTCGGCTATTTTTTTTAGAATTCCTGCTGGATTTTGTGGCACAAATTAATTATTGTGTTGGTTTTTTCGTTCTTTTTCTTCTTCTTCGGTTTCACCTTCAAAACCGCTGGTTAAGGTATGTGAGTTTTCTTTATACATTCCTTTCAACTCATCTAAAACCGAATTTTTCCACATTCCAACTCCTAAAAAATAGGAAGTCCTCCCAATTAAATGTCCGCCAACAGGCGCGGTTAGAATGATAAAAAGAATAATGGCTAATACGCGCGAGGTGACCGAAAGATCATCGAAATAAATGGCAGCACTCGCCAAAATTAAACCTACACCAAGCGTCACGGCTTTTGTAGTTACTGAAATTCGTAAATAAGTATCGGGCATTCTTACAAAACCTACCGCGGCAAGTAAAATAAAAATGGCTCCGAAAGTGGATAGTATTATGATTGCAATATCACTCATTTTTTTTCTTTTTGTCTTTGCGTTGCGCTTTCATTCGTTTTTCAAGATAATAGGAAAATGCGACCGTACTTAAAAAAGCGATTAATCCTAAAATCATGGCAATATCTAAAAAAGTAGATTGATCGTAAACAATACTGTATAAAGCAATTAGCGTAATACCAATAGTAATAAGTAAATCTAACGCTACTACTCTATCGGCAATACTTGGCCCGATTACAAATCGGTAAAATACCAGCAGAACCGAAACGGCTAAAATGGGCAATATGATGTAATATAAATATTCTTCTACGGTCATCTTAAAATTTCAAGTAATCTTCGTTCAAATCCGTTTTTTATATCGCTAATAAATTCTTCTTTATCGCTAATGTACATTGCATGTACGTACAAAACTTTACGATCTTCAGAAACATCTAGACTTAACGTTCCAGGTGTTAACGTAATTAAATTTGCCAATAAGCTAATTTCTAAATTTGTTTCGGCTTCCAAAGGAACTTTAATAATCCCGGGCGTCATATAGAATTTTTTGGTAACCACATCAAAAGCGACTTGCAAGTTGGCTTTAATTAATTCAAAAAGGAAAAAGAAAATAAAGGCAACTAATTTCGGAATTATCTTAAAGTATTTTGCATCGCCACGCGTAATTACAAAAAGGATAATGAAACTGAGAATAAACCCAAACACATAATTAGAGAACTGAAAATCTCCTGTTATGGCTACCCAAATAAAGGTAAGTAATATGTTTGATAAAAATCTATTCTTCATCGTCTTAACTTTTTGGCATTACTGCCTTAATATATTGCCCGCTATCGAGTAATTCTGAAGATATTCTACTTGATAATTGCTGAATATGTTCTGCACCAAACCCAATGTATAACGACACTAAAGTAAGAAATACTAGCGGCGCAATAAACTGAACTCGTCGCAAGGTTGTCATATCTTTAAAATACAAAAAGTGTTGTCTTTTTGGAATTTCTAAAGGCTTTTTCCAAAAAACTTCACTCCAAACTTTGGCGATAACAAGCAAGGTTAATAAACTCGCAAAAATTATTCCGCCAATTATCACATAATTATCGGTTTTAAAACCGGCTATAATTAAGGAAATTTTCGGCCAAAATCCTGAAAGTGGCGGCACACCAATTAACGAGAAAAACGGAATAATCATAAGCAAACTAAGTTTCGGGTATTCTTCATATAAACCACCTAAAGTTTTCATATTAATCGTTCCTTTTATACGGTAAATTACACCACTGATCATAAATAAATTTGTCTTCACCACGATATCGTGAATAAGATAAAAAATCGCGCCGGCAATTGCAGCTTCCGTAAACATTCCTAAACCGGCAATCATAAAACCGATGTGACAAATAATTAGGTAGGAAAAAACTTTGCGTACATTTTTCTGAACCAAGGCGCCTATTGCACCGCTAAATAATGTTAATACCGCAATGATCAACAATATATCATCCAATAAAACATCCTCTAAAAATATTAAGGTAAAAATTCTAATAAGTGCATAAACACCAACTTTGGTAAGTAAACCCCCAAAAATTGCTGAAACTGCCGAAGGTGGCGTATGATAAGAAGCCGGTAACCAGAAATATAAAGGAAAAACAGCCGATTTAATTCCGAAGCCGATTAAAAATAAAATCGCGGCAACTTCTACCAAGCCTCTATTTTCCAATTTCGGAACAATTACCGCTAAATCTGCCATATTTAATGAACCGGTTAAACCGTACATCACTGCAATTGCGGTTAAGAATATAATGGAAGCCAGAATATTTAAGGTAAAATATTTTACCGCTCCTTCAATTTGAGGTTTTTCTCCTCCTAACGTAATGAGCACAAAAGAACTGATGATAATAATTTCAAACCAAACGTATAAATTGAAAATATCTCCGGTTAAAAAAGCCCCGATTAACCCTAAAAGTAAAAAATGAAAAATCGGGAAATACCCAAATCGTAATCGCGCAGGAATCACGGAAGCCGAAGAATAACTAGAAACCGCTAATCCAGAAATTGATGTTAATAAAACCAATGTTGCTGCAAGCGTATCAGCGACAAAAGTAATTCCGAAAGGCGCTTCCCAACTTGCTGCTTGAACGGTTTGCGTTCCTTGTGTCCAAACTTGATAAAATAAAATTCCCGAAAGTATTAAACCAACAACGCTACCACAAATACTAATTACGCGTTGCAAATCTATTCTTCGCCACGCAAACATGAGAATTATGCTCAGTAAAAGCTGAAATAATAGTGGATATAATAATAATTGTTGCATCATACTTCTTCGTCGGTTGCGTTCATTTCATCAATATCATCGGTATTCACTACTTTATAGGCTCTTTTCACCAAAATAATAGCAAAAGATTGAAGCCCGAAACTAATTACAATTGCGGTTAAAATTAGCGCCTGCGGAACAGGATCTGCATAGATTTCTGAAAATATTTTCGTCTCTTCAGGAATAATTGGTGGATGCCCTTTTGTAATTCTTCCTAAAAGAAAAATAAGCAAATTCGCACCATTACTAATAATAATTAAACCGATAATTAATTTTACTAAACTTCTACGTAAAATCATATACAGTCCTGCTGCATATAAAACCCCGGTCATTATTGCTAAAAGTATTTCCATAGTTAAGCTGACTCTGAGATTGTAAAAATTATAGTTAAGGTTACGCCTTGTACAACCAAATAAACCCCGATATCAAAAAACAATGCTGTCCCTATTTTACCAATTACAGGTAACGGATGATGAAGCCAAAGTCCTGTCATAAAAGGTTCATCGAAACCGATTACCGGAAGCAAACCGCTGAAAAATGAAAGCGCTAAACCTACTGGCATTAAATATCCAGGATGAAATTTCAGTAATTTTTTCGTGTCTTTTAATCCGTTGGCAAAAGCGTGTAAAACAAAAGCGATGGAAGCAATTAATCCGCCTACAAATCCGCCGCCGGGCAAATAATGACCGCGTAACAGAATGAATATTGAAAATAATAACAATATTGGGAGTAAATAATTTGATGCCGTACGTAATATAATTGTTTTCATCTTCTTTCTGCTTTATCGTTGGCCTCTTTCTGTTGATTTTAATCGCAATTTCAGTAAGCCAAAAACACCAATTGCTGCAATGGCTAATACTGAAATTTCTACCATTGTATCTGCTCCTCTAAAATCAACTAAAATTACATTCACTACATTTTTTCCGTGCGCTTCAAGGTAAGCGTTCTTCGCATAGAATTCACTTATTTCTTCATTTACAGGTTGCGCTAAAACTTCTAAAGCTAAAATGGAAATTAATCCGCCAAAAGCTATGGAAAGAATTCCATCTCTAATCCTGTTTTTATAATCTGATAATACTAAATACTTCGGAAGCCTATACAGCACCAATACAAATAAAATTACCGTAAGCGTATCGATCGCGAATTGCGTCATCGCCAAATCTGGCGCACTATAAAACACAAAAAGCAAACAAATGGAATATCCTATTACGCCCATCGCGGCAACAGCGGCTAATCTTGACTTTGTAAATACTGTAAAAATTATGGCAAAAAACATAATCCCTAAAACAATTCCTTCGTAAATCGTAAGTTTTGAAAAGGAAGCATAATCAATTTTATAAGTAGTATTCTGTAAAAGTGTCCAACTGACTAAAACTACCAGAAAAACAATTATTGTGGAAACATAATTTCGCAAATAACCATTCTGAAATGTATTGGTCCAAAAACTTGAGAATTTTTCAAATAAACTATTGAATTGTTCTAAAATATTCTTTGGCGAAATAAATTCTAACGAATTAATAAATCGTTCTAATTTTTGCGAAGGTTTCAGTAAAAAATACATCGCCACGCCCGAACCAATTGTAAGGGCACTTAAAGCTAAAATTGGCGTAAAACCATGCCAAAGTTTTAAATGAATTTCTTCCGTAGGTAAATTTAATGAAGCCACAATTGGTTTTATTAAAGCACCTTCAATTAAAACCGGAAATAAACCGAATAAAATACCAAGCGAACCTAATAAAACCGGTGGAAACCAAATAAAGAAATTAGGATAAGTTGTTTCTTTATATTCTTCCGGTAATTTTCCGAAGAAAGGTTTAATTCCTGCTACATAACCCGCGTACGAAATAAAAACGTTAGTTATTAAAGCCAAAGCGGTAAGAAGTACAACTGAATTTTCGAAATGCAGCGTCCCTTCATAAATTAAATCTTTCCCGATAAAACCAATACTCGACGGAATTCCCGCATTAGAAAGTGCGGCTAAAAAACCTGCGATAGCTACTGGAAGCATTACTTTTCGTAACCCGCGAAGTTTGGTAACATCTCTTGTTTTTGTGCCTAAATCTATAGCGCCGGTAATTAAAAATAAAGTCGCTTTATAAAGTGCGTGAACCAGAATAAAAACCGCTGCCGCTAATAGGGAAGCTTCGGTTCCTAAACCGATTAAAAACACCAAAATTCCTAAAGCTGAAATGGTTGAATAGGCTAAAATCCCTTTTAAATCGGTTCTAAAAATCGTATGAACTGCGGAATAAAGCATAGTGATTCCACCGACAATTATGAGTGAGGTATTCCAAAATGATTCTCCGCCTAAAACCGGCGTTAATCTTAATAATAAATAAATTCCCGCTTTTACCATTGTGGCGGAATGCAAATACGTAGAAACCGGTGTTGGCGCTTTCATCGCGCCGGGTAACCAAAAATGAAAAGGAAATTGCGCAGATTTGGTAAATGCGGCTCCAAAAATTAAAGCGACCGCTAAAATATAATATTCGCTTCCGGTGATGACGGAAGGGTTTTGCATCATTTCAGTAATGGAATACGTGCCGGAAATATTTCCTAAAATTAAAGCGCCGGCAAGCAACAATAACCCGCCGATTCCTGTTATTCCTAAAGCGGTTAAAGCTGATTTTCGAGAAGCTTCATTTGTATTGTTAAAACCGATCAGAAAAAATGAACTAATACTGGTTAACTCCCAAAAAACAAAGAGCGAAATTAAATTATCTGACAATACCAAACCGAGCATTGCCGCCATAAATGCACTTAAATAACCGTAAAAACGATCGAGAAATTTATGGGTTTTTAAATAAGCTGAAGTATAGGCGAAAACCAGAAAGCCAATTCCGGTAATCATTAAGCAAAATAACAATGCTAGTCCGTCTAACGTAAAAGTAAGGTTTACACCAAACGACGGAATCCATTCGTAATTTCGAATAATTGTTTTTCCTTCAGAAATTTCACCAATAAATTGCGCAAAATAAATGAACAAGCCTAACGGAATAATACTCGGGATGAGTGAAAATTTACCTTTCACAAATCGCCCAAGAAAAACCAATAAAATTGAAAAGAGAAATCCCGTTAATATGGCTGTTAGCATGCTTTTTTAAAATCTGAACTACAAATATAAAAGTATTATTTGAAGTGACTCAGATTCTACCGATTATCGCTTATAGGTTTAACAAGATGATAACATTCTTTCATTTTCAATTTTTTACTAATAATTATTGTTATTCAATAATTTTAAATACATTTGTTATCGAAAAACAATAATTAATTTTCAATATGAAGGTTTTACATATTCTTCGGTTTTTAATTAGTCTGCTGTTTACAATGTATAGTTTAACCTATATTGGGCTTTTTCTAATTTGTAATTATATTATTTTTATTAAGCACGAAATTCCAGAATTTTTGAATTTAAAAATTAACAGAGTTACTATTATCAATACCAGCGAAATTTCTGAACCCGGAAAGGTTGCATCTTTTTTTATTAGCTATTTTATTATTCTAGCCTTAACGTTAGGTAGTTTATTTTTCCTCAAAAAATTTGTGTACGATATTAAACCAAGACGTGTTTTCACATCAAAACAAACATTTTACTTAAAGCGAATAGGACAATGTATTATTGGTGCAACCGTAACTAAATTTTTATTTTCAATCTTTTACAGCATATTTTTCAATAATGTAAATAAAGATTTCAACGCTGAATTTGGTTTAGAAGCGACTGACTTATTTGGTAATGAATATTATATTATCGGTGTCGGTTTATTTTTCCTGTTCCTTTCAAAATTATTCAGTATCGCGCAACGTCAAAAAGAAGAAAACGAATTAACTATTTAAGATGAAATATATTCTAAAAACTTTAATTGATTTCCTGTTTTATTTATTAGGATTAGGAATTTTATTAGCAATCGGTGTGTTTTTTATTAGTTTATTTAATTTGGATTTTAAATGGTTGCTATTACTTGGCTCTTCAACAGAAGCTACAACACCAATAACTGTTTCTGTCACCATCTTGAATTATTCAATTTCAATAATATTTTTCTTTGGCGTGGGTTATTTACGTGAAGCTGTAAAAGCGTTTATGGAGAAAAAAATATTTCAACTAAAAACGGTTTCATATTTTAAACGTTCAGGAATTTATTTATCAATCTGTGCAACTTTAGGTTTTATTTCCCGTTCGTTAGCTATTATTTATTTAAGAATTGACAATAATAAAACGGATTATGGGTTAGGTTATTCCAGTTTACTTATTTTTATGCTCATTTGCGGCTTATGCTTCATTTTAATAAGTCAGATTTTAAAGGAATCGGTAGCTATAAAAGAGGAAAATGATTTAACGATTTAAAAATGAGTATTTACATTAACCTCGATAAAGTAATGGAAGAACGCGAAATGAAATCGCATGAATTAGCGGAAAAAATAGGAATTACGCGCGCCAATCTTTCCATTTTAAAAACCGGAAAAGCAAAAGCGGTACGTTTTTCAACGTTAGAGGCAATTTGCGAAGTGTTAGATTGCCAACCCGGAGATATTCTAGAATACCGCGCCGATTAACACCATAAAATAATCAATTTTACTAGTTCAGTATATGAAACAATTTTTTTCGGTTACAATCTTTTTATTGACGAGCTTTTGTATTGCACAAACCGACACCATCCCTCAAGCGGCTTATAAGGTTTATCCTAAAAAATTATCGGTCGATATTTTTACGCTCAGCAGATCGAATGAATTTGAACTTTACAACGAAACAAAAGACGATCGCTTAGATTTAATTCCGAATAGAAAAACTTCGCTGGGTTTTTCTGCCAATTATGACATTTTAAGTTTCGGCTTTAGTTTTGCGCCGCGCTTTTTTACGGAAAATAAAGATAATAAAGAGTCTACCTTGTATTCATTTTCCACCGCGCTTATGCCGGGACAATGGATTCATGAATTGCAAGTATTCTACCAAAAAGGAATGACGCTTTACCCTAAAACTTCTCCTGAAGTTTATATTCCTGATGTGAAAAGTTTTAAAATTGGCGGAAAATCATCGTATATTTTTAATCCGAATTTTTCTTATCGGGCGCGCTATTTCGGAAATCAGCGACAGCTTCAAAATGCGGGAAGTTTAATTCCGTCACTGCTTTACAATTACACTTCGCTTCAAAATATAGATGAATTACCGTATAATACAAAATCGAAAGTTATTAATATTGCGATCGCTCCGGCGTATTATTATAATTGGGTTATCGAGGATCATTTTCTAGTTTCTGGCGGACTTTCTGTTGGTTTGGGAATGACGCAAACCTTAGCTGAAGGAAATAATATTACAAGTTTATTAACGACCAGCACCGTCGATCTTTCGTTAGGTTATCATACCGATACGTTTTACGGCGGAATTATTTCTAAAGGTACTTTACAGAAAAGACCAAATAGCGCCAACGTAATTGCCAACGATACCACGCGTTATATTTCATTTATTGTCGGCTACCGTTTTAACGCTCCAAAAGCCTTAAAAAAATTTGTACAGAATTTAAAAGAGAAGTTGTAGTTATTTAAAAATTATTTCGATGAAAAAAATCCAATATCCATTTATATTTTTTCTGAGTTTACTTATAATTTTCACTACGATTTCTTGTAATCAAGCGGTAAAAAAAGGAAAGAGTAAACTGATTGTTGAACAGAATGAGAAAAACTATAATTTTAAAATTGAAGAATCTTGTCTAAAATTAAATCCTGAAAATGAAATACAATGTTCAAATTATTACACCTACTCCAGTAATTCTGAAACAGGTTTTCAAATAAATGCAGGAAAACTGAAAAGAGTTATTTCAGCCTTAACCGAAATTGATGAAATAAATATCAATATTGAAGCCGACACCACTTATGGAAATTTCTTTAATATATATTATAACGGAAAAATTACTTTAGAAAATAATAAGCTTATTTTAAATAAACTATTGGATTATTATAAGTTAAAAATAATTCCTACTGAGAAAAATGTAGAAATCTTTAGGTTAAGTATTATCGAGCCAACAAAACTTAAAGCTATTCATAAAGACAAATCTAGCTCCATAAAGTCAAGTACTAAACAAGTTGAAAATAATATCACTTTTAAAAATGTCTCTCTAAAAGTTCTCGCCAAACAACTTCAAGATATTTACAACCAACGTTTTGAATACATTGATTCAAGTAATAAAAGGTATAATTTAGAAGTAGAAATGAAAAATGATTTGAATGAAACATTAAACTATTTGGAAAACGAATATGGTATTGGCTTTTCGAAAAAAGAGATAAATCGTATTATTTATAGAGTAATTAAATAATAATTTAAGTAAATTTAATATTCTTAAGAGTTTGGTTTACTAATTCATAAAAAATTTGTTATATTTAATATGTAATCAAAATATATTATGACATCAAGATATTTTTCTATACTATTATTACTTACCTCTTTAATTTTATTTTCGTGTAGTAAAGATGAAAATATCGAAGTTATTGAAGAAGAAAGTATAGATCAACCTAAGAATGATGACAATAATGATGATTCAAATGATGAGCCTCCTGCTCCTAATTCACTAAAAACTTTTACTATTGATGTAAATGGCAATCTACACACTTTCTATTTTAATTATGAAAACAATCAAATTGATAAGTTAGCTTATAAAGACGAAGCTGGAGAAATTACATATTATTCATTTGAGTATAACAGTTTTGATAAAATAAGTAAAACTATTAAGTATAACTCAAACTCTAATAATTCTTCTTCTGTAGATTTTGATAATCAAAATAATTTTAATAATCAAGAAGATTCCATAATGCATTTTTATCGTTCCAATAACAGCTTAAAGGAAATAGAAACTTGGGATTATGGTTTCAATTGGGGTTATGCCTATAACAGTGACGGCTTAGTTAGTCGCATTCAATCCACTGGTATGATTCCAGTTACTAATATTTTTTACGATGAAAATAATAAAATAGAAAAATTGAAAACATATCCCGAAAATACTGATTGGATAGTTTATATAGATTATTTTGAATTTGATGATAACAAAAATCCTTTCTACAAGTTATTTGATGAAATTGGTTTGGTTATAGATAAAGATATTTCTATTTCAAATAGATACTTGAGAGAACTTATTATATCCGATTTGGTATGCATAAGCCCTTATAATGTTTCTGAAAAAACAGAAGACTTGAAACCTGGTCCACCAACCTATATAGTAGAATACAGTTATAACGATGATAATTTCCCATTAGAAGCAGTATATTATAATAATTCAACTGTTGTGAAGTATACTATAACGTATGATTATTACTAAAAAAGCGCATTCTTTTGTAAGAATGCGCTTTTTTATATTATTTTTTTAGAAAAATTAATCTGCTAAAATAACCGCTTTATTGTTTTTCATTTCCAGAACGCCACCTTTTATGTGTAAGTGATATTTGTTATCAGCTTGTTTTGTAAACTGATTTTGAACATCTTCTTCAATAGTAAAGCTTCCTTCAATTTTCACATCACCTTCTTCTAAAACAGAAACAATCGGTTCGTGATTATTTAGCATCTGAAATTCTCCTTCTACTCCCGGAACAGTCACCGAAACTACTTCAGCACTTAATAATACTTTTTCTGGAGTTACAATTTCTAAATACATAGTTTTTTAGTTTGCAGTTTGCAGTTTACAGTATAAAGTCAAAGAGACCAAAACTGAATGTACTGCTAACTAATTTACGATTCAGCTAACATTTTTTCACCTGCTTCAATAGCATCATCGATACTACCTTTCAAGTTAAATGCAGCTTCTGGAAGATGATCTAATTCACCATCCATAATCATATTAAATCCTTTAATTGTATCTTTAATATCTACCAATACTCCTTTAAGACCTGTAAACTGTTCTGCTACGTGGAAAGGTTGTGATAAGAAACGTTGTACACGTCTAGCTCTACCAACCGCTAATTTATCTTCTTCAGATAATTCTTCCATACCAAGAATTGCAATAATATCTTGTAATTCTTTATAACGTTGTAATAACTCTTTTACACGTTGTGCACAATTATAATGATCGGCTCCTAAAATATCTGCTGTTAAAATTCTTGATGAAGATTCTAATGGATCTACAGCAGGGTAAATACCAAGTTCAGCAATTTTACGAGACAATACCGTTGTAGCATCTAAGTGGGCAAAAGTTGTTGCCGGTGCCGGGTCAGTTAAATCATCTGCCGGTACATAAACCGCCTGAACCGATGTAATTGATCCTTTTTTAGTTGAAGTAATACGTTCCTGCATTGCACCCATTTCTGTTGCTAATGTTGGTTGGTAACCTACCGCAGATGGCATACGACCTAAAAGAGCCGAAACCTCTGAACCTGCCTGTGTAAAACGGAAAATATTATCAACAAAGAAAAGTACATCTTTTCCTTGACCATCTCCTGCTCCATCACGGAAATATTCTGCAATTGTTAATCCTGAGAGCGCCACACGAGCACGTGCTCCAGGCGGTTCATTCATCTGTCCGAATACGAAAGTTGCTTTCGATTCTTTCATTGCGTTTTTATCTACCTTTTGTAGATCCCATCCTCCTTCTTCCATAGAATGCATAAAGTCATCTCCGTATTTAATAATACCAGACTCAAGCATCTCTCTCAAAAGGTCATTTCCTTCACGTGTACGTTCTCCAACTCCAGCAAATACTGAAAGTCCACCGTGACCTTTTGCAATATTATTAATTAACTCTTGAATAAGTACAGTTTTACCAACACCAGCACCACCAAAAAGTCCAATTTTACCACCTTTTGCATAAGGCTCGATCAAATCGATTACCTTAATACCGGTAAATAAAACTTCAGTTGAAACTGAAAGATCTTCGAATTTTGGAGCTTCACGGTGAATAGACATTCCGTCTTTTCCGGTTTTTGGTAATTCTCCCATACCATCGATAGCGTCTCCAGTTACATTGAAAAGACGTCCGTAAACATCGTCTCCGATTGGCATTTGAATTGGGTTTCCGGTTGCAATTACTTCTGTTCCACGACTTAGTCCGTCGGCAGAATCCATAGCAATTGTTCTCACGGTATTTTCACCAATATGTGTTTGAACTTCAAGAACTAATTTTGATCCGTCTTTCTTTGTAATTTCTAAGGAATCGTAAATCTTTGGTAATTCAGCGTTCTCTGTGTTAAACTCAACGTCAACAACAGGACCGATAATTTGAGCAACTTTACCTGTAACTTTAGACATTATCTAATTCTTTAATTTATAGTTTGTAATGCGAAAAAATGTCTTTGCATTTTCCGGCTGCAAAGATAGCTAAATTTTATGATATCTTATACCTGTATTTTCGAAAATTAATTTGTTCTGAAAAAATTATTCTACCGTCACTGATTTCGCTAAGTTTCGAGGCTGATCTACATTTTTCCCTAACATCACAGCGATATGGTAAGAAAGTAACTGTAAAGGAATTGTAGTTAATAGCGGTGTAAACGCTTCAGTACTATCTGGAATTTCAATTACATAATCTGCTAGTTCCCGAACATTTTCATCTCCTTCGGTTACAATACCGATAATTTTTCCTTTACGTGATTTTATTTCCTGAATATTACTGACTACTTTATCGTAATGTCCCTTTTTAGTAGCAATAACAACTACCGGCATTTGTTCATCGATTAAAGCAATAGGACCGTGTTTCATTTCTGCTGCCGGGTAACCTTCAGCATGAATATAGGAAATCTCTTTCAATTTTAAAGCGCCTTCTAAAGCAACCGGGAAATTGAAACCTCTTCCTAAATATAAAAAGTTTGCCGATTCTTTATATTTTTCAGCTACAGCTTTAATATGTTCATTAGACTCTAAAGCTTTTGTGATTTTATCGGGAATAATTTCTAATTCCTGTAAGTAATAATGAAAATCGGTATTATTTATAGTTCCTTTTGCTTTTGCTAATTTTAAAGCAATTAAACTTAATACTGTAATTTGCGTAGTGAATGCTTTTGTGGAAGCCACACCAATTTCTGGACCGGCGTGCGTATAAGCTCCCGCATGAGTTTCTCGAGAAATTGAAGAACCTACCACGTTACAAACCCCAAAAACAAACGCGCCTTTTTGCTTTGCTAACTTGATAGCCGCCATTGTATCTGCAGTTTCACCAGATTGAGAAATCGCAATTAGAACATCATCTTTGTCGATTACAGGATTTCGATACCTGAATTCTGAAGCGTATTCAACTTCAACAGGAATTCTTGCTAAATCTTCAAAAATATATTCTGCCACTAAACCGGCGTGCCAAGAAGTTCCGCAAGCTACAATGACAATTCGCTTGGCGTTTAAGAATTTTTCTAAATTATCATCGACTCCCGCCATTTTTATGAGACCTTGCTCTACCAACATTCTTCCGCGATAGGTATCGGTAATGGCTTTTGGTTGCTCATAAATTTCCTTCAGCATAAAGTGATCGAATCCGTTTTTTTCGATCTGTTCTAAATTCAATTGTAGTTTTTGAATATAGGGCGCAACTAATTTATCATTCTGAATTTCTCTAACTTTTACATCTTTCCCTCTGCGAACGACAGCCATTTCTCCATCTTCCAAATAAATAGCATCTGTAGTATATTCAATGAAAGGCGAAGCGTCTGAGGCTATAAAAAATTCATCATCACCTATTCCTATAGCTAATGGACTTCCTAATCGAGCTACAACAATTTCATCGGGTTTTGTTTTATCGAAAACGGCAATAGCATAAGCGCCAACAGTTTGATTTAAAGCGATTTGAACAGCTTTACCTAATTTAACGTCTTCTTGTTTTTTTACGTCTTCAATTAAATTAACCAATACTTCTGTATCGGTTTCTGAAGTAAACGTATAACCACGTTGAATTAATTCCTTTTTAATTGTTCCATAATTTTCTATAATTCCGTTATGAATAATAACAAGATTTCCAGAATTAGAATAATGTGGATGAGAATTTACATCATTAGGAACGCCGTGCGTTGCCCAACGCGTATGACCAATCCCTACTTTTCCTTTGGTAGATATTTCGTTTTCTAAACGCGTTTTAAGATCTTTTACTTTTCCTTTAGTTTTACTGATGTTCAGTTCTTTTCCGTCATAAAGTGCAATCCCAGCACTGTCGTAACCTCTATATTCTAAACGTTGTAAACCTTTTAAAATGATGGGATAAGCGTCTCTATGCCCAATATATCCTACAATTCCACACATAATTATTCTGGTTCAGTATAAAAAATATTCAACTTTAATCGTTTTGTATTATTGGGGGTATTTGTATCGTATAACACAGTTCCTTCTTGGGAAATAGCAGCTGAAGAAGGAGCTACTTCAATATTCTCTTCATCCTCTACTTCAACATTTATCTGACTCGCAATATTAACATTTTGAGAAGCCACCACTGCTAATCTGGTATTAGTTGAATCTTTATTGATAATATTATTGATGTAATCGGTAATTCTTAACTTATAATATCGGTTACCATTTTTATCGGTAGATAATTTCCCTAAATGATTGAGTCGGGAAGTTGTTCCGTTTTCAGTCGCGCTTATATCGTTAACAAAATCGTCTAACACTCTACCGTTTTTCACATCGTAGATAAATAATCGTTCCGGTTCGTGATTTCCTTCAGGAACTATATTTTCTTCCACATAAAACGTTAGGTTGGCTTCATTTACCAACCAATTTAAATCGCGAATAGAATCTAATTGTTGTTGATTGGTGAATAAATCGATAACAGCAAGCGAACCTTCACCTCCTTTGACGTATAAATTTTCCTCAGAGGGTAACTCCTCATATTCATTATTGTAAACATTCACAATATTTGGCGAAAAACTTAATCGATATGTGCTCCTTAATTCATTTTCTTCACCATTTATATCCTGAATAGTGGTTTTGTAATATAATGCAATATTGGCTCTATTTTCTAAACTTTGATTTTCTGAAGAAGGTGAATTTAAATTTAATAAAATTCCTAAGCCTTGCTGAATATTTTCATCGGTTTTAAAATAAAGCCCTCTAAAATAATTTCTGAAATTCTCTTGACTTAATAACAGTGCAGTTCCAGAACGATTTATAATCTTTTCTTGAAAAAACTCTGTAGGTAATGCAATACGAAGTCGTGGACTTGAACGAATGGTATCGATTTCATCATCATTCAACTCATATGTAATCACTTCTTTTGCTGAAGGTCTAAAATTATTAACCTCAACAAGTGGTGTAGTTTCTATAAAAGATTCAAATTGATCCATTTGATCTGAATAATAAAACTGTGTTTCATAATTATTACTCGGATCTGTACTTCTTAACGAATAATTAGATTCGTAGATGGAGAAGTTAATTGGGTCATTTCCAAAAATTGAATCTAATTCATATTCAATTCCTTCTTGGCTTTGTGATAATGCTGTTGCAAAATACGGAATGGTTAAAATAACGCTGTCTAATTGCGCATCATCACCAAAATCGGGATTGGTTTGCTCTAAACTTAATTGCGTTAAAATATTTGCGGTGGTTTTTCCGTAAACAGGGTCGTTAAAAACGCCAAGATTATGACCTGGCAAACGGTTGGTCTGAATTCTATTTATTTTTCTGCTGTAGGCATCAAGTTCGACTTTCTCAAACAAGCGTGCATTAAAATTATTATTGCTAACAATATTACTTCCTACTTCACTAAAATCATCTTCACACGAGGTGAAAGAAATTATTGCAATTAGTGCAATTGCAAAAAATTTCACTGCCTTGTTTATGTTCATGCTATTCGCTTTCTTTTTCATTTAAAACTTTTTCCAAGTAAAATTCTTGGTAAGCTTGTGCAAATTCTTCTTTTGATTTAAAATCAAGAACCGGTTTATCTAAAGACTCCAAGTATGTGTCTAATGTTTCAGGGATTTCTGCACTTCCTTTTATAACCGCATCAGAATTATCTATAGCAGTTTTCATTAAGCCTTCATAAGTTGGGGTTTGAAGATGCTCCACATTTTCATCTGAAAGACCATCGAACAATACTTTTTTGTACATATCTTCAGCAAGCGTGTTTTCAAAACCTTTGCTGTAAACTGAGGTTACAATTTTCGATTTGTTGAATAACGGCTCATTTCCATAATAATTGCGTAAATAAAGCGGCAATAATGAAGCTAACCAACCGTGCACGTGAATTATATCGGGCGACCAATTTAATTTTTTTACGGTTTCAATAACTCCTTTTGCAAAAAATATGGCGCGCTCATCGTTATCTTCAAATAAATTTCCTTCTTCATCGCTAAACGTTGCTTTTCGCTTAAAATAATCTTCATTATCGATGAAGTAAACTTGCATTCGCTCTTTAGGAATTGAAGCAACTTTTATAATCAACGGCATATCAAGATCATTTATCACTAAATTCATTCCTGATAACCGAATTACTTCGTGCAATTGATGACGTCTTTCATTAATATTCCCAAAACGAGGCATAAAAATACGTATCTGCCCGCCTTGACTATTTACCATTCTTGGTGCTTCAAAAGACATAGATGATATTTCAGTTTCTGGGAGGTACGGGATTACCTCAGAAGATACGTACAAAATGCGCTTATCTTTCATAAATGTTTTACTCTTTGTATTAACGATTAACGATAAAAAACAGGCAAAATTACAAAAATTTATGCAGTTTGCCAGTAATATATTAGTTTTGCACGACTTAAATTTACAACTAGTGCAGGTATTTCATCATAAAAAGGAGCTCAATTCCTTTATAGAAAATCATAAAAAAACTGGCGAGAACGTTGGTATGGTTCCAACTATGGGAGCTTTACACGAAGGACATTTGTCTTTAATCAGCCTAGCTCAGAAATCTTGCGCTTTAGTAGTTGTAAGCATTTTTGTAAACCCTACACAATTTAATAACCCCGAAGATTTAGAAAAATACCCTCGTACATTAAAAGATGATTTAGCTTTGCTGAAGAAAAGTTTTGATAATTGCATCATTTTTGCGCCTGAGGTTCAAGAAATTTATAATGATTCCATAACTTCTGAACATTTTGAATTTGGCGAAATTGCCTCTAAAATGGAGGGAAAATACAGAGCCGGACATTTTGACGGCGTTGGCACAATTCTAAAACGATTATTTGAATTCGTAAAACCCGACAAAGCTTTTTTCGGTTTAAAAGATTATCAACAATATTTAATCGTAAAAAAACTCGTAGAAATTACCCAGCAGAATGTGGAAATCATTGGTTGCCCTATAAATCGAGAAGCAAGCGGTTTGGCCAGAAGTTCAAGAAATAAACAATTATCTGAAGAAGCTCAAACACAAGCTTCTCTCATTTATAAAATCTTACAAGAAGTAAAAAGTGAATTTGGCACAAAATCTGTAGCAGATATAAAGAAAGGGGTAAAAAATGAATTCGAAAAAAATCCTATTTTAAAGTTGGAATATTTTGAAATTTCTGATGCCGATGATCTCGAACCCATTTCAAATAAAAACACACAAAATAAATCCCGTGCATTTATTGCGGCATACGCAAATAATGTAAGGTTAATCGATAATATCGCACTAAATTATTAAAGTTTATAGAAAAACTATGCAAATACACGTTGTAAAGTCTAAAATTCATCGCGTAAAAGTGACCGGAGCAGATCTAAATTATATTGGTAGCATTACGATTGATGAAGATTTAATGGAAGCAGCCAACATTATTGAAGGTGAAAAAATTCAAATTGTTAATAACAACAATGGCGAACGCTTAGAAACATACGTTATTCCCGGGCCGAGAAAAAGCGGAGAAATTACCCTTAACGGCGCTGCAGCAAGAAAAGTTGCAAAAGGTGATATTCTCATTTTAATCACCTACGCAATGATGAGCGTAGAAGAAGCCAAAGCTTTTAAACCTGCGTTGGTATTTCCAAACGATGAAAACCGCTTACAATAATCTTGAAGAAAAAAAAAGGCATAAAAATTTTAAAAACCTTACTTCCATTAGCGCTGGGAGTTTTTTTAATCTTCTATTCCGTAAATAGCGCCACACCTGCTGAACGCGAAAAATTAATAAATAATATTTTAGAAGCCGATCCCATTTGGTTGGTTTTATCAGCCTTCTGCGGAATTTTATCGCATCTCTCACGGGCTTATCGTTGGAAATATTTATTAGCGCCAATGGGCTACAAATTGCGACTTCACAATAGCTTCATGGCTGTTATGGCGGGTTATTTAGCAAATTTAGGAATACCTAGATCGGGTGAAGTTTTACGTGGTGCGACTATTGCAAATTATGAAGATATTCCGTTTGAAAAGACTTTTGGAACCATTATTTCCGAACGCGTAGCAGATTTAATTATGCTCCTTATCATTTTAGGAATTACCATTTTTTTTCAAGCCAATACAATTCTCCCTTATTTTCAATCGCATAACATCAATCCATTTTTCACCATTATAATTCTACTGATTTTAATTGTATTCGGAATCATTTTTTTAAAAATTATTCAGCGTTCCTCCAATCCCTTTTTAATGAAAGTTAAAACCTTCGGAAAAGGTATTTTAGAAGGAATGAAAAGCATTTTAAAAATGAAAAATACGTTTGCTTTTTTAGCTCATACTATTTTCATTTGGGCAATGTATATTCTGATGTTTTATTTAGTGAAATTTGCAGTTCCCGGCACCACAGATTTATCGTTAGATGCTATTTTGGTAGCTTTTGTTATTGGTTCATTTGCAATTTCAGTAACCAATGGCGGAATTGGTATTTACCCTATCGCGATAGGTGCGGTTTTATTACTTTTCGGAATTCCTAAAGAAGACGGTGAAGCTTTCGGCTGGGTAATTTGGGGAACGCAAACGCTGCTAAACCTTGTTATTGGAGGTTTATCGATGATTTTTCTTCCGCTGGTGAATCCAAAAAAGTGATTTTTTTTGTTATCTTTCCATTTCTAAATTTTCTTAGCTATGAAAAAGTTAACGCTACTATTCCTGTTTATTTCCACAAGCATTTTTGCACAAACAGAATATAAAGTTCTTCAATCTGAAACACTTCAAGACAGTCGTCAAATAAAAATACAACTTCCTAGAAATTATAATAACAATACAGAAAAATCCTATCCCGTTTTTATTGTGTTAGACGGCGATTATTTATTTGAACCCGTGGCTGGAAATGTAGATTATTATAGTTATTGGGAAGATATGCCAGAATCGATTGTAGTTGGCGTTAACGAAGTAGGAAAGCGAAGAAAAGATACCGAATATGATAAAGAAACTTTCTTACCTACCAAACAAGGAGCAGAATTTTTCGAATTCATTGGGTTGGAATTACTTCCTTTAATCGACAAAAATTACCGAACCGCAAAATTCGCAATTATTGTGGGGCACGATCTTACCGCGAGTTTTATGAATTATTATTTATTAAAAGAAGATCCGCTTTTTAAAGGCTATATTAATTTAAGTCCAGATTACGCACCAAACTTAAAAGAGCGTGTAGCCGATGCGTTAAATGCTTCAGAATCTAAAACTTGGTATTATTTAGCCACTTCTACAGACGATGTGGAAAGTTTAAATGAAAGCAACAAACAAATGAATGAGCTGCTGAAAACCATAGACAATGAAAAATTCTATTATTATTTTGATAATTTCGAAGAAGCCACGCATTATTCGCTCGTAGGAAGAGGAATCCCAAAAGCCATCGAGAGTATTTTTTCAATTTACCGCCCGATAAATCAAAAAGAATATGAAGATCAAGTGCTAACAACTAAAGGAACTTATTATGAATATTTAGTAGATAAATATGAAACCGTTTCAGAACTTTACGGGCTAGATATTCAGGTTCGCATAAACGATTTTATATACATTGCAGATGCCATTGAAATAAGTAAAGAATGGGACCAATACAAAGATTTGGGGAAACTCGCCAACGATGAACATCCCAACAAAATGCTCGGCAGTTATTTTTTAGCGCGTTATTATGAAGAAACCGGCAATGCAAAAAAAGCAATGAAAGAGTACCAAAATGCCTTTGCCCTAGAAGAAGCTTCTTACCTTACCAAAGACATGATGCTAAAAAGAATTGAACAAATTAAACAAGACTTCGGATACTAATTTATGGCGAAAACAAAAACGACTTTTTATTGTCAAAACTGCGGCGCGCAACATTCAAAATGGCAAGGACAATGTTCTTCTTGCAAACAATGGAATACGTTAGTTGAAGAAGTTATTCAAAAAAAAGATACCAAAGATTGGAAAACCGAACAATCGCCTGTAAAACGAACGCCAAAACCAACGCTAGTAAACGAAATAAAATACGAACAAGAAGCACGATTAAACACAAATAATAACGAATTAAATCGTGTTTTAGGCGGCGGAATTGTCCCGGGTTCCTTAACTTTATTAGGTGGTGAACCGGGAATCGGAAAAAGTACGTTATTGCTTCAAATTTCATTGAATTTAAATTATCGAACCTTATACGTTTCCGGAGAAGAAAGTCAGCAACAAATAAAAATGCGTGCGGAACGGATTAATCCAAATCCTGCAAATTGCTACATTTTAACAGAAACTAAAACACAAAATATTTTCAGGCAAGTTGAAAAATTAGAGCCTGAAATAATTATTATTGATTCCATCCAAACACTTCATAGCGATTTCATTGAAAGTTCCCCGGGAAGCATTTCGCAAATTCGCGAATGTACTTCAGAACTTATAAAATTCGCCAAGGAAACGCACGTTCCTGTTTTATTAATAGGGCATATAACCAAAGAAGGAAGCATCGCCGGACCAAAAGTTTTAGAACATATGGTCGATACGGTTTTACAATTTGAAGGCGATAGAAATCACGTGTATCGAATTTTACGCGCACATAAAAATCGTTTTGGCTCTACGCACGAATTGGGCATTTACGAAATGCAAGGCGAAGGTTTGCGAGAAGTTACCAATCCGTCAGAAATATTAATTTCCAAAAATGATGAAGATCTCAGCGGAACCGCAATTGCCTCAACTTTAGAAGGAATGCGACCGTTAATGATCGAAATTCAAGCTTTGGTAAGTACCGCAGTTTACGGAACTCCACAACGCTCCACAACCGGTTACAATGCCAAACGCCTAAATATGATTTTGGCGGTTTTAGAAAAAAGAGCCGGATTTCGTTTAGGCGCAAAAGATGTTTTCTTAAATATTACCGGCGGAATTTCGGTAGACGATCCCGCAATTGATCTAGCCGTTGTCGCTGCTATTCTTTCTTCCAATGAAGATATTGCCATTGCACGCGATATTTGTTTTGCGGCAGAAGTTGGTCTTGCAGGAGAAATTAGACCGGTACCAAAAGCTGAACAACGAATTTTAGAAGCTGAAAAATTAGGATTCGCTACAATTATTATTTCCAAACAAAGTAAAATTACGAAGGGAAATTTTTCAATCAACGTGCAGAAAGTATCTAGAATTGAAGAAGTAGTAGAATATTTATTCGGTTAAATTGGCATAATTCGTGAATTAATTTCTTTTGATGAAAAAGAAAAATATTTTACCCTTTTTGGTACTTTTCAGCATTATTGTAATAAGCTGTTCAAAATTAAATTCTGTTACCGATGCGATCACAAATCCAAACGCTAGAAAAATTTATAGCCGCGAATTTAAAGATCGGCAACCGGTTTTTGATAGATGGAAAGAAAATTTTGAAAATGCCAAACAAGATAGTCTTCAAATAAATTTACCTTATGCTGAAAAAGGGACTTTTTTTCCGCATCTAGCGCAAGTTTATAGCTATACTTTTAACCTTCAAAAAGGCACAATTTTTACTGCTGAAATTGAAAAAGATTCTAGCAACCAACGCATTTTTATTGATTTATTTGGAGAAAGAGATTCCACTTTCTTTCAGATAAAGAGTAACGAAATTTCACAAGATAAATTAAGTTTTACTCCGAATAAAGATGGAAATTATAAAATAATAATTCAACCTGAAATTGCTGCTCATTCCAATTTTTTCATCTCTTTTTTCACAAAGCCGACTTATTATTTTCCGGTAGCAGGAAAAGGGAATTCTGCTATTCAAAGTTTTTGGGGAAATGCTAGAGATGGAGGAAAAAGAAGTCACGAAGGAATAGATATTTTTGCTGAAAAAGGAACACCGGTTGTAGCAGCGGTAAACGGTAGAATTAGCAGAACGGGAAACCGTGGTCTCGACGGAAAACAGGTTTGGTTACGTGCAGGTTTGTTTGGGAATTCTTTATATTACGCTCATTTAGATAGCATAATTGCAAAACCAAATGACAACGTAAAAATTGGCGATACATTAGGTTTAGTGGGAAATACCGGAAATGCAAAAACTACTCCGCCACATTTACATTTTGGGATTTACAGAATTGGTGCAAAAAATCCGTTACCTTACATCTTTAAAACTGAAAAAGTAACACCTGAATCGTTCGTGCAAAATTTTACTTCCACATTTATAGTCATAAAAACTTTGAAAGCGAACTTGCGAGAAGGCCCTTCTACTTCTTTTAAAAAAGTTGGAGAATTAACCCAAAATGATACGCTTCAATTATTAGGAGAATTCAGAGAGTGGCTTCACGTAAAAACTTTTAAAAATCAACAACAAGCTTTTATTCATGAGTCGTTGGTAAAAATGCTAGAATAATTTTATGCGCCAGGGATGGAAGCGGCATCCTTTTATGTAGCAAAGCGAAATAAAAGATATAGCGGACAGCCCGACCCCGCTTTTTTGCGGGGTGGTGTACAAAAATTTTTAGCTGTCTTCTAACAAACGGCTTACTTCATCTAATTTTGGCGTAAGAACTACCTCTATTCTTCGGTTTTTTGCTTTTCCTTCCGGACTATTATTACTGGCGATTGGCGCATATTCTCCACGTCCAGCCGCAGTTAAACGAGTGGGATCGATATTTGCATTTTCTTGTAAGAGATGAACTATGGAAGTGGCTCTTTTAGTTGAAAGATCCCAATTATCTTGTAAAGCTCCGCTTCCGCCGTACGGAACATTATCGGTATGACCTTCAATTAAAACACTGATATCTGGGTTTTGCGCTAACACCAATCCTAATTGTTTTACAGCTTGTTTACCTTGGCTTCCAACTGCCCAACTTCCGGAATCGAAGAGTAATTTATTTTCCATGGAAACATAAACTTTGCCATTTCTTCTTTCTACGGTTAAGCCTTTCCCTTCAAAATTTGTAAGTGCTGCAGAGACACTATTTTTTAAAGTTTGCATTTTTTCTTCTTTAGCGGCTATCATATTTTCAAGCTCTTTTATTCGTGAGGATCTTTCAGCCAACTCCTTTCGTTCATTTCTCAATAAATTTTGTTTTTCCTCCAACTCTTCAATTAGCATTCTATTTCGTTTAGAATTTTCTAACAGAGTGGACGAACTTTTATCTTCTAAAGCATCATATGATTGTTGTAATTTTTCATAAGATTCTTCTATCTGAGCAATTTTGCTTTCTAATAATTCTTTTTCTCTATTCTGTTCTTGAAATTCTCTTGATATTTCTGTAGAACTAGCGTTAATTTCTTCTAATTTTTCCTCACAATTATTTGCTTTAGAAGCTATTTGTTCATTTTGTTGCTCTAATTGTTTATATTGTTGCTCTAATTCGTTAAACTTTTTTGCTGGAACACAAGCTGTTAAAACGCTAATAAGCAGAATTACTAAAATGGATATTTTTTTCATACTTTTTATTTTTAAATATTTATTTCTAATAAAATGGGACAATGGTCGCTATGATAAGCTTCCGATAATATAACGGCTCTTTCAATTCTTTTGTGTATTGGCTCAGACACCATTTGGTAATCAATACGCCAACCTTTATTATTGGCTCTCGCGTTTGCTCGGTAACTCCACCAAGAATATTCTACAGCTTCAGTATTTAAATGACGAAAGGAATCTACAAATCCGCTGTCTAGAAAACCACTTAGCCATTCACGTTCCACCGGTAAAAAACCTGAAACATTTTTTAAACGCACAGGATCATGAATATCAATTGGTTCATGACAAATATTATAATCGCCACAAACCACCAAATTAGGAATTTCTTCAGTTAAATTATCAATATACTGCTGAAATTCATCCATGTATTGTAATTTAAATTCCAGTCGATTTATATTGGTTCCCGAAGGCAAATACAAACTCATTACGGAAATATCATCAAAATCGGCACGAATATTTCTTCCTTCAGCATCCATATAATCTATTCCAGTTCCGTAACTTACTTTATTCGGTTCAACTTTACTTAAAATCGCAACGCCGCTGTAGCCTTTTTTTTGTGCCGGATACCAATAGCAATATTTATAGCCTAACTCGTGAAAAACAGCTTCGTCAAACTGATCTGGATTTGCTTTAATTTCCTGCAAACACAACACATCTGGATTGGCTTGCGACAGCCACGTGAGAAAATCTTTACGAAGTGCAGCTCGAATTCCGTTTACATTATATGAAATGATTACCATTGCGTAGTTTTGAAACAAAAATATAATTTTTCAGTTAGGAAACTAGCTTCAAAGAAAATTTAGCGACCAACACAATTAAAAGCACATTTTTGAAATAATATTTTTAAAATGATTTAGTTTTACTCATAATGCGAAGTCTAATTTTTTTCTTACTCTTTTTAAGCAGCGGGCTTTTGCTGAAAGCGCAAGAAACTCCTATGAATGCTCCGCAGAAAAAATTAGCCGTTCGCGATACCATTAAAATTGATTCTGTAAGTATTCGAGCCGATGGATTTCAGCTTTATTCGAAAGAAGGAAAAGTAATAGATTCTACACAATACCAAGTGAATTTTGCTGAAAGTTATTTAATTCTGAACGATTCCACGAAAAATAAACTCGATTCCATTGCGGTTTATTACCGAAAATATCCTGAATTTTTAACCAAAAAATATTATCAATTCGATCCTTCTATAATTGCTGAAGGGAACCGCACACAACGCATTTACAAATTAGGACAACCAAGCAACGTACGTTCGTTTACACCTTTTGACGGATTAAATACCAGCGGAAGCATTTCCCGTGGAATTACCGCCGGAACCAATCAAAATACAGTTCTCGATTCTGAATTGGACTTACAAATTTCAGGAAAAATATCGCCAAAAGTAAGTTTACGAGCTTCCATTCAAGATTCAAACATTCCAATTCAAGAGAGTGGTTATTCGCAAAATTTAGATGAATTCGACCAAGTTTTTATCGAATTATATGGTAAAAATTGGAACATTCGCGCCGGCGATGTCGATCTTATTCAAGATGACTCTTATTTTGCTAGTTTCACAAAAAAAGTACAAGGTTTATCGGTTGGCGCAACGCTAAATCCCGAGGGAAATAGAACCCAGGTTTATGCCGCCGGAGCGCTAGTTCGCGGGGTTTTTACGCGAAATCAATTTCAGGCGCAAGAAGGAAATCAAGGTCCGTATAAACTTACCGGTCCGAATGGCGAATTATTTGTGTTAATTGTTTCCGGAAGTGAATCGGTTTTTGTGAACGGAATTCGTGTAGAACGTGGTGAAAATGAAGATTATATCATCGATTATAATGCGGGAGAAATTATTTTTAATTCTACTTTTCCGATTACTTCAGAAATGAGAATTACGGTAGAATTTCAATATGCCGACAGAAATTATTCGCGAATTGTAGCTACCGGCGGCGGAAAATATTATGGCGAAAAACTACAATTAGGCGCGTTTGTGTATTCTGAAAATGATTTGCGAAATCAACCGCTTCAGCAAAATTTAAGTGAACAACAACAGCAAATTCTTTCTGAAGCCGGCGACAATGAAAGTGAGATGATTGCTCCAAGCGCGGTTCCCGATACGTTTGATGAGAATAAAGTTTTATACCGAAAAGAAATTCAAAATGGTGAAGAAATTTTTGTGTATTCTACCAATCCTGATGATGAACTTTTTAATGTAAAATTCAGTTTAGTTGGTGAAAATCAAGGAAATTATGTGTTAACTAACGCTACTTCAATTTCAAAAATTTATGAATATGTCGCGCCAGTTAACGGAATTCCGCAGGGAAATTATGCGCCGATCACGCAACTTTTCTCACCTAAAAAATTACAAGTTGCCGTTGTAAATGGCGCTTACAAACCAAGCGAAAAAACGCAAGTAGATTTTGAATTCGCGGGAAGTAAAAATGATGAGAATTTATATTCAGATTTAGATGACGATGATAACGATGGCTTTGCGGGAAGAATTGCTGCAAAACAAAATTTATTCACTTCTGAAGAACAAACGAAACTCAACGCTTTTGGCCGCGTAAATTACATTCAAGAACGCTACCAAAGTATCGAACGTTTGTACAATGTAGAATTTAACCGCGATTGGAATTTAACAAATCCTGAAGGAAACCAAAGTTTTGTAGATGCGGGATTAGAATATGTAAGTCCTACAAACGGCGCGGCGACTTATAGTTTTCAGAAATTAGATTATAGCGACAATTACAGCGGCGCGAGACAATTGTTACAATCGAATGTAAAATTCGGAAAATTGGCAGTTCAATTAAACGGAAGTTTTTTAAAAAGTGATGCTGAAATTTTTGATTCTGAATTTCTCCGGCTTTCAACAAATACCGTTTACGATTTTGGGAAAGTGTGGGCAGGAACACGAATTGCCTTAGAAGATAATGAACAAATTGATAACGAAACCGAAGAACTCACCGGAATTAGTCAGCGCTTTAATAGTTATGAAGTTTACACCGGAATTGGCGACAGTACTGATGTTTACGCTGAAATTGGCTATCGTTACCGCGTGAATGACAGTTTACGAAATTCAGCTTTGCAGCGCGTGAGCAATTCAGATAATTATTATTTACGCTCGCAATTGATAAATTCAGAAAAGACAAAACTTTCGGTTTTTGCGAATTATCGAAAACTGGATAATGAAGAAGAAGGCGTGGAAGATGAACACTCGCTGAATTCCCGCGTTTTATACAATCAGTTTTTATTTGATCGTATTTTAAACTTAAATACCGCTTATGAAACCAATAGCGGAACGCTTCCGCAACAAGAATTTACGTATGTGGAAGTGAACGCCGGCGAAGGACAATATACGTGGAATGATTATAATAATAATGGCGTTCAGGAATTAGAAGAGTTTGAAATTGCGCCATATCCCGATCAGGCAAAATATGTTCGTATGTTGTTGCCGAACCAGATTTTTGTAAAAACGCATCAGAATAAATTCAGTCAAATTATCAGTTTAAATTTTCAGCAATGGAGCGATGAGAAAGGCACGAAAGGGTTTCTATCACATTTTTACAACCAAACTTCGTATTTAATTGACCGAAAAATAGAACGCGAAGGCGATAATTTTGATTTAAATCCGTTTAACGATGACGGAAAAGAATTGGCGGCGAACCTCAACTTTAGAAATACCATTTTTTTTAACCGCGGAAAACAGCGTTACACCACTTCGTACAGTTATATTTCTACGCGGAATAAAAATTTACTTTCCACCGGATTGCAAGAAAACACTTTGCAAAGTCATCAAATTACATTTAACCATAAATTTGAAAAAAGTTGGTTAATTACCTTAAAAAATCATTACACGGAAAACGAAAGCCTTTCTGAAAATTTTGAAAACCGAAACTATAAAATTGAAGGATTTCTGGCAAACCCTGAACTTTCGTATTTACTTTCACAAAGTACGCGTTTTGATGTTTTTTATCAATTTCAAGAACACAGCAATTTATTAGGCGATCGCGAAGAATTAGATCAGCATAAAATTGGAGCTTCATTTACGTTTAATAACGCACAAAAATATTCTTTCAATGGTGAGTTTAATTACATTTATAACGATTTTACCGGAAGTGCATTTTCACCCGTAGCTTACCAAATGTTGCAAGGTTTACAGCCTGAAAAAAACTTTACGTGGACACTTTTAGCCCAAAAAAAACTGACAAATTACCTGGATTTAAATTTATCCTATTTTGGCAGAAAAAGTGAAAATTCTAATACTATTCACACCGGAAGTGTACAATTGCGAGCTTATTTTTAAAAATTATATTAAAGAGTAGGGTTTTTATATTTTAAGTTGTTATATATTTAGATAACCAAATCTCATTAAATTATGAAGAATTCAACTATCCTTTCTGCTATTTTATTTTGTTTTTTTATTTTAACATCTTGCTCAGATGACGAAAAGAATGAAGAAATTAATGAAATAAATCCATTGATTTGCATTCCAGCTAATCTACAGAGTAATACGATTGCTTTTTATCCATTTTCTAATGGTAGCTTAAATGATGGTGTAAATTCTAATATTTTGACTAACACAACATCTGCACATTCTTCATCTGATAGAAATTCTAATCAAAATTGTGCATTTGAGTTTGATTCTTCTTCAAATGATTTTGTTTCAACAACTAATACTAATTTTTTAAATAATCTATCTGAATTCTCAGTTTCACTTTGGTTTAAACCAAACCAACCTGGTGACGGAAATTATCACGTGCTTTTAAGTAGAGATGATGGGTTGCACTGCCCAGACACCAATGGACAGTGGTCTTTAGGACTTTATGATGGTAACCAACCTGTTTTTGGTTACCTTAATGCTGTATGGGATTTTTCTTGGAAATATAATATCGATTACAATAATTGGCATCATTTAGTAGCCACATATAATCAAGTAAATAACTCGTTAAGCATTTATAGAAATGGTATTCTTAGAAATTCTAAAACTGGAATTGAAACAGGCTGTGGAACAACCCCAACAGTTCAAGACATTGGAGATTTAATAATTGGTAAATTTTTTGATGGCAAGATTGATGACATTATAATTTTCAATAAAGAATTAAATCAATCACAAATTACAGCATTATTTGAAATGGATCCTTGTTGCCAATAAACTGTTTACAACCTCACAATTAATAAAACATAAAAATTTTAGCTTGTTACAAGACTGAAAACAATTTATCATTTCACGTAACTTGTAGTATAAAATCACGACAACCAAATCTCATTAAATTATGAAAAACATATACCTATTTATTCTTTTCGTTTTTATTTCTTTCTACACAACCGCACAAAACCAAGATTTTATTACTACTTGGGAAGTTACTTCAAGTGATTTGAGTATTACGATACCCACTCATCCCGGATCAACTTATAATTATACCGTAGATTTTGGCGATGGCACAATTTTAAATAATCAATCTGGTAATACAACATATACCTACGCCAATGCTGGAATTTATACCGTTAGCATTTCTGGGACTTTCCCAAGAATTTATTTTAATTATGGCGGTGATTTAAATAAAATAAAGTCAATTGAACAATGGGGAGATATAGAATGGAAATCAATGAGAAATGCTTTTAGCAAATGCAAAAATCTAAATATAAATGCTATAGACGCTCCAGACTTAACACTAGTAACAGATATGGGTTCTATGTTTGCAGAAGCTTCAAATTTTAATAGTAATAATTCGATTACAACTTGGAACGTCTCTAATGTTATAAACATGGAAGCTCTATTTCTTCAGACAACAGCATTTAATCAGTCACTTAATAATTGGAATGTTTCTAATGTAACTAATATGAGTATGATGTTTGCCTTTTGCAGTTCTTTTAACCAACCCTTAAATAATTGGAATGTTTCTAATGTAACAACTATTGATCACATGTTTATGAACGCAAGTTCATTTAACCAAGATTTAAATAATTGGGATGTGTCCAATGTTACAGATATGCGATACCTTTTTGAAGGTGCGAGTTCATTTAATCAACCACTTGCTAATTGGGATGTTTCGAGTGTAAATAAAATGACATCTATGTTCAAGCAAGCTAGTTCTTTTAATCAGCCTTTAAATAATTGGAATATCTCTACTCAAAATCTAGTTCAATTCTTAGATAATTCTGGGATGGATATAAATAATTATGATAATTTTTTATCTCATTTAGTTACTTTAGGCTTACAGCAAGGTATCTTAGGCGCAAACGGTTTAGAATATTGCAATTTTTCTACGAGAGATTATATAGAAAAAAATCTAGGTTGGGCAGTCAAAGGAGATTACCCATTTCTAAACTGTAATTCAATTGTGGGGGAAATAACCTATGATGAAAACAATAATGGCTGCGATCCAGCAGACCAAGGAGTTTCAGGTTTTATGATTAACGCCAATGACGGTACAAATGATTTAAAAACCTATTCGAGTAATGGCAGCTATACTTTAGGAACAATTGGAACGAACTTTACCGTTTCAGTAATAAATTATCCTAGCTACTATTCTGTAAGTCCGGCAAGCCAGAGCGTCACTTTCACTTCTTCTTCTACCGAAGTGATCGATTTTTGCGTTACTGCCAATCAAAGTATCGAAGATTTAAATATTACTCTATTACCTATTAGTGAAGCGCGTCCCGGTTTTGAAGCTGATTATCAATTAGTAGTAGAAAATTTAGGAACTCAAACTATACCAAACGCAACGGTAACCGTAGATTTTGATGACGCCATGCAAAGCTTTGTTAGTGCCAGTGTAACGCCAACTTCTACCACCGCAAATCAATTAACCTTTGACGTTAATAATTTACACCCGCTTACCAATCAAAAAATTGATTTTACCCAACAAACTTTTCAGCCGCCTACGGTAAATGGAGATGATATTTTAAGTTTTACTGCCACAGTAACGCCTAATACAAACGATAATACGCCAACTGATAACGTATTCAATTTTGATCAAGTGGTTGTAAATTCTTATGACCCTAACGACAAACAAGTATTACAGGGTGAAGAAATTTATGAGGAAGAGACCGATGAATATTTAGATTACCTTATCCGTTTTCAAAATACAGGAACAGCAAGTGCCATTAATGTTCGAATTTTAGATACACTTCATCCAAAATTAGATTACAGTACCTTAAAACCGGTAAGTGCAAGTCATAATTACCACATTGAAATTACAGATGAAAACCAAGTGGAGTTTATTTTTGACGGAATTAATTTACCTGATGAAAACACTAACGAGCCTGCAAGTCACGGATTTGTGGCTTATAAAATTAAACCGAAAAACGATGTGACGGTTGGTGACTTTATAGAAGGCGACGCGCGTATTTATTTTGATTTTAACGCGCCTATCATAACTAATATGACTTCAACTGAAATTATAGATAATATCATTTTGCCACCAACGGTTGATTTTATAGGAGATAAAACAAATATTGATAAAGATGTAGCTGTAAGTTTTACTGATTTAAGTTCAAATAGTCCTACTAGCTGGGAATGGACGTTTGATGGAGGAACACCAAACACATCTTCACAACAAAACCCTACAGTAACTTACCAACAAGAAGGTACATATTCTGTAACTCTTAAAGCAACTAATACGGGTGGTTCAAACATTTTAACAAAATCAAATTATATTGAAGTCAAGCAATTAAGTGTAAAAACAGAATTAAATAAACAAATCACAATATATCCAAATCCAACTAAAAATATTCTAAATATAGAAATAAAGAATCATCAAGAGATTGAAAAAATAAAAGTTTACAATATTGAAGGTGTAACATTGCAGATCATTCAAGAAAACCGAAAACAATTAAATGTAGAGAATTTAAGTGCAGGAATTTATTTTATTAAAATCACTACAGATCGAGGCGTCGTAACAAAACGCTTAATAAAGGAATAAACTAACTTTTAAATAAGACTAGAAAAAAAGCACCGAATTAAACGGTGCTTTTTTTATTTATTCTTCTGTAATTTCAATTCTAATTCCTGAATTTTAGCATTTTTCTCTCTTACCAAAATTCGGTGGTGTCGGAGTTCTGTGATAAAATAAATGATCACAAAAATATTTTGTAAATCCATCGAAATATATTTCTCACCTAACGGAAAGAGACGTGCTATCCATAAAATCATAAAGATTGAAATAGCACTAACGCTTATATATTTCCATAGTTTTTTATTCTTCAAAAAAATCTATTTTCCTTTTTGAAGCCAAGTTTTAAAATCTACTTCTTTGGCAATTATATTTTTTAATTCTGAAATAGGAACTCGTTTTTGTTCCATCGTGTCTCGATGACGAATCGTTACTTGATTATCTTCTTTTGTTTCATGATCTATCGTAATACAAAATGGCGTTCCTGCGGCATCTTGTCTTCTGTAGCGTCTTCCTACCGCATCTTTTTCGTCATACGTAATATTAAAATCCCATTGTAAATCTTCTACGATTTGCTGAGCGATTTCAGGTAAACCATCCTTTTTCACTAATGGAAAAATTGCAGCTTTGTAAGGCGCTAAAATTGCCGGTAATTTTAAAACCGTTCTCGAACTTCCATCTTCTAATTCTTCATCTTTTAACGAGCTAGAAAAAACTGCTAAAAACATACGATCTAAACCTATGGAGGTTTCAATTACATAAGGCACATAATTTTTATTCATTTCAGGATCGAAAAACTGCAATTTCTTACCAGAATGTTTTTCGTGTGCTTTTAAATCGAAATCGGTTCTCGAATGAATCCCTTCTAATTCTTTAAATCCGAAAGGAAAATTAAATTCGATATCGGTTGCGGCGTTCGCATAATGCGCCATTTTTTCATGATCGTGGAAACGATAATTTTCTTCCCCTAAACCTAAAGAAGCATGCCAATTTTGACGTGTTTCTTTCCAATGTTCAAACCATTTTAATTCTTCTCCGGGGCGAACAAAAAATTGCATTTCCATTTGTTCAAATTCTCGCTGACGGAAGATAAATTGTCTCGCTACAATTTCATTTCTGAAGGCTTTTCCTATTTGAGCGATTCCGAAAGGAATTTTCATTCGCCCGGTTTTTTGTACGTTGGCAAAGTTTACAAAAATACCTTGAGCGGTTTCGGGACGCAAATACAAATCTGTTGCGCTATCCGCTGAAGCGCCTAATTTTGTACCGAACATTAAATTGAATTGCTTCACATCGGTCCAGTTTTTTGATCCACTTTCGGGACAAGCAATTCCTAATTCTTCGATTAATGCTTTTACATCGGCTAAATTCTCTTCAGTTAACGATTTTGCCAAACGCTCCAGAATTTCTTTTTCTTCTTTTTTATAGCGGATTACACGCGGATTGGTGGTAATAAATTCTTCTTCATCGAATTTATCGCCAAAACGTTTACGAGCTTTTGCAATTTCTTTTTGCGCCTTTTGATTTATTTTTTCAGCATGATCTTCAACTAAAACATCGGCGCGATAGCGTTTTTTAGAATCTTTATTGTCAATTAACGGATCGTTAAAAGCATCGACGTGACCGGAAGCTTTCCACGTGGTTGGATGCATTAAAATTGCAGCATCTAAGCCCACAATATTTTGGTGCAATTGCACCATGCTTTTCCACCAATATTCTTTAATATTTTTTTTGAGTTCGGCTCCGTTTTGTCCGTAATCGTAAACCGCGCTTAAACCGTCATAAATTTCTGAAGATGAAAAAATATAACCGTATTCTTTTGCGTGCGCTATTACTTGCTTAAAAGTGTCGTCTTGTTTTGCCATAGGGCAAAAATAAAAAACGCTTTTGATTAAATGGAAATGCTGCTGAAATTATTTTAGTTTAAAACTTGTGGATCCAATTAAGGTCGCACCATCGAAAACATTTACTACATAACGACCTTCGGTTAAACCTTTTTCTGAAACTTCTACCAACATACAAATATCTAGTTCTTCATTTTGGTAATCTATTGTATTTAACGAACTGTAACGAAGTGTTTTTTCTTTAAACTGAATATTTTTCTTTAAGCCTAACAAATTATTTTTCGGGTTAATTACTTGAATAAATAATTGTCGTTCACCTGGTTCTATAATTGGGTTTTCATTAATAGTGAAACAAACTTGTAATTGTTCTGCACGTTTGGCTCTTGTTACTTCAACAGCTTCTTTATTATTTCGTAAAACTACCGCGTGACCTGTAATTGATGAAATTTGTAGAATAGAGGTTTTTTTAACTTTTTCAGCTAATTGTTTATTTTCAACATTCACCGAATCCATCATTTTTTTATTTTGCTCTAACATGGTAGAAGTACTGTCTATTTCTTGGCGAAGCGTATTATTTTCATGAGAAAGACTATCGACTACATCGCTTAAGCGCTCTTTTTCAAGTTTTAGTAATTCTACTTGCACTCTGTATTTTCGTAAAGTTGTAGCGCTAATATCCATCTTTTTTAGACTATCTACCAAAACCGATATGCGTTCTTGCTCCGCTTTTAAATCGTCTTTTAAAGATGAATTTTCATTCATTAAATTTTGGTAATCATCTTTTAACTGCTGTAATTCTTTTTGCAATTGTTCATTTTCACGATGAACAATACTGCTGTTTTCCTTATTATCTTTATAAAAATTAAGTGTAAAAATACCCAGACCAATTAGGCAAATACACAAAATAGCTATTAAAACTTTGAGAACCTTATTATTCTTTTTTTCACTCATAGAGAATGGCTTAACATGATATTTTTGTACCTTCAAATATCATTGTCTAACTTCTTTCATTTGTGTTAACTGATTTATTCAATCTATTTTTCCCAAAAACTTGTGCCGTTTGTAGAGAAAATCTTATTTCTGAAGAAGCGGTAATTTGTACTTCTTGCCTTCATCAGTTACCACTTACAAATTATCATTTATATAACGAAAATACGGTAAAAAAAGTTTTCTACGGAAGAGTTTCTGTAGTAAATGCAACTTCATTTCTGTATTTCTATAAAAATAGCATTACCCAAACGTTAATTCACGCGCTTAAGTATAAGGGAGTTGAAGAAATTAGTGCGTTTCTAGGAAGTTGGTATGTCGAAAAATTAAATGAAACTTCTTGGGTTACTGATATTGATGCGATTGTTCCGGTTCCGCTTCATAAAAAGCGCCTGCGAAAACGAGGTTACAACCAAGTGGAAGGTTTTGGAAAGGCGCTTGCAACTCATTTTTCACTTCCGTATACCAATGATGTTTTAATAAAAACTTCAGCAACCCGAACGCAAGTTTTTAAAAGTAGATTGGCGCGCTCGAATATTCAAACGCACAATTTCGCTCTAAAAAACAAACAAAAGTTAGCAGGAAAACATATTTTACTAGTCGACGATATTGTAACTACAGGAGCAACTTTAGAGACTTGCGCTAATTTATTAACAGAAATTCCCGATGTAAAAATCAGTTTTGCTACGATGGCAATTACGATCTAGTAAAAAAAATTGTTTCTTTGTGTAAAATTTTCAGCTAAAGAATGTTTAAACGCTTTTTACTATTTTTTTGTTTTATCCTTTTGGCCAGCAATTTGTATAATTGTGCCAAAAGAGGAATGCCAACCGGTGGCGAGATCGATACAATTCCGCCAGTATTTATTCGTTCTAATCCCGAAAATTTTTCGACTAATTTCAATGCGAAAGAAATTAGAATTTACTTTGATGAATACATTAAACTTGACAATCCGCAAAAGCAAATTATTGTTTCTCCGCCGTTAGATCCAAAACCCGAAATTTCTCCGTTAGGCGGTGCGAGTAAATACATTCGCGTTCGCATAAGTGATACATTAAAAGAAAACACCACGTATTCAATTAATTTTGGAAATAGTATTGTGGATAATAATGAAGGAAATCCTTTTCAGTTTTTTCGATACGTTTTTTCTACCGGTGATTATATCGATTCACTAGCGCTTCGCGGAACAGCCACAAATTCCTTAAAACGCGTTATTGAAGAAGATATTTCGGTGCTACTTTACGAAGTAGATTCAACTTATACCGATTCGCTAATTTACAAAGAACCACCAACTTATATTGCTTATACAAAAGATAGCACACATACGTTTTCTGTTGAAAATATGAGAGCGGGAACCTATCAAATTGTAGCGTTGAAAGACAATAACAACAATTATAAATATGAACCCGGAAGTGACAAAATCGGTTTCAAGAAAGAATATATAACACTTCCTACGGAAGAAAATATTGACCTGAAGATTTTTAAGGAAATCTTAGATTTTGAAGTAAAACGACCCAAACAACTTTCTAAACATCATTATATTTTTGGTTTTGAAGGTGAAGTTGATAGTACCGAAATTAAATTAATCTCAGATAAACCCAACGATTACGAATACCGAATTTTTAAAGATTCAGAAAAAGATACGCTACATTATTGGTTTAAACCGAAATTAGAAAATGATAGTTTGGTTTTCGAAATTCAGAAAAAAACATATCGCGACACGCTAGTTTCTAAACATCGAGATATGGAAGCTGATTCATTAGAAATAAAAGTGAACCCAACTTCCAGTTTAGGCTTTAACAAAAATGTAGAAATACGCGCGAATATTCCGCTGGAAAAAATCGATACTTCTAAAATTTCGTTACTTGATAAAGATTTTTTAGCGGTTCGTTTTACAACGCATCATGAGAAATTTAAAAACATGTATAGTATTGTTTTTGAAAAAGAAGAACAACAAAAATACAAGTTAAAAATGCTACCCGGTTCAATTACCGATTTCTACGGAAATACGAACGACACCTTAGCATATACCTTAAACACAAAAGCGTATTCAGATCTAGGGAACTTAAAATTTACTGTTCAAAATATTGAATCGTATCCGGTAATTGTTCAATTAATTACTGAACAAGATGAAGTTTACCGCGAGCAAATTCACCATGAAAGTGATGGAAATAGTTTTGATTTTCGGTATTTAGAACCTAACACGTATTATGTTCGTGTAATTTACGATACGAATAATAATGGAATTTGGGATACCGGAAGTTTTTTAGAAAAACGCCAACCGGAAAAAGTTTTCTATTATCCAAAAAGTTTTACCATCCGACCAAATTGGGATTTTACCGAAACTTTTATTTTAAAGTAAAAATTGAAATAAATATGGAATATTCGGTTAAATCGAACACCCATTCTTTATGCAGAAAAAAAATGAGCAATGTAAATAAAGTGCCAAAAATCGTTTCATTTGCGGATTAAATCAGAGATTCTTTTTTAATTTTTCACATACAGATTCTTCTTCTAAGATTAATGAGGTGTGCTAAATGTATCGCTCGATCTAAAATGGTATCGGGTTTGTCCAAATACAGGAGAGCTTTTGCTTAATTTGTAAAGATGGACCCAGACTTTCAGCATTTCTCTAAAAAGCACATTTTTTTGTTAACTTTGACAACTATCTTATTAGAATCTGTTGCCTCTATCGAAAAAAAGGGCAAGAATATTCTTTAAGGGTGAGCATTAACAGTCCCTAAATTAAACTTTAGTTTTTGAGAAAAACGGCGCATTTTATTTTATTTTTGGCAGTAATGTATGGATGTTGCATGCCGTTGTTTTCCCAAGAAAGGGTGTCTCGTGTTTATACGCCAAACGACGGTTTGCCCGGGGCATACATTGAACATATCGACCAAGATTCGAAAGGCTATATTTGGTTTAGCGGTGATGGCAGTATGAGCCGGTATAACGGACATGAGTTTAAAAATTACATTGGAGGCAAAGACCTTACGGGAAAACGGATATTTGATAGTTACGAAATGCCTAATGGAGAACTCTATGTTATTGCAGGGTCTACAATTGACGCCATAAAAAAAGACGGCAGGGTAAGAAAAGGTGTCATTCAGAATGCTCCCCCTATGTATGAATTTTACCCACAAGAAGATGGCAGTGTTTATGCTACTTCCGGAGGAAACCTCGGCTTGTTTGAGCTTAAAAAAGACACCCTTGTCCGTTGGAGCCAAACAGGAAAAATACCGGAAGAGGAGGTTTACTTTCCCAATGCTTACCTTAGGTTGTCCGATTCCCTCCACTTGGTGGGCGGGCAATTTTATAGTAGCGAAAACAAGGAAAAACACTCCATTTACCCAAGTTTACTGTTACTGAACAATAAGGGCGACACCTTGGCCTATGACGACAAAAACCAGTCTAAACTCGTACAGCGTTTATACAAAGACCAACAAGACCGTATTTGGGTCTGTGGCAGTGAGGGGTTACACCTATTTAACCCCAATGTGACCATGGAAACTTCTCCAGAGGACGTGTATTTACCCCTACCGCCCGAGTTTGATCGTTCGGAACTTACTGATGTCTATATTATCGATATGCTACAAGACCGCAACGGCAATTATTGGTTTGCCACAAAAAAGGGGTTGGTAAAAGTAGGACCAAAAAATCACTTTTTTGTTTACGGACGCAAAGAAGGATTGCCCTCTAGCGTGGTTATCGCTTTGTGTGAAGACCGAGAAGGAAATATATGGACCGCTACCTCTGATGGAGCTGCAAAAATATCTTTGGGCGGGAACCATTTCTATTTAACAAAAAAAGACGGCTTGTACAGCAACTTTATTATAGATTTGTTACCGGAGGGCAACGGGTTGCTCTATGTTTCCACTACGAAAGGGGACAAAGGGGCGGTGCAGCAACTGGAGTTGAGCTCTGGGAAATTCAAAACCTGTATAGAGGGTTCAGGGACTTATAACCTGATAAAACCTGGTGACGGAAAGGTCTATCTCTTCAAAGAGAAAGGAAAGACTAAACAGCAACAGCTTTTTGAATTTGATACCCAAACAGGCCGCGTGGGACATAAGGTTTTTGATCTGAAAAAAGATTGGGTATACAAAACAGCCATAGCGGCAGACGGCAAAGGCCACTTCTTTACCGGATCAACCGAGCTGCAAGTGATACCTCTTTATAACGAAATGCAATACCCACTTAAAGTACCTTCTTTACAAGGGAAAATAAGCCACATTAAATTTGATTCACAAGGCCGGCTTTGGGTGGGTAATCCATACAAGCAGTTGTTCCGTCTAACACTTTCTTATAAAGATAATGGTACCGTTAAAGTGGAGAAGGTCGATGATTTTAGTCACCTTATAAAAGAATATATTATAGAAGCTCTTTTCTTTGACCAAAAAAACACACTCTGGATAGGTACCAAATCAGGCGATTTGTTGCATATCGAGAAATCGGACAGGTATAAAGAAGCTGTTGTCTACCCCAGTCTAACGGTTGGTTATGGGGAATCAAGCCAACTCAATGAAGATAGTAACGGCGTGATTTGGAATACCTCCTCCACCGGGCTGTACAAGTACGTTCCCCGGCAAAATAAAACAAGTAGAAAGGGACAAGCCACCTATCGATTTTTTGATTTTGGAAAAGCAAATACACTTAGCAATTGGGTGAGCACCCCGGTATTTCAAACCGGAAATAACGAATATTATGCTGGCACCCAAAACGGCTTGCTCTTTTTTAAAGACAGCCAAACAGATACCTTGCCCCCGCCACGAGTAACCCTTACGCAAGCTTCGGTAAACGACAGTTTGTTTTATGGCTTTGGAGAAGAAAAGCACACCTTAAAAGACCACCAAAACAACTTGCATATTGTGTTTTCGGCCCTTTCGTTTACAGATGAAGACGCAGTGCAGTACAGTTACCGGTTGGTAAGTAGTCATACAAAGAAAAACGCTTTTGGTTGGAGTGCTCCGTCCAGCCAAAACATAGTAAACTTTGCCAACTTGCAGCCCGACAATTATATTTTTGAGGTACGTGCCTTAGGCCTTAACGGAAAATGGGGGCGTCCTTCCATAGCCACTTTTAGCATTGCCCCGCCTTGGTATAAAACGTGGTGGTTTGCCCTGCTTTGTATTTTGGCTGTTGCCTTGGCCGTTTACAGTATTTTTAAAATGCGTTTGCGGAGCATAAACCGCCGGAGAACCAACCAAAAACTGCGGGAAATGGACTCCTTTAAGTCGCGTTTTTTCGCTAATATTTCACATGAGTTCCGCACACCGCTTACTTTGATAACCGCCCCGGTGGAAAAATACCTGAGCCAACCCAACCTCCCGGCCGAACAGAAAAAAGACTTGACCACCATAAACCAAAACGCAGACCGCCTTTTGGGCTTGGTCGATCAGTTGCTCGATTTATCGAAGCTGGAGTCAGGACACAAAAAATTGCAAGTAGAACAAGGTAATTTGTACCGTTTGATGCAACAGTTGGCCGATGCATTTTGGTATCAAGCAGAACAAAAACAGATTGATTATTCTGTGGAATTGGAAGAAACCAATGTGGTTTGGTTTGACCGTGACATTGTGGAAAAATCCATCATCAACCTGTTAGGCAATGCCTTTAAATATACCCCCAAGGGTGGAAGTGTCGTTTTTTCTTCGGAACGGAAAAACGGAACTTTTGAACTGTCAATAGAAAATACCGCCCTTCATTTTTCAGAAGAAAAAAAGAAACAGCTTTTTAACCGTTTTCACCAAGAAGACGACAATGCCGACGGCACGGGCATAGGTTTGGCCTTGGTAAAGGAGTTGATCACACTTTCTCACGGCACTATTTCTGTGACCAATGTCGGAACTGACAGGATATGTTTCACCCTTTCTTTTCCTATTGAAGAAAAGGCTTATGCCCCTGAAGAACGTATTGAAAAAAGCACGGAAACGCTTCCGGAAATAGAAGTGAAGCGCATGAAGGGAATATCGGTAGAAGAGAGAACGGCCGCTAAAAAACCGTCCCAAAAACTGGACGAAGACAGTCGTATATTACTAGTGGTAGAAGATAATGCTGAGCTGCGGGCTTATTTGTGCGATATTTTTTCAGACGCTTTTGCCGTGATTGAAGCCCAAGACGGGGAAGAAGGTTGGGAAAAGGCCTTGAAATGGGTGCCCGATATGGTTATTTCAGACGTGATGATGCCCAAAAAGACCGGATTGGAACTCTGCGATGACCTCAAAACCGACCCCCGAACCAGCCATATTCCCATAGTGTTGCTCACGGCCAAAAGTGGTGAGGAAAATCAAAATACCGGACTGCAAACCGGAGCCGACGACTACATTACCAAACCATTTAAGACCAAACACCTCAAGCAGAAGGTGCAAAACATTATTGCCACGCGGCAACGTTTGCGCGAACGTTATCGCCAAGAAATAGTGCTGATGCCCAAAGACTTGGCCTTTTCTTCAACAGACGAGAGTTTTCTTACAGAGATACAGGACGTATTGGAAAAGGAACTCACCTCACCCAATTTTGGTCCTGATGCATTTGGTAAGGAATTGGGAATGAGCCGTATGCAGTTGCACCGCAAACTCAAGTCACTTACAGGGGATTCTACTTCGGCTTTTATCCGTAACCAACGATTAAAGCTTGCCGCCAAGCTGTTGAAAAAGTCTGATACCAATATAGCGCAGGTGGGTTATGCTGTGGGCTTTAGTTCACCTTCCTACTTTTCACGTTCCTTTAAAAAGGTTTACGGGCAGAGCCCGAAGGAATTTTCCGGGCGGTAAACAACTTTATGGTTTACCATTAATAATGAGTTACGGGTTGTGGGTTTTGGTATTTCAGGTCTTACCTTCCGCGCTCTCAGCACCAATAACCATAGCGCATTTTTCTTCTATCTAAGTGTCCTGCATTCTCATTTTCATCCTTTTTTAACCATTGACGTAGCGATAAAAGCCAAATGATTTTATCTATCTCATTTTCAATATATTAACATTCATTATGTTACAATACTACACGTATTTGTTACAATAGTGAAGGCATTTAAAAAAAAGTGCAAGTATCTGTTACAATAGTGAAAGCCTTCCGCCTCGGCACACTACTATTTTTGGAACCACAAACGCAAAGGGAATCCTAAATTTTGAAAAAACACAAGTGCAAAAAAAAATCAGAAATCTCTTTAGGTCACCTTCAGGAGCAGGACATTTATATCAATGTGGATTATATAGAGAAAGGGGATCACAAATTGAACATAGTACATAAAAACAAGGTGGTAGCGCAGGTATCTTTTCACATAAAATAAAGTGGATTTTCCCTATCGTACTGACTAGTCATTGAGGTATGGCTTAAAAATATTTGAAAAACAGAAAAACCAATAACCAACAAACAATTTAATAATTAAAACACAATAAACTTTTAAAACCTAAACATGATGAAACTTAAAAAGTACCCCACAACAACAATAATAAATACCCCTTATGGCAAAATCAAACAAATAGGGCTTGTCTTATGGGCACTTGTTTTTACTATAACGCTTTCTGCTCAAGATGTGTATGTGGCCGGTTATGACAATTATGGTTCATCCGATATTGCTCAAATTTGGGAAGGAGATGGCACCACGGAAAACCTTACCAGTGGAAACGAAACTGCGAGGGCCACGGACATATTTATCTATGAGGGCGACCAATATGTTTCAGGATATGAAGATGACGGTAATCATTACGTTGCCAAAATCTGGAAAAATGGAACGCCACAAGACCTTACCGACGGATCTCAAAGAGCTTATGCCCAATCTGTATTTGTTGCTGATGGTGATGTATATGTGGCAGGATATGAGGACAACGGAACAAACGATGTTGCCAAACTATGGAAAAACGGGAACCCACAAAACCTGACCGATGGATCTCAAAATGCACATGCCGAATCTGTATTTGTTGCTGATGGTAATGTATATGTCATTGGTACTGAATATGATTACAGTGTGGATGGCAATTATGTGGATGCTGTTGCTAAAATCTGGAAAAACGGTACCGCACAAGACCTTACTGACGGCACCAATTATGCTTACATCGAATCTGTATTTGTTAACAATGGGGATGTGTATGCCGCTGGCCGGGAATCCAACGGCACCAATTATATCGCCAAACTATGGAAAAATGGGAACCCGCAAAACCTGACCGACGGATCTTCACGGGCTTCTGCCAATTCCGTATTTATTAACAATGGTGATGTGTACGTGGTAGGCTATGACGGAGACGATCCCATGCTTTGGAAAAATGGCGTAGGCGAAATCCTAAATACCAATAGTGCTTTTGACGGAGCAAGGGCCTATTCAGTATATGTTTCAGGGAATGATGTCTATGTGGCAGGGACCTCATCTGCCAGTAATGGTTCTCAAAATTGTAGTTTCGCTACGTTTTGGAAAAATGGATATATTGATTTTATCAGTCAAGCTTGCCCAGATAACACGGCAATGTATTCCGTAGTTGTGGACGATGGCCAGTTGGGCGTTGACACTGTTTCAGGCTTGCAAAACAACCTTGCCCTGTACCCCAACCCGGTACAGGACGTGCTGTACATCAATGTCCAAGAGCCTACTGGCTTACAACTGTATAACTTACAAGGTCAATTACTGCAAGAAATAGAAGCCGGGCAAAATACCCAAATAAATATGAGCGGCTTGGCCGCGGGCGTTTATTTTATAAAGGACCTAAACGGAGGTACCAGCCACAAAGTGGTAAAAGAATAAGAATAAAGAGGATTGGCCATTTTTGGGGAAAGATAGCAGATGGTAGGGAACCCTGCCGTACCAGATTATCAGGCGGTAAGGCTCAAAACCCCTATCGTTGCTACTTTTCTCAAAGATCACTACTGAATAAATACGCAATACGAATTCATAAAACCAATATCATGGCATTAGACAATTTAATAAGCATCAGCTTTACCGAAGCAGAACTGGACCAAATAAACCAGAGCATTGCCCAGCTCAATCAGGCACTGGAAGGCAAGGTGGTCAACCTCACGCCTGAAGAGCGACAACAATACGGCTCTGTGGCCGACCGAAATAAAATACTGGTCAACAAGTGCAAGGACTATATGGAGCAAGCTCCGGAGACCCTGCCCGGCACGGTGGACAAAGCTGAGTTTGATGCCGATTATGTGGCACGCAAGCAATTGGAAAGCCCTTTTCGCGCACTCAACCGCATTGCAGAAAAATTGAGCGATACCAAGATATTGTTGGATCACGACAATTTTCACAACGCCATAGCCTATTACCGGTATATAAAATACCTGGCAGGGCAAAACGAACCCGGTACCACCAGTATATACCAAGACCTGAAAAAGCACTACCAAAACACCGGTACTGCCAACCGTGGCGACGATAAGCCTACGGAAGAAGACACTGAAAACGAGACCTTATAACCAAACACATAGCGTTCTTTTTCAGCAGATAAATAAGTTGTAAACATAGTTTAACAAAATGATGACTTTACCTAAAATAACAGCCCAGCTGCCCTTCAACAGAGGGCAAGCAGGCCTTTCCAACCGCATGCAGGCAGTAGGACAACCCATTATGGGCAGTTCAAGAATAGAGGGCAGGCGGTTCACAAAAACCTACCACCGGTCAACCAACGGTCTAGAAGCCTTACTGACAGTGCCTTTGGACAGTTGTATAACCTACCGGGGGCGGTTGGGGACCACCCTTACCCAGGTAAAAAACCTCACGGAAGGAGATGGCGAAGCGCCTAAAGGAAGCTTGCCCAACTGCCTGCAGTCACTTGCAGGACAGCCGTTAGGCAGTATTATAAGGGCCTCTAAGGGTAAAACGACCTGCTGATGCCCCGTTCCGAAATATTCAATGGGACATTTTGGATCCCTACCGCAAGAAAACAAGGAACAATGAATACCGAAAAGCAGAAAATGAACAATTAACTATTGAACAATAATAAACATAATTAAAACATGCCTTTCCCCAAGCTTTAGCATTAAAAACAAACAACAATGAAAACAAGTACAAAACAATACAGAATTTTACTGGTAAGCTTCTTTATAGGCTTATGTAGCACCGTCTTGACCGCCCAAGACATCTATGTAGCCGGCAACGAATATCAAGGAGCTGCCAAACTATGGACAAACGGCACTCCGCAAGACCTGACCGATGGTGTCAATTTTGGCAACGCTTGGTCCGTATTTGTTGATGACGGCGATGTATATGTAGCAGGTACTGAAGAAAATAATACGGGGATAAGAGTAGCCAAACTCTGGATAAACGGTACCCCACAAAGCTTAACCGATGGGACTCTAAATGCGGAAGCCCGTTCTGTCTTTGTATATAACGGTAATATATATGTCGCTGGAGATGAGTCCGGTACCGCAAAACTCTGGACAAACGGCACTCCACAAGACCTAACCGATGGTGCCACTTATGGCAGGGCTTCTTCCGTATATGTAGATAACGGCGATATCTATGTAGCAGGAAAAGAAGGGGATATTGCCAAAGTATGGAAAAATGGCAGCCCACAAGACCTGACCGATGGTACTCAAAGTGCTGAAGCCCTTTCTGTTTTTGTGGATAACGGTGATGTATATGTGGCAGGAAAGGAATTCAATGGCACAAATAATATAGCCAAACTATGGACAAACGGCACCCCGCAAGACCTGACCGATGGTACCGATGATGCCTATGCCAAATCTGTCTATGTTGCTAACGGCAATGTATATGTTGCAGGAAATGAATTTAACAACGGGACAGGAAAAGCCAAACTCTGGAAAAACGATAACCCACAAAGCCTAATACTTGATAATCAAGGAAGTAGTGATGCAAAATCTGTCGTTGTATATAACAGCGATGTCTATGTAGCAGGAGAAGAAGGGAATCTTGTTAAAGTATGGATAAACGGCACCCCACAAACCATAAGTGATGGCTCTACTTATGCCTATGCCTACTCTGTATTTGTAACCAATAGTTTAGGCGTGTCAGATATGACAGAAAATCATTTTACCCTGTACCCCAATCCGGTACAGGACATCTTGCACGTAGAGATCCCATTGGGCAATATCCAAAAAACAAGCCTCTTTTCCATCACCGGCCAACGCCTAAAAACCTGGAAAGGAAAAACCGATGTCAATTTATCACAATTTGCCCCCGGAAGTTATTTTGTAAAAATCACCGCACAAGATGGCAAAACCGTGGTAAAGCAAGTGGTTAAGAAATAAGGATAAAAAAACAACATTCAATTTCCAACAGTCTAAAAACCAAAAAACAATGAAAACAACTACAAAACAATACAGAATTTTACTGGTAAGCCTGCTTATAGGTTTATGTAGCACCGTCTTGAACGCTCAAGATGTATATGTAGCCGGGTATGAAAACAATGGAACAAATGATGTAGCCATGCTATGGAAAAATGGAACGCCACAAACCCTTAGCGATGGTACAAACTCTGCTACTGCCCGGTCAGTATTTGTTTCCGGCAGTGATGTCTATGTGGCGGGCTATGAAGACAATGGTACAAATTATGTAGCTACGCTGTGGAAAAACGGAACGCCACAAACTCTTACCGATGGTACAAACCAGGCCACTGCCCAATCGGTATTCGTTTCCGGCAGTGATGTCTATGTGGCGGGATTGGAATCGAATGGTACAAATTTAGTAGCTACGCTTTGGAAAAACGGGACACCACAATATCTTACCAATGGTGCAAACGACGCTCAAGCCATTTCGGTATTTGTTTATGGCAGCGATGTATATGTGGCCGGGTATGAAGACAATGGTAGCAGTTATGTGGCCATGTTATGGAAGAACGGGACACCACAAGGTATTACCGATGGTACAAACGGTGCCGTTGCCCAGTCGGTATTTGTTTCCGGTAATGATGTATATGTGTCTGGCAATGAGTATAATGGCACTCATGATGTAGCTAAAATATGGAAAAACGGCACCCCACAAATCCTGACCGATAGCACTAACAATGGTGTTGCTCCGTCAGTATTCGTTTCCGGCAGTGATGTGTATGCGGCAGGCTATGAAACGGACTACTCAGATTATGTCGCCAAGTTATGGAAAAACGGTATGCCGCAGTCCTTGAACCTTGGATCGAACAATTCTTCTACCATTTCGGTCTATGTTTCCGGGAGCGATGTGTATTTGGCTGGTTATGAAAGTAACGGCACAAATGATGTAGCTACGCTGTGGAAAAACGGAATCCCACAAGACCTGACCAACGGTTCTAACAATGCTGCTGCAGCTTCGGTATTTGTGGATGATGGGCAGCTGGGTACTGAAGAAATCATAGCAACCCCCCAAAACAACATAACCCTGTACCCTAACCCCACACAAGATATCTTGCACGTAAAAACTAAAGATGACAACATTCAAAAAATCGACCTCTTTTCCATGACCGGCCAGCGTTTAAAAAGCTGGGAAGGGAAATCTGAAATCAATATGGCTCAGTTTTCACCTGGAAGTTATTTTGTAAAGATCACCACAGGCATGGAACAAACCGTGGTCAAACAGATTGTCAAAAAGTAATTAAAAAAAAGGAAGCCTTGACAAAGCTTTATAAACTAGAAACCATGAAAAAAACAATTGTCTTTTTTGTTATTATACTGGCTGTTTTAGCGTGTAAAAATTCAGAAAAATCCTCTACAGAGGAGATGCAAGAGGTAGAAATGACTGCCCACAGCAAAGTAAATCAATCCCCTTGCGAGTTGCTGACTGATGCTGAAATAAAAAAAGCATTGGCCATTCCTGCAGATGCCGAAACGAGCAAGGTTAAAAAAAACACCACATACCCTGCCTGTTTTTACAAATGGGAATCCATAACGTTCCCTTATGAAGTCTTTAATCGCCACATGACCAATCGACCTGCTGAAATGAGCATTGTATGGGCCATTAACGTAAATAAGAAACTGTACAAGCAATCCATCGCTGTTTATAAGGATGGCGAAGCGATTGATAACGTGGGCGAGATGGCAATCTGGAGTGAAAAAATGGGTCAAATTACCTTTTTAAAAGGTGGAAATTTAATTCATGTGAAAGCAGAAATCTCTGCTGACAACGCTTTTAATAAAGCTAAATCCATTAAAGTGGCCAAGCTTTTTGCCAACAAACTCTAACTTAATTTTTAAACTAAATATAAACTCTATTATGAAAACAAAAAAATTATTTTTAGCCACCCTATTATTTTTTGCAGGCTTAATGGTCTCGCAGGCGCAAATCGATACCCGTATTGGTGCTGAACTTGCCTAAGGTACCGAAATTGAAAACGTTGGTATTGGTGCCAACGCAGAGTTTGGCGTGCTCGATAACCTCAGTATTTCGCCAAGTTTTATATACTACTTACCTAAAGAAGAAAGCTTTATTACGGTAAACTGGTGGGAAATCAACGGAAATGTAAACTATTACTTTATCCAGGACGAGGATTTTCACCTGTACGGATTGGGAGGTTTAAATTATACCAATGTGAGCGTAGATGCAGACCTAGACCTTGGTGAGCTGGGCAATTATTCCAGTGATGCTTCCGATGGAAGGTTTGGCCTTAACCTGGGCGCTGGCGCCAATCTGGACTTGGGCAGTAACATTATGCCTTTCGCAGAATTGAAGTATGTGATTATAGACGGCTGCCAGCACGAGCTGTCCGCCGGTGTAAAATTCAATATTTAAAAACAATACAATTAGGATCATTGAACTCCCCTAAAAACTATTAAAAATCCAAAATTATATTATGAAAACTTTAAAATCAACACTTATGGCCCTTTTGGTAATAAGTGTATTCTCATGCAGTAAAGATGATGACGGCCCAAACCCTGATAATCCTGACGATAATGGGGAAAGCTCGTACACCATAACGGTAAACGGTACAGAATATTCCAATTCTTGGGATTCAGAAGGAGATTCTGGAGGTCAATCATTGTTCAGTACCTATACTGAAAACAGTGCTGGAAATAAAGCATTGTCATTATTTCTTTCTGATGAAGAAAATACAGTTGCGATAGAAGCTGACTTAACATTAAAGAATAATGGTCAACCCTATCAGATATCAAATTCCCCTGAAGGATGGGACGAAGATTCAGAATTTTCTTCCGTAATAATATTAATAGGTGATAAAGATTATGGAGGGGTGTCGGGCACGGTCACAATAGCCAATTTAAAAACGAAAAATATAACCGGGGAAGCCGGAACTGCAACGTACGATTTGGAATTGGAAGGCAGTTTTGATGACCTCAACTCGGAAGAAGAGGGGGTTCAAGTTACGGTCACCTTTCATATTCAACCCAATCATATTGAATAGTTAAAAAAACAAGATTATTTAACTCTCCTAATAATATTTAAAAAATTCAAAATTATGAAAACAATACAATTAACATTCAAAACAATGCTATTCCTGCTACTCGCAGGTTCGACTTTAATAAGTTGTAGTAAAGATGACAGCCCCGGCGAAGACCCCATAATGGAACCCATGGTCTTGGAATGCAATTCTTTTAAAAACAATAACCCAGATGTTATTTCTGTACTAGAAAACAGGGGTGACGGGGTAGATTATATTATTGACTGTGTAATCTCTGTTGAGATTGATTTAGTAATAGAACCAGGAGTAGTAATTGAATTTACAGAGGCAACAGGAATGAAGATTAAAGAAGACGGTTCTGTAAATGCTGTTGGAACATTGGGACAAAAAATAAAATTTACCGGCGCTTCTAAAGTAAAAGGGTCTTGGAAAGGAATTATTTCTGAAAGTCAAAGTGTAAAAAATCGCTTTGAACAAGTCGATATTTTCTACGCTGGGGATAGCGGTTTAAGTGGCAATAACGAAGTGGGAAGCTTGATTTTAGACCCCGGTGCTTATTTTAGACTAAAATTCGTAAACATTCAGCACAGCACAAGTTATGGTATTACTGCAACGTGGTATGATTATGATGTGGAAATGAATGACTGCGTAGTTAATGACAGTGATTTGCCCATTTATGCTACAGCGAATCTTGCCAGTCATATTGTCGGTGGAAACTTTACGGGAAACACAACAAATGCCATCCGCTTAAAAAGTGATGCAGGACCTAGAAAAATTAGCACTCCGCAAACCTGGACAGCCTTAAGCGTACCCTATAGAATGGCCAATACCTTAGTAATCGAAGACGGTGCAATTTTAACAATACAGCCTGGTGTTATAGTCGAATTTGAAGATACCAAGGGAATCACTATTGATAAGAGCTTTGATGATGGAAGTGCCCTAAAGGCAGAAGGAGCTCCAGATAATCCTATTGTTTTTACCGGTGTTACCAAAACTCCAGGCGCTTGGAGTGCAATTTCCATACGTCGAACCTCTTCCGTACAAAATATAATAGACAATGTTATAATTGAATATGCTGGTGGTTCTGGTTCTGGTGGTGGTATTGAGATGTGGGTAGATCCAGTATTAACAGTTACCAACACAACCTTCAAAGATATTAGTGCTTGCGCGTTGTATAACCGTTATGGGTCAACAAATCCAAATCTTACAGAAAGCAATAATTCTACAGAAAATGTAAGTGGAGGATATATGTGCAATGGATGAAAATAACTAAAACTCAAAACAGTATTGTAGACGATAATATGCAAAAGGTCTTCATGATCAATCAGAATAAAATAATTTGACCTTGGACGGAACCCCAAAATTATTCTCTTTTGATGTAGTAGTCAATCCCTATAATCATTAATATTATAGATAAATAAAAAATTCCATTAAATTTTTCCCCTATACCAATTTCAAATGAAGTTGGTGTAGGTTTTTTATAAAGAAAAACTCTACACTAAGTTTATCTAATTCTTTTGATTTATCTTATTACATCAAATTATTAAAAATACTTGTATAGTTTTGAGAAAACAAGATTGTGCATATGTATCAAGAAAAACCAAAAATACTGAAAATCAAAACAATAAACACAGCCCATCGGTCTATAATTATTTATACAAAAGTTTTACTATTCGCCCAAATTGGGATTTTACCGAAACTTTTATTTTAAAGTAAATTCATCTCGATCTCTTAAAAACCCAAATTTTTCTCGTGTTTGCTGTAAATTAGTTTTACTTAAAGTGATTGTTTCAGAAAAAATAGCTTCATAATTTTTGGTCGATTGGTGTTTACCTAACATATCATAAACAGCCGAATGACCAGAATACGCGTGACCATTACCATCTTCTCCTATTCTGTTTACACCAATTACGTAACTCATATTTTCAATCGAACGCGCACGTAAAAGCGCATCCCAAGCAAAGGTTCGTTTGGCCGGCCAATTGGCTACATAAATTAGCAAATCGTAATCTTCAGTATTTCTTGACCAAACTGGAAAACGTAAATCATAACAAATTAAAGGACAGATTTTAAAACCTTTATAGTCTACAATTAATTTTTCTTTTCCCGAACTATATGTGTGTTGTTCTCCCGCTAGGGTAAAAAGATGTTTTTTATCGTAAAATTTATAAGAACCATCGGGGAAGATAAAATACAAGCGATTGTAATAGTTGCTATTCTCTTTAATTATTAAACTTCCCGTAAGGGCGATGTTTTTGGAAATAGCAGTTTCACACATCCAAGAAAAAGATTCTCCATCGGTATTTTCGGCGAGCTTTTCAGCATTCATTGAAAAACCGGTAGAAAACATTTCTGGGAGAATAATTAAACCTGTCGGTTGATCTAACTCTTCTATTTTTTGAGTAAACATCTGCAAGTTAGCAGAAGCGTCTTCCCAAAATAATTCTGTTTGAATAAGGCTTACACGTAATTCTTCCATACTTAAAACTACAATTTTCTAGTAGAATAAAAACATTCTTTACAAATATTTCTATTCGGTTCGAAGTTTTATGTTATACCCATTTTATTTTTCAAAACGTAAACTAATATTAGGATTTACATAAAATCCAATAATGTTGATTTCTCAAAAAAATAATTTAACAATTGTTAATTTATTTAAAATGAAAATTATAAAATGCTAAATATTTAAATTATTAACTCTTTTTAACATGGCATAACAAATATTTAACCCTTCAACGAAAACCATATTTAGATTCTCTGCGTAGATTTCCTGTAGATCAACAAAACTTAGTATTATGAAAAACAAAAAAATTAAAGTAGAGGAAGCTGTTTCTCAAGGAAATAGCCGGAGAAGATTTCTAAAAATGAGTGGACTCGCAGTCGCGGGTACGGGTTTTCTCTTAAGTTGTAGTGAAGATGACGATTTTAGAGATCCCACTCCAGATCCAGATACGTTCGATTTAGGAGCTGGGGATTTAGGCGTTTTAAATTATGCGTACGCCTTAGAGCAATTAGAAGCGGAATTTTATACTCGTGTGCTTAACGGCAGTTATTGGTCCGGAGCTTCAATGGAAGAAAAAACTATTCTTAAAGATCTTTATAACCACGAAGTAAATCATAGAGAATTTTTTAAAGCAGCATTGACAGCAAATTTCGATGCTAATGTTATTTTACCTGCAGAATTAGAATTCGATTTTTCAAGTGTAGATTTTAATAACAGAAACTCTGTATTAACTACTGCTCAAACCTTAGAAGATACTGGTGTAAAAGCTTATAATGGAGCTGGAAAATTAATTGAAACAGCTGCATATTTAGTTATTGCGGGTAAAATTGTTTCAGTAGAAGCAAGACATGCTGCTGCAATCCGAAGCATTAGAGGTGGCGATATGGATAATTTTAAATTATTCGCGGGAGATGATATTATTGATACTGAAACAGGATTAGATGGCGCAGAAAACCCATCTGTAATTATTCAAGCTGCAGGTGGATTTATCAAAACTCCATTCACTGCAAATGAATTGCCATAAGATTAGGCAATTAATTAAATCTTTAACTTTAAAAAAAACATTATGAGTATTATAAAATTTTTAGATGAATTTACTTCAGAAAATCTGAATAAAAAGACATCATCCAGAAGAGACGCTTTAGGAACATTTAGTAATTTAGGTAAAAAAGCAGCATTAGCTTCAATTCCTTTTGGATTAGCTTCTATGTCTAATAAGGCAAAAGCTGCAACTATGTTTCAAACTAATGATGCTGTCGGTGCATTACAATTAGCATTAACCTTAGAATATTTAGAAGCTGACTTTTATTTAAAAGCACTTAATTCAAACGTATTAGATGAAGATACTTCAGGTAAAGCAAATGCAATATATGAGCAAATTTCTATGCACGAATCTGCTCACGTTACACTATTAGAAGATACATTAATGAGTTTAGGAGAAACTCCAGTTGATGAACCCACATTTGATTTTACGGTAGGTGGTACTTTTGATCCATTTAACGAAAATGGTGCAGGTCAAGCAACTGCTTACGCTCAACTTTTAGCATTAGCACAAGCTTTTGAAGATACAGGTGTAAGAGCTTATAAAGGACAAGCTGGAGCTTTAATGGGTAATGATCAATTACTTACTGCTGCTTTACAAATTCACTCCGTTGAAGCACGTCACGCTTCAGAAATTAGAAGACTAAGAGGTCTTCAAGGATGGATTACGAGAGATAACAGAGGGCCAAATATGCCACCACAAACTCAAGCTGTTTATAATGGTGAAGAAAACTTAACTCAAGGTGGAGTTGATGTATCTACATTAGGTGACGGCGATCCTTTTTCAATTGATGCATCTACACAAGCGTACGACGAAATTTTAACGGGATCTGAAGCAGAAACAATTGCTAGTTTGTTTATTCAATCCTAATAATTAACTGCTAATTATATATTCAAAAAGCGTTCTTGTTATCGAGAACGCTTTTTTATTTCTAAAATAAATATAAAATACTTATATTTAATAAGTTATAAAATTTTCAATTATGGGTATTAAAAGCTTCCAAGGAAAACGAATTACAGAAGACACATTGTCTGAAAATATAAAAGTTGAAGATTTTATGACCCGAGATATATTTGTTTTTAAAAAAGGACAACCTATTCTGGAAGTTATGGAAAATTTGATAAAAAACAGAATTTCTGGTGGGCCGGTCGTCAATGATAAAAATGAACTAATCGGAATTATTTCTGAAGGCGATTGTATTAAACAAATTTCAGAATCACGCTATTACAATCAACCTATGGAGAATATGAAAGTTGAAGATTATATGGCAACTTCGGTGGAAACGGTTGCTCCCGATATGCATTTATTTGATGTTGCAAATAAATTTTTAAGTCTACGAAAAAGAAGGTTTCCGGTTTGTGATCAAGGAAAATTGGTTGGACTAATCAGTCAAAAAAATATTTTAAAAGCTGCTTTAGAATTGCAAGGCTATAATTGGAAAAGCTAAAAATAAATTTCTTGCGCTAACCGATATGTATTTGCGTGTGCTTCAACAATATGTTTTATTTCTTCAGAATAACCGCCACCCATACTACATTCAACTGGTAAATTTTGATTTTTCAAGGTTTCTAAAACAAAACGATCTCTTTTTTTGCAGCCTTCAATACTTAAACTCAATTTCCCTAATTTATCCGTAGCCAATACATCTACACCACTTAAATAAAAAACAAAATCAGGCTTTACTTTTTCTATTAAATCGGGTAATATATTTTTCAAAATTTTAAGATATTCTTTATCATTCGTTTCATTAGGTAAAGCAATATCTAAATCTGATTTTTCCTTTTTAAATGGAAAGTTTTTTTCACCGTGCATTGAGAATGTAAATACAGAATCATCATCGGAAAAAATTTCTGCCGTTCCATTGCCTTGATGCACATCTAAATCGACAATTAAAATTTTCTCGGCTAATTTTTTTTGCTGAAGATAACGCGCTGCAATGGCTTGATCGTTCAACATACAAAAACCTTCGCCGCGATTAGAATAAGCGTGATGCGTTCCGCCGGCGATATTCATCGCGATTCCATATTCTAAGGCAAATTTTGCAGCCTGAATGGTTCCGCCGGCAATTAATCGTTCACGATAAACCAACTCGCGCGAAAGTGGAAAACCGGTTCTTCTTATTTCTTTCTGACTTAGTTTTAAATTCAGGAAATCATAATAATACTCAGCATCGTGAACGGCTAAAATATATTTATCATTCGGAATTTCAGGTTCAAAAAAATTTTCTTCACTACAAGTTCCTTCATGTAATAATTGCTGCGGAAGCAACTCATACTTTTCCATTGGGAAACGATGTTTGGGCGGTAACGGATAAACGTAACTTGAGTCGAAAGCGATTTTGAGCATAGCAAAATTCTTAACTAATCACCGTTCCACTTTTCACATTGTTTTCATCTGGATTGACGAACACTAATTTTCCTTCAGCATTTTCGGTCATTAAAATCATTCCTTCGCTTAAAGTTCCGCGCAATTTTATCGGTTTTAAATTAGCGACCACGCTCACTTTTTTACCTACAATTTCTTCGGGCTTAAAATGTTCTGCAATACCTGAAACGATGGTTCTTTTATCAATTCCCGTATCTACCTTTAAGATCAATAATTTTTTCGCTTTCGGCATTTTTTCAGCTTCAATAATAGTTCCGACACGTAAATCGAGTTTGGTAAAATCATCAAATTCAATCAATTCTTTCTGCGGAATTACTTCTTCAGCTTCCGTGTTATTTGCTTTTTTAGTAGCTTCTAATTTATCGAGTTGTTTTTGAATTTCTTCATCTTCAACTTTCGCAAATAGTAATTCTGCTTTACCAATTTGGTGACTTTCTTTTAGTAAAGCTTTTTCAGTAGAAATATCGTCCCAAGAATACACAGTCTCACCTAAATTTAAAATTTTGCTCAATTTTTTTGAAGTAAATGGCAAAAATGGTTCGCTTAAGGTTGCCAAAGCCGAAGCAATTTGAAGCGCGACATACATCACAGTTTTCGTGCGCTCTTTATCAGTTTTAAAGGTTTTCCACGGTTCTTCATCGGCTAAATATTTATTTCCTAAACGCGCCACATTCATCATTTCGGCTTGGGCTTCACGGAATCTATATTTTTCAATAGAGCTTGAAATTACCGCCGGATAAGCTTTTAATTCAGCTAAAGTTTGCTCATCTATTTCGTTTAAATCCGCTGGAACAGGAATTTTTCCGTCATAATATTTATTCGTCAGCACCACAACTCTGTTGATGAAATTGCCGAAAATGGCGACTAATTCGCTATTATTTCTTTGCTGAAAATCTTTCCACGTAAAATCATTATCTTTTGTTTCCGGTGCATTTGCCGTTAATACATAACGCAACACGTCTTCTTTACCTGGGAAATCTTCTAAATATTCGTTCAACCAAACCGCCCAATTTCTAGAAGTTGATAATTTATTTCCTTCTAAATTTAAAAATTCGTTCGCAGGAACATTATCGGGTAAAATGTAACTTCCTTCGGCTTTTAACATTACCGGAAAAATAATACAGTGAAATACGATATTGTCTTTCCCGATAAAATGAACCAACTTGGTGTCTTCATCTTTCCAGTATTTTTCCCAATCGGTATTTTTGCGTTCTGCCCATTCTTTTGTTGCTGAAATATAACCGATCGGAGCATCAAACCAAACGTAAAGTACTTTTCCATCGCCACCTTCAACCGGAACAGGAATACCCCAATCTAGATCGCGGGTTACCGCACGCGGGCGTAATCCATCGTCTATCCACGATTTGCATTGCCCGTAAACATTAGGTTTCCAATCTTTTTTATGCTCTTTTAAAATCCATTCTTTTAACCAAGGTTCGTATTCATCTAAAGGTAAAAACCAGTGGCGTGTTTCTTTTAACACCGGTTTTGCACCTGTAATTGCCGATTTCGGATTTATTAGATCGGTGGCATTATGCGAGGTTCCACATTTTTCACATTGGTCGCCGTAACTTTCTTCAAAACCACATTTTGGGCAAGTTCCTACCACAAAACGATCGGCTAAAAATTGTTTTGCTTCTTCATCATATAATTGGTCGGTGACTTCTTCAATAAACTTTCCTTCTTCATATAATTTCTTAAAAAAAGCTGAAGCCGTTTTATGGTGCGTTTCTGAAGAAGTACGCGAATAATTATCGAAATTTATCCCGAATTCTTGAAAAGATTTTCTGATAATTCCATCGTATTTGTCAACAATATCTTGCGGCGTAACGCCTTCCTTTTTTGCTTTAATTGTAATGGGTACACCGTGTTCATCGCTTCCGCAAACAAAAACTACGTCTTTTCCCATTTTCTTTAGGTAACGTGTATAAATATCAGCAGGAACGTAAACGCCTGCTAAATGCCCGATATGAATTGGACCGTTAGTATACGGTAAAGCCGCGGTAATTGTATATCTTTTTGGTGTACTCATTTCTTAAATTTTAAGGCGTAAAGGTAAGAAAATGGGAAGATTTTAGCGCGATTTAATGTGAAGGGATTTTTGTACTTTTAAAAAAACAGTTTAGTTTCTATGAAAAAGCCAACTAGCTTAAAAAAAAATGATAAAGTAGCCATTTTAGCTACAGCACGAAAAGTTAAAAAAGAAGAATTACAACCTGCAATAAAATTGTTAGAAAGCTGGAATTTAATTTCGGTAATTGGTTCTAGCATTGGCTTAGAAGAACATCAATTTGCCGGAAATGATGAAGAACGTGCAGACGATTTTCAGCAACAGTTAGACAATCCGGAAATTAAAGCGATTTGGTGCGCAAAAGGCGGTTATGGAACCGTTCGCATTTTAGATAAAATAGACTTTTCAGCATTCAAGAAAAATCCGAAATGGATTATTGGCTATAGTGATGTTACGGCTTTACATTCGCACATTCACAACTTCGAGATTGCTACACTTCATGCGCAAATGTGTTTAGGTTTAGATACCAAATCTAAAGCAAGCCGAGAAAGCTTGAGAAAAGCACTTTTTGGAGAAAAAATTCAGTATAATTTTAAAGCTTCAAAATTGAATAGGTTAGGAAAAGCTAAAGGTAAAATTATTGGTGGAAATTTATCGGTTCTCTATTCCCTCTGCGGAAGTAATTCCGCTCTCAAAACTGATGGAAAAATTCTTTTTCTAGAAGATCTCGACGAATATTTATATCATATCGATAGAATGATGCAAAACTTAAAACGCAACGGAATGTTAGAAAATCTTGCCGGTTTAATTATTGGCGGAATGAGCGATATGAATGATAATGAAATCCCATTCGGAAAAACTGCGGAAGAGATAATTGCTCAAACTGTAGCTAACTATAATTTCCCTGTAGCGTTTAATTTTCCGGCGGGTCATATTGAAAATAACCAAGCAATTATTTTAGGAAAAGAAATCGAATTAATAGTTTCAGAAGAAGAATCAATAGTAAATTATATTGATTAAAATTGTTTTGAATGGCGCAACACAACGAACTTGGTAAAAAAGGAGAACAATTAGCGGTAGATTTTCTACAGCAAAAAGGATACAATATTTTAGAACGTAATTTTCGATATCAAAAAGCGGAAGTTGACCTTATTGCGCAAAAGGATGACACGATTTGCGCGGTAGAAGTAAAAACCCGAAGTACGCCTGAATTTGGCAATCCACAAGATTTTGTAAAACCTCAACAAATTCAACGTCTTATTACCGCAATGGATTTTTATATTCAACAAAATGGATTAAATGCTGAAGTCCGTTTTGATATTGTCGCGATCATTAAAAATAAACTCGGAACTCGTATTGAACATCTAGAAGATGCTTTTTTATTTTTTTAAGAAACTTATCGCAGGAAAATAATTTACATCTTTCTTTTTACTTATTCTAATTGTATTATAAATAGCAAAGAAAATTATATAAGCATATAAAAACGCACCGAAAATATATAAATACAAGAAAACTCCAAATGGATCCACACCTTTAATAAACCCACTAGCGCCGTAAGAATCTACTTCCCAGTTTTCCATTTTCAGCAGAATGAAAATTAAAGAACTTAAACAAGTAAAAATAAAAAGAAGAGAGATTGTTAACTGAAAATTTAAAATTTTCTTTCCTTCTTTAGCTATTTTTTTAGATTCATTTTTTTTAGTGATCCATAAAATCCAAGGAACCAAAATATTTATAAACGGAAATATTAAAACACTTATTGGCGCTAAATGTAAAGCCAATAAATATCCTGAATAGATTTCTTCTGGTTTTGCTGAAGTATTTTTTTCTTCAATTAAATCTTTAATTTCAACTTCTAATGCTTCAGCTAACAACCGCAACGTTTCTCCTCTAGCTTTAGAATTTCCTTGTTCTATTCGCTGAATGGTTCGTAAACCTAAACCGGATTTTTGAGCTAATTTTTCTTGCGAATAACCTTTTTCATTTCTTAATCGCTTAATTTTTTTAGCTTCTAATTGTGGCATTTTTTATGGATTAATTTCTATGACAAACCTAAGGAGAATCAACTAAAAAAATTACGCCATCCTAACGCCAAACTTACGTCTTTCAGATTACTGAGCTATTTCTTTTTCAACTTTCGTGCGAAAATCCAAGGGTTTTAAAACTTTTAAAGCTTTTTCAACTGAAGTGATTTTATCAAAAGTTAGTAAAAGTCTTAAACCGTTACGGGTTTGTTTTTCTTTCATTTTACAAGATTGCGGATGACTTTGCACGTATTGTAAAACTTTAGTAAAGGTTTGTGTTTGATAAAATCTAGATTGCTGATCTGCAATAAAATAGCCTACAAATTTTCCTTTTTTCAAAATTACCCGTTCCAATCCAATGGCTGAAGCAATCCATTTTATTCTCACGCTGTTTAACAAATCGATTGCTTGGGTTGGTAAATCGCCAAACCTATCGGTTAATTCTGCTTCAAATTTTTGCAATTCTTCTTCCGAAGAAAGATTGTTGAGTTTTGTATATAAATTTAAGCGTTCGGTAATATTATTGATGTAATCATCAGGGAATAAAATCTCGAAATCGGTATCGATTTGTGTTTCTTTTACAAATACTTTTTCTTCAACATTTTCTTGATCGGCGTAGAGTTCTTTAAATTCATTCTCCTTTAATTCCTCAATCGCTTCACTTAAAATTTTCTGATACGTATCGAAACCTATTTCATTTATAAATCCGCTTTGTTCGCCGCCTAATAAATCTCCCGCACCACGAATTTCTAAATCTTTCATCGCGATATTGAAACCACTTCCTAATTCTGAAAATTGTTCTAAAGCGGTAATTCTTTTTCGCGCATCGTCGGTCATTGCAGAATAGGGTGGCGTGATAAAATAACAAAATGCTTTTTTGTTGCTTCGTCCAACTCTTCCGCGCATCTGGTGTAAATCTGATAAGCCAAAGTTATTCGCATTATTTATAAAAATAGTGTTAGCGTTGGTTACATCAAGTCCGCTTTCAATAATTGTAGTTGAAACCAGCACGTCAAATTCATTATTCATAAAACTGAGCATTAATTTCTCGAGTTTTTTTCCTTCCATTTGTCCGTGACCAATTCCTATTCTAGCATCGGGAACCAAACGTTGAATCATTCCGGCGACTTCCTTAATATTTTCAATTCTATTATGAATAAAAAATACTTGTCCACCACGCTGAATTTCATATGAAACCGCATCGCGAATACTATCTTCAGAAAAACGAATTACATGGCTTTCGATTGGATAACGATTTGGCGGCGGCGTAGTAATAGTCGATAAATCGCGCGCTGCCATTAAACTGAATTGAAGCGTTCTCGGAATTGGAGTTGCTGTTAAGGTTAGCGTATCTACATTTTCCTTAATCGTTTTCAATTTATCTTTTACAGCGACACCAAATTTCTGTTCTTCATCAACAATTAGTAAACCCAAATCTTTAAACTTTACCGCTTTATTTACCAATTGATGTGTTCCGATAATAATATCTACACGCCCGTTTTCTAAATCTGCTAAAGTTTCGCGGCGTTCTTTTGCAGTTCTAAATCGGTTGAGGTAATCTATCGTGACCGGAAAATCTTTTAATCGCTCAGAAAATGTTTGGTGATGCTGAAATGCTAAAATAGTTGTCGGCACCAACACCGCTACTTGTTTTCCATTATCAACCGCTTTAAAAGCCGCACGAATGGCAACTTCTGTCTTTCCGAAACCAACATCACCACAAACCAAACGATCCATCGGGCGTTCATTTTCCATATCTTCTTTTACCGCTTGTGTCGCCGTGCTTTGGTCTGGCGTATCTTCATAAATAAAAGAAGCTTCTAATTCGTGCTGCAAATACGTATCGGGACCGTAAGCGAAACCTTTTTGCAAACGACGCTTGGCGTATAATTCAATTAAATTATAAGCAATATGTTTTACGCGCGCTTTGGTTTTCTTTTTAAGCGATTTCCAGGCATTGCTACCGAGTTTATAGATTTTTGGAGCTTTCCCGTCTTTTCCGTTATACTTCGTGATTTTATGAAGCGAATGAATACTGAGGTATAAAATATCGCGTTCGCCATAAATCAATTTTATCGCTTCTTGCTGTTTTCCTTCAACATCAATTTTTTGAAGTCCGCCAAACTTTCCAATTCCATGGTCAATATGCGTTACATAATCGCCAACTTCTAAATTAGTGAGTTCTTTTAAAGTTATCGCTTGTTTTTTAGCGTACCCATTTTTAAGATGAAATTTATGATAACGCTCAAAAATTTGATGATCGGTATAACAAACTAATTTCGCGTCTTCATCAATAAAACCTTGAAACATAGAAAACACCACAGTTTGGTATTTTACTTCTTGTTCCTGATCATCAAAAATATCGTGAAAGCGTTTTGCTTGTTGTTCGCTTACGCAAGCAATATAATTGGTGTAACCTTTTTGATTATTTTCAATTAAATTCTGAATTAATAAATCGAATTGTTTATTGAATGAAGGTTGTGGTTTTGCTTGGTAGGCAATACTTTTAGAAGGATTTAAAAAAGCTTGGTTGCCTAATTCTACCGTAGAAAAATCTAAAAGTTGTTTTCTAATTAACGAAGAATCGCAAAATAATTCTTTCGGTTCACTTTGTTTTACTTCTGAAGAAAGTTGTGCAAAAGCTTCTTCCGCTTTTTTAAATAATTTATCGAGTTGAGCCGAAAATAAATCGAGATTTTTAATAAAAACCACTGTTTTTGAAGCGATGTATTTTAAAAAACTCTCCCGAATTTCATCTAAATGCTTATTCTCAACATTCGGCATCACCGAAATTTTCTTGACTTTATCGGTAGAAAGTTGGGTTTCTACATCGAAACTTCGAATGCTGTCTACTTCATCACCAAAAAATTCAATTCGATACGGTTCATCATTACTAAACGAAAACACGTCGATTATTCCACCGCGAACAGAAAATTCACCTGGTTCAGTTACAAAATCTACGCGTTTAAATTTATATTCAAATAAAACTTCGTTTACAAAATCGATGGAAAGTTGATCGTTCAACGCGATTTTCAACGTACTTCTGTCAAGCTCTTTCCGGGTAACCACTTTTTCAAAAAGTGCATCGGGATATGTAACAATTATTGCTGGTTTTTTTCGGGAATTTATCCGATTTAAAACCTCAGCCCGAAGCAACACATTCGCATTATCGGTTTCTTCAATTTGATAAGGTCTGCGATAACTGCCGGGATAAAACAACACATTTTTTTCTCCGATAAGTTGCTCTAAATCGTTTAAATAATAAGCCGCTTCTTCTTTGTCATTAAAAATTAACAAATACGGTTTGTCACTTTCTTTAAAAGCGTTGGCTAATACAAAAGAAAGCGAAGAACCAATTAAGCCTTTTAGGTGAATTTTTAAACGATCTTCTTTAGATTGGGCAATAGCGTTTTGCAATTCCTGCTGCTGCGGGAGCTGTGCAAAGCTTTGGGCGATAACTGTTTTACTCATTGCCGCAAAGATAAAATCTTTCATTTATAAAATTTACTCCCAATCATTTTTTATCATTTCCATAACATAGAAACCGTAGGTAGTTGGTTAATTTCATACAAAAATTTAAATGTCTAATCACCAACTTGCCTTTTTACTCGCCAGGATTACCTTAGGAATCAACTTTTTCCTGCATGGTTTGATACGTATTCCAAAGTTGGAAAAATTTGTAAGCGGAATTGCAGAAGGTTTTCAAGAAAGTATGCTGCCACAATTTCTAGTAGAAATGTTTGCATACGGAATTCCTTTCATCGAAATTATTTTAGGATTTCTCTTAGTTTTCGGAATTGTATCTCGAAAATCACTCTGTGCAAGTGCTGTTTTCATCATAATTTTAATTAGTGGTTGCGCATTAAAAGAAGATTGGAATGCAGTGGCGACACAAATGCTATACGCTTTATTCATTTTTTTCTTACTGAAAAATCTAGAGTCTGAAGTTTGGGCAATTGGTAAAAAAGAAAAATAAATCATGGATTTACAACTGAAAAATAAAAAAGTTTTCATCTCCGGTTCAACTAAAGGAATTGGTTTTGCAGCTGCAAAAATAATTGCAAGAGAAGGCGCAGAAGTTATTATAAACGGAAGTTCGCAAGATTCCGTAAACGAGGCATTAGCTAAGTTGAAAAAAGAAACCGAAAACAAAAAAATTAGCGGAATTCCGTGTGATTTCTCAAAAACTGAAGAAATTAAGTCCCTTATAAAAAAACTTGGTAGCGTAGATGTTTTAGTCAACAATGTTGGGATTTTTAAAAACAAAGATTTTTTTGATACCACCGATGAAGACTGGCAAAATTTTTACAATTTAAATGTAATGAGCGCAGTTCGATTAAGTCGCGCGTTAATGCCAAAAATGCTAGAAAATAATTGGGGGCGAATCCTGTTTATTTCCAGTGAAAGTGCGTTAAATATTCCTGTAGAAATGATTCACTACGGAATGACAAAAACTGCTTTATTATCAATTTCCAGAGGCTTGGCAGAACTTACAAAAAGTTCTAATGTAACCGTAAACAGTATTCTTCCCGGCCCGACAAAAACGGAAGGCTTGGTGAGTCAAATTCCCGATGATAAATCGTTTGAAGAATTTGAAAAAGAATTTTTTAAAAACGATCGCCCAACTTCCATTTTACAACGTTTTGCCGATCCTGACGAAGTCGCCCAATTAATCGCTTATGTTTCTAGTCCGCTATCTTCGGCTACTAATGGCGCGAGTTTACGCGTAGAAGGTGGCGTGGTAAAACATATTTAATAATTCAACTGAAAAATAAAATTATGGCTTTTAAAGAATTTGATGTTTTTGTAATCGGAACTGGAACAGCAGGAAAAAGTGTCGCCAAATCTTGCATTGCTGAAGGAATGAGCGTTGCGATTGCCGATAATCGAGAATTTGGTGGAACGTGTGCGAATAGAGGTTGCGATCCAAAAAAAGTTTTAGTCGGATTGACAGAAATTTTAGACCGTTCACAAAAAATGCTCGGGCACGGAATTACAAAAATGCCAGAGTTCAGTTGGGAAGAATTGCAAAATTTTAAAAAAACTTTTGTGGATGCAGTTCCCGCGGCGACCGAAAAAGATTTGAAAAAATTAGGGATTGAAATGTATCATCAATCGCCTAAATTTCTTGACAAAAACACACTTTCTGTAGAAGGAAAAACGGTAAAAGCGAAAAAAATTGTAATCGCTACCGGAAATAAAGCCTTAGAACTTAAAATTCCCGGCGCCGAACATTTAAAGATAAGTGATGATTTTCTGAGCCTTGAAAAACTTCCCGAAACAATGCTATTTATTGGCGCTGGTTATATTGGGATGGAATTTGCTCATATCGCGGCGCGATGTGGAGTAAAAGTAACTTTAGTTGATGCCAAACCGAGACCGCTTACTAATTTCGATGAAGCTATGGTAAAACATATTGTAACTGCTTCCGAGGAAATTGGAATCGATTTTATTTTTAATGCGAAAGCAGCTTCCGTAGAAAAACTTCAGAAAAATTATCGTCTAACAGCTAATCAAGAAGGAAAAGAAATTTCAGTTAAAGCTGAAATGATTTTTAATACCGCCGGGCGCATTCCTTCCATCGAAGATTTAGATCTTGAAAAAGGAAATGTTGCTTTTACTAAAAAAGGAATTTCAGTAAACGAAAAATTGCAAAATACAACTAATGAAAGCGTTTTTGCTTGTGGTGATGTTTCCGATAGCAAAGGTTTACCGTTAACGCCACTTTCTTCACAAGAAGCGCGCGTGGTAACTTCGCAATTATTAGACAAACAGGAAAAGGAAGAAGCAATTTACCCGCCGCAACCTTCTGTGGTTTTTACACTTCCAAACTTAGCTTCCGTAGGACTTTCAGAAAAAGAAGCAAGAGAAAAAGGCTATGAAATTATAGTTGAAGAAAAATTGGTACCGAAATGGTTTAATGCAAAACGCATTAACGCGAAAATTTATGCTTATAAAACGATTGTCGATAAAAAAACAGGATTAATTCTCGGCGCGCATTTAGTCGGTCCAGAAGCTTCTGAAATTATAAATATGTTTGTGATGGCAATTTGTGGAAAATTAACGTGCGAAAATCTAAAAAAAATGATTTTTGCTTACCCAACTTGGGGAAATGATATTAAAGGAATGGTTTAGTTAGAATTGAGTAATGAGATATGAGTACTGAGATTTATAAAATAGATACTTGAATGTAGATTTTCAAAATTCGAAAATGTACAAGAACCTTTTACATTACCAAATCACCTAAACTCTAATCTCTAACAGGCGAAGCCGATCTAATTACTAAATTCTAACTACTATTTCATCAATCGATACATTGGGTTTTGTTTTCGATTTTTAAAACCGTGATAAGCTGCGTAAATTCCTATTAAAATTGCTCCTATTAATGCTGAATAAGCTATTTCTGAAATTTCTCTGGAATGACGAATATAAATCGCGATTAATGCCCAAATACCAACTGCAGCAAATTCGCGCATATTTCGTTTATAGATCATAAAAATATTCAGAAGTGTAGCTATAAAAATCATTACGATTGTCCATTGAGTTTCTGAAAAAAAAGCGCCGTCCCAATTCAATTTTACTAAATAAGCAGAAATATTTGCAATCGTCGCTACAGCAATCCAACCGGAATATAAACAAATTGGCCACCAACTTGAGGCAATTACTCGAAATGGCGCATCCCAGCGTTCCATATTGGTGTTTAGAATAATTTTTATTAATGAAACTAAAATAAGTAGCATACAGATTACTGAAAGTCCGGTGTATTCAAAATACCAAGCAAAAATCCAGCTCATATTGGCAAGATTTGCTAAGGAAAACCAATACTTTGTTTGCACTAAAAATTCAGTATATTTTTTAGAACCAAACGCTTGATATAGTTGATAACCGGAAAAAATTAGTAGCGAAAGATAAATTAATCCCCAAATTGCAAAAGCGTACCCTTCAGGCGTGAATAAGGAATTATATTTAGCGCTTAGGGAAATCATCGAATTTCCATTCAAATTTACAGCTTGCGCATAATAGGTTACTGCAATCGCGCCAATTACAGAACTGAAATTTAAAATAGCAAAACGTTTTTCCATAGTTACAAATTAATTTATAGCGATAACTTCAGTAGGTGTACAAACAAAAATTTTATCTTGAGGTTCTGGCTGAACCCAGTAATTTCCTGTAAATTCTCCAAAAGCCGGTAAGACAAGTTGATTTTCGGTTTTATAAAAACAACGTAATTTTAAAACTTGTTTTCCTCTTCCCAATAATTTGAAACCGGGATGTAAATGACCGCAAATCGTGAAATAGCCTTCGCGTTCTTCAGGGTGATGCGTAAGTAAAAAATTATTTAATATTAATTCTTTTTGAGTTTTTATACCGAGTTCTTGGTAATTCAACGGAGAAATTATATCGTGATTTCCTTCAATTAAAATAATTTCAGCAGTTTGTTTTTTTACCCATTGTTGAAATAATTTCCACTCATAATTTAAGGTTGAATGAAAAAGATCACCCAAAAATATTATTTTTTCAGGGTGATCCTTTTTGATAACTTCAGTAAGTTTTTCAAAATTTTTTTGAATGGAATTGGCTGGAATCGCGCTTCCATATTTTCTAAAATGACCAACTTTTCCTAGATGAACATCAGCTATTAATAGAATTTTTTTCGCTTTCCAAAAAACTGTTCCAAAAGGATGAAATTCAACTTCTTCCGTCTTTAGAAATACATCTAAAGTTTCCATGAATTTGGTTACATTTCAGCATTTTTAAACACAACTTTTTTATCGGTTTTAGGCATTTTCGCTAAATAATAAGGTTGTGTCATTACGCTTGTCGCCATTCCATCAGGATGTTTTTCACTCACCATTAATTGAACTTCATTATCGATTGTTTTTACATCGCTAACCCAAATTGAATGCCCGCCGGTATTCATTACTTTATCAAAAACAGCAACGACCATTTCTTTTGAAAAATCGATATCGTTGGTTTTAAAATTCTTTGACATATTGTTAACCGAATTCATTTTTCTCACTAAACTATTCCATTCGGCTTCGGAAGTAATGATGCGTTGTTGCGCTTCAATTCCTTCTTCTCCAGCTCCGGTTAAAACCCCTTTAGAAATTTCGGTTAATGAATCTGAATTAAAATTTTTCATAGAATTACAGCTCATTAAGCTGATGGATAATACGATTAATGCAAATAATTTTTTCATAGATTGTTAATTTATTCGGAAATATAGCAAGAACCGCGCGAAAAATAATGCGCTCTTAGTTTTTCTTAACTTTTTAAAAGGAATTTTATTTGTTTAGATATTTCAACATACGCTGAATGCGGTCTTCTAATTTTTCTGAAGAGAGCTTTTCGCGTAAACGATCGGTAATGATAGGAAAGGAAAATGGGGTTGGTTTCTCACAGGGTTTCCAAACGATTTTTTGCTCATGAATTCGTTCTAAAGCGAGTCGCAATCTACCTTCTTCTAATTGATGTTCGAAGGTTTCTCGAAACGCTTGCTGAAACAATAAATTATCATCTTCGTAGTCTCTAAATACATCGAATAACAATTGGGAACTCGATTGTAAGTGCTTATTCTTAATGAGTTTGTTTGGATAACCCGTAAATACTAAACCCGCAACCACGGCGATGTCCCGAAACTTTCGACGTGCCATTTCCGAAGCATTTAAACTTTTGTAGAGATCGTCCATGAGAAATGCTGCGGAAAACAAATCGTTATCAAACACTTGTTGCATATTTATTTCTTGGTCTGAAAGTAGCTCAAAACCATAATCGTTAAACGCAATGCTGAAGGAAATTGGCGACAACAAACTAATGCGATACGCTAACAAACTACCTAAAGCTTCGTGCACAAAACGACCCTCAAACGGATAAAAAATGGCGTGGTAACCTTCGCGGGTTTTAAAGGTTTCGATAAGAAATTCATCTTGCTTTGGGATGATCGATTCTAATTGCTGACGCTCTAAAATAGGTTGAAGTGCTGTTAACTCGGCACTTTTCTTTTTCGAATTAGAACCGATACTTTCTGCGGCTTCGTATAATTCTTCCCGAAGCAACTCACTCATTTGTGCGGAAAAGGTCATTCGGCCACCCATCCAACTCGGCACTTTTGCCGTTTTCTTTTTCGACTTTCTTACTAAAACTTGCATTCCTTTAATTCTGGAAAGCTCTAGATTTCTGCCGGCAAACGTAAACACGTCTCCAGGTTTTAATTTAGAAACAAACCACTCTTCTATCGTGCCAATATAGCCTCCTTTTACATATTTTACGGTAAGCATCGCATCGCTTACAATTGTCCCAATTTGCAAACGATGGCGCATCGCAACGCCACGATGATTGACTTTAAACTTGCCATCGTCTTCAATTTCTACTTTTTTATATTCGTCGTAGGTTTGCAGACTTTGACTTCCTTTGGTGATGAAATTTAAGCACCAACGCCATTCTTCATCCGTTAAGCCTTGAAAACAAAACGTTGACTTGATTTCAGGATAAATTTCTTTTGGATAAAACCCATCGGAAACCGCTAAAGTGGTGAGGTATTGCACCAACACATCAAAACTTTGCAAGTAGGGAATTCGATCTTCTACCGCTTTTTTCTCAACCGCTTTCTGTAAAGCAGAAGCTTCGATGAGTTCGATAGCATGCGTTGGTAAAAAATAGATTCGGCTGGCTTTTCCGGGTTGGTGACCGCTTCTTCCTGCACGTTGTAAAAAACGGGCTACGCCTTTTGGGCCGCCAATTTGAATAATGGTTTCTACTGGTGCAAAATCGACTCCTAAGTCTAAACTCGAAGTACAAATCACTGCTTTTAAACTTTCATTTCTAATCGCTTGCTCCACCCAAAGTCGAGTTTCTTTATTAATGCTTCCGTGATGCATCGCTACTTCTCCGGCAAACTCAGGGTATTTTTGCATCAGTTTTTGAAACCACAATTCGCATTGCGAACGCGTATTGGTAAAGACTAAAGTAGTTTTTGAATTATTCAGAATAGGAACTACTTCGTCTAACAAATGTAAGCCCAAATGACCTCGCCATGGAAATTTCTCCATGGACTCAGGAATTATCGATTTGACTTCTATTTGCTTCTGAATGTTGGCTTTGATTAATTCTGAATGTTGAAGTGCTTCACTTTCCGGCCCCAATAAAACTTCTTGCGCTTGCTGAAGATTACCAATGGTTGCTGAAATACCCCAAATCTTTAAGTTTTTGGAAACTGTTTTTAAACGAGAAAGTGCTAATTCGGTTTGTACGCCTCGTTTACTTCCTAACAATTCGTGCCACTCATCGACAATGATTGCATTTAGATTTTTAAAAAGCTTTGGATAGTTTTTAGAGGAAAGCAGTAAATGCAAACTCTCCGGCGTGGTAATTAATAAATCGGGCATCGCCTTTTTTTGTGTCGCACGTTCTTTTTGAGAAGTATCGCCCGTGCGAATACCGACGGTTAAACCCGATTCGGTTTCTTCAGCAAAACGAGAAGCCGCTTGTGCGATTTCAACAGAAAGTGCTCGAAGTGGCGTGATCCAAATGGCTTTTAAGCCTTTTTGGTGGTTAGTTTTATAATCTGGATTTTTCTTTAGGTATTCTAAAACGATCGGCACCCAAAGCGCATAGGTTTTTCCACTTCCGGTGGGCGCGTTTAAGAGTCCGTTTTTCCCTTTAAGATAAGTATCCCAAGTTTTTTTCTGAAATGGAAAAGGATTCCAACCTTGCTGGGCAAACCAATGTTCTGCAATCGCTAAAAGCTCTTTTTTATTCATATTTTACTTCGGAATTAATGCTTTTAAATCTTCTAAGGTATTCGCCTCTCCAATCTTCTTATCTTGACGCCAGCGTAAAATTCGAGGAAATCGGGTAGCAACTCCGCTTTTATGTCGGCTTGATTCGGCAATTCCTTCAAAAGCAATTTCAAAAACATGATGGGGTGTCACGCTTCGTACAGGACCAAAACGTTCTAGGGTGTTTTTTTTGATCCATGCATCTACTTTTCGAAATTCGGCATCGGTAAGACCTGAATAGGCTTTGGCAAAGGTTACCAATTCTCCTTTGTCTTCGTCCCAAAGCCCGAACGTATAATCGGTAAATAAATTACTGCGTCTTCCGTGACCACGCATGGCATAGGTTAACACTGCGTCGATGGTGAGCGGATCGACTTTCCACTTCCACCAATCGCCTTTTTTTCTACCGACGAGGTAAGGCGAATCCCAACGCTTCAGCATTAATCCTTCCGACTTTACTTCTCGCGATCGTTCGCGTTCTTTAGCGACCTCATCCCAAGTTTGAAAAGAAATCGTAGATGATAAATGTAGCGGAATTTCTACGGAAGCTACTTCAGCAAAAATTTGTTCTAAAATCTCACGACGCTTTTCGTAGGCTTTTTCTCGGATATCTTCACCTTTCCACTCTAGAATATCGTAAGCTTTTAAAATGACCGGAGTTTTTTCTAAGAGTTTTTTAGTAATATTTTTTCGGCCAATTCGGGTTTGTAAATCTTTAAACGTTCCGATTTCGTTCTTCGGAAATGGTAAAATCTCTCCGTCGATCACCGTCCCATCTGGAATTACATTGATAAATTTTTCAAATTCCGGATATTTATCGGTGACCAATTCTTCACCTCGACTCCACACAAACAATTCTCCGTTTCTAATGATGACTTGCGAACGAATTCCATCCCATTTATGCTCTGCCGCCCATTCTTTCACATCACCCAAACTTTCGGGTTCGTCTTCAATCGCATAAGCCAAATAAAACGGATAGGGTTTAGAAAGGTAATCTTCCGGTTTTTCCTCCAGCACTAAATCGGTAAAAGTAGTAGTTGCAGGATCCCAATTTCCCATGAGTTTATAGGCGAGAATATCTTCATCAATTTCGGTGGCTTTCGATAAAGCCCGCGTCATTAATTTCTGACTTACGCCAATGCGAAAACTACCGGTAATGAGTTTGGTAAATACAAAACGTTCGTAATAATTTAAGCTGAACCAATTCTCGTATAAATATTCTTTTTTCTCTTCTTCTGAACGTGCTTTTAGTTCAATAATTTCTTGCAGGAACTGGTTTAAACTTTTCTCTGAAGATTCTTCTGAAGGCGGAATCACGAGGGCAATCGTTTCAGCTAAATCACCAACAATATGATACGACTCTTCGAACAACCATAACGGAATTTTAGAAAATTCTGATGCCCACTCGCGCATTAATCTTGTATTTACCGGTCTTGGTGGACGCCGATGCGAAAGAATAGCGATGGTCCAGACTTTATCTTTATCGCTTGCGGTTTTAAAGTAATGTGCAAGCGCTTCAACTTTGAGCGTGGTTTTGTTGGTACTATCTAAGGTTCGTATGAGTTCTGCGAATTGCTTCATTTAACTTTCCTGCTTTTCTTTGCTATTCTGTTCGGCATTTTCTTCTTCATATTGCGTTTGCTCGGTTCTAGCATCGTAACCTTGTTCAGCTAAAAAGCGAGAAAAAATATCGGTATACCCGTGCGTACAAATTACTTTTTCTGCTCCTGTGGCTTTGATAGAACTAAGCAAACCTTGCCAATCGCAATGATCGGAAAGCACAAAACCTTTATCGATGGCTCGACGACGACGTGCACCACGAAACGTCATCCAACCGCTGGCAGAAGCTGTAACGTAAGGCACCATTTTCTTGATCCAAGGAGAACCGTGTGTGCTTGGCGGCGCAATCACAATGTTGCCTTTTATATCTTCTTTTTTGGTATCTCTTGTAATTTTTTCGGTAGGTGGTAAATCGGCAATTTCACGAACCACTTCCGTCATATTTTCGACGGCTCCGTGGGTGTAAATTTTACCGATGGAAGTGTCTAAATGTTTAAGTAAGCGTTGTGCTTTGCCTAAGGAATAACCAAACAGAATCGAGGTTCTACCATCGTCTTGATTTTGTTGCCACCAATTATTAATGTCGTTAAAAACCTGTTGCTGCGGAAGCCATTTAAATGCAGGTAACCCAAACGTACATTCGGTAATAAACGTATGGCATTTTACTACTTCATAAGGAACCGCTAAACCATCGTCTTCGGTTTTATAATCGCCGGTAAACACCCAAACTTCTCCTCTATGTTCTACACGAATTTGCGATGATCCAATTATATGCCCGGCAGGGTGAAATGAAAATTTGACCCCGTTAATGGTGAAAGTTTCGTTCCAAGCTTTGCCAGTAACTGAAATTTCGCCTAAGCGATGTTTGATAATCGGTACGTTGGTATGATGCGTAATGTATTGCTGATGCCCCCCACGGGAATGATCGGCGTGACCGTGGGAGATGATGGCTTTTTTGACCGGTTTCCACGGGTCTAGATAGACATCGGCGGCTTCGCAATAAATTCCTTTTTGATTAAAAACGAGTAAGGGTGTTTTCATAAGAATTGAATTTACTAAAAAGCAATCTTGAATATTGAAAACAGCTTAAATCTTAGCGGAATTTTAAGAGGTGTTGTGGGAAGGATTACCCACAAATCTTTAAAAAGTGATTACGTCAATATTCTCTATTGAAGGCTTTATTGGAACTTTTTTGAGATTCCTGCCTACGCAGGAATGTAACGCCCCGAAGGGACACCACCAAATTAAAATAGTTGATGTAAAATATCTAACGAGCGTGGTTTTTTAAACCCGTGTAAATGCAACTCGAAATAGAGAATGAGCATTTCTAGAAAGTTTTTTCGTTTGGATTGGTTGAGTTTAATTGTTGAAGATTCTTCGTAATTTATCTGTAAAAATTGTTTAAGTAATTCTGAATTTTCATTTTGAATGCAATACTTGTTGGTGTCGTCTAATTGATATTCACCGTCAAGCAAATTAAAATAGGGTAAATCTGGATCATATTGATGAGGGTAAAAGCCTAAAAACGAACTGAGTTTCACCATAAATAGCAAGTGAAAATTAGCATAATTTTCGTTTTTATCTAACCAAAGAAAGGAGTTTTCTAAGAACTGAAAAAGGGCTGCATTCTGCTCTTCTTCTTGAATGGCTTGGTTTAAAACTTCTGCTAAAAACATGGCAATAGAAGACTTGTAAATATTTGCGGTTAGAGTTTGATAAGCCGGATTTACTTTGGCTTCTCGAATGCTTTCTAAGGTGCCTTTATCTTTATGGTTTGCTTCTAAGTCTAATAACGTAAGTGGCTGGAACATGGAGGCACGAAGTTTTCCTTTTTTCGATTTTAGCACGCCTCGAACTAGGTAAGATTTGAGTCCGCTACTTTGAGTGTATGCCTTTACTATTAAATCTGCTTCACGATAGCGAAGGGAATGAATGATGATTGCTCTTGTTTTTACTAGCATTAACGAATGACCATAATTTTAGTAACCTTAGTTTCTAATTGATCTGCTGAAGTGATTAACACCATATACACTCCAGAAGCTACTTTGTGCTTTCCAAAAGCGCGCGTATCCCATTGTATGCTTCCTCCTTGGGAAACTTCTTCGTAAACCAAATTTCCTTCGATATCAGTAATTTTCACATTGGCATTTTCCATCAGTCCATCGATAGTAACCATTCCTGAATAATTTGGCCGTACTGGATTTGGGAAAGCGCGAACGTTTTCTAAAGTTTCTTGGGAGCTTGTGGCAGTACCGTTGAAAGCTAGTAGACCTTTATCGGTTCCAATATAAACTTTACCTGAATTTTCGTCTATGGAAATATCGGTAATTGTATTGGAAGGTAATGGTGAATTTGATTTTGTAAACTGATAAATAGTTTCTTGACCGTTGGCCGATAAATAAAAAGCTCCTGCATTTGTGGCAACCCATTTATTATTATTACCATCTACGGTAATGGCTAAAATACTTATTTCTGCTAAAAGTTCTTGGGCCACGCCATCATCATCCCGAATAATTATTTCGTTTGTTTGAAGGTTTGGATCAGTAAACACCCCTGCAGGATTAAATAAAACACGCAAACCTCTTAGCGTCCCAACCCAAAGTTGATTGTTGTTATCAAAGGTTAAGGCAGTAACATAATTATCTGGTAGATTTCCAACTTCCTCACCCTGAACAGTAACAAAAGTATTTGTAGAAGGATTATAACCGACGATACCGCTGCTGTAACTTCCGAAGAAAATATTGTTTCCACTATCAATTACTAATTCTGTAAAACCTAAATTATCACCTATTGGATCGGGAACTGCACTAGTTACATCGAAGGTTTGAAGTTGATTGTTTTCTACATCTAACTTAAACAATCCTTTTTCTACTCTAGACGCATTTCCCCATAAATTTCCTTCTCTATCGAAAGCAGCACCATTAACTCTTACATCATTAATTACAGAAGGTGCATTTGGATCTTCTACACTTTCAAATGAAGAATTAAGAGCATCGTAACGAGCCACTACTTCTTCGTTTTGTAATTCAATTAAACCATCAAAAAAAGAGCTTAAAAAAACTTGATCAGTTTGATTCGGGTTTATTGTTGCCTTAGCGATAGAACGCGCATTTAATTGACTATAGGGAATATTTGACCACCCGATATTTTCCAGAAAATGACTTACTCCGAAACTTTTTAAACCGGGATTGTAAGGATTAAAAAACAGATCGTAATCTCCATACGTTACCCAAAGTTCATTGGGAATGGATTCTAAATCGAAAACATCATTTCTTAAAGGACCGTCTGGACTTAAATAATTAAAATTAAATGGATTTGTAGTAGTGGTTTTTAATAAACCTGCTTGATTATCACCAATAAAAATTTCATCTAAAAAAATTAAGGCTGAAGTATAATTTACATTAACACCTGAAGGTTTTCCTACACTTGCTACAGGATTTAAAACTTGATCATAAACTCTTACACGATTTACCAAACCAACTACAAGACGGTCATCACTTACTCGAAGATCTCTCACCGATTGCTCGAATTGTATTTCTGAAATTAAACTATTTTGCTGCAATCGTTGTAAATTATTATTTTCGTCTACAGCGTAGAGTGAATTTGCCAAACTTACTACGCCTAAAAATGTACCCGATGAAATAGTTTGCCAAACATTGAAATCAATTAAATTTGGGTTATTTATTCCGGCAAATTTAATTCCGTTTTCTTCGGTTGCAGCATATATAAAATTCTGATAAACGGTTATTTGATTAACTTTAAGTCTACTACCTCCATCTCCGATAAAATAAGTATCTCCAAACTCTCGGTTTGCTAAGTTATATTCTGAAATACCGAAGTCTGTGGAAATAAGCAACCGATCGTTATATTCATAAAAATGGTTTATTCTCTTTTCAGGTGGAGGAATTGTTTGCTTCTCGAAAATATCGATAACTTTTAATACTTTTTTTTCGTTTGAATCATATATATCGATAAGTCCGTTTTCGTAACCTACAATGAGTAAATTATAACCGCTAGAATAATGAATACTCGAAATATTTTCTCCTGAAAGTCCATTTATCGAAGAAATTTTTTCAACTTCACCCGAATTCCGTTGGTAAGTGAAGACCGCATTTTGAGCTGCAGCGAACACTTTTCCATTTCCGTAGGCTAAATCTTGAATTTGATTATAAGAAAATAAATCTTCCCAATTATCACTAAAATCTTGCGCGAACACAAAAATTGGACATAGAAAAAAAAGTGTAAGTATATATTTCATATAAATTTATCTATTCCTATTAACTAAATTGGAAATAATTTATTGCTTTTTAACTATCTACAAAGATAACCTAAACTATAAAATGATAAAAACCCTCAATGAAGAGGGTTTTTACTTTTCGTTCTGTCTTGGTTTTTTCACCACGACTAAATTTTAAATTATACAGCTCCTTGAGCAATCATCGCATCCGCAACTTTTACAAAACCAGCAATGTTTGCACCTTTTACGTAATCTACGTAACCATTTTTATCGGTTCCGTATTTTACGCAAGCTTCATGAATATCGTGCATAATGGTAAATAATTTTTTATCTACTTCTTCTGATGACCAACCTAAACGAAGTGAGTTTTGTGACATCTCTAAACCTGAAGTTGCTACACCACCCGCGTTTGAAGCTTTTCCTGGAGAAAATAAGATTTTCTTTTCGTGGAAAACCTCAATTGCTTCAGGAGTACAAGGCATATTTGCACCTTCCCCAACAGCGATACATCCATTTTTCACTAATGCTTTTGCATCGTCTTCCATTAACTCGTTTTGAGTCGCGCAAGGTAATGCTACATCACATTTTTCGTTCCAAGGGGTTTTTCCTTCAGTATATTTTGCGTTAGGATATTCGTCTAAATATTCTTTTATACGACCTCTTTTTTCATTTTTCAGCTCCATTACAAAAGCCAGTTTCTTCTCATCAATTCCTTCTTCATCATAAATATAACCTGAAGAATCTGAAAGCGTAACTACTTTTCCTCCTAATTGTGTAACTTTTTCAGCTGCATATTGCGCAACATTTCCAGAACCTGAAATAACTACCGTTTTTCCTTCAAAAGTTTCACCTTTAGTTTTTAGCATACTTTGTGCAAAATATACATTTCCGTAACCGGTTGCTTCAGGGCGAATTAAAGAACCACCGTAAGAAAGTCCTTTTCCTGTTAAAATTCCTGAGAATTCATTTTGCAATCTTTTATATTGGCCGAATAAGAAACCTATTTCACGGGCTCCAACACCAATATCTCCCGCAGGAACGTCTGTATTAGCACCAATGTGTTTAGACAATTCTGTCATAAAACTTTGGCAAAAACGCATTACTTCGTTATCAGATTTTCCTTTCGGATCGAAATCTGAACCTCCTTTACCACCGCCCATTGGTAACGTAGTTAAGCTATTTTTGAAAACTTGCTCGAAAGCTAAGAATTTTAAAATACTTAAATTTACGGAAGGGTGAAAACGCAATCCACCTTTATAAGGACCGATGGCAGAATTCATTTGAACACGAAAACCACGGTTAATTTGAATTTCACCGTTATCGTCTGTCCAAGGGACTCTAAACATAATTACACGTTCAGGCTCTACCATTCGCTCTAATAATTTAGCGTTTTGGTATTTTTTATTTTCTTCAATAAATGGAATTACAGCTTCTGCAACTTCTCTTACAGCCTGCATAAATTCAGGCTCATTTGAGTTTCTTTTAGAAACTGAATCCAAAAAATCTTTTACACTTTTTTCCATAATTTATTGTAAAATGTGTTTTTAATAAATCAAAAGTAAATTACTTATGCAAATATATATTTTATAAAACGAAGCAGCATTTATTTTTTAGTATTCTTATAAATTTTAAGTTTTTTTAAGGATTTATGAAAACAAAAAAAGCTTCAGTATTAAACTGAAGCTTTTCATTAAACTTATTTTATTTTATGAAAGTGCTTGTTTTAAATCTTCAATTAAATCTTCTTCATCTTCAACACCAACACTTAAACGAATTAATGAATCTAATACGCCCGTTTTCTGACGTTCTTCTACAGGAATTGAAGCGTGTGTCATACTTGCCGGATGACCCGCCAACGATTCTACACCTCCTAAAGATTCTGCTAAAGTGAAAACTTTTAATTTTTCAACAAAACTTACTGCTTCAGAAAGGTTATCATTTTTAGTGGTGAAAGAAACCATTCCGCCAAAATCTTTCATTTGTTTTTTGGCAATTTCATGATTAGGGTGACTTTCTAAACCTGGCCAATAAACTTTATCAACTTTAGGATGATTATTTAAAAATTCGGCAACGGCTTTTCCATTTTCGCAATGGCGCTGAACGCGTAAATGAAGCGTTTTAATTCCGCGAAGCACTAAAAAACTGTCCTGTGGTCCGGCTACGCCACCACTTGCGTTTTGAATAAAATATAATTTTTCAGCCAACGCATCGTCTTTTACAACTAAAGCACCCATCACTACATCACTATGACCGCCTAAATATTTAGTGGCACTATGCATTACTAAATCTGCTCCTAAATCTAGCGGTTGTTGCAAATAAGGCGTTGCAAAAGTATTGTCGACTCCTAACAATACATTGTGCTTTTTAGCAATTTTAGAAACTGCTTCAATATCGATAATATTCATCATTGGGTTGGTTGGCGTTTCAACCCAAATTAATTTTGTATTGTCTGTAATATGTTTTTCAATTTCTTCAGCATTATTCATTCCTATAAAATTGAACTTAATTCCGAAATTTTGAAAAATACTTGTGAATAATCGATAAGTTCCACCATATAAATCGTTGGTTGAAACTATTTCATCTCCAGGTTTTAACAATTTTAAAACCGCATCTATTGCCGCAAGACCGGAAGCAAAAGCTAACCCGTGTTTTCCATTTTCTATACTTGCCAACGAATTTTCTAAAGCCGAACGTGTTGGATTTCCACTTCTGGAATACTCAAAACCTTTGTGACCGCCGGGAGTTGACTGAGAATATGTTGAGGTTTGATATATTGGTGGCATTACAGAACCGTATGCCGGATCTATATTTTCTTGACCACCATGAATAGTTTTCGTGTTAAACTTCATAATTTTTATTTAAGGATTTTAGCAAATGTAGCATTCGCTTTGGGCATAAACAAAATACATATTATCTTTAATGGCAGTTTAACATGAAAAAGAAATGAAAAAAATAATTGTATTACTGGGAATTATACTCGCGACTACCAGTTGTTTAGATGATAAAAAAGAAGATAAATCGAACGACCAAAAAATCACTGAACCTATAGAAGAATCGCTAGATTTTATTACGGTAGCCATCGATGGAAAAGATTTTGAAACTTGTGAAGAAAAAGATTGCCCTCGCGTTCAAGTGAGTTACTTAAAAGCTGAAAATAAGCCGGCGATTGCCGAAAAAATTAATTCGGTAAACGAAAATAACCTCATCAAAATTTTTAGTTCGCCGGAAGAAGAAAAACCTTCTCCCGATAATTTGCAAGATGCGGTAAAGAATTTTGTAGATGATTATTTTTCGTTTAAAAAAGAATTTCCTGAAAGTCCGGCAGAATATGAAGCGGAAGTTTCGCAAAACATTCGTTTTAGAAATGATTCGTTAATTGTAGTTGAAACCTCTTTCTATTTATTCACCGGCGGCGCTCACGGTTACGGTGCTACGCGTTATCAGCATTTTAACGCAAAAACCGGTGAAGCATTAGCACAAGCTGATTTAATTTCAGATAAAACGGCATTTACTAATTATGCTGAAAAAAAGTTCAGAAAAAAGTTTAATATTCCAATGAATTCTCCCATTAACAGTACCGGATTTTTCTTTGAAAATAACACCTTTACGCTTCCAGAAAATATGGCTTTTACCAACGATAGTATTCATTTTGTCTACAATCGTTACGAAGCTGCAAGTTATGCTGAAGGCGAATTGCAACTTTCTTTACCGAAAAGCGAAGTGAAAAATTGGGTTAATTATTAGTCAGAATTCAAAAAAATAGATTTTCAACTGAATAAAATTAAAAAAAGAAACTCTTGAAAAAAGTATTTTACCTTTCTACCTGCGATACCTGCAAACGTATTTTAAAAGAAATAGATTTACCGGAAGACCTAGAAAAACAGGACATAAAAAAAGAACCGTTAACTGAAAATCAACTCAAAAAATTACACGAAAAAACAAATAGTTACGAAGCGCTTTTTAATAAACGCGCGCAACTTTATAAAAAGCGTGATTTAAAAAACAAAAACCTTTCTGAAAAAGATTACAAAACATTATTGCTAGAACATTATACTTTTTTAAAACGTCCCGTTTTTCTGTTTGAAGACAAAATCTTTGTAGGAAACAGTAAAAAAACCGTGCAAGAAATCAAAAATTATTTAGCTGAATAATTACAATTTTAAATCTTCCGGTTTTACATTGTATTTTCTTGTGTCTTCTTTGGTAAGAACTTTAAAATCTTCCGTTTTATCGAGATGTTCTAAATTCTGAAGTAATTTTTCAGGAAGATCGATTAATTTTCTCGTTTCTAAATCGATCCACGAACCCATCATTTCGCAACGCGCGCAATTTTTTCCGTTATGGTCGTAAATATTATGGAGAAATTCGAAAAACATTCCGTTTTCAGAAAGTCCTTTTAACTCTAAGGAAACTTTTACTGGTTTTTCAGCTAATATTTCTTTAAAATAATAAATATGTTCGTAAAAAACTACCGGACCAATATTATGTTTCGAAAGCTCTTTTTGCCCAAAACCGTTTTCAATTAAATAGCTCATTCGCGTGTGACTCATAAAATTCAGGTAAGATGAATTCGCCAAATGTCTATTTGCATCTATATCGCTCCAACGGATTTCAAATTCTTTTAAATACATTTCTTTTTTCAGTAAAAATAAAAATAATTATTATGCAAGCATAGCAAAAGAATCACAATTTCTAATTTCCGTGACCTGAAAATTCTAGCGAAATAATTTTCCGTAAATTTGCGCAACTTTTAATATAAAGAAAAGATGATCCAGTCGATGACAGGTTTCGGAAAGCATATTGTTGAGCTTCCGAATAAAAAAATTACCATTGAAATTAAATCGCTTAACAGCAAAAATTTAGATTTAAATGCGCGAATGCCATCGCAGTACCGCGAAAAAGAATTACAGCTTCGTAATTTAATTTCAAAAAATATGGTTCGCGGAAAAGTTGATTTTTCGTTATATGTAGAAATTACTGGTGAAGAAACTTCAGCTTCAGTAAACGCGCCTGTTGTCAAGAAATATATGGAACAATTAAAAGCGATTCCTGAAACCGGAAGAAAAGATGATGTTGAATTGCTAAAAATGGCCATTCGTTTGCCTGATGCTTTGCAAACCGAACGCGATGAGATTGATGAAGATGAGTTTAAAACCATAGAAAACGGCGTAGAAAAAGCCTTAGTTGAAATAAACCAATACCGCTCTGATGAAGGAAACGCATTAGAAAAAGATTTTAGAGCACGCATCGAAAATTTAAAAGCACTTTTAGAAGAAGTAATTCAACTAGATCCAGAGCGAATTGAAGGTGTAAAAGAGCGTTTACAAAAAGCAATTTCTGAGCTTAAAGAAAATGTAGATGAAAATCGTTTTGAACAAGAATTGATTTATTACCTTGAAAAATATGACATTACCGAAGAAAAAATTCGCTTAGAAAATCATTTAGACTATTTTGAAGAAAGCCTAAATTCTGAAGATTCTAATGGAAAAAAACTTGGTTTTATCGGGCAAGAAATCGGTCGGGAAATTAACACGATCGGAAGCAAATCCAATTACGCGCCAATGCAAAAAGTAGTGGTTCAAATGAAAGATGAGCTTGAAAAAATTAAAGAACAATTGCTAAACGTTTTATAATGATTGAAGGAAAATTAATTGTATTCTCAGCGCCGTCAGGATCAGGAAAAACCACGATTGTTCAGCATTTATTAAAGCAACCCGATCTTAACCTCGATTTTTCAATTTCGGCGACTTCAAGAGAACCAAGAGGCGATGAAGTGGATGGCGAAGATTATTATTTTATGTCGCTTAAAGAATTTAAACAGCACATAAAAAATGATGATTTCTTAGAATGGGAAGAAGTTTATCGCGATAATTTTTACGGCACGCTAAAAAGTGAAGTAGAACGCATTTGGGCGAGCGGAAAACACGTAGTTTTTGATATTGACGTAGTTGGCGGCTTAGATATAAAACACATTTATCCAGAACGAACCTTAGCTGTTTTTGTAGAGCCACCAAGTATTGAGGAATTAAAAATAAGACTCAAAAAACGAAAGACAGAAACCGCCGATAGAATTAACATGCGTGTTGCAAAAGCTTCTATTGAAATGGCAACCGCGCCACAATTCGATTTTATTATTGTAAACAACGATTTACAAAAAGCCCTAGATGAAGCGCACACGTTGGTAAAAAACTTTATTCAACAATAATTTGTTTTGAAAAAAAAAGTAGGTCTTTATTTCGGTACGTTTAATCCAATTCATATTGGGCATTTGGTAATTGCTAATCATATGGCAGAATTTACTGCTTTAGATGAAGTTTGGTTAGTCGTTACGCCGCACAACCCGTTTAAGAAAAAAAGTTCATTATTAGAAGATTATCATCGGTACGAATTGGTTTATCGTGCTACTGAAAGTTTCGATCATATTAAACCGTCGAATATAGAGTTTAAACTTCCGCAACCCAATTATACGGTAAATACGCTGGTTCATTTAGAAGAAAAATATCCTGAGTTAGATTTCGCTTTAATTATGGGTGAAGACAATTTAAACACGCTTCATAAATGGAAAAATAATGAAGTAATTCTAGATCGGCATGAAATTTTTGTCTATCCGCGAATTACAAAAAGTAAAAAAGAATCGCCCTTACGAAACCACGAAAAAGTACATTTAATCGACGCTCCTGTAATGGAAATTTCTTCCACCTTTATAAGAAAAGCCATTAAAAACGGAAAAGATATTCGTCCGTTATTGCCCACAAAAGCTTGGGAATATATCGATGAAATGAATTTTTATCGTTCATAATTCAACTCAAAACTTACAAAAGCCGCTTTACTGAATTAGTTTCAGTAAAACGGCTCTTAACTAAATAACCAACCAAAAAATCTATACTACTAACGCAATCCTTTCGATTTAAATTGTATTGGTTTCGCGCTAAAAATGTTAAAGTTACCCGGACTTCTTCATAACTCTTTATAGACGTGCCTTAAAATTTATGTATTTTTGAAAAATAAAAATCCAACTATGGAAAATACCCCAACATTTGCGGTTATTGGCGGAGGAAGCTGGGCGACAGCAATTGTAAAAATGCTCTGTGAAAATTTAGATCACGTGCATTGGTATATGCGAAATGAAATCGCACTTGAACATATTCGAAAAGAAGACCATAACCCGAATTATTTAAGTTCTGTAGAGTTCGATGTAAATCAATTAAAGCTTACCAGTAATATTGATGAAGCGGTAAGCGCTGCAGATATTATTATTTTCGCTATTCCTTCAGCATTTCTTAAAAGTGAATTAGATAAATTAAGTATTCCGCTAAAAGACAAAATTATTTTTAGCGCAATAAAAGGAATTGTTCCCGAAACCAGTCTCATTGTAGGCGAACATTTTAATGAACATTACGAAATTCCATTTGAAAATATTGGCGTAATTACCGGACCTTGCCACGCAGAAGAAGTTGCACTCGAACGTCTTTCTTACATTACAATTGCCTGTGCAAATGAAGATAACGCGAAATTATTAGTGAAATATTTAAACAGCGATTATATAAAATGTAAAACCAGTGAAGATATTATCGGAACTGAACACGCCGCGATGCTTAAAAATATTTATGCCATTGCAGCCGGAATTGCCCACGGATTGGGTTATGGTGATAATTTCCAGAGTGTATTAATGAGTAACGCCATTCGCGAAATGAAACGCTACATTAAAAAAACCTATAAGATGAAACGAAACATTAACGATTCAGCTTATTTAGGCGATTTATTAGTAACCGGATATTCCGTTTTTAGTCGAAATAGAATGTTCGGAAATATGATCGGAAAAGGCTATACTGTAAAAAGCGCAAAAATGGAAATGAGCATGGTTGCTGAAGGTTATTACGCTGCAAAAAGCGCTTATGAAATCAATAAAGCAAAGAAGAAGAAAAAAGCGAAAACCCCCATTATAAATGCAGTTTACAGTATTTTATATGAAAATAAAAATCCTAAAAAAGTATTTTTAAAACTTACCGACAAGCTCGACTAATCATCTTTATATTTTAATTTTTTGAAAAACTCAGCTTTAAAAGGAGGAATTTTAGTCGCACTTGGCGCATCTTGCTACGGAGTATTAACCACGTTTGTAAAATTAGCCTATCAGGAAAATTTTACGCCGTACGAAGTTACCTTTGCACAATTATTATTAGGCTATTTAGGATTAGTCGTTTTAGATTTCGCATTAAAAAGAGGTTCTTCAGCAAAAAGAAAAGTAAAACCGACTCGAAAAAATATTATTCAATTAATTTTAGCCGGAACTTCGCTGGGTTTAACCAGCATTTTTTATTATTTAGCAGTACAATTTATTAGCGTTTCCATTGGAATTGTTTTACTCATGCAAAGCGTTTGGATGGGCGTTGTATTAGATGCAATATTATCTAAAAAATTTCCTACACTTTTAAAATCGATTTCCGTTTTAATTATTATTAGCGGAACTCTTTTAGCAACCAACGTTTTCTTTGAACAAATTACCTTAGATTTAACCGGCGTCTTACTCGGTTTGTTGGCGGCTGCTTCTTATACCGTAACCATTTATACTTCAAATCGAGTGGCGTTAAATTTATCATCTATTAGTAGAAGTAAATGGATGATGCTCGGCGGATTATTAATTGTAGTTTTATTAACCACCCATAATTTAGTTGAACAATTTAATGCTGAAATTTTTCTAAAATGGGGACCAATTTTAGCATTACTCGGCGCGGTTTTACCGCCAATTTTACTCACTTCAGGAATGCCAAAAATAAATGTAGGTTTAGGAGTAATTATTACGGCAATTGAACTTCCCGTTGCAGTTTTAATGGCGTATTTTATATTAGATGAACGTGTAGTTTTTTCGCAATGGATCGGAATTCTATTAATTCTTCTTTCAATTGTAGTAATGAACTTGCGGAAAGTAAAAAAAGGTTAACTGAAATTGTACTGAAACTATCGTTTATAAAAAATATAATCGGTTACAATGGGTTCTATTCCGCTTTGTCTAAAATCTGAAATTATTTGTCCTTTATGATGACTAAAATGATTGGCAATATGAAAAAGTACCTCTTGAATAGAATTGCTGAATTCACTTCCTTTTGAATTAGCATAGATTATTTTTTCTTCTAAACGTCGTTCTTCTAAAATTTGAAGTGTTTCTTCATAATTCTTACGATCCAAATGTTTACATTTTTCTAACGTGTGTTCTTCATGAACGCCGAATTTTTCTTTATCTGTAATTCTAGCGTTCCAGATTTGATGCGCGTTTAAACAATGGGAAAAAAGTGGAAGCGTTCGTTCGGGAAATTCATTTTTATGTGTTTGAAGTTGCTCAATTAACTTCTGATTAAAATGATGATGATATTCAAAAATATCTTTAAAAAACGTCTTCATTTTTTCAATTTTAAAATGTTTTAGACTAGTTTTTAAAAACTATTAATCAGCTAAAATTCCTTCTTCTTTCATCAACGGGATTTTACCTTGAGCTGATTCTTTTATGGTATTTTTCTTGAACACAAAGGTTTTATGAAACATTGTATTTTCAGCAAAATAGGAGACCGAAAATTCATTATTCAGCTTAAAAATTTCCGGTTGAAGCAATTCTACTTTCGCAAAGGATTTTGCCGGTAAAATTTTTAAACTATGCCGCATCGTAGAAGTAACATCTTTTTTATTTGAACCTGAAGAAACAATTAATACTGTTTCGATAGCAAAATTGTTTTCATTCAGAATATATACATTCCAATCGTGTGTTCTAAAATCTTTATTCCATTCACGAACCGCGGCTAAATAAACGCCTTTTACTTCAGGAATTTTAATATCTTTTTTCAAAATTTAATCGTTTAAGCGATGTTTAATTTTAAAATAAATTACAGATAAAATTATTGCGGCAACCGCTAACAAAATTAATCCGATCGTAATTTTTAATAAAGCGATGATAAAGGTTACGTAAATAATGACGCCCAATACAATAATTGCTAATACAAAAAAGCCAAATTTTTTCATCTATAATACAGATTTAAATTGTTTTAAAAAGCGTACATCATTTTCGTAAAACATTCTAATATCGCCAATTTGATAGAGCAACATCGCAATACGTTCGATTCCCATTCCGAATGCGAAACCGGAATATTCATTTGGGTCGATATTACAATTTTTTAGCACGTTAGGATCTACCATTCCGCAGCCCATAATTTCTAACCAACCGGTTCCTTTGGTAATTCTGTAATCGGTTTCGGTTTCCAGTCCCCAATAAATATCTACTTCGGCACTTGGCTCTGTAAATGGAAAATAAGAAGGCCGAAGTCTTATTTTAGATTTACCAAAAAGTTGCTTGGTGAAATACAATAAGGTTTGCTTTAAATCTGCAAACGAAACACCTTTATCAATATATAAACCTTCTACCTGGTGAAAAATACAGTGTGAACGCGCAGAAATAGCTTCATTTCTGAAAACCCTACCTGGTGAAATAGTTCTAATGGGCGGCTTATTGTTTTCCATATATCGCACCTGAACACTAGAAGTGTGTGTTCTTAATAAAATTTCTTCCGGATCGGTTTGAATAAAAAACGTATCCTGCATATCACGAGCGGGATGATACTCCGGAAGGTTTAAGGCTGTAAAGTTATGCCAATCGTCTTCCATTTCAGGACCTTCAGAAACATTGAAGCCGATATTAGAAAAAATTTCAATAATCTGATTTTTAACGATAGATATAGGATGGCGCGAACCGATTTCTATAGGTTCTCCAGGGCGGGAAAGATCGCCGTAAATTCCTTTTTCTTCTTGCTTGCTTTCTAAATCACTTTTAAGCTGATCAACTTTTTCTTGTGCGACGGTTTTTAACTGATTAATGCTTTGCCCGAATTCTTTTTTTTCTTCGTTCGGTACATTTTTAAATTCAGCAAAAAACTCGTTTAAAATTCCTTTTTTTCCTAAAAATTTAATTCTGAATTGTTCTATTTCTTCGGCTTTATCGGCTGTAAAACTTTCAACTTCAACTATATAATTCTTAATCTTTTCGATCATGATTCGCTTCTATTAAAAGGGCAAAGTTAAGAAAAAATAGAGGTTATCTAATAAAATAAGAATTAAGGTAATGGAAATTTTAATCCTTTCCATTTATTACCTTTTTTCCACCATATAATAAACCCGGTAATTGGTAAGCTGGTAGCCACAATGCAAACTAAAAAAGCAATAATTTTGGTAGTAATACCTCCTATAGCTCCTACGTGTAGATCATAATTTAGACGCATAAGTTGATCTCCTCCATTTGCTTTTTCTAAAGTAGGCTCTACTTTTATAGCTCTTAATGAATTTTGTTCGTAATGTATGGTTGCCGTTTGCCATCTACTTTGCATACTAGGGTTTATACCAATACTCCAAACTCCATTTTTTCCGTATGGATATTTTACATTAATTTTATTATGCTTAGGATCTACTTTATTAATTACATTGTTAAATAGCACATCTTCATCTTTTTGAGTGTACTTTGCTACGGCAGTAGTATCTGAAAAGAATCTTTCCCTAGTGAACTCTTCCCCTCCTGAGGCAGTCCAATAACTAAAGTCCCTAAACCAACTCATTCCATAAACCATTCCGGTTAAGCCAAAAATCAAGGCTATAAGTAACGTATAAAAGCCTAACACATTATGAAGATCGTAATTAAGACGTTTGAATTTTGCTTTCCATTTTATTTTAAAGCTTGCATTCTTGGTAGCCTTTGTCCATTTTTTTGGCCACCATAGCACTAATCCGGTAAGTAAGGTAATTACAAAAATTAATGTAGCATAGGCAACCAAAGGTTTACCAATATTTCTAGGCAACCAAAAATTATAATGGCCTTCTAATACAAACCTCCAAAAATCGTTATTTAAATACCTATTATGTAAAATCTTGCCTGTGTAAGGGTTTACATAAACGACTTGGTAATTAGACCTGTCTGCGTAATAAGGAACTTCTACACTTTTATCTTCTCCTCTATAAAAAACACCCCATACTGAAGTAAAACCATATTTTTCTTTTACTGTTTCGCTTAATATAGAAGGGGGCAAAAATTCTTTGCTTTCTGGTACTTCTACTGTTTGATAAGGTTCAAAGATTAATTTTAATTCTCTTTCGAAAACCAAGATGGTAGCTGTTAAGCTAACAATGACTACAACTATACCAGAAATTAACCCTAGCCACAAATGTAACCAAGCAGATAACCTATAAAAATAGGACTTGTTTTTCTTTTTCTTATTTTTGGATGATTTAGATGCCATAAAAAAAGTAACCTGAACGGTTTACATTCAGGTTACTAAAGTTTAATGATTTTTATTCTTCTACCGGAGATAGTTTGCTGATTGCAGTTATATTGCCAGCTTCTACTTTTAAGCCTCTGTTAGCTGATGCATTTGCTATATTAATATTATATACATAATTACCGCTTTCTGTATTTACGCCAACGTGTACTGTTGATCCATCTTCTGAAGTATAATTTGTACTTGTTATAGAAGAAATTTCATTAGCATTTGGCAAACCGGTTATCCAAGTAAAACTCTTGGCATAAACATCTACAACAGCTAACTTATTACCTGAGGAATAAGCTCCTTTATCTTCTTTTGACCTCATCATCACCACAAATTTACCATTAGATGCATAATGCTGAGAAGCTATATAGTAACCATTAGAAGCTTCTTCTAAATTAAAGAAATAAGATTCATCAAATTCCATTGTCGATGGATTAATTTTAGTGATCGCAGAAGGTTTTGAAGAGGTAAATTCATCATTTAACGTGGCCACAGAAGAAGAAAATCCATACACCTCTCCATTATCTGTCACTTCCAATCCACTATTAAAATAACGTCCTAGAAAACTTGTACGATCATCTTCTATCACTTTCTCTAAACTCATAGAAGGGTAAGAATAAACCGCTACCCATGCTTGATCGGGATATTCTGTTCCCCAAGCATCATTACAACAAGCTTTCATAGACATAAATGGAGCATAAACCTTATCGCCTACCTGTGTCATCCAAGTAAAAAAAGCTTGTTCTCCTTCTGGAGCCAACTCTGCTGTATTAATTTGGCCTTCAGCATCGAATGTAAATGTATTGGTATTTAAGCTATACCATTCTGCTGAAGGATTATCTGAGCTTCTAGAAACTCTTGCCATTAAAACGTCGTCATTTACATTGGTAAATGTTTGAACCGTTTCAGAAGGTAGGCTAGGAGATTTAGTTAGTGACATGTCACTTTCTAACTGATAGTTATTGACTGCTCCAGGATCACCTTGCCCATATAATAAACTAAAAAATTTATTATTATTAGTGATGTAATAACGATAAGTACCATCTTGTTCTATACCGTTACCCAACAAAGTAGTTTTACCTTCCATTAGTGTTTCAACATTTAGCACATAATCTGCTACCCCTTCACTTTCCTTTGGTGTAGCGGTAATTATATATTCTCCTTTGGCAACATAGTTTTCACCTCCAGTCTTTGGGCCATCATCTTCAGAACAACTAAAACTCAATGTAGAAATAACTAACATTGCAAAAGCATACAAATTGAATTTTCTCATAATAATATTTATTAATTTAAGGGTTATAGTGTATATCTAATTTTCGCAGAAAAACTTCTTCCCGGTTTTTGCAAACTAAAATTATCGTAAAGAAGCGCGTCAAAAATATTTCGACATTCTAGGGTAAACTGTAAATGGTCCATGGTCAAACTTGCATTGAAACCATGAGCAATTTGTTCTGGCACTCCGTACTTTCCTTGACTTTGATCTCCAGCTTCAGGCCAGTAAAGGTAAAATGCATGCACATAAAGAAAATCGTACCCTAGACTTAATATTTGGTTTTCACCAAAAGCATTATGAATGTTATAGGTTGCATTGGCATTTCCATAGGTAAAAGGCATATTAGGGATTCTTGACCTATAGAAAATACTTTCGGGATTATTATTTCTTAATTCTTGATGAGTGATGTTGGCTGTTAGATTAAGTTTATTTTTATAACTATAACGTAACTGAACCTCTAAGCCATAGTTATTCATAGCTTGAACATTCTCATTTACATTTTCAGATTGATTAATGGCCAGACGTTTTCTTATAAAATCTTTAGCATCTCTCGCAAAAATATTGGCTTCTAAATTAAGTAAATGATCTTTGAAAACTTTCACCCAATACGAACCTCCTAAATTATAATTATGGCTTTTTTCTGGTTTTAAATCTATATTTCCTTGAATGATATTCGCATCACCAAATAATTCTATAGCTGAGGGCAATCTATAACTCTTCTCATAAGAGGCTTTAATTTGTGTATTATCATTAAAGAAGTAAGTTATCGCCGCCCCATAACCAAAATAATTCCCAGTTCGATCCATTTTTTCGTAATATGTACTTTCACTATTACTTTTTACCCGACGCTCAGAATAATCAATTACTTGATTATAATTTTTAAGGAAACCTAACATATTCCAATCACCACCTTCATAAGTGTAAGAAAGACCTGATATATTTTTATTAGTCTTTTGAGGTTGATCAAAATTAATATCGTTTTCTTCATTTAAAAGATTTTCCTGCTTTCGGTTAAAGGTGGTATACACGTTATTGATAGCTACCTTATGATTTTTATTAATTTCATAATCTGCAGAAAAAGTTGCAATCCCATTATTATCCTTTAATTGAAGATGCTGATAATTTAGCTCTCCCCCTCTACTGGTAAGGATATATTCACCTAACCAATTGTAACGTCGTGAAAGGGTATCAATGTATTTTTCTTTTCCTAAATTATAATTGGCATTTCCTTTCACATCTAGCCCCGGTGTTATAAAATTTTGTTTTTTATAACTTATCGAAGGCATAATAGTACTTCCCTGACTATGCCTACCGCCATATACTGCTATTTGTCTGGCTCCAGTTTGTATTTCTTTATAATTTTGACCAAGTGTAATCCCAAAAAGCAATTCATCTGCAAAACTTTTATTAATTATACCTAATTTCCCTATAAATGTTTCGTTGTGATATTTATCATTAAACCTTTTAACTTTTTTCTTTTCAAAACCTTCTCCATTTTGATTAACTTCTGCTAAAACTTTATAATCATTATCGGAAAAATTCTGAAAAGCGTTTATATGAATAATAAAACCTGAAGCGGCCACATGGGTAGCCAAGATATTAGTTCGATGAGTATTAAAAGATCCGTAAGAATAAGAAAGATCTAAATTATCTTTCTCATAAGTATTAGTTACAATATTTATAGCTCCACCTAAAGCATCAGCCCCCAAATTAATAGGGACTACTCCTTTATAAACCTCTATTCTATCTGCCAATCCAACAGGAATATTGTTGATTTGAAAGGAACTTCCAAAATGCTCCATTGGAATTCCATCTATAAAAAGTTTGACTTGATTTCCTCTAAATCCATTCATAGAAAGATTCATATCAGAACCAACCCCCCCATTTTCCCGAATCCTAATTCCTGAAACCCGATCTAATGCGTGACCTACATCCAAAGTGGTTTTGTGTAATTTTTTTGCATCTATTACATCAACATTATAGGCTAATGCTTCAATTTTCTGTATTTTGCTTTTTGCAGAAATGGTAACTTCATCAAGATCATAGCCGGTTTTCAGTTCAACTTCTTTAGTTATCTTATTGTTGGGTTGTAAGTTTATTTTTTCAGAATAGGTTTCAAAACCTACGTATGATATCTCTAATGTATAAGTGCCTTTAAAGTTTCCTTTAAGACTAAATTTTCCTTCATCATTAGTTACAGTTCCTCTAGCTATTTCTTTAAGACCAACACTCGCTCCTAGTATAGGAACTTGATTTTCATCTACAACTTTTCCTGACACTATTGAAGATTGTCCAGAAACAAATGAAAAAACAAATAATGACAATGATAAAATGAAAAGTGATTTATAGTGCATTTAATAAATTAACCTTATTAAGACTTATTTTAAATTAAATGCAAATATAATTAGAGGTCAAAGTTTAACAAGATTAATTCTAAATAACTTTAATCGTATTTTTAAATGATAATAAAGAAAATTATAATTTTATCTGATACTCTTTTTAATTAAAAAAATATAATTCATTAGAAAGAAAACCGCGATTGCTCCGAAGCTATGCCAAAGCCAATGCGTTCCCATCTCTAATAAATCTAATCTTTTATCGAGAATTCTAAAAAGTATGGCGAGACTGAAAGCACTAACAGCGTAAAGAATTTGACTTCCGTTTTTAAAGTTGGTTTTTATCAGGTAAATAACCAACGGAAGTAACAAGCCTAACGCGGTAGCTATATAACCGATAGATATTTTCAATTTAGCCGGCCAATTAATGAATCGAACGCCGAAAACAAGTACTAAAACTAAGAGTAAAAGCCATATTTTTTGAAGCCAATTATTACCGTCTTTTAAAGTGAAATAGATAGAAACGGCTAGACAAAGTAGAATTATTGGAACCCAATCCATTAACAACCAAATTTCGTGACTTCTTGTAGCGTGATAAATTGTTCCCCCTATAAAACCGATTGACAAAACAGGAAGCGCACCCGCCAAAAAACTGTGCTTTTTGTAATCTTTATAAACTTTTAAAGAAAAATAAATTATAATCGCCAGAAACAGAAAATTGCTTAACGTATTAAACGGTTCTACCGGAAATCTACCTTCCACGGTTTCCTTGTAAATAGGTCCGCTATCATTAGGGAAGTTCAATAAAATGCTTAACACATTCATTCAGCAGTAATGTAATTTTTTTCTAAAAAGTATTCTACAATTGCTTCTTTCATCATTACTGCTTGCTCGCCGGCTTTTAAAGTTGGTAATTTTTCAACAATATTATAATGCGGCCAACCGTCTGCATCAATATAATCGAACTTATAATAACCGTAAGGTTCTAGTAATCTGCAAATAGCGATGTGCATTAAATCGATTTTATGATCTTTTTTAAATCGTCGATGCAATTGTCCCAATTCTTGCACGCCAATTAAATAAATTATCGCGTCTAGTTCTAGCGTTTCTCCATCTGCAAATTGGTTAGATAGTTTTTGTTGAACTTCTTCCCACTGTAGTTTCAATTTTTCATCTCTTGCCATAACTGCAAAGATAATTAACTTCTCTTTCTAATTTAATTATATTTGATTTATGAATGTAATTGATATTGTTTTAGGCATTTTACTCCTGTTTGGTTTGGTACGCGGTTTTATGAAAGGTTTTATTGTAGAACTCGCTTCGCTCATCGCGCTTTTTGCAGGAATTTACGGGGCGATTCATTTTTCATATTTCGCTATAAATTATTTAGCTGAATGGGTTTCGTGGGAACAAGAATACATTCAATTAGCGGCTTTTGCCATTACTTTTTTAGTGATTGTAATAATCATTTTAATTCTCGGGAAAATTCTTACCAAATTAGCTGGCGTTATCGCTTTAGGAATTGTAAATCGAATTCTCGGCGGAATTTTTGGCGTTGTAAAAGTCGCTTTTATTATAAGCGTAATTCTAATGTTTTGGGAAGGTTTTAATAAAGACGGAAAATATATAGCTGAAGAAAAATTAGAAAATTCAATTTTATATAATCCGGTAAAAAAAATAGCTCCGTTAGTTTTACCAACTATTTTAGAAGAACTCGACGAGCGAGATTTAAATTTTGAAGAATAAAAAAAGCCGGATAATTCCGGCTTTTTATGATATATAAATGAAATTAAAATTTTAACTGGTAAACTTCATCTAACTCGTCATTACTGCTCAGGTTTACATTCAAATCGTTTACAATTCCTGTACCGATACCGTACGCCCAACCGTGAACGGTAAGATTTTGATTGTTTTTCCAAGCATTTTGAACAATAGAAGTTTCAGCTAAATCGAACACTTGTTCAATAACATTTAATTCTACAAACTTATCCCAGCGTTTATCTTCATCTTCAATTTTATCAAGCTCCTCTTTATGAATTTTATAGACATCTTTTATATGACGAATCCAGTTATCTATTAAACCGATAGATTGATTTCCCATAGCTGCTTTTATACCGCCACAGCCATAATGTCCACAAACAATAATATGTTCAATTTTTAATGCGTTTACTGCATAATCGAGTACGCTTAACATATTCATATCGGTATGAACCACCATATTGGCAATATTTCTGTGTACAAAAACTTCACCGGGATCTGCACCAATAATTTCATTTGCCGGAACGCGACTATCGGCGCAACCAATCCAAAGTAATGGTGGGTGTTGCCCTTTTTCTAAACGTTTAAAAAAATTAGGATCGTCATTTAATTTAGATTTTACCCAATTTTTATTGTTGTCTAAAATCTTTTTATAAAAATCTTTACTCATAATTTTTAAGTTTTAAGCCGTTATTTTCTTCTCTTTTTCAAAAAATTTCTTGTAACTATCGGGGTTTTCTTCGGTTCCGCGTTCAGAAATAATTTTTATGGTAATATTACGATCTTTTGCACGAACAGAAAACTCATCTAATATTTCAATAATGTCGTAATCTAAATTTTTGGTTTTTCTTACGTCTAATTCTAAAAACGCGTTATCTGGTAAGTTATGAAGTTCCCGAGAAATTGCTCCTTTATTTAGAAAAGTTACTTCTTCAGCTAAAGTCATTTTAAATTTATTATCGTCTACATCGTAGCCTTCTTTATGAAGAAAATGCGAGTTTTTATAACTATTCAATAAAATTACAACAATTCCTACAGCAAGTCCTAACCCGATTCCAATTAATAAATCGGTAAACACAATTCCTATAATAGTAACAATAAAAGGAATAAACTGACTATATCCTAAACTAAACATTTGCTTGAATAACGAAGGTTTTGCAAGTTTATAACCCACCATTAATAAAATAGCAGCTAACACTGCAAGCGGAATTTTATTCAATAAAACAGGAATGGTAATTACAGAAAGTAATATTAAAAAGCCGTGAAATATGGCTGAAAATTTTGTTTTTCCTCCCGATTGAATATTTGCTGAACTTCTTACAATTACTTGCGTGATAGGTAAACCACCAATAAAACCCGAAATAATATTTCCTGTTCCTTGAGCAAATAATTCTCTATTGGTTGGGGTTACTCTTTTCTGCGGGTCTAATTTATCTGTTGCTTCTACACATAATAAGGTTTCTAAACTCGCCACAATGGCAATGGTAAAACCAATTACCCAAACTTGTGGATTGGTAATCGCTGAAAAATTAGGAAAACTAAATTGCCCAATAAAATCTGTTGCACTTTCCGGTACAGGAACTTGAACCAAATGAGCGGCAGCAATAGCAAAAGTTTCATGATCTGTCATAAAAATTTGATATAAAACTCCAAAAATTACGGCAACCAAAGGTCCTGGAATTATAGTGAAAATCTTATGTTTTTTTGATAATACTTTCTCCCATAACAGAAGAATCGCTAAAGCTACTAGGGTTACGGTAATGGCTCCGGGAGAAATATAGTCGAGCATATTTACAAGTTCGGTAAATGTATTTTCTCCATCGGCTTGCGAAAAATCTAAATCGCCTTCGTAATCTTTATCGTAACCAAAAGCATGTGGAATTTGTTTTAAAAAGATAATAATCCCAATTCCAGCCAGCATTCCTTTAATGACGGATGATGGAAAATAATAACCGATTACACCGGCTTTTAAAACACCTAAAAGAATTTGTAAGGCTCCGCCAATTACAACGGCAACTAAAAAATTCTCGAAACCTAAGCTCGCAATTGCGCCAAGAACAATAACAGCTAAGCCAGCTGCCGGACCGCTTACCCCTAATTGTGAACTACTAATGGAACCTACCACGATACCACCAATAATACCAGCGATTAAACCAGAGAAAAGTGGGGCGCCACTAGCGAGTGCAATTCCTAAACATAACGGAAGTGCAACAAAAAAAACAACAATACTTGCGGGTAAGTCTTTATTCAAATATTTAAACATAGAAACTTTATTTTGAAATTTAGAAAACAGATCAACACCTACTTTTTTAAGTAGTTATAAGTTGATTTTAGAAAAATGTAAGAGTTCTATGCTAGTTCTGGAGGCGGTAACAGCAAATCAAAATAAATGATTTCATCGCTGAAAAAATAAAAAGGAATAAATGACTTTTTTAAGATGGAACGAAAAACAAAAATATTTTCTCCTTCATAAAACAATTTCCAAACCCCTTCTGCGGTATCACTTTCGTCGCTATTAGAATTGTGCTCTTCTTCTTCAGAAAAATTGAAAACATAAGAAATATCTACGTTCTGCTTAATTAATGTAACCGTTGTAGGTATAATTAAAAAAGCAACAAATAATAAAAGAAAAGATATTGCTAATTTTTTCAAAATAAATTCTTTAAAATGTAAAAGTAAATTAAAATGAGGAGGAAAATAAAAATAAAGCAACAAATCTGCTAAAGCTTTTTCAAAGCGTTTTCTTTAATCCAGCCTTGTGTTCCGTCGGCTAATTCAATTTTTAGATATCCGCTAAAATCTTCTATAATTTTCACTTTTGTACCTTCATGTAATTGAAAAGCTTCATCTGCTCTTGCATTTGGTTCATTCTGGACGCTAACTTCTTCTTGGAAAATTATTCCTGCTTGATTGTTTTGCTGAATTTTATATTGCTGAAATGCAAAAATTACGCTACAAATACACAAAATTAAACTCACTAAACTTATACTGAAAAATATTCGCTTTTTTAAAGTAGCAACCGAAAAATAATAAACAAGAAAAAGTACCACAAAACCTATTGAAAATACTATAGAAAGCCACGCCCACGTATTAAAATTATACGTAGAAATTAAATTATTTACCATTTTTGCCAATCCGGTTTTTGGCACTTCCTCAATCGCGTCGATTTTCATGTTTTCGGCAAACTCCAAATTATTTTTTATATCGGCATCGTTCGGGTTTAACTGTAAAGCTTTCTCGTAATAATAAATACTTGGCGCGATATGATTTAGCTTATAATGTGCATTTGCCAAATTGTAATATAAAGAAGCCGAAACTTTCTCTTCTTTTAAAATTTGCTCGTAGCTTGAAATTGCAGCGTCATAATTTCCATCGTTGTATTGTGCGGTAGCTTTTTCAAATAAAGCATCGGCATTTTGTGCGGAAATAATTCCGAAGAAAAAAAATACAAAAATGTAGATTAAATTTTTCATACTTAAATTTGCTTATCTAATCCTGCAATTACTGAAACGGCTTTGTCATAATCTTGTTGCATACTGGTTTTTGATGCCGGGGTATAGCGTGCAAATTCACAACTTTCTAACAACTGAATAAAAGCTAAGTTATTTTCTGAACTCGCCCCGCGATTATCTAATAAATCTTTTATTTTTTCTTTGCTCATCTCTCCGGTTTTAATGGAAAGTTTTGCTTTTAAATAATTATGTAAAGCGCGTTCTAACGAATCGTAAAAACGTTGTTGATCTCCTAAATTTTTCTTCGCTTCAGATAAATATTTTTTAGCAAGTTTATCGGCTTTTCTCAGTTTTCTACCTTCAACATCATTGGCGCGTGCTTCACGTTTTTTTCCGAAGAGAATTGCTAATGGAATTGCTAAAAACGGAACTAATAATAAAACCCAAAACAACACGCTTTTAAAAAATGGTACTTCATTTTTCTCCTGTAAATCTGGCGATAATTTTAAATAGCGAAACTGTTTTTTCTCGGTCGGTACATTTTGTTTAACAACGCCGTTTTCTGTAGATGAACTCGCACTAGCAACTTGTGTAGGACCGTTTTCTACATTAATTAATAATTCATCTGAACGAAGGGTTTTATAGCTTTCTGAATTTACATCGAAATAGGAAAAAACCACTGGCGAAATCGGGTATTTCCCTTTCAGTTGTGGAACAATTGTGTACGTATCGGTAATGCTACCGTACATTCCGTTCGCATTTGTTTTTACATTTTCTAGGTGTTCCGGTTCATAAACTTCTAACGAACCGGGCGTTTCCAATTTTGGAAGTTGAAACAATTTTAAATTTCCGTTACCCGAAACGCGTACTGTTGCTTCTAACGATTCGGTAGCATCTAAACTTGTTTTATTGGTATTTACTGAAAATTGAAAACTTCCTACCGCGCCGGTAAATGTTGCTGGTTTTCCTTCGGTTGGAAGTGGTTTTACCTGAATTTTTCGGCTATCGGCAGCGATAGTTTTCTGCACGGTTTCTGAAAGTCTTCTTCCAAAAATATCTCTTCTATCGGAAGGAACTTGCACAGAGACATTCAGCGTAAGCGGTTCAATAATTAATTCACCCGTTTTTTGTGGATATAAAACGGTTTTTTGTAGAGTTACATACCGATATTCTTCGCCTTTATAGGTTCCGTTTTTTACTTGTAAACGACCAATATCTATATTTTGATTCCAAAAATCTGTAAATTTCGGACTGTCGATGGGTCGCCAATCACTTACATCTATTCGCGGACTTACATAGAGTTTATATTCAACTAAAATTCCTTCGTTTAAATAAGGATTTGATTTTGAAACTTCAGCAACTAAATGAATATTATCTGAAGCTATTAATTCTGAATTATTCCCATCGGTTGGTTTATCTACCGCGGTGGTAACTTCAACTTGTAAAGGCGTAGTTTTGTAGATCTCGCCTTTAATTAAAATTTCGGCTTGCCCGATAGTGAAAGTTCCGCGACTAGTTGGTTGAAGAAAATAACTATATTTTTTCTGATAGGTTTTTTTTCCGTTTAAATAACTATAACTTATCGATTGGTTTGGACCGCCAACGACGGTAAAATTTTTAAAATCTGGCGGATTAAAATTATCCCCATCTTCATTCATCGTAAAATCTACCCGAAGACGCTCGTTAATACCAAGTTTTGTTCGGCTAAGTTCGGCTTCAAACTGAACTTGGCTTAAGGCACTTGCGGAGACAAAAAAACTTAATAAAAATACAAGAATGTTATTTTTCATTTACCAATCTTTTTCAGTCGTTCTTTTTTGTCCTTTTTCTTTTTTGGCGTTTATTTTATCTTGAATCTTTTTCTCTTGATTTTCCATCGCCTCTAAGAGGTTTTTAATTTGCTGCTTAGAAAGTTTTCCTTCAGCAGGTTGTTGTTGCTGATTTTTTTCAGCATTATTTTCATCGCCTTTTTCTTGTTTTGGCTGTTGCTGATCTTTCTTTTGTTGATCGCCTTCATCTTTTTTCTGATCTCCTTTCTTCTCGTCTTTATTCTGGCTTTGATCGTCTTTATTATCTTTTTTATTTTGTTCGTTTTCACCGCCATCTTTTTCATTCTTATCTTCGTTCTCCTTCTTATCGTTCTTCTGATCTTGGTTTTTATCGTCTTTATTATCTTTATTTTGCTGCTGTTCTTTTTTCAATTTTTCTTTCGCTAAGGCGAAATTATAGCGTGTTTCCTCATCGGTTGGGTCGTTTCGTAAAGCATTTTTATAAGCTTCTACCGCTAAAGCATATTTTTTTTCTTTCATAAACGCGTTTCCTTGATTATGATAGGCTTTATGTTTTAGGGTTTTGTCTTCAGAAAGGACAGAAGATTGATGCAAACGTTGCACCGCAGAAACAGATTTTTCTTTATTGTAATACAAATTACCTAAATTATAACGAGCCTCTGCATTGTCTTTATCTTTCGCAATGGCTTCTCTGTATTTTGCTTCTGCTTTCGGAAAATTATTTTCGGCTAATGCTTCTTCAGCTTCTGCCATAAAAACCTTGGCTTCTTCAACGTTATCTTGTGCTTTAAGCTGAAATGTTGAACAAACAATTATCGCTACTATTATTTTCTGAAAAAAATGCTTCATATTAAACGTCATCTTCTTTCTTTTCATTGAATAAATTTAAGCGTTTTACCCACGAGGTTTTTCGCTCTAATAAGAACACTTCTAATACAATAAAAAGTATGCCAAACCCTAAAAACCATTGAAATTGATCTTTATAATCGGCAAATTGCTTGGTTTCGAAGTCTGCTTTTTCGATGTTTTGCAGTATTTCTGTCACTTTTTCGGTCACCTGTTTTGTATTGCTGCCATCGATATATTCGCCATCGGTTTCTTCGGCAATTTCTTTTAGGGTTTCTTTATTCAGTTTAGTGATAACCGTTTCGCCATTATTGTCTTTTTTATATTGCTGGGTAACACCATTTCGTTTTATAGGAATTGGACCTCCTTTTTCTAAACCTACGCCAATCGTAAAAATTCTAATTCCGTTATCGGCAGCTTCTTCAGCAATATCTTCGAGATTTCCGCCGTGGTCTTCACCATCACTAATTAAAAATAATATGCGATTGGTTTGCGAATCGTCATTATAATAGGTTTTTGCGAGTTCTATAGCTTCGTTTATCGCGGTTCCTTGACTGGAAACCATATCGGTATTCATACTTTGCAAAAATAATTTGGCAGAACCGTAATCTGTAGTAATGGGTAACTGCGGAAAAGCGCTTCCTGCGTAAGCAATTATCCCGATTCTATCGCTTGCCAAATTGTTGATGATTTGGGTAACTAATTGTTTCGATTTTTCTAATCGGTTTGGCGCTATATCTTCAGCCAGCATACTTTTTGAAACGTCCATCGCAAAAACAATATCGACTCCGGAACGTTTTACGGTTTCCATTTTTGAACCGATTTTAGGATTTACCAACGCCATAATTAAACAGCTAAAACCTAAGAGTAGTAAAATGAGTTTTACCCAAGCTTTAAAAGTAGATTTATTAGGACTAAGTTTTGCTAGCAAATCGGGTTCTGCAAATTTTTGCTGAGCTCTTTTTTTCCATAACAACATTCCTACGAAAATCAAAATGATTAGCGGAATGATGATGAATAGCCAAAAATATATTTTTTCTTCGAGTACTAGCATTTATACAAAACTTCTAAAAATTGTGTAACGCAATGTAATTTCTATCAAGAGTAATAATCCGGCTAAAATTGCTAAGGGTTTGTATTTTTCTTGATAGTTGTAATATTTAAATTCTTCTATTTCGGTTTTTTCAAGTTTATTGATTTCTTCATAAATAGCTTCTAATTTATTTTTATCGGTAGCTCGAAAATATTTTCCGCCGGTACGCGAGGCTATTTGTTTAAGTAATTCTTCATCAATTTCTACTTGAATTCTTCCGTAGCGAAAATTTCCAGAAGGTGTTATTGCTACAGGACTTAGCGCAACTCCGTTAGTTCCTAAACCGATCGTGTAAGATTTTATATCGTATTCCATCGCTAAATCCATTGCAATTTGCGGATCGATAGTTCCTGCATTATTTACGCCGTCTGTTAGCAAAATAATTACTTTACTTTTTGCTTTGCTGTCTTTTAATCTATTTACAGAAGTAGCTAAACCCATACCGATTGCGGTTCCGCTTTCCATAATATTGTTGAATTCAACATCATTTAACGCGTTTAGAATAATGGATTTATCGCTTGTTATTGGGGTTTTGGTATAACTTTCTCCGGCGAATAAAACCAAGCCGAAACGATCATTTGGACGATCTTTAATAAATTCTGAAGCGACCTCTTTTAACGCTTCTAACCGATTTGGTTCTAAATCTTTTGCCAACATACTCGCCGAAACATCGATTGCCATAACAATGTCGATTCCTTGCGTTTTATTGGTTTTTGTAGAAACATCTACGGTTTGGGGTCTTGCCATTGCCACAATTAAAAATGAAAGTGCGATTAAACGAACTACAAATAAAAGTGGTTTTAATTTAGGTAGAATTCCTTGTTTAATTTTGAAGCCTTTTAAACTTGAAATGCTTACTTCCGGACTTTGCTTTTTCCTTTTAAAAAAATACCAGACAAGCAAAAGCGGAAGTAATAAAAACAACCAAAACCATTGTGGATTTTCAAATGTTATGTTGCTAAAATCGAACATTAGTTTTCTTTGTTAAATTGAATAGAATTAATAATTCTGCCGGTTATTTCTTCAGCGTATTTATCGCCTTTGTTATAAATTACCGTAACTTGTTCTAAACCTTGATTTTCAACCAAATTAATGATCACATAACTTTTTTCTTGATCTTGCTTGGTTATTGGATTTTTGTAAACCGCGCTTCCAAATATTTTTAAGCCTTCTTCTCCGGTTACGGTAGTGAATTTCTCATCTTTCATAAGAATATTTCGCGCGCCGTTTTTCTCCATTTCTTGTTGAATTCCATCAACCGTTTTATTTAAATCGAATTGTACTTGAGGTGGAATTGGCGTTGTTGAAACCATCACATGAAAATCTCCAAATAACGGTCCGTAAGAAAATACTTCAGCAGTTAAATTTTCTTGTCCTACTGAAAATGCTAACGAATCTTTATTTCTAACTAAAACTTCTGGTGTGGTAACCGTAATTGGCGGCGTTCCATATTCACTTTCTATCCAATCACCTTTTAATAATTCTTTTGTTGGCGTTCCGAGTAATTGATCTTTTGCCATTTCATAACCTTTCACCCCTACAAAAATGACTAAAGCCAACACAATTGCAGCAAGACCTCCAATTATGGAAACGATAATTACACGCTTACGTTTTCTTTTACGTTTTTCTTCTAAATAAGCTTCATTTTGAAGCAATTCTTCTTCCGTAGGTTCTGGAACAGCAGTTTTAAACGCGTCAATATCTTGCTGAACGGCTTTACGATCTTCTTTCGCTGTTAATCTATCAGGTTTTATACCGGCGAATTTTGCTAAATCGGCTCGTTTTAAAATCGATTCAAGATTTGTAATTACCGATTCTTCTACTTCAATTTTATGCTGATTTTTTAAATCTTTTAAAAGCAGAATTAATTCGCTTGTCGTGCTTTCTAACGCGCGATCATCAATTTTTTTATCAAGATAACGTCGTACAGCATCGGTTAAATTGGAATAATATGTTTTTACATCGCCACTTTCTAAAATGTTACTTTCATCTAATTTTTTTAGGGTTAACATTGCTTTTTCATACGGCGGAATTTCTTTTTTCGCTTCTTCTCGTTTCTTTTTCTGCTTCAGAATAAACCAAATTAATGCCGCTAAAACTAGAATTCCTCCTAAAAGCCACCAAACCCAAGAGGGAATTGAAAATGGTTTTTCAACTTCTACCGATGGTTTTATTGGGTAAAGCGCTTGTTTAGTAGTATCAACCGCAACGGTTCTCACTTCAAGCTTTAAAGAATCGGTAAAAAAGGGAGAATTATTAATTAAAATTTGCTGTCGTGGAATGGTATAATGACCAGAATCGAATTGCGTTAACGCATATTCTTTCACTAATTGAAAGCGTTTTTTCACGCTTAACGTATCAACATCTGTGGAAGAAACCATTTCTAAAGGCATAAACGTTTGCCCTTCAGGAAATAAAACAGTATCGGTAGAGTCGGCTTCAACATTAATTTTATAGGAAATCTGCTCTCCTATTTTCATAGAAGTGGAATCGATAGAAGCTTTTACTTGTTGAGCAAAAGTTGAAGAATGCGTAAAGAATAAAAATAAAAGTACCACTATTCCGATATAAAACCGACAACTTTTTAAAATGGAACTTGTGCTTTTTCTTCTCATGTTATCCGCGTTGTTTAAAATAACCTAATAATTTTTTCACGTAACTTTCTCCAACACTCGTATTTATGGTTCCTGCACCGCTTAGTCTAAACGTGTTATTAAAATACGCCGCTCGAGAAATATAATATTTAGCGTAATTATTTCTTACACTTTTTGAAGAAGTATTTACTAACATTGTTTCGCCGGTTTCAGCATCTTTCATATTTACCATTCCGACATTTGGCATTTCTTTTTCGCGTTCATCGTAAATTCTAATTCCGGTGACGTCGTGTTTATTTCCTAAAATTTTCAGGGTTTTTTCATACTCATCGGTCATAAAATCTGAAAGAATAAAGACAATCGCTTTTTTCTTCATCATATTCTGTAAAAACTTCAAGGCAGCGGTTAAATCGGTTTGTTTATTTTCGGGCTGAAATTCCAGTAATTCCCGAATAATTCGCAACACGTGTGAGCGTCCTTTTTTTGGTGGGATAAATAATTCTACTTTATCTGAAAAGAGTAAAAGTCCGATTTTATCGTTATTTTGAGTTGCGGAAAAAGCCAAGGTTGCCGAAATTTCAGCAATAATATCTTTTTTAAAACTTTGCGTGGTACCAAAAAATTCTGAACCTGAAATATCGACCACCAACATCATAGTAAGTTCGCGTTCTTCTTCAAAAACTTTTACAAAAGGTTCGTTATAACGCGCGGTAACATTCCAATCGATACTTCTAACGTCGTCTCCAAATTGATATTGGCGTACTTCGCTAAAGGTCATTCCGCGACCTTTAAAGGTAGAATGGTATTCCCCGCCAAAAACATGATTGCTTAAGCGACGGGTTTTTATTTCAATTTTACGTACTTTTTTGAGTAACTCTTTTGTATCCATTTAATTGCAAACAGTTTTCAAAAAACATTAGCAGAAAGATTTCATTTTGACTGTTTACTGCCACTACAGGTAATTATTTTTTATGGCACTTCAATTTCATTCACGATTTTACCGATAATATCTTCGGAAGTGACATTTTCGGCTTCAGCTTCATAGGTAATTCCTATTCTATGACGAAGCACATCTAGAACAACCGCCCGAACATCTTCTGGAATTACGTAACCTCTTCTCTTTATAAAAGCGTAACATTTTGCTGAAGTGGCTAAATTAATACTTCCACGAGGAGAAGCACCAAACGAAATTAAAGGTTTTAATTTTTCTAATTTATATTTTTCTGGATAACGTGTGGCGAAAATAATATCGAGAATATATTTTTCAATTTTCTCATCCATATAAACATCGCGAACCGCGCTTTGTGCTCTTAAAATTTGCTCGATGGAAACTACGGGATTCACTTTATCAAAACTTCCTTTTAAATTCGCGCGCATTACCAATTGTTCTTCATTCATTTTCGGGTAATCGATTACTGTTTTCAGCATAAATCGATCGACTTGCGCTTCTGGTAACGGGTAAGTTCCTTCTTGTTCTACCGGGTTTTGGGTTGCCATTACTAAAAATGGCTTATCTAGCGTGAATGTTTGTTCGCCAATGGTAACTTGCTTTTCTTGCATTGCTTCCAGCAAAGCAGATTGTACTTTTGCCGGAGCTCTGTTAATTTCATCTGCCAATACAAAGTTTGCGAAAATCGGTCCTTTTTTTATACTGAAATCATTCACCTTCATATTATAGATCATCGTACCAACAACATCTGCTGGAAGTAAATCTGGCGTAAATTGTATTCTACTAAAGGAACCCTGAACTGCTTTGGAAAGTGTGTTAATCGCTAAGGTTTTTGCCAAACCGGGAACTCCTTCGAGAAGAATATGACCTTGCCCTAAAAGTCCTATTAGAAGGCGTTCGATCATATGTTTTTGCCCAACGATAACTTTATTCATTTCGTTGGTAAGTAAGTCTACAAAAGCACTTTCTTTTTCAATTTTTTCATTTAATCCTGCAATATCTACTGAGGTTGTGGTTTCTTCCATAGTTAACTTATCATTTGGCTTTTCACTAACGGTGCAAATTGTAAAAATATTGGCTGAATCCCTGTTAACAATATCTTAAAACTAATTAAGGCGGTAATTTACCGCCTTAATTCTTTAAAAATCTATTTAAATTCTTATTCGAACGAGATTTCTCCTACTGTAGTAGTTTCGCCATTTACAACCTCTACATCTGTAAGGGTTTGAATTTCAAGATCTAAATTCGCATCCGGCTGAATAGTTAACGTATAGGTTCCTTCTGGAACACCGTTTAATTCAAATTCTCCTTCAGAATTACTATATGTAGAAATTTCATTAGTATCGTTTTCTGCAGTAATTAATGCTGATAAATTTAATGGTAAAATTGAACCAGCGATTCTACCAGTTTCTGCTACGGCATTAATTCTAATAACAGGTTTTAAAGAATAACCACCATTTCCTTGTGTTACAATTGATTTTTCTACATCAAAATCTAGTATATATTCGTACACAATTCCTTCTTCTAACGTGGTGTTTAAATTTAATTTTAAACCTGACTGTTGTGCACTAGGAGTTGAAAGCGGAAAAGTTTCTCCATCAACTACAATCGTGTTATCATCTCCTAAAATTAATCGGATTTGAGAAACATTTCCTGCAGGAATTTCTTCTTCGTCGGTTAAAACAACACTCGCTCCGCCAGTTAATTCTAATAAATCATAAATTCCCGCGTTTACTTCTCCAAAAGCAACTTCATTTTCTTCTCCACTATATTTAATAACAATATCTTCTACATCAATATTCACCTCATCATAATCTCCAGGCGCATCGACCATTTTTAAACTCATTTTCGCTTTTCCTTGATTACTAGATGAATTTGAGTCATCATCATCACTACAAGCACTAAATGCGATTAAACTTACTAAAAGAACTGCTAAAAATTTAAAATTCATTTTTTTCATATCCACTTTTTTATATTATTAATTCGGCTATTTTACCAAGTTTATCGATAAACTTCAAAATCATTAACTTTATTTAACGGGTTGCTTAACTTTCAGTTAACATTCAAAATTTATTCTTCAATTAGAAAAAGTAATCTATTTACAATGCTCAAATTTTAGTAGTTTTATCATAGTTCAAAAAAAATACTATAGATGAATAAAATAGTTTTAATAACGGGTGCCACAAGCGGAATTGGAAAAGCTACAGCCGTTCGTCTGGCTAAAGAAAGTTTCAATTTAATTTTATGCGGAAGAAGAGAAAATCGCTTAGCGGAACTTAAAAGTGAACTTTCAAATTTTACTGAAATCCACACCTTAACTTTTGATGTTAGAAATCAAGCCGAAATTACCAAAGCGATAGAAAGTTTGCCGGAAAACTTTAAGCAAATCGATATTCTAATTAATAACGCCGGAAATGCACACGGACTCGATTTCATTCAAGATGGAAATACGGAAGATTGGGATGCAATGCTCGATATTAACGTGAAAGGTTTACTTTATATGAGCAAAGCTATTTTACCGGAAATGGTTTCTCGCGGAAATGGACATATTATAAATATTGGTTCAACCGCAGGAAAAGAAGTTTACCCAAAAGGGAATGTATATTGCGCCAGTAAACATGCGGTAGACGCCATTAATCAAGGAATGCGAATGGATTTAAACGGAACCGGTGTAAAAGTTGGCGCTATAAACCCAGGTTTGGTAGAAACCGAGTTCAGCGAAGTACGTTTTAAAGGTGATACTGAAAAAGCCAAAAAAGTTTATCAAGGTTTTCAAGCCTTAAAACCTGAAGATATTGCCGATATTATTCATTTTGTACTTACGCGCCCTTATCATGTAAATATTGCCGATTTAATGGTAATGTGTACCGCGCAAGCTTCTTCTACGATTGTCGATAAAAAATAAATTCTAATGATTAATAAACGCTTGCTCATAAAAAATTTACTGGCTCATAATGCTGAGAACAGTTTTTATGACAAAAAGCGAAAAATTAATATTGGTGAAAAAGAAGGTAAAGCTAAACTTTTAAAACACATTTGTGCGCTTTCTAACAGCAATCCCAAAAACAACAGCTACATTGTGATTGGTGTTGAGGATGAAGATAACAGTATTGTTGGTGTCGATTTTTTTGATGATAGTAAAATTCAGAATCTTATTAATGCTTATTTAACGAATCCACCGCTGGTAACGTATGAGAATGTTTTATTTCCGCATTTACCTAACGGAAAAGTGGTCGGTTTGGTAAGCATTCGCCCAAATGAAGGAAAAATTTGTTCGCTTCGGAAAAATATCTGGAAATATTACGGCGGCATGGTTTTCTTTAGAGACGGAAGCATTAGCATGCCAAAAGCGTTTGATATTGAATTGAAAGATATAAATTCTGAAATCGTTAAAGCCATCGAAAGTCATTCGCAAAACACGATAAAATATACGTTGGATGGTGTTTTTGATTTTATGAAAAAAAGCAAAGATTACCAGCCAACGTATAAAGTTTTTAAGGAATATTTTGTGGTTTGTTGGGCAGGAAAAGCAAAAGAAATTGAAGAAAACACTTATTTATCGCGCGTAAATATTGAGTTGATTAACGAGCAGGTAAAACTTTTTTATTCAGATTTAGATGAAATTAGTATTGCTTACGATGAAGACAGCTTTAAAATTATTGAATACGTTCATTTAGGTTTATATGAAAGCTATAAATATTATCCGCTAGAAGAAGTTACCTTTCATTTTAAAAATAATATGAGTTATGAAATTGAGAGCGAAATGGTTTTTCATCCGCCAGAATTTCCTAAAGAAACCTTATATCATATTTTCAATAACAATAATAGCATTATAAAAAAGCTGAAAAATAAAGAACCGTTAACGCCAATACAAGAAAAAGATCTTTCTAAGCTTCCCGCAACGTATTTGCTTTGTCACCTCAACGGATTTACAGATGCAATAGAAAAGTTGGAAGAAGCCAAACCTTATCTAAAAAATTATCCTGAAGTTTATTCTCGTTATAAAGAAAGCGTACGAATTTTACGGAAAGTTCGATATAACTAATGAGAAAAAAACAAGCTATTAAAGTTTCCCAAAAACCATGGCTTGCTTTTAAATTTTCTTTATTTTCGGATATCGAGAGCGTATAATTTATGAAAACATTTGCAATAGGAGATATTCACGGCGGATTAAAAGCCTTAAAACAAGCATTGAAAAAAGCAAACGTAAAAAATGAAGACACCTTAATTTTTTTAGGCGATTATGTAGATGGTTGGAGCGATTCCGCGAATGTAGTTTCTTATTTAATTGAACTCGCCAAAGAAAAAACCTGCATTTTTATTCGGGGAAATCACGACGATTTAGTTCAACATTGGCTCGAAACCGAAGAAATGAACGACAAATGGCTTCAGCACGGTGGCCAATCCAGCATAGACGCCTACCGAAAATTATCTTCAGAAGAAATTGAAAATCATCTCCATTTTTATCGCGAAATGGTAAATTATTATATCGATAATAATAACCGACTTTTTCTTCACGCCGGATTTGCTAATATGCACGGACCCGAACAGGAATACAACGATTACACTTTTTATTGGGATCGAACTTTGTGGGAAATGGCACTCTCGTTAGATAAGAATTTAAAAAAAGACGATCTATTTTTTCCGAAACGCTTACAACTTTTCGATGAAATATTTATCGGTCACACTCCAACTACACGAATCAATAAAACCGAACCTGTAAATGCTGCAAATGTTTGGAACGTCGATACCGGCGCAGCTTTTAAAGGCCCACTTTCTATTATAAATGTTGATTCAAAAGAAATTTTCCAGAGCGATCCCGTTTATAAATTATATGCTGAAGAAGCAGGCAGAAATTAATACTTATCTTTGTTAAAAAACTAACTATAATGAAAAAGACACTATTTGCAGCAATTATTGCACTTTTTAGCTTGCAACAAAATTTTGCACAAGAAAGCTTTCCTAAAAATGAAGTAAAACTAAATATTGCAAATACTATAGCAATTGCTTCCGTTGAAGTTGGCTATGAACGTTTTATCGGTTTTAATCAATCTATTGGAGCTGAGATTTTAATTAACGATCGTATAAATTATCATAGCGAATCGGGTTCCCGAAAATTTAATACCAATAGCGTAAAATTAGGCTACAATTTTTACTTCGGAAAAGAAACCGCAGGTTCTGGAATTTATGCAAATATTTTTGCGAAATACCGTTTCGGTGATTTTGAACAAAATGGAACTCTAGAAGTAAATGGAAACTCACAAACCGTAAAAGTTGAAACCGATATGAATACCTTTATGGTTGGAATTGGCGCTGGTTACAAATGGAATTTTAATGATAAATTTATTATCGCGCCTTATGTAAATATCGCAAGAAACTTCAGCGAAGAAGTGAAAGAACGCTTTTCAGCAATTGAATTTAATGCCGGTTTAAGCGTTGGTTACCGTTTCTAAAATTATATAAAAAACAAAAAACCCGCTGAAGTTCAGCGGGTTTTTTTATACTTAAAATTTAATTTTTATAAATCAAATTTAATTCCTTGTGCCAATGGCAATTCTGTAGTATAGTTAATGGTATTGGTTTGTCTACGCATATAGATTTTCCAAGCATCAGAGCCGGATTCGCGTCCACCGCCGGTTTCTTTTTCACCGCCAAATGCTCCGCCAATCTCTGCACCTGAAGTACCAATATTTACGTTCGCGATTCCGCAGTCAGAACCTTCAACAGATAAGAAGCGCTCTGCTTCTCTTAAATTATTAGTCATAATTGCAGAAGATAAACCTTGTTTTACCCCGTTTTGTAAATCTAAAGCGTTTTCTAAATCACCTTTATATTTCATGATATATAAAACTGGAGCAAAAGTTTCGTGCTGAACGATTTCAAAATGGTTTTCAGCTTCAGCAATCGCAGGTTTCACGTAGCAACCGCTTTCGTAACCTTCGCCTTCTAGAACGCCACCTTCAACTAAAATTTTTCCGCCTTCTTCAACTACTTTATCAAGCGCGTGTTGGTAATTTTTTACCGCATCTTTATCGATTAACGGACCAACATGATTATTTTCATCTAATGGATTTCCAATACGTAATTGTTTGTAAGCATCTACAATAGAATCTTTTACTTTATCGTAAACATCTTCGTGAACAATTAATCGACGCGTAGATGTACAACGTTGTCCACAAGTTCCTACTGCTCCAAATACAGCACCAATTACCGTATTTTTAATATTAGCGTCTGGCGTTACAATAATCGCATTGTTTCCGCCTAACTCTAATAATGATTTTCCTAAACGTGCTGCCACAGCTTGCGCAACAATTTTACCCATTCTAATTGAGCCTGTTGCTGAAACTAATGGTACACGCTCATCGTGCGTCATCATTTCTCCTACTTTGTAATCACCAGTTATTAAGCAAGAAATTCCTTCTGGAAGTCCATTTTCAGAAAATACTCGCGCCGCGATATTTTGGCAAGCTACGGAAGTTAATGGTGTTTTTTCTGAACCTTTCCAGATACAAGCATCTCCACAAGCCCAAGCTAAAGCTGTATTCCAAGACCAAACCGCTACCGGGAAGTTAAATGCTGAAATAATTCCGACAACACCAAGTGGATGATATTGTTCATACATTCTATGTCCTGGACGTTCAGAATGCATGGTTAATCCGTGTAACTGACGAGAAAGACCAACTGCAAAATCGCAGATGTCAATCATTTCTTGTACTTCACCTAGACCTTCTTGGTAAGATTTTCCCATTTCAAAAGAAACCAATTTCCCAAGTGGTTCTTTTAAGCGTCTTAATTCATCATTAAATTGACGAATTACCTCTCCACGTTGCGGAGCCGGCATTGTTCGCCATTCTTTAAAACCGTTAGAAGCGGTGGTAATTACTTTTTCGTAATCTTCTTTAGTCGTTGCTTTTACTTTTCCGATTAACGAACCATCTACCGGTGAATACGATTCGATAATTTCACCATTACTGAAAAAATCTTTTCCAGTAGAAGTTCCATTATTAATATCTGTTAAGCCTAAATCTTTTAGGGCTTTATCAATTCCAAAATCTTTTGCGATTTTACTCATTAGAGTTGTGGTTTTTAAAATTTATTGTTTCAGTTTTTGCGAAAATAACAAAAATAAAGCGTTATTCCTCATCTGCTATAAAACGTTCGTCAACCGGCATTACTGTTCCACAATTATCACACGTTCGCAACTCTTTGCTGCTGTAAAATTCTTTAAAGTGTTTTAAAAAGTCTTTTTCGATATCTTCTAATGGAAAATATACTTCATATAATTTATGGTTACAATTATCGCAGAACCAAAGTAAACCGTCTTTACCAGGTAAATCTTTTCGCTTTCTTTCGATTACCAAACCGATAGAACCTTCCTTTCTTGCGGGTGAATGTGGAACTTTTGCTGGATGTAAATACATATCTCCCGGACCTAATTTCATGGTTTTCTTTTCTCCATTTTCTTGGATATGAACTTCAATATTTCCTTCTAATTGATAGAATAATTCTTCGGTTTCATTATAATGATAATCTTTCCGAGCATTAGGCCCTCCTACAATCATCACAATATAATCGCCAGCATCTTTATATAAATTTTTATTCCCCACAGGTGGTTTTAAAGTATCGCGGTTTTCCTCTATCCATTTATTTAAATTGAAAGGTTTTGCTATAGCCATAATTTTATTTTTTAGGAGTATAAATTTAATGGTTTTAAAAGTAATTATCTATAATTTATAGTCTTTTTTAGGCTGTCTATTCGAGACGGACTCTCTCAATTGCTTTTTTTATTCTAACAAAAGCACAAATCTGAAACAAGTTTCGCTTAAGCCTAGCTCCCTTGTACCAAATGCTATTAAAATTATTATCTTCGTTAGAAAGCTCATTATCTTATGAAAAAAATATGTTTCCTGTTAAGTATTTTATTATTCAATATAAGTTGTAATTATAAAGTTGATGATTCCTCTGAAACGAATAAGAAAACTTCAGATTCACTTCAGCAAACTCCAAAAGCACCCTTTGGAATTGTAATTCACGGCGGCGCAGGATACATAAAAAAGGGAAACTTATCTGATTCACTTGAAAATGCTTATCGCGAAAAACTAAAAGAAGCAATAACTACTGGGAATGAGATTTTAAAAAATGGCGGTTCTTCAATAGAAGCTGTAAAACGAAGTATTAATGTGATGGAAGATTCACCGTTGTTTAATTCAGGAAAAGGAGCTGTGCTAACTCACGAAGAAAAACCGGAACTTGACGCTTCAATTATGGATGGAAAAACTTTAAATGCCGGTGGAATCGCAGGTGTTTCTACCGTAAAAAACCCCATTAATTTAGCCTACGAAGTGATGGAGCATTCCGACCACGTACTTCTTGCTAGAGAAGGTGCTGAAGCTTTTGCTAAAACAAGAAATTTAGAAATTGTTGAACCTTCTTATTTTATTACCGATAAACAGCTTCAAAATATTAAACGTATAAAAAATGAAAACGCAAATAAAGAAGCAGCATTTTACAATAGTGATATTAATGGTGAAAAATTTGGAACTGTAGGCTGCGTTGCGCTTGATAAAAACGGAAATTTAGCTGCCGGAACTTCTACGGGCGGAACAGCAAATAAAAAATGGGGCCGCATTGGAGATTCACCGATTATTGGTGCCGGAACCTACGCAAATAATAAAACTTGCGCGGTTTCGGGAACAGGTTGGGGCGAATATTATATTCGTGGCGTTGTAGCTTACGATATTTCAGCTTTAATGGAATATAAAGGTTTATCTTTAGAAAAAGCAACTAAAGAAGTTATTCAAAAGAAACAACCTGAGCTTGGCGGAAATGGTGGTATTATCGCTATAGATCATTTAGGAAATATTTCTATGGAATTCAATACTCCTGGAATGTTTCGTGCAAGTTTTGTAAACGATAGTTTAACTATTGGGATGTATAGAGAATAGTATACCCTAAGAGTCTTATCAATTTTTTTAACAACAATTTAAGTTTCTTTAGTTCGGTTAGTTCCGAACTTAATGTATTTTTGCGCTCTAAATTTAAAGCAAGATATGGATTGTTGTTCTCCAGAAAAACGAAAACTTATTGAAGAAATTGGCTTGCATTTTGAAAAAAATCATCAATTAGCTCCATTGGCTGCAAGAATTTATGCCATGATGATTCTTTCTCCAGCCGATGGCCACACGTTTGATGAAATACTTTCTACTACCCAAGCCAGTAAAAGTTCGGTTTCTACGCAACTTAATTTGTTACTTCAAATAAAAAAAGTTGAATATTTTACAAAATCGGGCGACCGCAAAAGATATTTTAGAGCTAATAAAATGTATCTAAAATCTACTTTACAAGAATATCTTGAAAGCATTTCTAAAGAAATTCAACTTATAGAAAAAATTGTAGACTTCAATTCTAAATACAACAAAGAAAAATTTGAAAGCAACGGACAAATAGCTTTGCTCTTTAAAGATTATTTAAAATGCCAAAAAGAAAATATTAAGAATACCATTAAAAAAATGTCAACTATTAAAAATATCAACTCATAATTATAACTCGATGAAAAAATTATTCAATTATATAGCTATTATTTTGGGAGTCTTACTTCTTAGCTCTTGTGGTGACAATAAAGGAGGTCAAAACGCCCAGGCTGCAAACGCTCCACAAGCAAAACCTTATCCGGTAATTGAAGTTCCTACCAAAACGGTCACCGCTTATACTTCTTATCCCGTAAGTATTGAAGGAATTGTGAATAGTGAAGTTCGCGCTAAAGTATCAGGATATATTACTGATGTTTTAGTAGACGAAGGACAAAAAGTAAGCAAAGGCCAAACACTTTTTAAACTCGAAACACAATCACTCAACCAAGACGCGCAAGCTGCAAAAGCTAACGTAAATGCGGCGCAAGTTGAAGTAAATAAATTAAAACCTTTAGTTGAAAAAGATATTATTAGCGAAGTTCAATTAGAAACCGCAAAAGCCAAATTAGAACAAGCAAAAAGTAGCTACAATGGTATTCAAGCTAATATTGGCTACGCAAATATTAAAAGTCCGGTAGATGGTTATGTAGGTTCTATCCGATTGAGAGAAGGCGCTTTGGTAAGTCCCACAAGTCAGCAACCGCTTACTACAGTTAGTGATATTAGTAAAGTTTACGCTTATTTTTCGATGAACGAAACCGATTATTTGGATTTTATTCAGAATAAAGACGGAAAAAATCTGCAAGAGCGTATTGAAGCGATGCCGAAAGTAAAACTAGAATTAGCAAACGGCTCCACATACGAACAAGAAGGACAAATTGAAACCATTAATTCACAAATCAATGAGAATACAGGATCAATTTCATTCCGAGCCGTTTTTGATAACCCATCAAGAATTTTAACCAACGGAAACAGCGGTCGTGTTTTAATCCCGAATACATTTGAAAACGCCGTGGTAATTCCGCAAGCTTCTACATTTGAGCGCCAAGGAAATATTTTGGTGATGAAAGTTGGGAAAGATAATAAAGTTACTTCTTCTGCAATTCAAACAAAAGCGAAAGTTGATAATTTATATGTAGTCGAATCGGGTGTAGAAAAAGGAGAAAAAATCGTTGCGAAAGGCGTTAATAAAATTCGCCCAAATACTGAAATAAAACCGCAACCCACCGAATTCGATAGTATCTCAAAACCAATTGAAAAAGTATTTAAATAAAATTCGCTGAAGAAACAGAAAAAATCATGCTAAAAACATTTATAGAACGGCCCGTACTTTCTACGGTAGTTTCCATTATTATCGTTATTCTTGGTGTACTCGGGCTTACTAATTTACCCATCACGCAATATCCAGATATTGCGCCACCAACTATTACGGTAAGCACAACTTATCCGGGGGCCAATGCCGAAACGGTTTTAGAAAGTGTAATTATTCCTATTGAAGAACAAATCAATGGAGTTGAGGGAATGACCTATTTAACCTCAACTGCCACTAATAACGGAACAGCAGAAATCACCGTGTTTTTCGATCAAGAAGTAGATCCCGACATTGCGGCGGTAAACGTTCAGAATCGTGTGGCGAGAGCAAATCCGCTCCTTCCGCAAGAAGTAAAACAAACTGGGGTTACCACACAAAAACAGCAAACAAGCGCGTTAATGTTCTTATCGTTTTATAGTACAAACGATGATTATGACGATACGTTTATTCAGAATTACTTAAAAATTAATGTAATACCTGAACTTCAACGGGTTAACGGAGTTGGAAATGTAAATGTCTTTGGTGGAAAAGATTATGCGATGCGCATTTGGCTTCAACCTGAAAAATTAGCGGCGTATAATTTAGTTCCTTCTGATGTTATCGGTGCGCTAAATGAACAAAGTTTAGAAGCCGCAGCCGGAGCATTAGGTGAAAATAATGGTGAAGCATTCTCTTACATTATTAAATACAGCGGACGCTTTAAAACCGAAAAACAATACAGCGATATTGTTATAAAAGCTTTAGGAAATGGCGAATATTTACGTTTACAAGACGTAGCAAGAATAGAACTTGATGCCCAATCGTATAGCGGCGGATCGATGACGAAAGGACACCCAGCGGTGAATATGGGTATTTTTCAGACTAAAGGATCTAACGCGCGAGAAATTATTCAAACCATTAAAGAGCGCTTAGAAGAAATTGACAAAGATTTACCGGAAGGAATAGAAATTTATATTCCTTATGATACCAACAACTTCTTGAATGCTTCAATTAATAAAGTAGTTCACACCTTAATTGAAGCGTTTATTCTCGTATTTATTGTAGTATTTATTTTCTTACAAGATTTTAGATCTACCTTAATTCCCGCTATTGCGGTTCCGGTTTCAATTATTGGGACATTCTTTTTCTTAAACCTTTTTGGATATTCAATTAACCTGCTTACACTTTTTGCTCTCGTACTCGCTATTGGGATTGTGGTAGATGATGCCATTGTTGTAGTTGAAGCAGTTCACGCGAAAATTGATGAAGGCGCCAAAGACGCTAAAAAAGCTACCTTAGACGCAATGCACGAAATCTCTGGTGCAATCGTTTCCATTACGCTGGTAATGGCAGCAGTATTTATTCCGGTAACTTTCATTAAAGGGCCAACTGGAGTATTTTATGAGCAATTCGGGATAACATTAATAGTTGCGATTATCATTTCCGCGGTAAACGCACTAACCTTAAGTCCGGCGCTTTGTGCATTATTTTTAAAAACACACGATGATAAAGAAAATTCTAAGAAAAATTACTTACAGAAATTTTATGCGGCGTTCAATCGTGGATTTAAAGCAACGATTTACCGCTATGGTCAATCCTTAGGATTTTTATATAAAAATAAATGGATTACCGTGTTGATTCTCGTTTTAGCCGGTGTAGGAATTTGGTGGTCATCTTCTACCGTTCCTACCGGATTTGTGCCTGATGAAGATCGCGGGTTAGTTTTTGTAAACGTAGAGTTACCTGCCGGAGCTTCTGTAGATAGAACTACGAAAGTAAACGAAGAACTTTATAATAAAGTAAAAGATTTACCCGGCGTTGAAGGAATGTCGGTTATTCACGGAAGAAGTTTATTAAGTGGCGCCGGAAGTAACTACGGATTAGGATTTATTAAACTGAAAGATTGGGAAGAACGCGATTCTGATGAACTTTCGGTTCAAGCCATTACCGGAAAATTATTTGGTATTGCCGCGACAATTCCTGAAGCGAATATTATTTTCTTCGCACCACCGAGTATTCCAGGTTTTGGTAACTCTTCCGGTTTCGAAGTAAATTTATTAGATCGGTCGGGTTCTAGTTTTTCTGAGTTAGATGAAGTAAATCAAGAATTTATTCAGAAGCTAACACAACGTCCTGAAATTCAGTATGCGCAATCATCATTCAATACAAATTATCCGCAATTTGAAATTAACTTAAACGTTCCGCTAGCTAAAGAAAAAGGCGTTTCAGTAAGTGAAATATTTTCAACCTTACAAGGGTATATCGGTGGAGTTTACGCAGCAGATTTTGCCCGCTTCGGAAAACAATATCGTGTTTATGTTCAAGCTTTACCACAAGATCGTGCCGTAAAAAGTGACTTAAATAAATTATATGTTCGTACCGAAAGTGGGGAAATGGCACCGATTACGCAGTTTGTGAATTTAAAACGCGTTTACGGTCCGCAATCGGTAACACGTTTCAATTTATTTAATTCAACTAAACTAACAGGCGCAACAAATCCTGGTTATAGTTCGGGAGACGCAATTAACGCAGTAGAAGAAGTTGCCAGCACTTTACCTGAGAGTTATAGCACCGCTTACTCCGGTTTAACTCGAGAAGAAGTAAAAGCAGGAAACCAAACCACAATGATTTTCATTTTAAGTATTGTGTTTGTGTATTTCTTATTAGCGGCGCAATATGAAAGTTACCTATTACCATTGTCGGTATTATTATCACTTCCATTAGGAGTTTTTGGTGCCTATATAACCACAAAATTTGCTGGACTTCAGAATAACATTTATTTCCAAATTGCCTTAATTATGTTATTAGGTTTATTGGCGAAGAATGCGATTCTAATCGTAGAATTTGCGATACAACGTCGAAAACAAGGGGAATCTATTGTTGATTCTGCAATTAATGGTGCAAAAGCACGTTTACGACCTATTTTAATGACTTCTTTCGCTTTTATTTTAGGATTAATGCCGCTTGTTTTGGCAAATGGTGTTGGAGCTGCCGGAAACAGGTCGATTGGTACAGGTGCTGCCGGAGGTTTATTAATTGGAACCATTACCGGAGTTTTTGTAATCCCGATGTTATTTATTCTGTTTCAATGGTTACAAGAGAAAATAGGGAAAAAACCGGAAGCCGTTCAACAAAATGCTTAAAAAGAAATTCATGAAAACTCTATATAAATTAAAATACCTCGCTATTACGATTGCTTTTTTAAGCTTACAATCGTGTTTTGTAGCCAAAGATTACGAACGACCAATAGTTGTAGAAGAAGAAAATTTTAGAACTGATAAGCTCCCGCAAGATAGTTTAACAATGGCAACCGTTTCTTGGCGCGAAATTTTTACCGATCCTGTTTTACAAGACTATATTGAAGAAGGATTAGAGAATAATATTGATATTCGCGTGGCCTTGCAACAAATCCTTTCCGCGGAAGCCTATTTAAAACAAGGTAAAGCCGGGTATTTTCCGAGTCTAACCGGAAATGCTTCGTGGACACATCAAGAACTTTCAAAAAACAGTCAGTTTGGTTCATTCTTTAATAGTGCGATTGACCAATATGAAGTAACCGCAGATTTATCTTGGGAAGCTGATATTTGGGGAAAAATAAGAAGTCAAAAACGTGCTTTTGGTGCTCGTTATTTACAAAGTGTTGCGGCACATAAAGCAGTAAAAACACGCTTAATTTCAAATATTGCTTCAACATATTATCAATTATTAGCAGTTGATGAACAAATAAAAATTACTCAACGAACTATTGATAATCGTGAAAGTAGTATTGAAACTACTGAAGCCTTAAAAGATGCTGGAAATGTTACTGAAGTTGGCGTTAAACAAACCGAAGCCCAACTCTATACCGCTCAAGCTATTTTAGTCGATTTAAAAAAACAAGCGCGTTTATTAGAAAATACAATGTCTATCTTATTAGGCGAATCTCCTATGGAAATTCCGCGAAGCGAATTGGAAAATCAAAATATTACTACGGAATTAAATACCGGAGTTCCTGCGCAATTATTGAGCAATCGACCTGATGTTTTAGCAGCAGAATATAAGTTTAGAAATTCTTTTGAAATGACCAATGTAGCACGAAGTAATTTTTACCCATCACTTACGTTAACGGCGAGCGGAGGTTTTCAGAGTTTAGAATTCGATAAATTATTTAACGCGAATTCACTTTTTGCAACTGTGGTAGGCGGATTAACACAGCCTATTTTTCAGCGAAGACAAATTAGAACGCAATTTGAAGTCGCCAAAAGTGAACAAGAACAAGCGAGATTACAGTTTAAACAAGCAATTTTAACCGCCAGCAAAGAAGTTTCTGATGCAATGTACAGCTATAATGCGGCGACCGAAAAAATTGAATTAAAAGAGAAAGAATTTAATGCATACCAAACGGCAACCGATTATTCCGAAGAATTACTCGATAACGGATTGGCGAATTATTTAGAAGTTTTACGTTCGCGTGAAAATGCACTGAATTCGCAATTAGATTTAATTAATGCAAAATACAATCAACTTGACGCTTTAGTTAGTTTATATGAAGCTTTAGGCGGCGGTTGGCAATAATTTTTTTCATAGTTTGTAATGTTTGATTGATTGTAAGAACCGTTTCATAAGAAATTATGGAGCGGTTTTTATTTTAATTTTTAAGGAGCATTAAAGCTTTAAAATATATAAAATGAAAAAGATAATTTTATTTCTATTTCTAATTTTCCCCTCACTTACATTTAGCCAAAATAAACCTAAAGACAGTCTCCCAACTACCTGGGAACTGCTAAAGTATGACGGCACAAGTGCTTTTAAAGGTTTAACAACAACATATACCCAGCCTTTAAAATGGGAAAAAGACGATTTTTTAACTGCCGGAACCATAGTTTTAGGAACGGGAGCACTTTATATTTTTGATGAAGAGGCCAATCGATGGTTTGAAAATCAAGAACCTCACATTCCCGGTATTATTAAAGATTTTGGTTGGTACTATGGAAGTCCACAAAATCATTTTGCAATAAATGGAGCTGTATACTTATATGGTTTATTTACAAAAAACGAAAAAATAAGAAAAACCGGTGTTTTGCTTATCTCTGCTGCATCTACTGCTGGACTTATTCAAACAATTTCAAAAACAGCCATAGGAAGAGCACGTCCCGGAACCGATGCAGGAAAAGGTTCTTTTAAACCATTTAGTAAAAAAGGCGGCTTTCATAGCTTTCCTTCGGGTCACACTATTCTTTCTTTTACCACAGCTTATGCTATCGGAAAACAATTTAAAAACCCATTTGTAAAAGCAGGTATTTATGGTTTGGGAATGATTGCTCCAATATCAAGACTTTGGGCAGGCGCACATTGGTTAACTGATGTAGGACTTAGTATGGCACTAAGTATTTTAGTGGTAGATACAATAGATAATTATCTTAATGAAGAAAGAGATTATGGAAATCCCCATAAAACTAAAATCAGTTGGAAATTTCAAGTAGGTTTAGGACAGTTTGGACTTATAGGAACATTTTAATGACTGTATAATTTTTAATTATGATCTTTTAAATCATTTCGCAAGATGTACAAAGTATAATTTCCTACCTTAATACAAATATTTTTTTACACTTCCCAGTTTTTATAGGGATGATTAATTAAAGAAGAATTGTAATATTTTTTTTCTCTGGTAACTTCTTCGCCAATCCAATCAGGAAGTATTACATTTTCATTTTCGTTTTTTAATTCTACTTCTGCGATTGTTAGACCCTCATTTTCCGCATAAAATTCATCAACTTCAAATACATGTTTGCCCGATTTTACCAAAAAGCGAGTTTTTTCAATTTTTCCGGGCTCACAAAGTTTCAATAATTCTTTTGCATCGTTTACTTCAATTTGTTTTTCCCATTCAAATCGTGTTAAGCCGTTTGCTGAAGATTTTCCTTTTACGGTAATTAGAGCTTCATTGTTTTTTATACGAATTCGCGTGGTGCGTTCTGGATGAGAATTTAAATAAGCTTGCTGAATATTAATTTGCTGAAAAGCTTCTTTTTTATACTTTTCTGAAGTCACTAAAAACTTCCGTTCTATTTCTTGCATTTCAATTTTTCAATAAAAATAAGTCGATTTCTGAAATTATTCAGTAGAATTCGCTAACGGAATCAATTTTTTGTAATGATTGTAACGCAAAAAGATTTCTTTTACATACAAAAATGGCTCTCTGCCCCGAACAAAACCGTATTTTACTTCCGGTCGACTAAAAAATTCGCGCGAACTTAATTTCAGCATATAATCTTCTACATTATCATCCCAACGATAAGGGTTTTCTCCTGCAGCTTTCGTTAAACGTTGCGCATCTCTAACGTGACCTAAACCACAATTATATGCTGCCAACGTAAATTTTATTTTCTGAATACTATCTTTTACCTTACTGAATTTTTCTCGCATTTGTTTTAAATAAATGGTTCCGGCTTTTAAATTTTCAGAAGGGTTTGTAATATCATTTACCCCTAAATCTTTTGCAGTAGCGGGCATTATTTGCATTAAACCATTTGCGCCAGCCCAAGAACTATCGGAAGGTTGAAAACGTGATTCTTGGTAAATTTGCGAACTCAATAAACGCCAATCCCAATTTAAACGTGTGGCATTTTTTTTAATTATGGGGTCGTAAACACTAATTTTTCCTTGATTTTTGCTATAAAGTTCACTCTTAATTCTTCTTCTATACGATTTTTTGTTTTTAAAATATTTATTGTAAACAATATAGTAAAAGTCTTTCTTCTTAATTGTTTTAATCCATTTATTGACAGCTTCTAAAAATTCGGGAGAATTCTTTCGAACCGCCCAGGCCACGCGTTGAGAAAAACTAATTTCTGTATCGATATCTAAAATAGGATTGTAGGTTTGGTTAATTGCCGCAATATTATAATCGGCAACCGTATATTCAATTTTACCATCGACCACCATTTTAATAATTTCATCGGTCGTTTTATCGCCCGAAACCGGTTCAATATTTATGTATCCGCCAATTTCTTGCATTAAATTTTTTAATCGCGCATTATATGACGAATTTTTTCTCACGTGAACAGTTTCACCAATTAATTCAATCGGATCACTAATTAATTGTTTTTTGATTTTATAAAGCGGTAATTTTCGCCAATTTTTTGGACGACGTTGTACCAAAACTTGATGCGTTAAATAATGATAATCGGTAAAAGCAATTATATCTTTTCTAGGTTCGGTAATCGATAAACCATAGGCAATTAAATCGCCTTCGCCGCTATTCAGCATATCGAAAAGTTCATCGATATTTTTAGCGACTTTTATATCTAATTCCAATTCTAAATGTTCTGCCAATTTTTTTACCAATTCATACTCAAAACCCATTGGTTTTCCGCGGTATAAAAAATAACTTGTTGAATTATAAATAGTAATTACGGTGAGTTTCCCATCTTCTTTTATTTCTGAAAGATCTCGGTTTACGGTAGGTTCAGTTTCTATTACTTTTTCTTCGGAAATATTTTCAGCATCATCTGAACAACCAAAAAGCAAAAGTATAACGGAAAAGAGAAAATAAAAATGTTTGTAGTTTTTTACCATATATTGAAATTAATCGTCATTTTTAACTGACTGATTATCTACAATATATGAAATTTAAAATAAATGCTATTTCAGGGTTTTTACGGACGGGCTTCTTTTGCTATTTTTTTAATGGTTTCAGATTCAATGATTTTAGCTGAATAAGGTTTTAACAAAAGTATTTTCATGGCAATCGCTATAGTCGCTGCGGGAATAGATCTGAATTTTTTTAACGGTCCAAGCATTATAAAATTAGCAAGTTTAATTACTTGTTTCCAAGCGAATTCAAACGGACGTTTTTCTTCTCGTTCTCCCGAAATTAGCGAAGGTCGCAAAATATAAGTTTCCGGTATATTTTGCTGAAGCACCGCATTTTCCATTTCACCTTTTGTTTTGTTATAGAAAAATTTACTTTCGGCATTTGCGCCAAGTGCAGAAACCACAATAAATGTAGAAATTGAATTTTCTTTCGCAAGTTTAGCCGCGGTAACAGGAATTCCAAAATCTACCTTTTTATACGTTTCATTATTTGGCGTCTTTTTTTGTGTACTACCGATACAACAGAAAACCACATCGCCCTTAAAAAGATATTTATAGTTTTCTAATTCAAATAAATAGATAAGGTGTTCTTCAATTTTTGGATTAGATAATTTTACACTGCTACGGGAGAAAAGAATTATTTTATTGAAACGTTCATCTTTTAAAAGTTCTTGAAGCAACAAACCGCCGGTAAGTCCGGTAGCTCCTAAAATGATCGCTGTTTTTTTCTTTTCCATTGCAAAATTTTCTACCTATAAAAATACGATACTTTAAATTTTAGTAAGATAAGAATCTATTAAAATAATTTATACTGGGGATTTTTTAACTGAAGAAAATGTGAATTATCTAACGGAAGAATTGACGTTTTTTTCAAAAATTTTTGCCTAGCGATGGTGAATTGTTGGGCAATTTGTTTAGCGAATTCTCCTTCGCCTTTCATACGCGTTCCAAAACGGCTATCGTTTAAATTTCCGCCGTGGCAAGCTTCTATTTGGTGCAAGACTTTTTCGGCGCGATCGGGCATGGTTTTTTCTATCCAATCTTTAAAAATTTCAGCTATCGCTCCGTTTAAACGCACAATAGTATACCCGACGGAAATTGCACCGAGTTCACTTACTTTTTTTACCAAAGGAAAAATTTCATGACTGTTAATTGATGGAATTATGGGCGCCATCATTACATTTACCGGAATATTATTTGCTGATAAAGTTTCTACAACGTTTAATCTTTTTTTGATGGTCGCCGTTCTGGGTTCTAAAATTCTTCGGGTTTCTTCAGAAAGGGATGTAATCGAAATATTTACCCGAATTAAATTGAATTTTGCCAGTTCTTTTAAAATATCTAAATCGCGAAGAATTAAAGCATTTTTGGTAATAATTCCTGTTGGGTGTTTATACTTGAGCATAATTTCTAAACACTTTCTCGTAATCTGAAGCTTTTTTTCAATCGGTTGATAACAATCTGTATTTCCAGAAAAAATGATGGTATCGCCTTGCCAATTTTTACTGTTTAGTTTTTTTTCTAACAATTGCGGCGCGTTTTTCTTCACTAGAATTTGTTGCTCGAAATCTTGCCCCGCGGAATAGCCCCAATATTCATGAGAATTTCGGGCGTAACAATAAATACAACCGTGTTCGCAACCTTGATATGGATTTGCGGAAAATCCCATCCCAACATCGGGACTATTTACTTTATTGACAAAGGTTTTTGGAAAAACTTCTTGAAAATGGGTTTTGTCATCTACTGCTTTTTCGCCTTCTTTATGGCAATATTCCAAAAATTCATCTTCTTGAATATGCTCTAATTCAAAGAATTTATTGGCAACATTTTTTTGCGCTCCTCTTCCTTTTTGATAAAATTTTTCCATAAAAAAAACTTTGACTCTTTTCAGAATCAAAGTTATTTATATTTTGGACAAATTCCTATTTTATGGATATTTTCCTTTAAAGACTCAATTTTATGATTTGAGTTTTTAACCTTTTGCTTCCTTCAAGTATAATTGTTTTTACATCTTTATCTGTAACTCCGCTCAAAGGTTTCGTACAAAGTGGAGTGATATCTTCATCTAAAATTGTTTGATAGTTTAATTCTCCTTGAGCGTTTAAAGCGATTTTATATAAATTCATTCTTTTAGGATTCGTACTTTTTAATTCAATTCTTTCCTCAAAATCATCAAATTCGCGTGCGTTTACAAATAGATTTATTTCTTCGTTTTTAAGCAACGTTAAAAAGGAAAAAAAATGGTAATCTTTTCTTGAGGTGCTTTGCCTTTTATAAATATTTCTCCACCATTTCATTTCACCGGATGCATCAATTTTCGCACAGATTATATTATTAAAATGATATATATTTCTCGTATTACTTGTTCTATTTGGTCCGTAGTTTGGAGCTTCAATAAAACAAAATTCTTCAGCAGTAAAAATTAAGTCATTTTTATCGGTTAAGTAAATTCCTTTTAAAAGTAAGTTTTCAAAATCTCGATTAGGATTTTCATTTTTATTTACTAAAAACTCGGTAGAAAATTTATTGTAGGTATTTGCTTTTAGGTTTAATTTATTTGGATCGATATTAAAATAAGCGATACCCGACACTTTTTCATTGTTTTTTTCTGAATAAACTCCGGCCAATACAAGTTGGTCATTTTTTAAAAGCATTTCTAAGGAAGAGATAAATTTATCTTCCGTTTTCAATGAAAGTTTTTCTTCTGAATTTTCATCAATCTTATAAAGCTGAAATGAATAATTAGGTTTTCCATTCTTTTTTTCTTTTAGACTATTATTGTGAAAAAGTTTTCCTAGAATGTAGATCGTACCATTGTTTTCATTTAAAATAGAAGAATTATATTCAAAAAATTTGTCTTTGGTTTCTAAAGCTAAAGAATGCTCATAAACTTCTTGAAAATCTGTAGTATAAACTTTAATTAAATGCGTTGCTTTTTTTTCAACATTCACATCAAAAACAAAAGAAATATAGTTCTTATTATCTGAAATATTCACCTCAGTTCCAGAAGGCAAATCGATATTATTTTCGTTTAAAATATGAGTTGGAACAATATTTTCTCTGGGAATTGAAAATAAATTTTTAGAAGTAAATTCAAGCTTATTTTTATTTGAACTTAAGATATTGTAATGAATTTGATTAACATTTGAGCTGTTATCGTAAAATGATTCAATAAGATAAACTTTCTTATCTTTTACGAACATTTCTTTAATTTTACGACGCTTTTCAACTTTAATACTAGCTGAACTCACTAATTTTAGATCGGTATTATAATATTCTACCACGTAAAGTTTAGGCAGCTGGTCTAATTCGTCATAAAATAGTCTTGTTAAAACAATTCTGCCTTCACTGTCGTTATCATAAAATAGTATTCTAGAATCTCTTCCTTTATCTTTAAATATTTCACTTTTTTTTATTTCTACTGAATTATTTTGTGCGTAACTCGTAAAAATATTCACTAAAATGAGTAAAGTGAGTAGCTGTAATTTCATATCAGTTTAATTTAAAAATTGAAAATAAAAAAGTCCGGCTTAAAACCGGACTTTAATTTATATTATAATATTTTTATTTATTCGGGAATTCGGGCTTTCGCTTGTTTAAAAAAGCTGAAGTTCCTTCTTTAAAATCTTCGGTTCCAAAACTTTTTCCGAAGCCTTCAATTTCTTTATCAAAACCATTTACGCCATCTTCATAATTCGCATTTATCGCATCGATGGCTTGTGAAATTGCAACCATTGAATTTTTCATGATTTTTCCGGCAATTTTTTCAGCAAATTCTAATAATTCTTCAAGCGGTGTTACGTGATTTACCAAACCGTATTGTAACGCTTGATTGGCATCGATCATTCCGGCAGTCATAATCATTTCCATCGCGCGTCCTTTTCCTACCAATTGTGGTAAGCGTTGCGTTCCGCCATAACCAGGAATTACACCAAGCGAAGTTTCAGGAAGTCCCAATTTTGCATTTTCGCTGGCAATTCTAAAATGTGCCGCCATCGCCAATTCTAATCCGCCACCAAGCGCAAAACCATTAACTGCAGCAATTACCGGTTTTTTAAAGTTCGCGATCATATCAAACACTTCTTTGTGACCTTTTGCGGAAAGATCTTTTCCTTCTTCAACTGAATAATCTGCGAATTCTGAAATATCTGCTCCTGCTACAAAAGCCTTTTCGCCTGTTCCGGTTACAATAATCACTTTCACGTCTTCATCTTGCTCTAATTTAGCAAATGCTTGACGAATTTCGCCTAAGGTCTCGCGGTTAAGCGCGTTTAATTTCTTTGGTCTATTGATGGTTACTTGAGCAATTCCATCATTATTTTCGACTAATAAATTGTTATAACTCATACGTTTTGTTTTGGAAATTTTACGATAAAAGTAGTTCCTTTTCCTTCTTCTGAAGTAAATGTAATACTACCATTATACGCTTCAATTATTGTTTTTATAATTCCTAACCCAAGTCCCATTCCACTGGATTTTGTGGTAAACTTCGGTTCAAAAATACGATCTTTATTTTCTTCTGAAATACCAATTCCGTTATCTTTAATGTAAATGCACACATTTTTTTCATCTACTCCAACGTGTACAGAAATTTCTGGATTTGCTTCGTTTTCTGAAGCTTGTATCGCATTTTTCACCAAATTGGTAACCACGCGAATTAATTGCGTTCGATCGAATTTTGCAAAAATTTCTTCTTTTTCAGTTGTAAATGAAATATGAGATTCATTAAAAATATCCAATGCAAGTTTTACAATTTTTGGCACATTTAGCATTTCATTTTGCTGTGCCGGCATTTTCGCGAAATTAGAAAAAGCTGAAGCTATAGAACTCATCGTATCTATTTGCTGAATTAGCGAACGGCTAAAATCTTTTATTTTACTTTCAATTTCAGGATCGTTCGCATCGAAACGGCGCTCGAAACTTTGTACGCTTAAACGCATTGGCGTTAACGGATTTTTAATTTCGTGCGCTACTTGTTTTGCCATTTCTCGCCACGCTTGTTCTCGTTCGCTCGTTGCAAGTTTTACAGCGCTTTCCTCTAATTCGTCGATCATTGAATTGTAGGCTTTTACCAACGAGCGAATTTCTTCAGAAGCATCTTGAATAATTATTTTTTTATTTTTTCGATCTAATCTCGTGGCATGAATTTTTTCGCTAACAGCTTTTAAACTTTTTGTAATATATTTTGAAAGGAAATAGGAAAGTACAATTGCCGCCAACATCATTAAAATATAAACTTGCCCAAGAATCGATAAAAAATCGCGAAGTTGTTTATCTATAAACCCATCATCTTCAATATGCGGAAGATTTAAAATGGCCAAAGGTTTAAAATAATTATCGGTAATATAGGTGTAAGACGATTGGTAATCTTCTTCCTTTTCTCCAAAATGATATTTTACAAATCGTTTGTCTTTAGAATTCCGTAGTCCTTCGAGCGCGTAATCAGGCATTTTTGTACTCGCGGTATCTCTAAAAAAAGTAGCTTTTGAAGATTTTAAAAGTTTTCCGTTAAGATCGTAGATATTTATTTCGGTATTATGAATATTTTTCAGTTCATAAATTTTATCTCTGAAAATTAGCGGAATGTACTTTGTATCAACCGGATAAGTGGTCGTTTTGATTTCGTAATTAATACTAGCGCGAATAGAAGCTTCTTTACGTTTTAATTTGTCTTTTTGATACGCTCTCGCTTCATCTTTATATTGATAAATGGTAACGCCGGCAATTAAAATAGAAGCGCCCAACACCAAAAAAATCATGCTAAAAAAAATGCGGGTTCGTAAAGAGCGTTTAAAAAGCTTCATTTTAATTTACTAATTTGTCAAATTTGCTTGATAGCTTCATCAAATTTTGAACCGTTTATTTTTTCTCGCGAATACGTTTGTAAATTTTAAAACCGAGCATTAATAAAATACCCAATACAAAAATTCCTGCAACGCCAAATATCCAATTAATTGAGTTTTTTAAAATTACTAAAAATACAACCGAAAAGAGAATTAAAGTAGAACCTTCGTTAAATAATCGCATCTGATTAGAAGTCCATTTCACGATATCATGCTGTAATTCTTTAAAAATTAAATGGCATTTAAAATGATAGATAAATAGTAATAGTACAAAAGCAAGTTTTACGTGCATCCAACCTTGTTGTAGCCAAACGGGTTGCAAAATCAATAAAACGATGGCAAAAATAGTAGCTAAAATTGCTGAAGGCCAAGTAATGATAAACCATAAACGCTTCGCCATGATTTTAAGTTGTTTTCCTAAAATTTCTTTTTCAGGAGAAGGTTTTTGAGCGGCTTCAATTTGATAAACAAATAAACGCGGAATGTAAAATAAACCGGCAAACCATGTAATGACAAAAATTAAATGAAGTGATTTTATGTAATTATAATATTCCATAACAAAACTGAAGTTACTTATATTTTGTGTTTACCGTAGTCATTTCAGAAGGTTTTAAATGTAACCGAATTTCCCGATTTAAGAAAATTCCTGTAACAATTGTTGAAATCACATCGGCTAGCGGAAAGGAAATCCAAACGCCAAATTCTCCAAAATAGTTCGGTAAAATTAAAATCAACGGAATAAAAAAGAATCCCTGTCTTGTTAAGGTTAATAACAAGGCGGGAACAGCTTTTCCGATCGCTTGAAAATAAGCCGAACCAATTAGTTGCAGCGAAATAATAGGAATTGCGGCAAAAACCCAACGCATCGCTGGCGGCGTTTCACTTATAATCCGTTCGTCTTTTGTAAAAACTGAAACAATTGCTTCAGGAAAAATCATAATAATTGAGAACACAACTAAAGCCAACAAACACGCGCCAATAATTGCTTTATTAATACTTTCGCGAACGCGTTCCGGTTTTTTTGCACCATAATTATAACCCGCAATTGGCAAAAAACCTTGGGTAACGCCCAAAACTGGAAAAAGCGCAAACATTAACATTCTGGCAATTATCGCATAAATGGTGACCGAAGTTTCTCCGCCAAGATCAAACAAAATATTATTCATTAATAAGTACGTCACACTTACTACAGCTTGTCGCGCTAAGGTTACAAAACCCAACGCGCCAATTTCTTTTAAAATAGGAAGATCGATCCCGAAATGTTTAAAATTGATTTTTAATTCTGAATAATCAGAAAGAAAAAACCATAAAATATATAGAAAACAAAGAATGTACGAACCTGTTGAAGCCCAAGCCGCACCAGTCATTCCCATATCGAGTACATTTATCAAAAAATAATCGCCTACTAAATTTCCTACGGAAGGAATTACCATAGCAACCATTCCGAATTTTGGTTTTCCTTCAGCTCTAATTACATTGTTTCCCATCATCGCCAAAGCCAAAATCGGGACGCCGTATAATACGATTCTGTAATAAATTTTAGCAGGCTCAAATATTTCACCTTTTCCGCCGAAAACAGGAATAATATCGTCTATAAAAATTAACCCGATAATCATTAAAGAAACGCAACATAAAACCGTAATCGTAATTTGGTTTCCGAAAGTTTTTAATGCTTTTTCATAATCATCTGCTCCTAAAGCTCTCGAAATAATAGATGAACCGCCAATACCAATCGCCATTCCTAACGCGGCAATAAAAAATGAAACCGGTAAAACCACATTAATCGCGGCAATTGCGGTTGGACCAATCCAGTTTCCTACAAAAATGGTGTCGACTAAAATGTTGAGCGACATCACTAAAATTCCGATAGAAGCCGGAACAGATTGTTTCAACAACAATTTCCCGATAGGTTCGTTTCCGAGTGCGGCGGAGTTAACTTTTGCCATTTTATGCGTTTGCCGTTTCCGGTTGTTTTGCCCATTCGTCTATCCAACGGCTTAACGTTTTTACCCAATCTTCACGATCGTTTAAACACGGAATTACTGTAAATTCTTCACCACCAACTTCTTCAAAAATTTCTCTTCCTTCATTTCCTAATTCATCTAGCGTTTCTAAACAATCGGAAACAAAAGCAGGAGAAACAATCGCCATTTTTTTCATTCCGTTTAAACCGAATTTTTCAATCGTTCTATCGGTGTAAGGTTTTAACCACGGGTCGAATCCTAATCTAGATTGAAAGGAAGTACTATACGTTCCTTCTTTTAACTGAAGTGTTTTTGCTACCAATCGCGTAGTTTCTAAACATTGATGACGGTAACAAAATTGATGCGCCGGCGATGGGGTTTGACAACAACTTCCATCGATTTTGCAATGTGAATTGGTTATATCACTTTTTTTAATGTGTCGTTCTGGTACGCCGTGATAACTGAATAATAAATGCTCGTAATCTAAATTTTCTAATTTCTCACCAATACTTCTAGAAAGTACATTAATATAATCTGGATGATTATAAAATGGCGGCATGGTAGTAAATTTTATCTGCGGAAAAAATTCTTGTTGCAATTGTTCGGCTAAAACCAAAATGGTTTCGGTTGTTGCCATTGCAAATTGCGGATATAGCGGAAGCAACAAAACTTCATCTACTCCTTTATCTACCAATTCTTGCAAACCAGATTTTATAGAAGGTTCGCCATAACGCATCGATAACGCTATAGGAACACTAGTAAAACTATCTATTTTCTTTTGTAATCGTTCAGAAAGTACAATAAGTGGTGAGCCTTCTTCCCACCAAATTCGTTGGTAAGCTTCTGCCGATTTTTTTGGACGTGTATTTAGTACAATTCCTTTTACAATAAAGGCGCGTAATAACCACGGAACGTCGATTACGCGTTCGTCCATCAAAAATTGATCGAGGTATTTTTTTACATCTTTAGGATCGGTACTTTTTGGAGAACCCAAATTGACGAGTAAAACTCCTTTCATATTCATTTTTTTTCAAAGGTAAAGCAAATCGCGAAACCCACATTTTATGAGTGTATTTTATTCTTATAAAACGATAATTAAATCAAATTTATAGACTGAATATATCTTTTTGGCGTGGTTCCAAATTTCTTTTTAAATGCAGCTATAAAATGACTCGCTGTGCTGTAACCTACTCTTAAACCAACTTCGTTTACATTATGTTGTCCGGTTTCTAAAAGTTTTCTGGCATAATCCATTTTATAATCGAATAAAAAACCGAAAACCGTATCGCCGTAGATTTCTTTAAATCCTTCTTTCAGCTTTTTTAAACTTAAGCCAATTTCATCTGAAAGTTCTTGCAGCGTTGGTGGTTCTGCCATTCGATTTAAAATTATTTCTTTAGCTTTTCTAATTCTTCGCACATTATCTTCATCTACTAAAAAAGGGCATTGTTCTACATCGGCTTCTTCTGGACGATTAAAATACAAGCCGATAAGTTCGTAAGCTTTTCCTTTTAAATAAATTTTCTTAACCGACGGGTGTAAATTAAAATTTAAAATCTGACTTAAAACTACCGCCATCGACGGGCTAATATTCAATTCTTGATAATATTTTTTATCGCGGTTGTCTTCCTTTAGAAAATCAATATAATTGGCTTCCTCAGAAAAAAGTCCGTGGAATTTTTTAATGGAAACAAAGACCGAAACCAACCAAGATTTTGAAGAAACCTCAACATTTAAAGGCAATTCTTGTGTAGGGTTATAAAGTAACAAGGCTTTTTCATCTGCTAAATTTAAAGCGTACCGACCTTCGTTAAAATTGAATTTCGCACTTCCTTTTACACAAAAATGAAATTGAATAAAATTTCGATGCACATCGCGTTCGGTTTTCTGAACGCTATCTGTCTCATTTTTATAGGTTAAGATTTTAAAACCTTCTTCAATATCAACTACATGAAATGAACTTTCAGCGTTGTTTTTTTCGGTAGTTTTCATCCGTTTCAATTTTAATTTTATTTAGAATGGTTCTAAAGTAAAGAAGCCAAACTGCCTAATTTTACTGTAAATTTAAGCTAAATATGCTAATTATAATATCATAATTAGCAAAATAACTTATAACGACACTAAAAGTTCTTTTAGCGTTACTTTTATAAAACCAATCGTTTTAAATTTGTTCCGAATTATTTTGGACTAAATTCTTCCATGAAGAACTACAACATATCAAAACACAATTCATTTTACGCTATTGGTCTTAACTATCAAAAGGCAGATGCCGATACTCGCGGACATTTTAGTTTAGATGAAGAACAAAAAAAAGCGCTTATTCTAGATGCAAAATCTGACGGAATAGACGCTATTTTGGTAACTTCTACTTGCAATCGTACCGAAATATACGGGTTTGCGCAACATCCTTTTCAACTTATAAAATTATTGTGTCAACATACACGCGGAACGGTCGAAGAATTTGAAAAAGTGGCTTACGTTTATAAAAATCAAGAAGCGATTGGTCATATTTTTAAAGTCGGAACCGGCTTAGACAGCCAGATTTTAGGTGATTTTGAAATTATAAGCCAGTTAAAATACGCGTTTATCCTTTCTAAAAATAAAGAAATGACCAATCCGTTTCTAGAACGTTTGGTGAATTCTGTAATTCAGGCGAGCAAGCGTATAAAAAATGAAACCGGAATTTCTTCAGGAGCGACCTCAGTTTCTTTTGCTTCGGTTCAATATATTTTAAATGAAGTTGAAGATGTTTCGAACAAGAAAATTTTACTTTTCGGAACTGGAAAAATAGGAAGAAATACTTGTGAAAATTTGGTGAAACATACCAAAAACGATCACATTACGCTTATAAACCGAACCAAAGGGAAAGCGGAAAAAGTTGCTGGAAAATTCAATTTAATTGTAAAAGATCACGCCGAATTACAAGCAGAAATTAGAGATACCGATATTTTAATTGTCGCTACAGGAGCTCAAAATCCGACGATTTCTAAAGAACTTATTTATTCCAAAAAAAATCTCTTAATCTTAGATCTTTCGATTCCAAAAAATGTTGCCGATGATGTTGTCGATTTAGAAAATGTAACGGTGCTGCATTTAGATCATCTTTCAAAAATGACTGATGAAACCTTAGCAAATCGAAAGAAATTTATTCCAGAAGCAGAAGCAATTATTGCTGAAGTTCGTAAAGATTTTAACGCTTGGCTGGAAACACGAAAATTTGCACCAACCATAAAAGCATTGAAAAAGAAACTTCGCACGATGAAAGATGCCGAGTTAGATTTTCAACGAAAAAAAATTGCTGATTTTAATAACGAACATGCCGAAATTGTAAGCAATCGTATTATTCAAAAAATCATGAATCAGTTTGCAAATCATCTTCGCGACGATTCAAATACTACCGATGAAAGTCTAGAACTTATTCAAAAAGTTTTTCAACTGGAAGATACCCGAAATTAAATGGCTAAAATTATTCGCATAGGAACCCGCGATAGCGAATTGGCGTTATGGCAAGCTAATACTGTAAAAAATAAACTAGAAAATTTAGGCTATAAAACCGAATTAATTCCAGTAAAATCTACCGGTGATCTTAACTTAGATCAACCGCTTTATGAAATGGGAATTACCGGAATTTTCACCAAAACTTTAGATGTAGCGATGATCAAAAATAAAATTGACATCGCAGTACATTCTATGAAAGACGTACCAACTGCTTTACCTAAAGGAATTGTAGAAGCGGCCGTTTTACCCAGAGCCAATACGCTTGATATTTTAATTCATAAAGGAACCGATTTTTTAAACGAAGAAAACGGTATTATCGCAACCGGAAGTTTACGCCGAAAAGCGCAATGGCTGCATAAATATCCGGCACATTCCGTCGTGAATTTACGTGGAAATGTAAATACGCGAATGCAAAAATTAAACGATAATAATTGGAACGGAGCTATTTTTGCAGCGGCAGGTTTAGAACGTATTCACTTAAAACCTGAGAACTTTATCGATTTAGATTGGATGATTCCTGCGCCGGCGCAAGGCGCAATGTTAGTTGTTGCAAATGAAGATGATAATTTCTCTAGAAAAGCTTTGGTACATTTAAATGATGAAGAAACTTCTATTTGCGTTCATATAGAACGTGAGTTTTTAAAAGTGTTAGAAGGCGGTTGTACCGCGCCAATTGGAGCTTTAGCCACAGTTGAAAACGATGAAGTATCGTTTCACGGAGCCTTATTCAGTTTAGATGGAACACAGAAATTTGAAGAAAAAAGCACTTTTTCCTTAAAAAATTACAAAAATAAAGGGCGAGAAGCTGCAAATTCTATACTTTCAAAGGGTGGAAAAAAATTGATGGATTCCATCAAAGCTAAATTGAATAGTTAATGCCTAATAAGTTAACGCAATCCAATATTATTCTTTGGTTTTTAGACCTCTTTTTATTGGCGTTTTTAATATTTGATTTTGGCTTCCACAGTTTTAAAGATTTTCGACTTTATAAACTAATTGCCTTACCGCTTTTATTAATTGCTCTTATCGGTTTCAATTTTTATAAATTCAAATCGTTTAGAAATACTACTAAAGTTAAACGGACTTCACGTTTTAATCTTATAATTCTTATTACGCTCATTGTTTTAGAGCTTATTTTAATTTTTCTGAATTACTCACATTCCTTTGCCGAAACCTTTTTTCAGCAACGTTATGTCATAGAATATGGATTACTGGTTTACTTTTTTATTCGGCTTACATTATTAGTTCGAAGAATTTATGACCTCTATTTTAATCCGGCAATATTATTTGTAGGAAGTTTCGCTGTAATTGCGCTCTGCGGAACTTTTTTATTGATGCTTCCAGCGGCAACCGTTAACGGGATTTCGTTTGTTGACGCTTTATTTACCTCAACCAGCGCTGTTGCAGTAACCGGTTTAATCGTGCTCGATACCGCGAAAGATTTCACACCTTTCGGCCAAACAATTATTATGGTTTTGTTTCAGCTTGGCGGGTTGGGAATGTTAACTTTTACTTCCTTTTTTGCCTATTTTTTTAAAAGTGGCGCTTCCTTTAAAGAAAGCCTTTTTATGAAAGATATTTTGGGGCATGAAAAACTAAGTAGTATTATGCAAACCGCAATGCGAATAGTAGTGTTTTCTCTAATTGTTGAAGCAATCGGCGCGTTGCTTATTTATTCATCTTTACAAGGAGTAGAGAGTTTTAAAGACCGGAGCTTTTTTGCTGTTTTTCACGCGATTTCAGCATATTGTAACGCTGGATTTTCCACGTCTTCCACAGGATTATATGCTGAAGGTTTACGGTTTAATTATTATATGCAATGGGTAGTGATGATTTTAATTATTTTTGGCGGTTTAGGCTATACTATTGCTTCTAATTTTATTCAATATGCAAAACAATTTTTTCTGAATATTTTCAACTTGCATAAGAAAAAGTTTTTATCGCGAATGATTACCTTAAATACAAAAATTGTAATCTATACCACTATCATTTTAATTACTGCGGGAACGGTTTTCTTTCTTTTTTCTGAACAGGAAACCAACCTTGTGGAACATTCGACCGTTTTCGGAAAGTTTACTACTGCCATGTTTTCTTCAGTAACAACAAGAACAGCAGGTTTTAACACAGCAGACATGAATAATTTTACGCTTCCCGGTATTTTATTTATGATGTTTTTAATGTGGATTGGAGCTTCACCAGCGTCAACCGGTGGGGGAATAAAAACCACTACTTTTGCGCTTGCTACCTTAAACGTGTTTTCAATCGCAAGAGATAAACCTAATATTGAAATAGGAACACGCAGAGTAGCAAAAGAAGCTGTTCAGCGAGCATTTGCAATTATTTCCATTTCCTTAGCTTCTATTAGTACCGGTATTTTGTTGCTTATAATTTTTAATCCCAACTTGGCGTTAGTCGATATTGCTTTTGAAGTTTTTTCAGCTTACAGCACCGTCGGTTTATCTCTCGGAATAACACCCGAACTTAGTGAAGCAAGTAAATATGTTGTTGTATTTTTAATGTTCTTTGGAAGAATAGGTTTAATCAATTTAATGATCGGTATTCTAAAAAGTGTAAATACCAAAGAATACACCTATCCAAAAGAAAATATTTTAATTAACTAAGCTGAATTATGAAAATTGTCGTCATAGGTCTCGGAAATTTTGGAATGTCGTTAGCGGTTCATCTTGCCGACTCGGGTAATGAAGTTATTGCTGCCGATAACAACCTCGAAAAAATCGAGCTTATAAAAGAAAAAGTATCGCACGCTGTTTCAATGGATGCAACCAATGAAAATGCTTATCATTCTTTACCGCTTAAAAATACCGATGTTGTGATCGTGGCAATTGGCGAACATGAAGGTGCCGCGTTAATGAGTACTGCGATTGTAAAAAAAATAACTGAAGCCCGTATAATTACACGTTCGGCTTCTGCCATCCAAGATACAATTTTAGAAGCGATGGATGTCGACCAGATTATTCATCCTGAACAAGAATACGCTGAAAGATTAACTAAAAAAATCAATCTAAAAGGAAGTATTGATAATTTTGAAATCGACGACGATTATTTAGTTTCTGAAGTATCGGTTTGTGATTCTTTAATAGGAAAAAAATTGATAGAATCTAATTTCCGTGAAAAATATAAATTGAACATCATTACCATTCTGCGGAAAAAAGAATACACCAATCTTATTGGAAGAAAATCTGAAAAACAAGAAGTTATCGGAATGCCAAAACCAGATACCGTTTTTCAAAAAAGAGACGTTTTAGTAGTTTTCGGAAAAAATAGTGACATCGAAAAATATTTAAAAAATCATGCCAACCGTTCTGACAACTAAAAAACTTGAAAAAAATCAAACCGAATTATTACTCAATGCCAACATTAGCATTGTAGAATATAATGCGATCAAGATTTTTTTTGCTCAGAATTTATCGCTGCCAAAAAGTGTAGAAAATGCTATTATTACCAGTAAAAATGCGTGGAAAGCGATTCAACATAACACTACTATTAAAAATGCATTTGTAGTTGGCAGTAAAACCGCAAAACTATTAACCGATCATAACATACAAATTCTTGAAAAAGCCGAAAATGCTCAAGAACTTGCTGAAAAAATTATAGAAAAACATTCAGAAAAATCCTTTACTTTTTTCTGCGGAAACAAACGACGAAACGAGCTTCCGCAACAACTTCAGCAAAACAATATTAAAGTTGAAGAAATTGAAGTATATAAAACAGAACTCAACCCGAAAAAATTTCAACAAGAATTCGACGGCATTTTATTTTTTAGTCCAAGTGCTGTGCAAAGTTTTACTAAGCAAAATTCAATGAAAAGTTCAACCGCTTTTTGTATTGGTAAAACTACCGCTAGCGAAGCAAAAAAACATACAAATAAAATTATAATTGCAAATCAACCCACGGTCGAAAATGTAATCGTACAAGTGGTAAAAAAATATAGAAATGATTAAAAACGATTTATTTTTAAAAGCCCTAAAAGGCGAAGTCGTAGAACGTCCACCGGTTTGGATGATGCGTCAAGCAGGACGTTACCTACCCGATTTTATGAAACTGAAAGAAAAATACGATTTCTTTACACGTTGCAGAACTCCGGAATTAGCTACAGAAATTACGGTAATGCCAATTCATCAAGTCGGCACCGATGCGGCTATTTTATTCAGCGATATTCTCGTCGTTCCGCAAGCAATGGGAATTGAAATTGAAATGAAACCCGGCGTTGGTCCTTTTTTACCAGATCCTATTCGTACACCTGTTCAAGTAAATGATATTCGAATTCCTGACGTGTATGAAGAATTAGGCTATGTTTACGAAGCAATAAAAATGACTAAAAAAGAATTGAACGATGAAGTTCCACTAATTGGTTTTGCCGGTTCTCCGTGGACAATTCTTTGTTATTTAGTGCAAGGTCAAGGTTCTAAAAACTTTGACAAAGCCAAAGAATTTTGCTTTAAACGCCCAATGGCTGCGCATATTTTATTACAGAAAATTACAGACACCACAATTGCTTATTTAAAAGGAAAAGTAGAAGCCGGCGTAGATGCCGTTCAACTTTTCGATTCTTGGGGCGGAATGCTTTCGCCAACCGATTATCAAGAATTTTCGTGGAAATATATGCAACAAATTATCGATGCGTTAAAAGATGAAGTTCCGGTAATTGCTTTCGGAAAAGGTTGTTGGTTTGCTCTAAAAGAAATGAGCGAATCTGGCGCTTCGGCACTAGGTGTAGATTGGACGTGTTCCGCTAGAAATGCACGCTATTTAAGTGGCGGAAACATCACCTTGCAAGGTAATTTTGATCCTTCTCGTTTATTTTCACCACCTCGAGAAATAAAATCGATGGTGCACCAAATGATCGATGAATTTGGGAAAGACCGTTACATTGTAAATTTAGGGCACGGAATTTTACCTAATATTCCGGTAGAAAATGCAAAAGCTTTTGTAGATGCGGTTAAAGAGTGGCAACCTCGATAAATGAAAATCTGGGAGACTATAAAGCGTTTTAAATTAAAACAACTTTTTGTTTTATCGAAAACGCTTTTAAAAAATCCCTTTTATATTTTGCCAACCTATAAAGCCACAAAAGAAACGCTAAAAATTTGTGATGAAAAATTTGGCAAATCGCATCATAAAAACAACAAAGCCAACGCTTTTCGGCATGCGTTATGGAATTTTTTAATTGCTGAAAAATGTTTCGGAAGAAATAATTCTGTAGAAAAGTCAATAAATTGGACGATAAAAATTACCGATTTACACGAAAAACTTTCACCAAATCAAACTTTAGCCAAAACAATGGATTTGCACAATAATAAAATTGGAAGAAAACTTTTTCAGCAAAAAATAAGTAAAGAAAAAATTATTCCTGCTTTAGAAAAATATATGAAAAATTCCTTAAAAATTTCAACTGAAAAAGAAGCTCAAGTGAACCCGAGTAACCTGATTTATATTGAAAATGATGAAAGATAAATTTTACGCATATATACAAAATTTACAAGATCGTATTTGTACTAAACTGGAAGAAATAGACGGAAAATCTAAATTTCAAGAAGATCTTTGGGAACGTGAAGAAGGCGGCGGCGGAAGAACCCGCGTTATTGAAAATGGAAATGTTTTTGAAAAAGGCGGCGTTAATATTTCGGCAGTTCACGGTCCATTAGCACCGGCGATGCAAAAATATTTTCAGGTTGGCGATGTTAATTTTTTCGCCTGCGGATTAAGTTTAGTTATTCATCCAAAAAGTCCAATGGTTCCTACTGTTCACGCAAATTGGCGCTATTTTGAAATGTATGATAAAGAAGGAAATGTGATCGATCAGTGGTTTGGCGGCGGACAAGATTTAACGCCTTATTATTTAGTTGAAGAAGACGCGAAACATTTTCATCAAGTTTCCAAAAATGCGTGTGATGAACATGACAAAGCTTTCTATTCTGAATATAAAAAGAAATGCGACGAATATTTTTGGAATGCGCATCGTGATGAAGCTCGCGGAATTGGCGGTTTGTTCTTTGATTATTTAAAAGCTTCAGAAGAAAAAACTATTGAAGATTGGTATAATTTTGTAACCGAAGTTGGCGACAGTTTTTTAGAAGCTTATGTTCCTATTGTTGAAAAACGAAAAAATTCAACTTTTACTGAAGTGCAAAAAAACTGGCAAGAAATTAGAAGAGGTCGCTATGTGGAATTCAATTTAGTGCATGATAAAGGCACTTTATTCGGCTTAAAAACCAACGGAAGAATAGAAAGTATTCTTATGAGTTTACCACCAAAAGTTCAATGGCAATATGATCATCATCCCGAAAAAGGAAGTGAAGAAGAAAAGTTGGTAGATGTGCTGAAAAATCCCAAAGATTGGGTTTGAAGTAGCTTTCAGCAATTGGCTTTAAGCTATTAGCTAAAAAAGAAAGTACTAATGAGGAATTATAAAAATTATTTAGTTTGGAAAAAAGGACATCAACTAACACTCGATATTTATAAACTAACAAATAATTTTCCTAAAGAAGAGCTATTCAATTTAGTAAGTCAAATGAAAAGGTCTTCTAGTTCAATTCCAACAAATATTGCTGAAGGCTGCGGAAGAAAATCAGAAAAAGATTTTACCAGATTTCTTTATATTGCTTTTGGTTCTGCTAATGAATTAGAATACCAACTTATACTTAGCATCGATCTTGGATTTATCAATCAAAAAATCGGAAATAAATTTCTTTCAGAAATAGAAGAAATTAAAAAAATGCTAAACGCTTTAATACAAAAAATAACAAGCTAAAAGCTCATTGCTAATAGCTAAACGCTAAAATACTATGTTCCCATTAAATAGAAATAGAAGATTACGCACCAATGAAGCGATGAGAAGTTTGGTGAGAGAAAATTTTTTAACACCAAACGATTTTCAAGCGCCACTTTTTATCGTGGAAGGAAAAAATAAAAAAGAAGAAATCGCATCAATGCCGGGTTATTATAGATTCAGTTTAGATTTGCTTCAGGAAGAAGTAAAAGAATTATGGAGTCTCGGCATAAAATCGGTGTTGCTTTTTGTAAAAGTTGAAGAAAACTTAAAAGATAATCAAGGTAAAGAAGCCGTAAATCCTGACGGGTTAATGCAACGCGCCATAAAAACAGTAAAAGATGCTGTTCCTGAAATGGTGGTAATGACCGATGTGGCTTTAGATCCGTATTCAATGTATGGTCACGATGGAATTATTGAAAACGGAAAAATATTAAATGACGAATCTGTTCAAGCTTTGGCGCAAATGGCACTTTCGCATGCAAAAGCAGGAGCCGATTTGGTAGCACCAAGCGATATGATGGATGGCAGAATTTTAATTATGCGTCAGTTATTAGAACAAGAAGGTTTTATCAACACTGGAATTATGAGTTACAGCGCAAAATACGCTTCCGCTTTTTACGGTCCGTTTCGCGATGCCTTAGATTCTGCTCCGGTAGATGCGCAAAATATTCCGAAGGATAAAAAAACCTACCAAATGGATCCGGCAAATCGTGATGAAGCAATTAAAGAAACCTTGATGGATATTGAAGAAGGCGCCGATATTGTGATGATAAAACCGGGTTTGTGTTATTTAGATATTGTACGCGATATAAAAAATACGGTAAATGTGCCAATATCGGTTTATCAAGTAAGCGGCGAGTATGCAATGATTAAAGCCGCTTCAGAAAAAGGTTGGTTAGATCACGATACTGTTGTTTTAGAGCAACTTACTGCCATAAAAAGAGCGGGAGCTGACTTTGTAGCTACTTATTTTGCAAAACATGCTGCCAAATTAATTTCGTGATGAAATTGGCATTAAATTAGCTATACTTTTTTCAAGTTATTTTGTAAAGTGAAACCGTCAATTTTTAAGAAGCTATTTCTTTTTCTAACGCTTAGCGTTTGTTTGTCGTCGATGGCGAACAACACGCTTATTGCTACAGAAAATTTGTACGATACCAATCGGCAAAAACATGAGGTAGCCGTTTCGCATTTTCAGCAAACACTTTTTGTAGAAGAATTTTCAGTTAATTTTTCCTGGGCTGAAAATTCTTCTGATGCTCCAATTAATTTTCACTTTACAAAACCAACGCAATTTTATTTCGCTGCTGAAGTATTTTCAGCTAAAATTGTCGAACATTATTTTTTACCCGATCAGCGAAATTTAATTCTTCAGCAACTTTTTCCTTTTCATTTCTTTTTCTGAAACGATTTAATTTTTTAGTCAACTGCTGGAAACGTGTCAATCTTAGTTTTCAGCACAAATTCAAAAAATTAAATTAATCACAAACAGTGTTTTACAAACATAGTACGTTAAAACCTGCTATAAAATATTCAGAAAATGGACCTATCAACAAGTTTAATGGGAATTGGCTTTTTAGCATTATTTATGGCGCCAATTCTTATGGTTATTAATAACCAATACAAAAAAACCAGACAGTTAAAAAAACAACTTTCAGAAGTTGCGAAAGAAAAACAATTGGAATTGTTAGTGATAGAAATTACCCACCGAATCGTTATTGGCTTAGATCAACAAAAAAAGGAATTGGTTTTTGCTCCGATTACTTCAGATAAATTAGCTTTCGAACATATTAATTTAAAAGATTTAACGGGCGAAGAACTTTTAATTTCTGAAACAAAACAAGATGGAATTACAGAAATTAGACTTCATATAAGCGAAAATAACACGAACCACGATTTGATTTTTTATAACGACTCCACCGACATTGGCGTAGATGCTTTAGCGAGTAAACTCACCGCCAAAAAGTGGGAAAAATTAGTCGCTTTAAATTAAACCTTAACAACCCTGATTAATTTACAATCAGGGTTTTTTATTGGCGCCACCAAAGGATTTAATTCCCAGAGGCTTGCCTCAAAATTGTAAGGGTTTTTCTGTAGAATATCTCGTAGGCTTTCGCGAGGTAGTTGATTAAATGATTTCGAAGCAATTAAATCTCGATTGTTGAGTAAAATTTAATTTCTTTTTAAGTAGGTGGCTTTTTTTAAATTTTTACCTTGTAAAAAATTAACCAAACGGCATAACAAATGACCTTATTAATAGTTTACGCGCTCCTTTCAATTTTTACTTCATTTTTATGTTCAGTTTTAGAAGCCGCGTTGCTAAGCTTTACGCCAACCTTCATCCGAATAAAATTGAAAGAAGGAAAATCGTACGCAAAAACATTAAACAATTTCAAAAAAGATATCGACAAACCGCTTATTGCAATTTTAACGCTAAATACTGTTGCTCATACCGTAGGAGCAATTTTAGTAGGTGTTCAAGCTGAAAAAACCTTTGGAAGCGGAAATAATTCTGTTGGAATTGTGTCTGCAGTAATGACAGTTTTAATATTGGTTGTTTCAGAAATTATTCCAAAAACAATTGGCGCGACTTATTGGAAATCCCTCGGAAGCTTTACCGCACGTTTTCTTCGGTTAATTATTTTTCCGTTACGTTATACCGGAATTTTATGGCTAATGATGTTAACCACACGATTGGTGGGAAAATCTGCTCACAACCCGCAAATGAGTAGAGAAGAATTTATGGCAATTACCGATGCTGCAGAGAAAGAAGGCGTTTTTAAAGAAAATGAAACTGCCTTTATTAAAAATTTATTGGTTTTTAAATCGGTCCTGGCAAAAGATATTATGACGCCGTTTTCGGTAGCCGTAATTGAAGACGAATCGATTACAATTGAACATTTTTTAGAAACGCATAAGAATTTAAAATTCTCTCGAATTCCTATTTACAAGCAAAAACCCAATAACATTAGCGGTTTTATTTTAAAAGACGATGTGCTTGAAGAAATGATAAATGAAAAAGGAAAACAACCGCTTTCCAGTTTAAAAAGAGAATTACTCATTACGCATTCTTCTACGCCAATTCCGCGTTTATTTGAATTTTTTGTTGAAAAAAGAGCGCATTTAGCTGTAGTAACCGACGAATTTGGAAATACGGTAGGCTTAATTACCATGGAAGATATTATTGAAACCTTGCTTGGTTTAGAAATTATGGACGAAAGCGATAGCATTGAAGATATGCAAAAACTCGCCCGTAAAAATTGGGAGCGTCGCGCAAAACGCCTCGGAATTATTTCTCACGAAGAAAAAAAGAAAGACGAACCAAGTCCCGAAGATACTTCTGAAACCGATGAAGAAAACCACGCTTAAAACTCCGCTTGGAATTGCAAAAATTGAAGGAGACGAAAACGGAATTTCAAAAATAACTATTCTCGACAACGAAAATCTTGAAGAAAATATTGACGAAATTCCAGCTGTTCTTCAAGCTTGTGTAGAGCAATTAACCGCGTATTTCGAAGGAAAACTTCAAGAATTTAATTTAAAATTAAATCCGCAAGGAACCGAATTTCAAAAAAAAGTTTGGAAAACACTTCAAGAAATTCCTTTCGGGGAAACCACTTCTTATTTAGCACTTTCGAAAAAATTAGGTAATATAAAAGCAATTCGCGCAGTTGCAGCTGCAAATGGAAAAAATCCGTTATGGATAGTTATTCCTTGTCATCGTGTAATTGGTAGCGACGGTTCCTTAATAGGTTATGCGGGGGGTTTATGGCGAAAAGAATATTTGTTAGAACTCGAAAATCCTTCTGCTCAACAACGGCTTTTTTAAATTAGAAATTATTACCTTAGAAAGATAATCGTGCTTTATTGATGAAAATTTTCAAAAAAATTGTTCTTAGTCTTGTTTTATTTTTTGGACTAGGAATCGCTTTACTCTATATTTTTGATGCTGAATATATTCTCCGCGGGGTAAGAATTATATATTTTAAAGGTCACACATCGGTTTATATAAATGACTATCCGTATTTCGACAACCGCAAAATTGAAAACGGAAAACCGCAAAACTGGGCTATTCATAAAAATTATAATAATGTTTCTGCTACTGAAAAATTACAAAAAACGAATAATAGATTAGGAACGGTCGCTTTTTTAATCATCAAAAACGATAGCATTTGGTACGAAAATTACGCTGAAGATTATGAGAAAACGTCTAAAACAAATTCATTTTCCATGGCAAAAAGTATCACTTCCGCCTTATTAGGAAAAGCTATTCAAGACGGTTATATAAAAAGTTTAGACCAACCCGTAGCCGATTTCTTTCCGCAGTTCGATAAGCGTTTAACCGTTGGCGATCTTTCTTCAATGGCAAGTGGCTTAAATTGGGACGAAAATTATTACAATCCTTTTTCTATGACTGCGCGCGCCTATTTAGACGATGATTTGCGTGAACTTTTACTCAGTTTAAAAGTCGTAGAAAAACCCGGCGAAGAATTTAAATATTTAAGCGGAAACACGGCTTTATTAGCTATGGTTATTGAAAAAGCTACCGAGAAAAAATTATCCAATTATTTAAGTGAAAGTTTTTGGAAACCTTTAGGAATGCAAACCGCCGCGCTTTGGCAATTAGACAGCAAAAAAAGCGGATTGGAGAAATCCTATTGTTGCATTTCATCTAACGCTCGCGATTTTGCAAAATTCGGAAAACTATATAGCAACTTCGGAAATTGGAACGGCAAACAATTACTCGATTCCGCTTTTGTAAAAAAATCAATAGAACCGCGTTTTAAAGACAGTCCGCAATATGGTTATGGTTTTTGGTTAAGCGATTTTAAAGGAAAAAAAATATTTTCAATGCGAGGCATTTTAGGTCAATATGTAATGAGCATTCCCGAAGATGATATTATCATTGTTCGGCTTGGCCATCATCGCGAACCGCATCCCGAAGGAAAAACTTTCCCCGCAGATTTTTACACTTATATTGAAGAAAGTTATAAAATGCTGGATAATTAGGACTTTCCCCCGAAAAAACGGGGTAGGGCTATTCGCTATATCTTTTTCATTTTTTAGAAAAGTAAACTACTTAGGGGCAACCCAAAAGGCATTCGTTAGAAAGAAATTTTCAATTTCGAGGCGAGCCTTCGGAGTATTAAACCCTTTGGCGGTGCCAATAAAAAAGAATGTCGCTGCTATCCCTAACACATTTGCCTTATAAATTTGTATTTTAGAGTTCTATAATTTCACCTATGCTCAAAAAAATAAAACTGGAAAATATTCTCTTTCTCGATATAGAAACCGTTCCCGAATTTTCTTCATATGAAGAAATGAGCGAGGTAAAAAAATCGCTTTGGGAAACAAAATCTGCATATCAACGCAAAGAAGATTTTACTGCAAAAGAATTTTACGATCGAGCAGGAATTTGGGCAGAATTCGGTAAAATTGTTTGTATTTCTGTGGGTTATTTTACTTTTAAAGGCGACATCAGAAATTTTAGAACTACCACTTTTTACGGAGAAGAAGCAAAATTGCTTAAAGAATTCAAAAATCTTTTAACCAGTTATTTTAATAGACCACAACATTTACTTTGTGCGCATAACGGCAAAGAATTCGACTTTCCTTACATTGCCAGAAGAATGCTCATTAACGGAATAGAATTGCCTTTTAAGCTCGATTTATTCGGCAAAAAACCGTGGGAAGTTCCGCACCTCGATACGCTAGAATTATGGAAATTTGGCGATTATAAACATTTCACTTCCTTAAAATTAATGACCAATGTGCTACAAATTCCTTCTCCAAAAGATGACATCGATGGTAGCCAAGTGCGTGATGTTTTTTATGAAGAAAAAAATATTGATAGAATAATTACCTATTGCGAAAAAGACGTGGTAGCGATTGCCCAAATATTCTTACGTTTACGACAAGAAGAATTATTAGACGATTCTGAAATAATTTCAGTATAAATGGAAAAATTGCTTCAAATACAACATTTATCAGTTTCTTTTGAAGAGAGAAAAGTGCTAAAAGACATTAATTTTTCACTTCAAAAAAATGAAATTTTAGGAATTGTAGGTGAATCTGGTTCTGGAAAGTCGTTAACCACACTTTCTATTTTAGGTTTACTTCCGAAAGCGGCAAAAATTGATGAAGGCAAAATTCTATTTGAAGAAAAAAACCTCCTCACTTTTTCTGAAAAACAATTCCGAAAAATCCGAGGCAATAAAATCTCGATGATTTTTCAAGAACCCATGAGTTCATTAAACCCGTCTATGAAATGTGGTCCTCAAGTTGTAGAAATTCTTTTAGAACATACCGATTTATCTAAAAATGAAGCGAAAAAAGAATGTTTAAGCTTATTTGAAAAAGTAAAATTACCCGAACCAAGCGAATTATTTAACGCATATCCGCATCAAATAAGTGGCGGACAAAAACAGCGCGTGATGATTGCAATGGCAATTGCGTGTAAACCTAATATTTTAATAGCCGATGAACCAACAACCGCACTCGACGTAACGGTACAAAAAGAAATATTATTGCTGTTAAAATCCATTCAGCAGGAAACAGAAATGAGTATCATTTTTATCTCACATGATTTGGCGCTAGTTTCAGAAATTTCAGATCGAGTTGCGGTAATGTTTCAGGGAGAAATTGTCGAGCAAAATTCAGTTGAACAATTATTTCATCATCCACAAAAAACCTATACCAAAGCGCTTTTAGCCTCAAAACCTTCAACAAAAGAACGTGTAAAAACATTACCGACGGTCAAAAATTTTATGGAAAATTCCACTTCTTTTGAAGTAGAATCACTTGAAGAACGAAAAAAACGTCACGATAAAATTTATAGTAAAAAGCCTTTATTAGAAGTTAAAAATGTCGCAAAAGAATTTGTGAGCGATGCCGGAATTTTCAAGAAAAATAGGGTTGTAAAAGCTGTAAACGATGTTAGTTTTAAAATATTTGAAGGCGAAACGCTAGGTTTGGTTGGCGAATCGGGTTGCGGAAAATCTACTCTAGGAAATGTAATATTGCAACTTGATAAAGCAAGCAGCGGTTCGGTTTTTTATAAAGGAGATGATATTATCAACCTTGGCAAAAAACAACTTCGAGAACTGCGGAAAGAAATTCAGTTAATTTTTCAAGATCCATTTTCTTCGTTAAACCCAAGAATTCCTGTTGGAAAAGCAATTATGGAACCGATGGAAGTCCATAAATTGTATAAAAACTCGAAAGAAAGAAAGCAAAAAACCATTGAATTATTACAACGAGTTGGTTTAACCGAAGAGCATTTTTATCGCTATCCGCACGAATTTAGTGGTGGACAACGCCAACGTATTGGAATTGCAAGAACTATTGCCGTTGAGCCTAAACTGATTGTTTGTGACGAGTCGGTTTCGGCTTTAGATATTTCAGTGCAAGCGCAAGTATTGAATTTGCTGAATGAACTAAAAGAAAAATTCGGTTTTACCTATATTTTTATCTCACACGATTTAGCGGTTGTAAAATATATGGCCGATCAATTATTGGTAATGAACAAAGGTGAAATTGTTGAACACGGCGATGCCGATGAAGTTTATGCCAACCCTCAAAAAAAATACACAAAAAAATTAATTGACGCGATTCCAAAAGGTATTTAAAATTTAACTCTCAGGATTTTTAAGGCTGTAATTTTCTTTTATATTATTTAACATATGAAAGAAAAAATAACATTGGATGATGTACTTTCTAATGCACCAGATTTAATTCTATATGCCGCGCCCCTAATGATTGGGCTAGCTTTATTGGAGTTTTATTTCAGCTGGAAACAAAAAAAGAAACTATATGAAAGAAAAGATTTTTTTGCTTCCTTAACGATTGGATTAGTTTCTGTATTTCAAAATTTGCTTATTAAATCACTTTTGTTCGGGTTTGTAATTTGGGTTTATAACATTGTCCCGTGGAGTATTCCGGTAAATTGGTGGACTTCTATTATTTGTTTTTTCGCTTTAGATTTTTGTCGGTATTGGGCGCATAGAATGGGACACGAAACCAGTTTATTTTGGGCAACCCACGTAACGCATCATAATTCTGAAAAATATAATTTATCTACTTCGTTTCGCCTTTCTTGGACGCAACAATTAAAAGTGGTGTTTTTTCTACCGATTAGTTTAATGGGTTTTCATCCGGTTGTTTTTTTTATTTGTCATCAAATTGCGGTATTATATCAATTCTGGATTCATACGGAATACATTCGGAAACTTCCAAAATGGATAAACTTTTTGTTTGTCACGCCTTCTCATCATCGGGTTCATCATGGAAAAAACGCACATTATTTAGATAAGAATTACGGTTCTACTTTTATTATTTGGGATCGAATTTTTGGAACGTTTCAGCCAGAAGATGAACAGGCGATTTATGGTATTTTAGATCAACCGAAACATCATAATCCTATAAAATTAGTTTTTCACGTGTGGGGAGACATTTTTAGAAGTATGAAAAAAACAAAAAATCCGATAAAAGCTGTTCTTCTTTTATTTCAATCTCCGGATTTATTATATAAAAATGAAAAACTACTTAAGAATGAAAGAAAGTAGCCGTGATTTGCGAAAGCGATAGTAGCGGCATCCTTTTTTAATTTTTTGAGAAAAAATTAAAAAAGATATAGCGGATAGCGCGGTCCCGATTTTTCTATAAAAAATCGGGATTCGCCCTAACTATTTTATAATTTCATTTCTGGAATTTCTCCTTCTACGATAAGTTTTCCTTCGGTGGCTTTTTCGATTTCTTCGACACTTACGCCTGGGGCGCGTTCGATTAATTTAAAGCCTTCTTCGGTTACATTTAACACCGCTAAATTGGTGACAATGGTTGTAACACAACCGACACCGGTTAGGGGAAGCGAGCATTTTTTAAGCAGTTTAGATTTTCCTGCTTTGTTGGTATGCATCATTGCTACAATAATATTTTCGGCAGAAGCGACCAAATCCATCGCACCGCCCATACCTTTTACCATTTTTCCAGGAATTTTCCAGTTGGCAATGTCACCGTTTTCGGCTACTTCCATCGCGCCAAGAATGGTAAGATCTACGTGTTTACCGCGAATCATTCCAAAACTTGTAGCGGAATCGAAAAAACTTGCGCCTGGTAAGGCGGTAATGGTTTGTTTTCCGGCATTAATTAAGTCGGCATCTTCTTCGCCTTCAAAAGGGAAAGGTCCCATTCCTAAAATTCCGTTTTCACTCTGAAATTCTACTTCTATATCGTCTCGCACAAAATTGGCTACAAGCGTTGGAATACCTATTCCTAAATTTACGTAATAGCCGTCTTTTACTTCTTTGGCAATGCGTTGTGCAATTCCGTTTTTATCTAAAGCCATAGTTTATTTTTTTGGTCGAACTGTTCGTTGCTCAATTCTTTTTTCGTAATCTTTTCCTTGGAAAATTCGTTGTACAAAAATTCCCGGAATGTGAATTTGATTAGGGTCTAGCTCACCAGCAGGAACTAATTCTTCTACCTCAACTACGGTTACTTTTGCAGCTCCACACATATTGGGGTTGAAGTTTCTTGCGGTTCCTTTAAAAATTAAGTTTCCGGCTTCGTCACCTTTCCAAGCTTTTACAAATGCAAAATCTGCTTTGTAAGCTTCTTCTAACACGTACATTTTATCTTCAAATTTACGCGTTTCTTTGTTTAGGGAAACTTCGGTTCCATAGCCTGCTGGTGTGTAAATTGCCGGAAAACCTTGTTGTGCAGCTAAACATTTTGCAGCCAAAGTCCCTTGCGGTGTTAGCTCTACTTCTAATTCACCACTTAACATTTGGCGTTCAAACTCAGCGTTTTCACCAACATAAGAAGAGACCATTTTTTTTATTTGGTTTTTCTTCAGCAATAAACCTAATCCGAAATCGTCTACACCTGCGTTATTAGAAATGCAAGTGATATCTTTAATATTTCTTTTTACCAATTCTGAGATAGCATTTTCGGGAATTCCGCAGAGACCGAAACCGCCTAACATAAATGTCATGCTGTCTTCGACACCTTCTAATGCTTCTTGAACATTATTAACTGTTTTTCTAATCATGAGATTCCTAAATTTTATGGAAAAATACGAAAATTCTAAGATTAGGACAATTAAAAAAGCCCTTCAGAAATTTGTACTTTTCTGAAGGGCTTTCAAAATTAATTTTCTAAAAGTTAAAAATCTAACTCATCTGGAAATTCCTCATTCGAGTCATTCGTATCATTTTTTTCACCGGAAGGATTTGTACCATCGCAATCTACTTGAATACTTAAATCTTCAGGACGTTCAAAATCTTCCTTTGAAACATTCAGTTCTTTATCGGCATAGAGTTTTTTCATATAAATTCCCCAAATAGGAAGCGCCATTGTTGCTCCTTGTCCATACGTAATACTTGGAAAATGAACAGAACGTTCCTCACCACCAACCCAAACACCAGTTGTTAAATTAGGAACCATTCCCATAAACCAACCGTCACTTTGATTCTGTGTAGTTCCAGTTTTTCCAGCAATCGGATTTTTAAAATCATATGGATAACCAGTTACCGCTTTTTTATAATGTGGCGCGTTTACTGCCCAAGTAGTACGTAAACGCTGTCCAGAACCGTATTGCGTAACACCTTCCATTAATTTTACGGTGACGTAAGCAGCTTCTTCACTCATTACATCTTTACTTTCTGGAACATGTTGATACAAAATTGTTCCGTTTTTGTCTTCAATTCGTGTAACGATAACCGGTTTTACATAAATTCCTTTATTGGCGAACGTACTGTAAGCTGAAACCATTTCGAATACACTTAAATCTACCGAACCTAAAGCAATTGCAGCTACAGGTTCAATTTCAGAAGTATCGACACCGAGTTTTTTTAATAAATCGATTACAGGTTCTGGACCAGTTTTATCCATTAATCGTGCACTAATTGTGTTTAATGAATTTGCCAAGGCTGCTTTCAAGGTTACCATTCCGCCATATTTTCCGCCGGAATTTTTTGGTGTCCAATCTTCAGAAACACCATGTTTACCTTTGGGAATAGTATGTGGCGAATTTGGTAATTGATAACAAGGCGAAAGATGTAGTTGGTCAATTGCGGTTGCGTATAAAAATGGTTTAAACGTCGAACCTACTTGCCTTCTGGCTTGTTTTACGTGTTCGTATTTAAAATGTTTAAAATTTATACCGCCAACCCAAGCTTTTACTTCACCGGTTTGTGGTTCCATCGACATCATTCCGGAGTTTAAAAATGATTTATAGTAAAATATGGAATCCCTTGGCGTCATTACCGTATCGATATCGGTTTCATTTTCCCAAGAAAAAATGCGCATTTCACGTTTTTTATCGAACGAAGCTTTAATTTCTTTTTCTGAAAAGCCTTTCGCTTTCATTTCTTTCCAACGTCCACTATTTTTCATAGCTCGTGAAATAATTCGATCTATTTCTTCTGTGGTTACTCCTCTAAAAGGTGCCGTTTTATTTTTTTCATTTTGACGATTAAATTCTTTCTGTAAATGCGCCATATGCATTTTTACCGCGTCTTCTGCGTGCTTTTGCATTCTAGAATCGATACTGGTATAAACTTTTAATCCGTCGCGATAAATATTATATTCTTCACCATCGGGTTTTGGGTTTTTATCTATCCAATCTTTTAAGAAACCTTGTAGATAAGCTCTAAAATACGTCGCCATTCCTTCGTCGTGACCTTCAGGACTGTAATCTATTTTTAATGGTAATTGCTGTAACGAGTCTTCTTCTGATTTTGTAAGAAAACCGTTCTTTTCCATTTGGCTTAACACCACGTTTCTTCGATCTAATGAATTTTGTTTAAATTCTTCCTTTCTTGGATTATAAAGCATCGGGTTTTTAAGCATCGCTACCAATACTGCTGCTTCTTCCGTTTTTAGATCTTTTGGTTCTTTTGAAAAATAAATACGTGAAGCTGACCGAATCCCTACGGCTTGATAAACAAAATCATATTTGTTCAAATACATCGTAATGATTTCTTCTTTCGTGTATTGACGTTCTAAGCGTACAGAAATCACCCACTCTTTTATTTTCTGAATGACAGCTTCGGCTAAATTGCTTGAACGTACTTTAGTGAAAAGTTGTTTTGCTAATTGTTGGGTAATGGTGCTGGCCCCTCCTTTTTGCGCCATGTAAGCAACCGCACGCAAGGTTCCGCGAGGGTCTATTCCCGAATGTTCATAAAATCTCTCATCTTCAGTAGCGACTAAAGCATTTATTAAATTTTCAGGTAAATCTTCATATTTTACAGGCGTCCTGTTTTCGTTATAATATTTCCCGAGTGTTTTCCCATCGGAAGAAAAAACTTCTGTAGCTAAATTAGTTTCAGGATTTTCCAGCTGATCGAAGGTTGGCATTTCACCAAACGCACCCCAACCGGCTAGTAGAAATAAAAATATTACTGCTAAAATTCCTGCCGCAAATAAGCCCCAAAACCACGCTATATATTTTCTATAGGATGATTTTTTTTTCGTTGATTTTGATTTTTTTTGTGAACTCACGTATAAAACTATTAGTTTACTTTCTCTATTCTAAAACCGACTTCGGTTATTCCTTCTAATTTTTCAATTGGATCTATTTTTCCGTTTTTGCGCATCGCTTGCTGAATATCGACTTGATAAACGCCTTCTTCAGTAAATTGAACCTTTTCTTTATACCACAATTTATTTTCTTTTACTTCTCCAAATCCTGAGCCCATAAATTTTCCATCGGGATAAGCCATTTCATACTCTAAAGTATCGGTTATTATTTTTCCGTTGGGAAAATTCATAGAGGTGATTAAGAAAAGATTATTGTAGTTAAAATCGCTATTATTTCTAATGTTTATAAATAAATTGTACGATTTTAATGTATCTAAGTCTTTCACCTGAAAATTTACAATAGAATCTTTATGCCAGCTTTTACCAACGCTTTTATATTCATCAAAAACTTGTTTTGAGTCGCACGAAGTCATTAAAAAACAAATTGAAAGCAATAAAAATACCAAAAATTTATGCATTGTTTTTAGGCCTTTTTTTTCGTGGTTTCTTTCGTTTATTTCTTCGCTTTTTGTTTTGCCCTTTGGTGGGTTTATCAAAACGTGTTAAACTGTCTTGACCTACAACGTTTCCGAAGTCAACTTTATTTTCCTTTTCAAGTTCTACTGAAAATTCTTCTAAACTGGCAACAGGCTTTTTGTTTTTAGCGGCTTCGAGTATTTTTTTAACCTGATCTGTTTTCAGTTCGTGCCAATTCATCCATTCACCTTCATAAGCATACCACAATGAACCTTTAAAAATATCAATTTTTTGACAAACTGCTGTTCCTTTTTGGGTTTGAAGTTTGGTGTCTTGCTTTGGAAATTCTTTAAGTGCGTCTAAATACGAATCGAGTTCATAATTTAAACAGCATTTTAATTTTCCACATTGTCCGGCTAATTTCTGCGGATTCAAGGAAAGTTGCTGATAACGCGCTGCTGATGTGGTTACCGATCTAAAATCTGTTAACCAAGTTGAACAGCATAATTCTCTTCCGCAAGAACCAATTCCGCCCAAACGAGCGGCTTCTTGACGAAAGCCGATTTGCTTCATTTCGATACGGGTTTTAAATTCGTAAGCAAATTCTTTAATAAGCTGTCTAAAATCTACACGATCTTCAGCAGTATAATAAAAGGTAGCTTTTGAGCCGTCGCCTTGAAATTCTATATCGCTAATTTTCATTCGCAGGTTTAATCGAATAGCAATTTCTCGCGCGCGTTTTTTTATTTGTTCTTCACGATTTCTAGCTTCGGTCCAAACATCAATATCTTTTTGTGAAGCTTTTCTATAGATTTTTAGAACTTCATCACTATCTTCTTTAACGCGTTTTTTCCGCATTTGCACTTTCACCAATTCGCCGGTAAGACTAACTTGACCAACATCATGACCTGGTGAAGCTTCTGTAGCGACAACATCGCCAATTTGAAGACTTAAATTATCTACATTTTTATAAAAGTGTTTTCTTCCATTTTTAAAACGGACTTCTACACAGTTAAAAACAGCTTGTCCGTTTGGCAAACTCATATTTGAAAGCCAATCGAAAACTGAGAGTTTATTACAACTGTCGGTTCCGCAAGAACCGTTATTTTTACATCCTTTTGGCTGACCGTCTTTACCGGTCGAGCAACTTCCACACGCCATATTTAATTATATCTTGAAACCTCTATTCTGAAAAAAACAAGGTTGAACATTAGTATTTTTTTAAAAGGTAAAGATACCAATTTATTATGAGCAAGCATGAAGTTTTCTAAATGTTGAAGTCTTTAGAAAGTTTATTTTCAATTTCTACAAAATTGACCAGATATTACAAAGCAATAATAAAGACGTAATTATAATAAAGCCCAAACTAATTGAACCTAGTTTTTTATTTCTATAAACATAGCTAAATAAGGCTATTGAAATTAAAAGAAGTAGAATGGTTATTCCAGTAGCTAAACCAGCGTGACGTAAAAATTCGGGAAATAAATTGAAATAAGCTGTCTTGGCATCTTTAAATGAATCGTGCCGCTTAAAAATTAAAATCCACAGAATAAATTCTAGCAGCGCTACAACTGAAAATACTGAAGAAATTCCTAAATAAATTTTTTCTTTTAAAGAAGTTTCGTCAGTATTATTCATATTTTGAATTTATATATCACGCCTTAAATTTCAGCACTTCAGATCTTCCTTTTTTGAAGATTTTATTGCTGTTATGTTTACCGCGACGAAGTGCTTTTTGTTCTTCATAAGGTAACGCATGAATTTCTTTACAATGATCTGAACAACAATTATCCATTTTTTCGGCACATTCTTCACATTGAATAAACAATAAATGGCAAGCCTCATTTGCACAATTTACGTGCGTGTCACAAGCTTTGCCGCATTGGTGACAATGCGCGATCACATCATCAGAAATTTTTTCAGCTCGACGGTGATCGAACACGAAATTTTTACCGATAAATTTATTTTCGAGTTTTAAATTTTCAACTTGACGCGCGTATTCAATTATTCCGCCTTCTAATTGAAATACATTTTTAAATCCACGATGTTTATAATAAGCACTGGCTTTTTCGCATCGAATTCCACCGGTACAATACATCACCAAATTTTTGTCTTCTTTATGTTCTTTTAAATCTTCTTCAATTATTGGTAAAGAATCTCTAAAGGTATCTACATCGGGTGTAATTGCTCCTTGAAAATGACCAATTTCACTTTCGTAATGGTTTCGCATATCTACTAAAACCGTATTGGGGTCGTTCAATAAATCGTTGAATTTTTTCGCATCAACGTGAACACCTTTTTGGGTAACATCAAACGTATCATCATCAAGACCGTCGGCTACAATTTTATCACGAACTTTTATTTTCAGTTTTAAAAATGATTTTACATCGTGTTCAATAGCAATATTCAACCGAACGCCTTCTAGAAAATAAATTTCATCAATAAATTTTTTAAATTCGTTAAAGCGCTTCGCCGGGACGGAAAGTTGTGCATTAATTCCTTCGTGGGCTACATAAATTCTACCCAAGACTTCTAAAGCGTCCCAAGCGACAAATAAATGATTTCTGAAAAGTTCTGGATTGCCAATTTTGGCGTACTGATAAAAAGAAAGCGTGAGTCGGTCTTCGCCGGCTTCATCTAATAATTGCGCTCTCTCTTGTGCACTTAATTTATTGTACAGTTGCATGCTATACTAATTTAAAGTTTTACAAAAGTTTGAGTTTGCAAAGATACTATAAAAATACAAAAAAGCCCGTGAAACTTGTTCCGGGCTTTTTTGTGAATGGCTAATTCATTATTTTACTTATTATTTTAATTGCTTAAAAAAGTAAAACAACGTCAGCCACCATCAATTTTACAAGCGCTTGTGTAAGCAATTGTAATTAAAGTGGTTCCATTAAAAATAATATTCTTTTTCAGAAACCTCATCTATCTTTTTCTAGCTTTATAAGTAGATACAAAAAATTTAAAAAGGTTGCGTAGAGCATTGTGATGCACAAAAACTTATAGTACCTTAGCGGTTCTTCAAGAACATTATAGGAGCTAAGAAATATGAGTAAAGACAACGAAAAAGAAGCAAAAATGAAGGCGTTAAAATTAACGCTAGATAAATTAGATAAAACTTACGGAAAAGGAACGGTCATGAAAATGAGCGATCAAGCTGTACAAGATGTAGATGCAATTTCATCTGGATCGTTAGGTTTAGATTTGGCATTAGGTGTTGGCGGTTACCCACGAGGACGTGTAATTGAAATTTACGGACCAGAATCTTCAGGAAAAACAACATTAACTTTGCATGCTATTGCAGAAGCTCAAAAAGCTGGAGGAATAGCAGCTTTTATTGATGCGGAACATGCTTTTGATCGTTTTTATGCTGAAAAATTAGGCGTTGATATTGAAAATTTAATCATCTCACAACCGGATCACGGAGAACAAGCTTTAGAAATTGCAGATAATTTAATTCGCTCTGGTGCAATTGATATTATTGTAGTCGATTCTGTTGCGGCTTTAACACCAAAAAGTGAAATTGAAGGTGAAATGGGCGATTCTAAAATGGGATTACACGCCCGATTAATGTCGCAAGCACTTCGAAAATTAACCGCTTCAATTAGTAAAACCCATTGTACGGTAATTTTTATTAACCAACTTCGAGAGAAAATTGGCGTTATGTTCGGGAACCCTGAAACAACTACCGGTGGAAATGCATTAAAATTCTACGCTTCGGTTCGTCTCGATATTCGTCGTTCAACCCAAATTAAAGACAGTAATAGCGATGTAAAAGGAAATAAAACGCGAGTAAAAGTGGTAAAAAACAAAGTAGCACCGCCTTTTAAAACTGCAGAATTCGACATTATGTATGGCGAAGGAATTTCTAAAGTTGGTGAAGTTATTGATGTTGGTGTAGATTACGAAATTATTAAAAAAGCCGGTTCTTGGTTTAGTTATGAAGATACTAAATTAGGACAAGGTAGAGATGCCGTAAAAACTTTACTAAAAGACAATCCAGATTTAATGGAAGAATTAGAAACTAAAATTACTGAAGCCATAAAAATTGCGACTTCTTAATTTATTCAATATAAAAATTTTTAAAAATCCTACCTTAATTATTCGGTAGGATTTTTTTTGTTTTAACGCAACCTTCTCTACTATTTTTCATCTACCTTAAAATATAAAAGCTTAATTATCAAAAGTTAAGCAAAAAGAAGATGAAAAAGATTAATTTTATTTGTGTAGGAATACTGCTTTTCCTAGCAGGATGCAGTCTAGATGATGAGAATAATTATAATTTTAGATACGATTTGGTTGCTATAGATTCTGTGACAATTCCAGACACGTTAGTTTATTTAAAAAATTATGAATTTCAAATAAATTATAGTCAACCAAATACCTGTTATTTTTTTGAAGGATTTGATAAAACCGAAAATAAAAATACAGTAACAATTGCCGTCATAAATAGTGTTATCTTAGATGAAAATTGCGATTCGCTAACCCATAAAAAAATCAGCAAAAAATTGCTTTTTTCAGCAGCGCGAAACGATTTTTATCTCTTTAAATTTTGGCGAGGAGAAAATGAAAATGGAGAAGCTACCTATCTCGAAAAAAAGGTTCCGGTAGTAAGTGAGTAATTAAAAAATAAGTATTTGAGTATTGAGCAACTCATAAAACAATGTAAACAGCAAGATTTAAAATCTCAAGAGCAACTCTACCGATTATTTTCGGGGAAGCTCTTTGCGGTCTGTTTAAAATATTCGCGCAATTATCACGAAGCCGAAGATAATTTGCAAGATGCATTTTTAATCATTTTCGATAAAATCGCTCAATTTAAAGGAAAAGGTTCTTTTGAAGGTTGGTTAAAACGAATTGTAATTAACACCGCTCTTCAACGCTATCGTAAAGGTCCGCAGGTTTTTGAAATTATTCACGAAGAAAATATTGAAGAACCCGAAATTGAAATAGACGAAGAAGAATTTTCACTGAAATTTCTTCTCGAAATTATACAAGAATTACCCGATCGTTACCGAATGGTTTTTAACCTCTACGCTTTAGACGGGTTTTCTCACAAAGAAATTGCCGAAATGATGCAAATTTCGGTTGGCACTTCAAAATCTAACCTCGCACGAGCCAGGCAGATTTTAAAAGAAAAAATAGCCGAAAAAAAAAGTATGAATAGCGTGACAAGATTTGTAAAATGAAAGAGAAAAAATACATAGACCGAATATTTCAGGAAAAGTTTAAAGACTTTGAAGCTAATCCTGATGAAAAAGTGTGGAATAACATTAAAGAAAAATTACAGGAAAAGAAGAAAAAACGTCCGGTTATTATTCCGCTTTGGTATAAAATCGGTGGAGTTGCCGCTGTATTAATTGGAATACTTTTAGTAAGCAATGCACTTTTCTTTTCCGTTGAAAATGAACCTAACATTGTAAATTCTTCAGAGGAAAAAATTGAAAAAAACACGAATTCCACCGAAGAATCTTTTTCTAAAACTGAAACTAAAAATACGATAAATTCAACTTCAAATTCTTCCGGAATTACTTATCAAGATAACGAGGGAGAAGAAATTATTTCAACTGAAAAAGAAAATGAAAACATTCAAAATAAAAAATCTGTTTCAGAAAAATCTATAGTTTCTTCTAAAGAAAATACTTCAACAAAACCACAAGAAAAAAATTATACTAACCAAACTAATTCTACTAAAAATCGTTCAGGGATTGCGTCGGTTAATTCTTCAGCAAACCAGAAAAATAATACCACAGAAAATGGTAAAATAAATTCACCTTCTAATTCTAATTCAACTGAAGAAATGCTTCAAAATGAATTAAAAAGCAATTCCGATTTGCTAAGTCTTTCTCAATTAGAAGCGGAAAATATGTTGCCAGCTAAAAAACGCTCGTTACTCGATGAAGTAGAAGAAATGAATAAGGAAAAAGATATAGAAAGTGATGATGCAGATCTCGCAAAATGGGCAGTAAAACCTAATATTTCTCCAATTTATTACGGAAGTTTAAACGGCGGAAATACGATAGACGCTCAATTTGCAGATAACAGTTCAGAAGGCGAAGTTACGATGGCTTACGGTGTAAATTTTGCTTATGCTATTTCTGAAAAATTTAAAGTTCGTTCTGGAATTAGCAAAGTGAATATGAGTTATAACACGAATGATATTGTTTTCACTTCGTCGCTCAACGCAATGAGTTTAGATGGTTTAAAAGGAAATGAAAGCAATAAAAATATTTTGGTGTTAGATCAAAAAGAAATTAGTGGTCCTCCAGAATTTAAAGGTAGGGGAACTCCGTTTACCACAGGAACAATCAACCAGCGCTTAGGTTTTTTAGAAATTCCACTGGAAATGGAATATACTTTACTTAATAAACGTTTTAATATTAATGTTATCGGCGGAGCAAGCACATTAGTGTTAAGCGAAAATACAATCGCTATAAATTCTGCTGAAGGAAGTACGGCGTTAGGCGAAGCAAATAATTTAAACAATGTAAGTTTTAGTACGAATGTTGGCCTGGGTTTTGGATATGAGTTAAGCAAAAAATTAGATTTTAATTTAGAGCCTACATTTAAATACCAAATCAATACTTTTTCGAAAAACACCAATGGTTTTATGCCTTATTTCTTTGGTGTTTACACCGGTTTTAATTTTAAGTTTTAAGCCTGTTTTTAGTTGATTGAAGCAATGATGAACCGAAAGCCATCTAAATTTATTTAGGTGGCTTTTTTTAATTCATTTAATAATACGGTGTGAACTTGTTCTCGTAATCCCTTTTTATCGTGTTGTGTTAAATTTTCAGTACTTATAAAGCGTAGAATTTTTGCACGCATTTTACCTGGAGAAGCTAAGAGAAAATTATATGAAAATCGCTTTTTATTATCAAAAAAAACAAGCGGAACAATCGGAATTTGATGATCTATCGCTAAACGAAAAGCACCATCTTTAAAATTATCGAGCAAAATATTTTCATCATCAGGAACGCCACCTTCCGGGAAAATACAAATACTAACGCCTTGACTTAATCGTCGTTGCGCTTGCTGAAAAACCGCATTTCTACTTTTTACATTATTTCTATCTACCAAAATGCAGGTTCGCTTGTAAAAAAAACCGAATATCGGAAATCTTGCCAGTTCTCTTTTTCCTACAAAAACAAATGGATTTCTAATGCAATACAACATTAACATAATGTCTGTCATAGATGTATGATTGGCGACAAACATATAGCTTTTCCCCTTTACCGGTTTTTCGATAGTTTTTAAAACGGGATAAAAACCCATACCAAAAAGCACGATTTTCGCCCAAATTCTTGCCAAGAAAAAAAAAGCATCATAATATTTCTCTCTTGAAGTGGTTATCAACAAAAAAGGGAACATAATTATAATGGGGACGCTAATTAAGATATAAAACCAGATGCGCCACAAGGCTATTAAAATTATTTTGAATAATTTCATAAGCTCCAAAAATAAGAAATTGTACCGAGTCAATTCTATAAAAAATATACCTTTACAAAAATTTACAACCTCAGGATAAGTCCGCGAGATGTAAATCGGACAAACGTTTAATAATTTCGAGGCAAAACTTGGGGTATTATACCCTTTGGCGGTGCCAATAAAATTTTACTTATGGCTAGAATTTTAACTGGAATACAAAGTACCGGAACTCCACATTTAGGAAACTTACTGGGAGCTATTATTCCTGCTATTGAAATGGCAAACGATTCTAAAAACGAATCGTATTTATTTATTGCAAATTTGCACACCTTAACGCAAATTAAAGATGCTACTATTTTAAAAGAAAACACCTATTCTGTAGCCGCAACTTGGCTTGCGTTTGGGTTAGATATTCAACAAACGGTTTTTTATCGCCAAAGCGATATTCCACAGGTAACTGAACTTTCATGGTATTTAAGTTGTTTTTTTCCGTACCAACGTTTAACCTTAGCTCATTCTTTTAAAGATAAAGCCGATCGATTAGCCGATGTGAATTCTGGACTTTTCACCTATCCGATGTTAATGGCTGCAGATATATTATTGTATGATGCAGAATTTGTTCCGGTAGGGAAAGATCAATTACAACATATTGAAATGACGCGAGATGTAGCTTCAAGATTTCACACGCAAATAGGCGAAACCTTTGTCATGCCGGAAGCTAAAATTGAAGAAAACACTAAGTATATTCCTGGAACTGACGGTGAAAAAATGAGTAAATCGAGAGGAAATTACATCAATTTGTTTACTACCGATAAAAAATTGCGCAAACAAGTGATGTCAATTCAAACCGATAGTACGCCATTGGAAGAACCTAAAAACCCTGATACTTGTAACGTATTTAACCTTTATAAAGTAATCGCTTCCGCAGAAGAAACTGCAGAAATGAGAAAAAAATATGAAGTGGGAAATTACGGTTACGGCCACGCAAAACAAGCTTTATATGAATTGATAGTTGAAAAATATAGCGAGCAGCGTGAAAAATATAATTATTATATGAATAACCTCAACGAGATTGATGCCGCGCTTGAAAAAGGAGCTGAAAAAGCAAAAGAAACAGCCAATGATGTTTTAGAAAGAGTTAGAAAAAAATTAGGTTATTAAAATAAAAAAGCTGAATGTGAAAATTCAGCTTTTTTTGTGCTTATAAATAATTCTAAAAAGTATAACCAATTCTGAAATAAAGCTTTAATGCAATTATATTTTCAGCCTCTTGAATGAAAAAGGAATTGTTATTTTTAAAAACATGTATTAGTCCTATACCTGTAGCAGCTTCCAATGTAAAATGACTCCAATAAGTTCTGCGTATTCCCCAAGTGGGAATAATTCTTACTTGATCACGAATTTCAACATCTTCACCACTATTAAAAACGGTAAACAAATTCGGATTATAACTTGTTTCTAAACTTAAAAAATTACCCGAATTTTTAGCAATATTTTTGTCCTTTTCAACTCTCTTTTCCAAGTTGTAATACCATCTAGGTTCAACCGTGATAACAGGAGTAAGTCCAAAAGTGAGGTTATCTTGATCGAAAAATAAATTTTCGTCTAAATAAACATCGAACCCAATTTCAGTTCGCAAAGAAATACTATTAGATAAACCTAATTCATGATTGGCCCAAATTCCTAAAAGGCCGGTTTGAACATTAAATATAGACTTCTCGACACTTGCTGTTGAAGATTGAGTTTCATTTTGAGCATTCAAATTTGAGCTTAATATAGCTATGGTAAAAAGTAATAGTAATTTTTTCATAACTAATTATTGCTTTTTAAAGGTTTCTACACCCAAGAATTCTTCTTCATAGGTAACTTCTAATGTTTCTTCATCTACAAAATCATAAGTGAAAGTTCGTGTGGTAAGAGCACTCTCATCCTCAGAATTTACTTCGATAAATATTTGTTTTTCCTTTTCATTTAAAAATTCCCAAGTTCCAATTAATAGTATTTCTTCACATTCTGAAGCTTCATCTCCATAAGCTAAAGTATATTCCATATAATTTTCTTCTCCAAAATTAAAAGTAGTGAGACGCTCACAATCTTCAATACCGTATGGCTCGCGATCACTTAATGCCCAAGTACCCAATAGTTTTTCCTCTTCAGATAAAGATTCCTCTGGATTTTCTACGTTCGTGTTATCGGTTGCATCATCGCTACTACAGGATAATAACATACCTATAAAAAGAAAAAGACTTAGTTTTAAAAAAGTTTTCATAATTGTTTTATTTTATTGCGGTAAAACTACAAATTCTTTACTATTTACTATATAACTTCATATATTTTTCCAGGTAAAGGACGAATAAGATTATTCAGTTCTAAGTTTAATAAAAGTGGTACTAATTTAAAGGTGGGAATTTCTACTCGATGAGAAAGTTCATCTAATTCTGTTTTACCTTGTTGAAGCGTTGCTAAAATTTTTTCTTCCTCTTCAGTTAAGTTTACAAATAATTCGGGAGCTTTTTTTGTAGGTTTCGATTCTAAATCCCAGTTCAGCAAATAAATTAAATCTTCAGCACAGGTTAACATATGCGCTTGCTGACTTTTAATTAAATTATTACAACCTTTGCTAAACTTATCGGTAGTTCTTCCTGGAACTGCAAAAACTTCTCGATTATAAGAATTTGCAATATCTGCCGTAACTAACGAACCGCCTTTTTCAGCACTTTCAATTACGATCGTCGCTTCACTCAACCCAGCAATTATGCGGTTTCGTTTTAAAAAATTCTTTCTATCGAAATTTGAATCGCTCCAAAAATCAGTTATAAATCCGCCATAATCAAGTACTTCATCTTGATATTTTGCGTGTGTTTTCGGATAAATTTGATTTAATCCGTGTGCTAAACACCCTACAGTTTGTAAATTATTTTTTAGAGCTGCTTTGTGCGCACAAATATCTACACCGTAAGCAAATCCGGAAATTATTACAGGATTTAGTGGAGCGAGTTTTTCAATTAATTCTTCGCAAAATGCAAGACCTTGATTTGTAGCTTTTCTCGTACCAACAATACTTATTAAACGCTTATTTTCAAGATGAATATTTCCTCTTTGAAAAAGTAAAATTGGCGCATCTATGCAATGTTTTAAATTTTCAGGATAATTAGAATCTTTAAAGTAACGTACTTCTATATTATTTGAAGTAATAAATTCCAATTCCTCTTTCGCTTCTTCCTTATGGTTTGGGTTGTGTAAATCGCTAATTTTAAACTTGCCAATTCCCTCAATAGCTAGTAATTCTTCAGGTTTAGCATTAAAAATTTTTTCAGCAGAACCGAAAACACGTAATAATTTTTTTGCTGAAATATCTCCAAGATTGCGCACACGCTGAAGTGTTAAAAGCGCAAGTAATTCATCTGTAGTCATATAAAAAGGATTGCTTAAAAATACAGAAAAGATTTGTTAATAAATTCGAGAATACAACTTTTCTACTAGCCGAAAAAAAACTACTTTTGTTTATATGAGGATAGAAAATTACATTAAAGATTTATTATATCGTCACGAATGTGTCGTCATTCCTGACTTTGGCGCATTTCTAACACAAAGAAAACCAGCACAAATTCATGAAACTACGCATGCATTTTATCCTCCTAAAAAACACCTCGGTTTCAATAATAAATTGACTGAAAACGACGGAATTTTAATTAATTACCTCAGTAAAGCTGAAGAAATTTCCTACCAAGAAGCGATGCAACAAGTTGCAAGTTTTGTAGCGCAATTAAAAACTTCGTTACGTGAAATCGGCAAGATAGAATTTGAAGCTATTGGAACGTTTTATTTAGAAAAAGAAGAAATTATTTTTCAACCTTCCTATCATCATAATTATTTATTGGAAGCTTTTGGAACCGAAATGTATACCGCTTCTAAAATTGAACGATCGGTAAAAACCGCCGAAGAAAAACCTGCTGAAACGGTTTCTACAAAAGTTGAAGAAAAAGAAATTCCTGTTAAAAAACTCCCAGAAGAAAAACGAACAATTCCTATTTGGCGATACGCCGCTGTCGGAATTATTGCTATTGGCGTTTCAGGTTTAGTAGCTGCAAATTGGTATAGTAACGATGTGAAAAATCATAATTTAGCCGAACAACAAAAAGCTGAAAAGAAAGTTGAACAAACCATTCAGCAAGCAACTTTCGCCATCGACAATCCGTTGCCAGAAGTTACATTCAAAGTTCATACCCAAAAAGGAAATTATCATATTGTAGCAGGTGCTTTTCGCTTAAAAGAAAATGCAGAGAAAAAATTAAAGCAACTTCGTGAGCAAGGTTTTCCGGCAAGAGAAATAGGTGTAAATAAGTACGGTTTACACCAAGTAATTTACAATACTTTTGAAAGTCGCACAGAAGCTTTACAGGCTTTACGAACCATTAAAAATCAAGAAAACCAAAATGCTTGGTTGCTAGTAAAAAGTCTTGAAGCAAATTCTCAAAACCACGAAAAATAATTTTTTGGTTCAAAAAAAGTGAGCTTGAATCACAATTATCGAGTAAAAGAACTTTAAGCTTCTATTAACGTTACAAATCTTACCTTTGCCAAAAAAACAAATGGAAGCAAAATCGCCAACAGATTCACGAACTATTCTCACCGATTTAGTTTTACCAAGTGAAACCAACCCACTAAACAATCTTTTTGGAGGCGAATTATTAGCACGGATGGATCGTGCCGCAAGTATTGCCGCAAGACGCCACAGCAGAAGAATTGTAGTAACCGCTTCTGTAAATCACGTAGCTTTTAAACGAATGATTCCCTTAGGAAGTGTAGTAACCGTAGAAGCTAATATTTCCCGCGCGTTTAAAAGTTCTATGGAAGTAGTGATTGATGTTTGGGTAGAAGATCGTGAAAGTGGTTTACGCAATAAAGCGAATGATGCAATTTATACGTTTGTAGCTGTAGACGATAGCGGTTCCCCGGTTCCGGTTCCACCAATAAAACCTGAAACTAAAGAAGAGCAAGATCGCTATGATGCTGCACTTCGAAGAAAACAATTAAGTTTAGTACTTGCCGGAAAATTAAAACCTAGTGAAGCAACCGAACTCAAAGCTTTATTTGAAGATTAAAAAAGCCATTTCCTATGGCCAACACACCTAAAGTTTCTTTTCAAGAAATTAATAAAATTGCGATTCCTGCCATTATCGCAGGAATTGCAGAACCGCTAATCTCTTTAACCGATATTGCGGTTATTGGGAATGTCGAAAAAAATTCAGTTGAAGCATTAGCGGCAGCGGGAATTGTGGGTTCGTTTTTATCGGCAATTATTTGGATTGTAGCACAAACCAAAACGGCAATTTCAGCAATTGTTTCTCAACATTTTGGCGCCAACAGAATTCACGCGGTAAAAACCTTAATTCCGCAGGCTATTTTTTTCAATTTATTATTGAGTTTCGCTATTTACGGTATCACAGCTTTTTTTGCTGAAAGTATTTTTAGCGCTTATAATGCGGAAGGATTAATTCTCGATTACACTGAAGAATATTACACGATTCGTGCGGTAGGCTATCCCTTAACGTTGGTGACTTTTGCCATCTTCGGAATTTTTAGAGGACTACAGAATACACTTTGGGCAATGAAAGCCAGTTTAGCCGGAGCGGTTGTAAATGTCAGCTTAGATTATTTATTAGTTTATGGAATAGAGGGTTTTATTCCACCGATGCATTTAGCCGGAGCAGCTTATGCAAGTGTCGCCGCCCAAGCTACAATGTTGGTTATCGCTTTATATTTTTTCTTTAAAAAAACACCTTTTCACTTAAAGTTGAGTTTCAATATAAACCCACGAATGAAACCACTTTTATTGATGGCGGCTAATCTTTTTATACGTACCGCCGCACTAAATTTTGCCATTTATTTAGCAAACGCTTATGCCACAGATTACGGAAAAAGTTACATCGCCGCTCAAAGTATTTTAATGAATATCTGGCTGTTTTTCTCCTTTTTTATTGATGGATATGCAAATGCCGGAAACGCGATTGGCGGAAAATTATTAGGCGCAAAAGATTACGTTCGTTTATGGAATTTAAGTAAAGACATTAGTAAATATGCGGTTTATATTGCGCTCATTCTCATGGCGATCTGCGGAATTTTTTACACGCAAATAGGCGAAATTTTTAATAAAGACGCGGTTGTTCTTTCCTTATTCAGTTCTGTTTTTTGGGTTGTTTTGGCAATGCAACCAATTAATGCGATCGCGTTTATGTTCGATGGAATTTTTAAAGGTTTGGGAGAAGCAAAATATTTACGGAATGTATTACTTATTGCTACATTTTTAGGTTTTACGCCAACCTTACTCATCGCCGATTATTTTGGGTTAAAACTTTACGCGATTTGGCTCGGTTTTTTTGTATGGATGCTTATAAGAAGCTCAACATTGGTGATCAAATTCCGAAGAAAATATTTACAGAAAGAAGTCTAATTTTTCCTAAACATTAGTTTCAGTTTAACATCTGTATCATTTCTAATCTTTCCAAAATACCGTATTTTTAAAGATAAATTTAGGAGAATGCTATGAATGATGTTCGCAAAGGATTTATTTTCAAAAATTATGAAGCGCCTTACCAAAGTCCGTTTGATAAATTATTTGAAATTTTTAAAGAATTAATCACGTTTACTTCCGGCGATTTCGATGAAGCAATCGACTGGTTGCGCCAATTAGATAAAGAATATAAATTAACTACCGAAGATTATACAATTGATGATTTTATAGAAGATTTAAAGAAGAAAGGGTATATTCAAGAACGCATAAAACCCGACGGAAAAGGCGGCATGGCAATTACTTCAAAAACAGAACAAGCTATTCGTCAACGTGCTTTGAATCAAATTTTCGGAAAAATGCGCAAAGGAAATCCCGGAAATCATAAAACCAAGATCAAAGGAAATTCTGATGATACAACTGGTGAATTCAGAAATTATCAATACGGCGATTCAGTTGAAAAAATTTCAGTGACTGAAAGTTTAAAAAACGCGCAAATTAACCACGGAATTGGCAATTTCAATTTAACTGAAGATGATTTAGTTGTAGAAGATAGCCAATATAAAGCGCAAATGAGTACCGTCTTAATGATCGATATTAGCCACAGCATGATTTTGTACGGTGAAGATAGAATTACCCCGGCAAAAAAAGTAGCGATGGCGTTGGCAGAACTCATAATCACGCGCTACCCAAAAGACACCCTTGATGTAATTGTCTTCGGAAATGATGCGTGGCCCATTAAAATTAAAGATTTACCCTATTTGCAAGTCGGTCCGTTTCACACCAATACGGTCGCCGGGTTGCAATTGGCGATGGATATTCTTCGAAGAAAACGAAATGCCAACAAACAAATTTTTATGATTACCGACGGAAAACCGAGTTGCTTGCGTTTACGCGATGGCACGTATTACAAAAATTCAATGGGATTAGATCCGCATATTACGCATAAATGTTACAATATGGCGGCTCAAGCACGAAAATTAAATATTCCAATTACCACATTTATGATCGCTTCCGATCCTTATTTGCAACAATTTGTTGAAAATTTTTCAGAATCCAATCAAGGAAAAGCGTATTACACCGGATTAGATGGATTAGGAGAAATGATTTTTGAAGATTACGAAGCCAACCGAAAAAAAAGAATACGATAAAATAGAAAAAATACTATGAATTTAACTGATATAAAAACCTTTGGCGAACTCAAAAAAACGGGTTATAAATCGCGCGGAATTAAAGAAGAACTCCGAGAAAATTTACTTGAAAAAATTAAAAAAAAGGAAACTGTTTTTAAAGGTGTTCATGGTTACGAACACAGCGTAATTCCCGAATTAGAACGCGCTATACTTTCGAAACATAATATTAATTTACTCGGTTTACGCGGACAAGCAAAAACCAGATTAGCACGCTTAATGGTTCAATTATTAGATGAATATATTCCTGTAGTGGAAGGTTCAGAAATTAATGACGATCCGTTTCATCCAATTTCTCGTTTTGCAAAAGAGCTCATTGCAGAAAAAGGAGACGAAACACCAATTTCTTGGTTACATCGTGACGAACGTTTTTCAGAAAAATTAGCGACACCAGATGTTACGGTAGCCGATTTAATTGGTGATGTGGACCCGATAAAAGCGGCAAACTTAAAATTGAGTTATGCAGATGATCGCGTTATTCATTTTGGAATGATTCCGCGAGCAAATCGCTGTATTTTCGTCATTAATGAATTACCCGATTTACAAGCTCGAATTCAAGTGGCATTATTCAATATTTTACAAGAAGGTGACATTCAAATTCGTGGTTTTAAATTACGAATGCCGCTTGATTTACAATTTATTTTTACCGCAAATCCTGAAGATTACACCAATCGCGGAAGCATTGTTACGCCTTTAAAAGATAGAATTGGGTCGCAAATTTTAACCCACTATCCTACTTCAATTGAAATTGCTAAAACCATTACCGAACAAGAGGCAAATTTAGAAGCCGAACAAAAAAATCACGTAAAAGTTCCAGAATTGGCAAAAGATTTACTGGAACAAATAAGTTTTGAAGCGCGAGAAAGTGAATATGTAGATATTAAAAGTGGAATTAGTGCGCGAATGAGTATTACCGCTTTTCAAAATTTATTAAGCACTGCCGAACGTAGAGCTTTACAAAATGGCGATGAAAATACGATACTTCGGTTTGGCGATTTTATGGGCGTAATCCCGTCGATTACCGGAAAAGTTGAATTGCTTTATGAAGGGGAACAAGAAGGTGCGGCTTTTGTAGCGCAACAACTGATTGAAAATTCGGTGAAAACTATCTTTCCGCAGTTATTTCCGAAGATTGAAAAACTTCAGAAAGAAAACGAAGAAAATCCGTATGATGAAATTACCGCATGGTTTTTTGAGTCTAGCGGCGTAGAATTAGCCGATAATTTAACGGAAAAAGAATACAAAAAAACACTCGACGAAATAGAACCTCTTAGAAATTTAGTGGAAAAATATCAACCCGATTTAAGTGAAAACGAACGTTATTTTGTAATGGAATTCGCACTCTGGGGATTGGCAGCTTTTAATAAATTAAGCAAACATCGTTTTAATGAAGGTTTACAATTTAGAGATTTGTACGGAAGTTACATCAATAACTTATAGAAAATCAGAAGTTTGAATAAATTTTTGAGTTAAAAATCTCTGAAAATACCTGTTGTTTTTAAAATTAAGGTTATCTTTTAAGTTAAAACCAACAGGTATGTTTTCAGCATTACTTCAAACCGAAATTCCACAGCCAGCACAAACTGAACCAGACCAAGAATATGGCATTTATTCATTTCAAGATTTTATAATCGCCAATTGGGGTTACATTACAATTGTGCTAATTCTTGCTATAATTGTACTTATGTATGGAAGACATAAAAAACGAGAACGTAAAAAGCATTTTGAAGAATATCAACGGCAAAAAGAAAACTAGCGCGTTTTTAACCAACCAGTAATACTTAATCGCCGATCTTTTTTAACCGGTTTTACTTCGTGCTCTAAAAACTGACTTTCAAAAATAACAACTCTTCCCGGTAGCGGATAAATAACTTCTTCAGTTTCATTTTCTTTGTAAATTACCAATTCGCCACCGTTGCTTTTTTGCCAACATTCATCGTTTAAATAACAAACTATAGAAAGTTTTCTTCTTCCATCATTTTGAAACGTATCTAAATGGCGTTTGTAAAACGTACCTTCTGGATAAACTGCATAATGGAATTCTTTATGCAAAATTCCCATAAAACAGGTTCTGTTTAAATACGCTACCAAATCGTTTATTTTATTGAAGAAAAGCTTTTCCAATTCACTCTGTTCAGCTTCATTTATCCATAAAATAAAATCGCCACGAATCGATTTTTCTATCGATTCATTTACTTTATTTCCAATCGCAGATTTTTTAAAACGATCTTCTTCGTATTTATCCAGTAGCGTTGCGCGTAATAAATCAACTTCTTCCGAAGAAAAAAATTCATCTACAATCGAAAATTTTTGTGCAGACAGATTTTCAATAATCTGCTCGTACTGCTCGTTTACCTTGAAATCGAGCTGTTCGAAAAGTTCTAAACTATCCACTTTATCATTAAAAAAGCGCGGCAAATTTAGTCTTTAAATCCAAATAAAAAACAGGTTTTAAAAATAATTTTATAAATTTTCATCACTATCGAAAATACATTCAACTAAACTTTAATGTGTAACTTTGCAACAGATTTTTAAAACATCAGAAAAGTGGATATATTAAAATTTTTAAGCGGCCCGGGATTATTTTTAGTCCTCGCTGTGGTACTCATAGCCGTGGTTTTGTATAAAAAATTAAAAAAATAATGAGCAATATTCGCATCACCAAACAATTTAATTTTGAAACCGGTCACGCGCTTTACGGCTACGACGGAAAATGCAGAAATGTTCACGGCCATAGCTACAAACTTAGCGTAACCGTTATCGGGAAACCCATTAAAGATAGCGATAACGTAAAATTCGGAATGGTTATCGATTTTGGAGATCTCAAAAAAATTGTAAAAGAAGAAATTGTCGATAAATTCGATCACGCCACGGTTTTCAATAAAAACACACCGCATGTAGAACTTGCCAATGAACTTGAAAAACGGGGCCATAACGTGATTTTGGTAGATTATCAGCCTACGAGCGAACAAATGGTGATCGATTTTTCAGAAAAAATAAAAACCCGATTGCCCAAAAATATTCAACTTCATTCTTTAAAACTTCAAGAAACAGAAACCAGTTTTGCTGAATGGTACGCTAGTGATAATTAAGGCGTTTCCCTTTCGGGTCGGGCTTTCACAACTCGCTTTTTTAAATTTCAGTTAAAGCAGAAATTAAAAAAGAGCTCAAACAAGCGTTCAATCCCTAACGCAAATCCTTCCGCAGAAATAATTATATTTGATTTTATAAATTAGTTTATGCAAATTCCATCTGGAAAAAAAGTCTATTTCTCTAGCGATAATCATTTAGGCGCACCAACAAATGCTTTAAGCAAACCGCGTGAAGAAAAATTTGTAAAATGGCTCGATGAAGTGCAACAAGACGCCGCCGCAATTTTCCTTTTAGGCGATTTATTCGATTTTTGGTTTGAATATAAACACGTAGTTCCTAAAGGATTTGTTCGCGTTTTAGGAAAAATCGCCGAAATAAAAGACAGCGGAATCCCAATTTATTTTTTTGTAGGAAACCATGATTTATGGATGGACGATTATTTTGAAAAAGAGCTGAATATTCCTGTTTATCACAAACCGCAAGAATTTACTTTTAATGAAAAGAAATTTCTAATCGGTCACGGCGATGGTTTAGGTCCCGGCGATAAAGGGTATAAACGGATGAAAAAAGTTTTTACCAATCCGTTTTCAAAATGGTTATACCGTTGGTTGCATCCCGATATTGGCGTTCCATTGGCTAAACATTTATCGGTAAAAAACAAACTGATTTCCGGCGACGAAGATGCTAAATTTTTAGGTGAAGAAAATGAATGGCTCGCACAATACGCGAAACGAAAATTAGAAACAAAACACTACGATTATTTTGTGTTTGGGCATCGACATTTGCCCATGAAAATTGAAGTTGGTAAAAATTCTACCTATTTTAATTTAGGCGATTGGATTTCACATTATACCTACGGTGTTTTCAATGGTGAAAATTTTAGTTTAGAAGAATACTGAATCAATATAAAAGAGAAAAGACCAATTATATAATTGGTCTTTTCTCTTTTATCAATTTATTTTAATACTATAATTCTTTTCTTAAAACCAGTATTTGTTCTGGATCATCTAGTGAAATAACCAGCTCTCGCTCATTTAAAAGAAGTATATCATAAGAATATGTTTCATCCTCAAATCCCATCACAAGTTGGTCATCTCCTTCAAAGGAATAATAAAATGAAGTGTTTACATCTTCAATGCAATCACCCTTATTATTTTTAACGTAGTAAATATGGGTTCCGGATTCATCTTCTGGATTTGAAAATTGAAAATAACTATATTTATCACACTCACTCAACGAGGTTTGCTCCTCGTCTTCGTATAATATCCAAGCAGTAATAAACCATTTCCCTTCTATTACTTCCTCGCGCGATCCTTGACGTGTAGTAAAATATGCTACAGGACTTGAAGTACTATTTCCATCACTATCTTTTGCTATAACTTTCCAATAATATTTAGTGTTGAAATATAAATCTTCTTGTAATGTAAATGAGGTGGTAGCGATATCTTCGCCTATCTTTGTAGTAGGTGGATTAGATTTTCCTACATAAAGATTATACACCACATTTTCACTATCAGAGTCAATAGCTGATTCCCATATAAAACTAGGCCTCAACTCCACATCTGTTGCACCGGATGCAGCAGAAACTAAACTGAAGGCTTCTGGTGGGTAGTTTCGGGGTGAGTGGTTTCGGGAAACTTCTGGTTGTGAATCATCTGTAGTGCAACCAACCAATAAAACAATAGAAAAAACTAGAAAAATGAATCTAGCATTAAAAAAGATTTGCTTCATTATAATTAAAATTTTAAGGTGACTTTAAGAAAATTAATATTAAGTAAATATATATAATTTATTGAAATTCAAAACTATATTTTATATGTTAAAATTTAATATAGCAAATTGAAAACCATCTGCTTTAAATAGTTACTAGAATATTAATTCGCACAATTTTTTAAGTAATTACGTTTTTCGAGTTTAAAAATTGTTCCACCTAAAAGTTCGTTTATTTCTTCGAGTTCTTCTCGATTAACTGCTAAATCTATTTTTCGTGAAGGGGTTTTTAATAATAGCGAACGACATTTCCTTGAAGTTTTACAGTTCGCACAACATTGCTGATTTACTGTTTCTAAAACATTATTTTGAAAATCTTTTAATTCTTGAAGACTTAAATAAAATCCGGTATTTCGAAATACTACCTGGATTTTATCTCGTTTGTTTTTCCAAAAAAAAGCTAATCCAAAATTATTACGGTAAATAAAAGCAATGTCTTCCATCAATGGTTTTAATTTACCATCAAAGATATTAATTATTTAGAATAGTTCTAAACAAAAATCAGCTTTCTTTTTGTTGTTCTTTTCCGCCAATATATTTCCCAATAAAAAAAGCGCACATTAATGGAATTAAGATAAATGCTTTATAATCCTCAAGCCAATTAAAATGTATCGCTATAATTCCAAAAACCGCCATTCCTAAAATTGCTAAAAAATTATGTAAGGGTAAAAATCGTTTATTGGTTAAAGTAGATATATATTTCATCAGTAAAGGTTTAGATTTTTAAAAATAAGAAAATTAAAATCTTATCACAAACCTGCTTTTTTGCAAAAGGGATAGCAGCGGAAATCCTTTTTTATTTTTGGCTTTTAAAAATAAAAAAGATTGAAGTGAATAGCCCGACCTGAGCTTGATAAAGCGAAAGGTTTTGCCAGAGTAAACAACTTCAAGCTGAGTCCAAGATGTATCTGGTAAAAAAAATTTCAATTTCAACTTAAATCTCAAAATATTTTACCCTTTGGCGGCGCCAATTAAATTAGCGAATATCACGGAGTTTAAGTTGAAGGGAAACATTTCCATTCCATTCATTTTCATCGATAGAATAAACGGCGCTGAACGATTTTTTTTCCATCACAACATCTAGTTTTTCTCCTAGATTAAACCCAATCGCACCGATAAAATTTTTATCGGGAAGTTGCTGAACAGTACATTTTAGATGTTTATTTTCTTGCCCGACCGCTTTTGCAAAACCGGTATCGGTTAAGTTTTCGGTTAAAAAAATTGGGGTCATATTTCCGGGTCCGAAGGGAGCAAATTGTTTTAAAATGCGATAAAATTTTGGAGTGATTTCGTTTAAATCTAATTCCGCATCTACTGGAATTTCGGGGGTTAGTAAATTTTTATCGATTGTGGCGGCGACCACTTCTTCAAACTTTTGTTTGAAATTTTCGTATTGATCTTCGTGCAGCGTGAGTCCGGCAGCGTATTTGTGACCACCGAATTGCTCGATATAATCGGCACAAGCTTCGAGTGCATTATAAACATCGAAACCTTTTACAGAACGTGCTGAAGCTGCCAATTTTTCGCCGCTTTTGGTAAATACCAAGGTTGGTCGGTAATAGGTTTCGGTAAGACGAGAAGCTACAATCCCGATAACTCCTTTATGCCAATTTTCTTGATACACAACGGTTGTGGAGCGTTTTTGCTCATTGGCATTTTCGATATTCGCGAGTGCTTCTTCGGTAATGAGTTTATCGGTATCGCGTCTTGCACCATTAAATTCTTCAATTTCACTTGCGTATTCTTGAGCGAGGTTGTCGTTTTCTTCGGTTAATAATTGTACGGCATGTAAACCATGTTTCATTCTTCCAGCGGCGTTTATACGTGGTGCGATGATAAAAACTACATCGGTTATCGTAAGCATTTCTTTTTTTACTTGATTTAAAATTGCCTGAAATCCTTTCCGCGGAAGCGTATTAATTACGTGTAAACCGTGGTAAGCTAATACTCGATTTTCACCGGTTATGGGAACAATATCGGCACCAATTGCAGTGGCGACTAAATCTAAATACGGAAGTAAGGTTTCTACGGAATTTCCACGTTTTTGCTCGATTCCTTGAATTAATTTAAAACCAACTCCGCAACCGCATAATTCTTTATAAGGATATTCGCAATCTTCCCGTTTTGGGTCTAAAACGGCAAAAGCTTTTGGAATTTCTTTTCCAGGTCGGTGATGATCGCAAATGATAAAATCGATTCCTTTTTCTTTAGCATAAGCGACTTTTTCGGTTGCTTTTATTCCGCAGTCCAAGGCAATAATGAGTGAAATATCGTTATCTGCTGCGTAATCTATTCCAGCAAAAGAAATTCCGTAACCTTCAGCATAACGATCAGGAATATAAGTGGCGATTTGTGGCGTTCGTGTTTTTAAATAGGAACTCATTAAAGCGACACTTGTGGTTCCGTCCACATCATAATCGCCATAGACTAAAATATTTTCTTGCGTTGAAATCGCTTTTTCTATTCTATTAACGGCTTCAGCTAAATCTTTCATCAAGAATGGGTCGTGTAAATCTTCTAAATTGGGACGAAAGAATTTTTTTGCTTCTTCGAAAGTTTCGATTCCACGTTGAACCAATAAACTGGCAATTGCTTTTTCTACGCCTAAACTCTTTTGAAGTTGAGTTACTTTTTCTGAATCGGGTTTAGGTTTTAGAGTCCAGCGCATGGTTTTATTTTTGTGCAATTACAAAAGAATATAATTCAGATACAATTGTATCTAAAATTTTATTTTCTTCAATTAAACTACTATAGCTATAGTCATTTTTAATTATAAAGTTGCATAATTTAATTTTGTATTCCGCTTTTAGAGTTCCTGATTCTGCCCTAAATTTTTTCTGATACTTTTGTTGAATAGAATATTTTTTAAATAGTTCTTTATAGAAATCTCCTAATCTAATATCTAAATAATTGTCCCTTTCGATTTTTATATGTTTAATTTTCTCAATTTCACCTTCTCCAATAAGTTCTTTAGCAAAATCTAATATTACTTTTGATGGAAGTAAATTTTCTATTTCAACGACTTCTGTATTTTGATATTTAAAATGATCATTTTCTTTAGATAATTTTTCTAACTCTTTTCGCCGTTTTCCTTTTTTGGTTCTACCACTTGCATTATCATTATCTGCTAACAAATAAATATGATTAGAGAGCGCAAATGAGTTTATTTCATTTCTAACAACTTCATCATCGTCATCTTTAAATTTCTCGTCAAATAAATAGTGAGCAATTAAATTTCCGCCATATTCAAAAAAGGCAAAATCAATATCTTCGAGAAGTTTAGTGGTCTTTTTACTTTGTGAATACTTATCTAAGAAATAAGAAAGATAATAGCGATCTGTTGGTCCTTCAACCCAAATAGATGAATTTGAAATTAAAACACTTGCATTACTCACCCCTAAAATATCAAGTGTATTTTTAGAAGGTTTCTTTAAATAGTCAATTGAAATCGTTTGATCTTCATTTTTTTCAAATTGAAAAATTGAAATACTATCATTTCTTATAGAGTCGTCTAAAAAATGATTAGAATGTGTAGTGATGAAAAACTGTAAATTCTTACTTTTTAAGTACTCATCTTGAAGTAAAGTTCTTAGAAAAATCTTTTGAAAACCGGGATGTAAATGATTTTCAGGTTCATCTATAAAAATCCAAGTATTTTCATTAGCCGTATAAATAGGAAACATTAGAAGAATAATAGATTGCAAACCATCCCCCAAATTAAATAGCTTTCTTTCTTCATCATCAATATCAAAATAAATTTCATTTGAGTTTTCAGAAGAAGCAGTAATTTCTACAGATTTTTGATTAAAGAAATTTTGTGATAAAAATCTTTCAAACTCTTTTTTCTTCTTTCTACTGCTTTTTATAGAACCTTGCAATCGGCGAATATCTGAATACAAACTTAATCCTGTAAAAACATTATCTTCTATTTCATAATTTTCTTTAAGTATTTGCTGATATGTTTCAGATCTTAAACTATCGTTTGAATTTGCATATCTTAGAACAGGAATATAAATTTTATTATTTTGCTTAAGATTTTCATTAATAAATACATCAGTAAAAAATATCTTTAATCTATCAATTAAATTTTTCATTTCTACTTTTGTCTTCTCTTTAAAATATCTCTTAGTAGAATTGAATTGAAGTTCTATTACATTAAGTCGATTATTTATTTCAGAATAATCAAATTTTTGAGAAGTGAAGTTCAATATATCAACCTTTTTATTTATACCAACTAATACAATAAGTTCATTAATTTTTTGAAAAGGTTTTTGTAAATATCGATCTTGATTTTGACTAATATACTCTAAACTTTCCTTAATTTTTTTGAACTGTAGGGTTAACGAATCATCATTTTTAAAAACCTCAATTCTACTTTTATCAATCTTAAAAATTCCTCTTAAGAATCTACTTTTTCCAGAATTATTAGCTCCTATAAAAAAATTAATTGAGGAGATATCTCTCAGATATAGAGAATGATAATTATTTTCTTCCTTTTGATCAGGAATAAACGGAGATTCGTTTAAAATATATTCTGTCGAATTAAATTCCGAAGGAAGATCTAGTTTATCTGCAAAGCTAATTGATAAATTCATAAAATAATTTAATGTCTAAATTACAAATTTCAACGTTGCTGAATTATTGTTTTTCATTCTTATTTTAGTTTCTAATATTAATTTCACTTGATTTTCAAGAGTTAGTTAAATACCTTTCCATTTTTAATCTTATTTTATGGAAAAGAAAGAACTAAAATTTAAACACAAAAACACCTTACAACATCTTCTCTTTCTTTTATTGGGAATTCTTTTTATAATTATTGGTTTTGTAGCGTATTATTCTACAAAAGATTTCTATTATTTCTATTTAATCGCGCTTGCCAATATTGCATTAATATATGTTTTAATTTCTTCGCAAATAAAAAAACATTCTGTGGTTTATGATGCTGTTTTCGTGAAATACAGATTAGCCGATCAACCTATACAACGCATAAAAATTGATGAACTTTTAGAAATTAACACAAAAGAAGAACACATAATTATTACCCTTACTTCTCATAACAAAATAGAAGTCGATTTAAGTGAATATACCGAAAATTCCCGCTTAAAGTTTAAAGAACTTTTAGAACAACTCAGTTAATTTATTTAAAGTAATTCAACAAAAATATAGAAGCTTTTTATCCTTTCCAGGTTCACTATTCAACGTTAACTTCATAAATAATTGATGATATTTTAAAATTAATTTGAAAATCGTGTAACATTTTCAGTTTACATTAGTCTATTATATACAAGTAAACTATTCATTACTAATTAATTAAAAAACTACTCATCATGAAAAAAACATTTTTAACCGTAGCGCTTTCGTTTTTATTTGCTGCTACTTACGCAAATTGCAACCCTGTTGTTGCAAATTCTGATCTTTCAAATTCTTCTTTAGTTGAAGATGTAGCCCTTAATTCTTTCTGCAAATCTGTTATGAAAGGAGATGTGGAAATGGTAAAACAACTTTTAAAATTAGGAGAAGACGTAAACGCGAAATCCTTAGGAAGAACGCCAGCAATGTATGCTGCACGTTACAACAGAGCCGAAATTCTTCAACTTTTAATTGATAATGGCGCAGATCTTTCTATAAAATCTACTAAAGAAAAACTTACAGCAAGAGATTTTGCAGAGCAATCTAAAGCAAAAGAAGCTTTAGCAGTAATCGATGCTGCTGAAATGAAATAGTATTTTTTTAAATCATCACAAAAAAAGTGACTTATTGAAAAAAATGAGTCACTTTTATTTTTTCCCATCTACAATTATTACTAGTTCTCCCTTTGGGGCTTTTTTTTGAAAATGATTTTCAACTTCTTTTAGGCTTCCGCGAATCGTTTCTTCATGCATTTTAGAAATTTCACGCGAAACAGAAATTTGTCGCTCTTCTCCAAAATATTTAGAAAAATGTCCTAAGGTTTTCAGCAATTTATGCGGCGATTCATAAAAAATCATCGTGCGCATTTCTTCAGCTAAAAATTCCAAGCGCGTTTGGCGTCCTTTTTTTACGGGTAAAAACCCTTCAAATATAAATTTATCATTGGGTAAACCACTATTTACCAACGCTGGAACAAAAGCTGTCGCGCCCGGTAAACAATCGACTTCTATATTATTTTCTACACAAGCTCTAGTGAGTAAAAAACCGGGATCAGAAATTGCAGGAGTTCCTGCATCACTAATTAAAGCTGCAGTTTCTCCATTTTGAATTCGCTTAATAATTAAATCAACCGTTTTATGCTCATTATGCATATGATGGCTGTGCATTTGCGTGGTTATTTCAAAATGTTTTAGCAATTTGCCACTGGTTCTAGTATCTTCAGCTAAAATAAAATCTACTTCTTTTAAAACGTTTACAGCTCTAAAAGTCATATCCTCTAAATTACCGATTGGTGTTGGGACAATAAACAATTTTCCCATTAGTCAAATCGGTTTTCGATAGCTTGTAAAAATCGGTTTTCATATTCCTCTTTTCCTTCCCAATTATTGTAATCGGGTTTTATTTGTTGCTGAATAAATCGCTGTGCTTCCGCGAAATTTTCAATGGTATTTAATTGTGAAAGTACGCGATTATAATCTGCCGCATTTCCATCAAATAAATGTTTTATATACGCTAAGCGGTCGTTTAAACCTATGTTAATTCCTTTTTTTAAGCGATCATTTAGCGAGCGTTTATGTTCGCCTAAATCATTGGTTTTCTTTGAAGAATTCTTAGGTTCAAATTCCGGTGTTTCAGGATAAAATAATTCTTCTTGTTTTGGTGACTCTTCCTTTTGAGTTGATTTATTTTCTTCTTCTGAAAATTTTTCTTGCTCTTTTTCAGTTGAAGTTTTTTCAGCTGAATCTTCTTCAGGAGAAGGTTTGGGTTTTTTAGCAACCGGCTCAAATTGTGGCAATTCATCGTAATGAACACCTAAATCTCGCAATTCATCTTTTGTTTTTTCTTTTTTCTGCGGAAGAATTTCCTCTAAAACCTCATCAACTTCCTGCGATTCTGGAAACATTTGCGCCACAATATCTTTAATTTTTTCGGTGTTTGGCTCTGTAATCGCTTCTTCGTTATGTTCTAAACCATCGGGACGATGATTTTTTTCTTTAATTTCCTTAATCATTTCCATCGGCATTTCTGCCACAATACTTTTAATTAATTCAGTATTGGGTTGAATAAGTTGTTCGGTGTTATGTTCGGTTCCGTCTGGACGCTCTTTTTTTGCGACTGGTTTTTCTTCCGAAGTTTTTTCAGTAGAATTTTCACTCAACGCTTCCTCGATTTGTTTTTTACCAATACTTGGTTGCGGACCCGAAAAGTGTTTTTCAGCAAAAGATAAAACCGATAATTTTTCATATAAAACACCAGTAACGGCTTTTAATTCGTGCACATCGGCTTTATTTTTTAACTGTAAAATTCGGTGCGCGATGCTTAATAATTCTCCTTCCAACGACTTCTTCATAACTTTATGCTTTACTTTTTTGGGGCGGTTGTATTTTTAGTAAATTTATCTCACATTTAATGTAACAGGAAAATTCCTGTTTTAGTGCTGAAAATTACAAAATGTTTCTCGAAAATACAGTAAATCACGAAGAGCAATTTGGTTGGATTGAAGTTATTTGCGGAAGTATGTTTTCCGGCAAAACCGAAGAACTCATCCGCCGCCTAAAGCGCGCGCAATTTGCCAAGCAAAAAGTGGAAATTTTTAAACCTGCGCTCGATAAGCGTTACGATGAAGAAATGGTGGTTTCTCATGATGCTAACGAAATTCGCTCGACACCTGTTCCCGCCGCTGCTAATATTAGATTATTAGCAGACGATTGCGACGTTATTGGCGTAGACGAAGCGCAATTTTTTGATGAAGAAATAGTAACGGTTTGCAACGATTTGGCCAATAAAGGCGTTCGTGTAATTGTTGCCGGTCTCGATATGGATTTTAAAGGAAACCCGTTTGGACCGATGCCCAACTTAATGGCAACTGCAGAATATGTTACGAAAGTTCACGCGGTTTGTACGCGAACTGGAAATTTAGCACAGTATAGTTTTAGAAAATCAGCGAATAAAGATTTGGTTTTATTGGGCGAAACCGAAGAATATGAACCTTTAAGTCGTGCAGCGTATTACAAAGCGATGCTGAATGAAAAGGTTCGAAAAATTGAAGTTAACGGAATTGAAGAAATTGCGAAGAAGAAAGAATAATGTATGGCACAAATTCACGAAACTACACTAGAAATAGATCTAAAAGCGCTTGCGCATAACTACAATTATTTAAGTTCAAAACTTTCTTCAGCAACTAAAAAACTTGGTGTGGTTAAAGCATTTGCCTATGGAAGTGATTCGGTAGAAATCGCTAAAAAATTGGAAGAATTAGAAATCGATTTTTTTGCCGTCGCGTATACCCAAGAAGGAATTACCTTGCGAAAAGGCGGAATTCGAAAACCTATTTTAGTACTTCATCCGCAATCTACCAATTTCGATGAAATTATTCAGCATTGTTTAACGCCAAGTATTTACAGCAAATTTGTACTTGAGCATTTTATCGCTTCCGCGGAAGCGCATAAACAAAACCATTATCCTATTCATTTAAAACTGAATACCGGTTTAAATCGATTAGGTTTCGATCCTGATGAGGTAAATTATATTCTTCAGCAATTAAAGAATACTTCTAGTGTAAAAGTTGAAGGAATTTTTTCGCATCTCGCCGCAAGTGAAGATCCAAATGAAAAAGATTTTACGCACTACCAAATTGAAACCTATAAAAAAGTAAGCGAAGAAATTATCGAAGCATTAAACTATAAACCTATTCGGCATTTATGCAATACTTCAGGAATCATAAATTATCCCGAAGCACATTTTGAGATGGTGAGAACCGGAATTGGATTATATGGTTTTGGAAATTCTGCTGAAGAAGACAAAAAATTAATTCCCGTAGCTTCTTTAAAAACTATCGTTTCGCAAATTCATCATTTAAAAAAAGGAGAAACAGTTGGTTACAACCGAAAATTTAAAGCTGAAAAAGACACAAAAACGGCGACGCTTCCCCTTGGTCACGCCGATGGAATTAATAGAATTTACGGCATGCAAAAAACAAATGTTGAAGTAAACGGAAAACTCGCTCCAATAATTGGCAATGTTTGTATGGATATGTTAATGATCGATATTACTGGAATAGATTGCAAAGAGGGCGACGAGGTTATTCTCTTCGGAAAAGAAAAAAGCGCGGAAAATTTTGCCAATAACGCGGGTACTATTTCTTATGAGTTAATTACTTCTATCTCACAACGCGTAAAAAGAAAATTCATATATTAATTTTTAAGCTATATTTATCGGGTTAATTTATTTAAAACCCATTAATATGGCATTTTTTAAAGATTTTAAAACCTTTCTTATGAAAGGTGATATTGTCGCGCTGGCTACAGCGGTAGTTATTGGCGCAGCATTCAAAACCATTATCGATTCGCTTGTAAAAGATGTAATAACACCAATTATTGGCGTCCTCACTGGCGGAACCGATTTTACCAAAAAATTTATTTCTTTAGACGGCGAACATTACGCTTCGCTTGAAGTTGCACGGGAAGCGAAAGCGGCAGTACTTACCTACGGAAATTTAATTCAAGCGATTATAAATTTCATTATTATTGGTTTATTTATATTTTTGTTTTTAAGAGCTTACGAAAAAACCAAGAAAAAAGAAGATCCAAAACCGGTTGCAGCGCCAAAAGGACCAACACAAGAAGAATTACTTACTGAAATTAGAGACGAATTAAAACGTCAAAACTCATAAAGATTTGTAGTAACCGCTACACTATTCAATTTTAATCACAAAACTCCGCTTAAAAGGCGGAGTATTTTTTTGTTTATCAATTAAAAATCAAACCCTAGATTAAATATCTCTTCTATCTTTGTGATTTAACCTTAATAAGTTTTTTTAAATAATAATTAATTTTTAGATCTCAGTAACAATGAAAGTAGCTGTTGTTGGAGCCACCGGAATGGTTGGCCAAGTAATGCTAAATGTATTAGCAGAAAGAAATTTCCCTTTAACTGAATTAATTCCTGTAGCTTCAGAAAAATCTGTAGGAAAAGAAATTGAATTCAACGGAAAAAAATATAAAGTCGTAAGTCTTGAAACTGCAGTAAAACGAAAACCTGAGATCGCTTTATTTTCTGCCGGAGGAGAAACTTCTTTAGAATGGGCGCCAAAATTTGCCGAAGTCGGTACTACGGTAATCGACAATTCTTCCGCTTGGCGAATGGATAAAACAAAAAAATTAATTGTTCCGGAAATTAACGCTGCTAGTTTAACTAAAGACGATAAAATTATAGCCAATCCAAATTGTTCTACCATTCAATTAGTAATGGCTTTAAAACCGCTTCACGATAAATTCAAAATAAAACGGGTAATTGTTTCCACGTATCAATCGATTACGGGAACCGGTGTAAAAGCAGTTCGCCAATTGGAAAGTGAATATAATAATGAACAAGCTGAAATGGCTTATCCATATCCTATTCATAAAAATGCGCTTCCACATTGCGATGTTTTTTTAGAGAACGATTACACGAAAGAAGAAATGAAACTCACGCATGAAACTAAAAAGATTTTAAATGACGATTCTGTATTGGTTTCGGCAACAGCGGTAAGAATTCCGGTAGTTGGCGGTCATAGCGAATCGGTAAATATTGAGTTTGAAAAGGATTTTGAAATTAATGAAATAAAACAAATTTTAAAAGATTTCTCTGGAATTACCTTACAAGATAATCCCACGGTAAATGTTTACCCAATGCCAATTTATGCGGAAGGAAAAAATGATGTTTTTGTAGGTAGAATACGAAAAGATCATTCTCATCCGCGTGCTTTAAATATGTGGATTGTAGCTGATAATTTACGAAAAGGCGCTGCTACAAATGCCATCCAAATTGCTGAATATTTAATTCACAAAAAAGATTAACTTTTTGATTTACATTCAGTAAAAGATCATACATTCTAAATAAGACCTCAACCAAATTTTATTTTTTTTAACAGCCAGTTGAGGTTTTATTTTTTAGGTTTGTAGCATGATTTTGTCTCAACGCATAAAAAATAACTTATCAATAGTTTTTCTATTGACTTTTATTTTTATAAAAGTTGGGTCTTTACATAGTCTTGCACATAGTGATGATATTAAAAACGCAAATGACTGTGTTTGGTGTCATCTTTCGGGAACCGATAGCAATACGCCTATAATTTCGGCAGAAACCGATTACGAAATTACGCCGATTATTATTCCTGAAATTACTAGAGAAGTACAATTAAGCTATCATTCGGTAGCTTCTTCTAAGACACCTGTTTGTCTTATCTTTAATAAACCTCCTCCTTTTTATACAGTTTAATTTTAATTGATTTTTTCTTAGTTAACTCTTTTTTCAAAAGGCTTTCAGCTATGATTTTTTTCTATAGAAACTTTTTAAATGAAGTTGTTATAGCATCTTATCTATAATTCTAGAAACGAAGCAAAAAATCAAACTTTACTTATTCTTTTTCAGCAATATAAAATGTATTCCTGAAAAATAATCTTAACTGTATAAAATTCAAAAAATGAAAACTTTTTGGACGGTTATCTTCTTGATAACGCTTAGTTTTTGGGTACAATCGCAAAATTGTTCCTACACCTTAAAAGGAAAAGTGGTCGATTTTCATAATGGAGATCCGCTAATTTATGCTACCATTCAAGTAATTGATAGCGAGATTGAAGTCTATTCAGATTTCGATGGAAACTTCGAAATTAACAACTTATGTAAAGGAAAAATTGAATTAAAAATCACCCATCCAGATTGTCAAGATTTAGTTTATCCCATCTTAATTGAAGGCGATACATTCGAGAAAATAAAGCTAGAACATCATTTAGAAGATTTAGGAGAAATACTCATTACCGGCAAAAAGCGATTACAAAAATCAAAAACCGGACAAGAAGAAACGCTTAAATCGAAAACACTAGAAAAGTATAGTTCTTCCAGTATAGGCGATGCCTTAAAAGAACTAAGTGGAGTTTCAACCTTAAATACAGGAAATAGCGTAGTAAAACCTGTAATTCAAGGTTTACACAGCAGTCGGGTTTTAATGATGAATCACGGCGTACGGATGCAAGACCAAGAATGGGGCGCAGAACACGCACCAAATATCGATTTAAATTCTGCTGAAAGTATTACCGTGGTAAAAGGAGCATCTGCGCTTCAATATGGCGGCGACGCCATTGGCGGTGCGGTAATTGTCGAGCCAGAAAAAATTCCGGTAAAAGATTCGCTCTTTGGAAAAACAATTCTTTCGGGTTCTACTAATGGTCGCGGAGGTTCCGTTACTACTAGCCTTACAAAAAGTTATGAAAGCGGTTGGTACGGAAATGTTCAAGGAACTTTCAAAAAATTTGGTGATTACAAAGCTCCAGATTACGTGCTTTCAAATAGTGGAAATGAAGAAAAAGATGTTTCACTACGTTTTGGGTTGAATAAATTCTCTTCTGGTTTCGATGTTTTTTACAGTTATTACAATACTGAAATCGGTATTCTACGCTCTTCACATATTGGAAATGTAAACGATCTAATTAGAGCCATAAATAGTAGAGAACCGCAAGTAGTAAAGGATTTTACTTACAATATTAACCCACCGAAACAAGATGTTGAACACCATTTAGCAAGAGTAAAATATTACAAGCGTTTCGAGGAATTAGGAAAATTAAATATTCAATACGATTACCAATTGAATAATCGCTTAGAATATGATTTTCGTAGAGGAGATGATAAAGGCAGACCCTCGGTAGATTTAGAATTACAAACACACACGCTTTCAACAAATTTTAAATTTGATGCAAAAAATGAATATCAATTTAACGTTGGACTTAATGGAAATTATCAGGTAAATTTTCCCGATCCCGCTACTGAGGTTAAACGGTTAATCCCGGATTATGAGCAATACAAATTTGGAGTTTTTGCAACCGGCGAATATAAAATTAATAATGATTGGTTAGCTGAAGCTGGTCTTCGTTACGATTATACTCGTTTAAATGCTGAAAAATTTTATTTTAAAACTCGTTGGGAAGAACTCAACTACAATGAAGATTTTTCAGATATTGTAGTTTATGAAGAAGGAAATCAGCTTTTTACCAAACCAGAATTCAATTTTAATAACTTTTCTGCCACTGGAGGATTGCGGTATACGTTTAATCAATTTAGCTTAAACGGAAATTACGCGTTAGCCAGTCGAGCGCCAAATCCTTCAGAATTATTTGCCGATGGTTTACATCATTCTGCGGCGGTTATTGAATTGGGAGACATAAGATTTAATTCTGAAACTTCGCATAAATTCAGTTTAAATTTCAGTAAAGATGAAGGGAATTTCAATTTTACAATTTCTCCATTCTACAACTATATCGAAGATTTTTTACTCATGGAACCTTCTGGCGTAGATGAAACCATTCGAGGTGCTTTTCCTATTTGGAAATATAAACAAGTAAATGCACGAATGTTTGGAGTAGACCTTAATTGGAATTACAGAATTTCTTCAAATTTTAATTACTTCGGAAAATTTGCTTATGTAAACGGCAGAGACACCAAAAACAATAGCGCTCTTATTAATATGCCGCCAGCAAATTTATCGAACAGCATTCGTTTTCAACAAACCGATTGGCATAATCTACAATTAAGTATAACGGGCGATTTTGTTGCTCGTCAAAAAAATTATCCTGACAATAATTTTTACTACGATGTACTGGAAAATGGCGAATACCAAAGTACTTTGGTAGATATTAGTACGCCGCCAGATCAGTATTTCTTATTAGGTTTTGATGCAAGTACGACTTTTCATCCTTTTAAAAAAGGAAGTATGGAAGTTAGTTTTTACATCAATAACCTACTCAATACTTCTTACCGCGATTATCTAAACAGATTGCGTTATTACGCAGATAACCTCGGAAGAAATTTCATGTTACAACTTAAATTCAATTACTAATTTTAAAATATATAAAAATGAAAAATTTAAAATTCATGGCTTTATTTTTAGCCGCAGTACCATTTATAAGTTCTTGTTCTGATGATGACGATGGTTCACCAGAAATTATCAACGAAGAAGAAGTTATTACCGATGTTTCCTTAACTTTTACAAATGAAAGTGGAGATGAAACTACCTATACCTATACCGATCCGCAATATAGAGACGAAAATTATGTAGCGCCAACAATTCAATTAACAAGCGGAGAAACCTATCAAGTTGAAGCAAATTTCTATAATAACTCCAATCCAAACGATCCAGAAGTTATTACCGAAGAAATTATGGAAGAAAGAGACGATCACTTTTTAACCTATGATTTTGTGGATGCCGAAATAAATTTAACAAGAACAGATGGTGAACAATCAACAGATAGCGATGGCATAAAAATTGGACTTTCTACGCAATGGATTGCTGGAAGTGCAGAAAATGGTGAAGTAGTAGTGAGTTTAATTCACCAGCCTACTGAAAAAATCACCAATCCTGCGGAAGGTTCTTTTACAGGAGGTGAAACCGACGCACAAGTAACGTTCGCTTTAGAAATTCAATAAATTGTTACTTCAGCAATAAGCTGAAAAAATAAAACCTCGAAATCGAGTAAAAATAATTGTCAGGATAAAAGAAATCTCACTTGCTTAGTGAGGTTTTCTTTTTTAACACAAAATTATTTTAAGTAAATTTGAAACTATTCAATCCTTCAACTATGAAAAAATTTATTCTTCCATTTATTATATTGTCTTTAATCGCTTGTAAAGAAGATAAAGGCCAAAAAAAAGAAACTCAAAAAAATAAAATTGCCTTGAATTATCCCAAAACTAAAAAAGTCGATACAGTAAACACTTATTTTGGAACCAAAGTAAAAGACCCTTATCGCTGGTTAGAAAACGATAGAAGCAAAGAAACCGAAGCTTGGGTAAAAGCCGAAAATGAAGTGACATTCGACTATTTATCGCAAATTCCATATCGCGATACACTAAAAAACCGACTTTCAGAATTATGGAATTACGAAAAAGTGGGCGCTCCGTTTAAAGAAGGCGATTACACCTATTTCAGTAAAAATGATGGTTTACAAAATCAATATGTAATTTATCGCTACAAAACAGGCGAAGATCCTTCAACCGCTGAAGTATTTCTAGATCCAAACAAATTTAGCGAGGATGGAACGACTTCGCTTGGCGGAATGAGTTTCTCTAAAGATGGAAATACCTTAGCCTATTCAATTTCTGAAGGCGGAAGCGATTGGCGAAAAGTGATGGTGATGAATGCTGAGACCAAAGAAATTATTGAAGACACCTTGGTTGATATCAAGTTCAGTGGATTATCATGGAAAAGTAACGAAGGTTTTTTCTACTCGAGCTACGACAAACCCGAAGGAAGCGAATTGTCTGCAAAAACCGATCAGCATAAACTATTTTACCACAAATTAGGAACTCCGCAAAAAGAAGACAAACTTATTTTTGGCGGAACCGAAGCTGAAAAACACCGTTACGTCGGCGGAAATGTTTCCGAAGATAATCGCTTTTTAACCATTACGGCAAGCACATCAACTTCAGGGAATAAATTATTTTTAAAAGATTTATCTCAACCCAACAGCGAATTAAAAACAATTATCGGAAATACCGAAACCGACACGTATCTTATCGAAAATAAAGGCAGCAAATTATTTTTAGTGACAAACCACAATGCACCAAATAAGAAAATTGTTACCGTAGATGCTAAAAATCCTGCTCCCGAAAATTGGGAAGATTTTATTTCGGAAACCGAAAATGTTTTAAGTCCCTCAACCGGTGGCGGTTATTTTTTTACCGAATATATGAAAGATGCCGTTTCCATCGTAAAACAATATGATTATGAAGGAAATTTAGTTCGCGAAGTAGATTTACCTGGAATTGGCAGCGTTGGCGGATTTGGTACCAAACAAGAAGAAAAAGAATTGTATTATTCGTTTACCAATTACATCACGCCTGGAAGCATTTATAAATACGATATTGAAAAAGGAACTTCTGAACTTTACCGTAAACCGAAAATTGATTTTAATACGGAAGCATACGAAAGCAAACAGGTTTTTTATACTTCTAAAGACGGTACTAAAATCCCGATGATTATCACCCATAAAAAAGGAATTGAACTCAACGGAAAAAACCCAACAATTCTTTATGGTTATGGCGGATTCAATATTAGTTTAACGCCATCGTTCAGTATTGCAAATGCGGTTTGGATGGAACAAGGCGGAATTTACGCTGTCCCCAATCTTCGTGGTGGTGGCGAATACGGAAAAAAATGGCACGACGCTGGAATCAAACAAAAAAAACAAAACGTCTTTGACGATTTTATTGCTGCAGCAGAATATTTAATTGAAAATAATTATACTTCTAGTGATTATTTAGCTATTCGTGGTGGTTCGAACGGCGGATTGTTAGTTGGCGCTACAATGACGCAGCGACCAGCGTTAATGAAAGTTGCTTTACCTGCAGTTGGCGTTTTAGATATGTTACGTTATCATACGTTTACCGCAGGAGCAGGTTGGGCTTACGATTATGGAACTGCCGAAGATTCTAAAGAAATGTTTGAATATTTATACAATTATTCGCCGGCACACAATGTAGAAAAAGGAACAAAATATCCAGCAACCTTAATTACAACTGGAGATCATGACGATCGTGTTGTTCCCGCGCATAGTTTTAAGTTTGCAGCAGAATTACAAGAAAAACAAGCCGGAGAAAACCCTGTGTTGATTAGAAATGAAACCAATGCAGGTCACGGCGCCGGAACTCCGGTTAGTAAAACAATCGAGCAATACGCCGATATTTATGGCTTTACTTTATGGAATATGGATTTTAAAAATCTGCCAAAAAAATAAAATTTCAAAATTGAAATAGAAAGCTGTTTGAAAATTAGTACAATTTGTCATTCTGAATTTATTTCAGGTTCTCATTCTATTATTTTATTAAGTATAATGAGAACCTGAATCAAGTTCAAGTTGACGAAAACAAACTTTTTAGACAGCTTTTTTTAATCCTGGGGAATAAATTTTAGCTTCCATTCTGAAGTTGCGATTTCCATAATCGCTTGATAAATATAATTCGCTACATTTACTTCCCCTGAAATATTGAGCGTTTCAATCGTGTCAGTTGGTTTGTGGTAGTTTTCATTTCCACCAGTGTGAATTCCGAGCACTGAAATTCCTTTTTTATAAAACGAAACGTGATCGGATCCGTCAACTGAACCTGCGTGAACAACCGGATTTACATGATTCGGTTTCCCTAGCTTTTTCATCAATTTTTCTCCTCCGGGAAAAGTTCCTGCGCCGCCCATATAAACATGCGATTTTTCATTCAGGCTTCCCAACATATCCATATTGATCATTAATTTGATATTTTTTATGGGAACAATCGGGTTTTCAACAAAAAACTGACTTCCTAATAAACCTTGTTCTTCTGCTCCAAAAGCGATAAAAATTACGCTTCGTTTTATTTCATTTTTATGTGCTACAATTTTTTCAGCTATTTCTAGCAAAGCTGCTGTTCCACTTGCGTTATCATCGGCGCCGTGGTAAATACTATCGCGTTTTTTTCCTAAATGATCGTAATGCGCACCAAGAATAATTACTTCCTTTTTTAAAATGGAATCTTTCCCTTCTAGTAAACCTAATACATTCCACGTGGTTACGCTAGTGGTATCTTTTCGTAATTTTGCTTCAAATTCTTGAATTAGCGTAGGAATATTGTTCGATTTAAAATCGTTTACCAAATAATTTACCACTTGTTGATTTGCTTTGGTTCCCGGAAATCTTCCTGCTAAAGAATCTGCGGTTAAAAACTGAATATGACTTTCTAATTCCTTTTCAGTTATTGCTTCTTGCGAAAATCCTTCCGCGAAAACGCAGAAAAATATCAGAAAAAATAAAGCTAAATTTTTTATGATATCCATTTTTATTTGAAGTCAATTTCAAAATTGTCGATTTTTTTATCGTGGTAATACAGCTCAAAATTCGGCTTTTTCTGATCCATTATAACCAAAAAATACATAGTAGCCGTAAACTTTTTAAAAGGCGTGGGTGTATAATATGTTACGCTTTTTCTTGGGTTCCGTTTGTTCCCGAAATTAATTGGAATTTCTACATTTTTGTATCCCGAAATACTATAGTCTTCGAAAGAATCATAAATATCTGGATCATAATCTGGAATACTTTTATATTCTTCTCCATTCTCTTTTAAGATTTCTTCTTTTAAAACACGATTAGTTCGCTCATTAGGAACAAAAATTGTAATTGGGAGGTAGCCGCCATATTCTACAAAACGATACCGCAGTTTATTAACCGTATCTACTAGAGAAAACCCATTTGAGTCTACCGGCTTTTTGTCTAAGGCTTTAACTTTACATTTAACCATAATTTTGGCTAACCGATCATCTCGTGTTCTTGTAGTAGAGTTTAAATTAAAACTAGTTGAAACTTCTCGTGCTTTTTTAAATTCTATAGAATAATCTTTAGATAAATTTTCTTGAGCAGAGCAAAGTGTTGGAAAGACAACAATAAAAATTAAAATAAAATAAAAATTTTTCATGAGACTTCTTTTAAACATCATAAATTAAACGTTCAATTTACTAATTTTTATTCCATCTAAAAATTATCATCTATTTTTGAAGTTAAACCTATCATTATGCTTCAGGTACTAAACATAAGCTTCGGTTACTCCCAAAAAACCACCTTACATCATATCGATTTTTCTATAAAAAAAGGAGAACACGCGTGTATAATTGGTGAAAGCGGTTGCGGAAAAAGTACTTTATTAAAAGCTATTTACGGTTTATTAGATCTTGATGAAGGTGAAATTTTGTGGCAAAATGAAAAAGTTTTAGGTCCGGCTTTTAATTTAGTTCCGGGACATCAAAAAATGAAATATTTAGCGCAAGAATTTGATTTAATGCCGTTTACTTCAGTAAAAGAAAACATTGAAAAATTTTTAAGCAGACAACACCAAAACAAAAATAATAAACGCACAAAAGAATTATTGGAAGTAATTGATATGAAAGCTTTTGCTGATAAAAAAGTGAAACTTTTAAGCGGCGGACAAAAACAGCGCGTAGCTTTAGCACAAGTTTTGGCGAAAGAACCTGAACTTCTTTTGTTAGACGAGCCTTTTAATTTCATCGATAATTTTAGAAAAAATAAACTACGCCGAAATTTGTTTACTTATCTCAAAAAGCAAAAGATTTCTTGCATTTTCGCAACGCATGATAGTACTGATATGCTCGCTTTTTCAGATAAAACACTGGTGATGAAAAATGGTAAAATTGTAGCTGAAAACACGCCAGAGAAATTATATGATTTTCCGCCTTCTTATTATGTAGCTTCTCTTTTTAATGAAGTTAATGCTTTGGAAGCTCAACTTTTTGGAATTGAAAAAGGAACGGTTTTAATTTATCCTTCAGAAATAAAAGTCGCAAAAAAGGGATTAAAAGCAAGTGTAAAAAAAACTTATTTCAACGGGAATAATTATTTTATTGAAGCAATTTTAGAAAAGAATGAAGAAAAAATACTATTTACACACCAGGAATTTATTTCAGCAAAACCCAGTGTTTATCTAGATATTTCTAAAGAATTAATTAAGAAAAGAAGAGTTTAATTTTATTGAACTTCTCTAATTAAAATCTCTTTTTGCTGAAAAGAAAACGAGTCACCTTCAGTTTTATCTAACATATTTTTTGCAATAGGAGAATTCGCCCCAATCGCAAAATAAATTTCATTTTCAACCTCTAATTTTCTTACTGAAATACAAATAAGATAATTTGCAGCAGTTGTTTTCACTAAACTTCCCAGTTGAATTTTTCCCGATTCTTTTCGCTGAATAGCAAGTTCTAAGATTTCTTCTTGTTCTTTAAATTGCTTTAACTGACCGGAAAGCTGATTAATTTCAGCATTAATCATTTCTCGGGAAGTTTCATATTTATCGCCAGCGCTACTTTTGATTTCGTTTGCTAAGGCTTCATCTAAATCGTTTAACGAGCTTTTAATTCTATTGATTCGCTCTTTTAAATAATCGCGACATTTTTCAAAAAGAATGCTTTTATTTTTTTTCAATTTTCTTTTCTTTTACTTCAAAAATTAAAGGTCCGTAATAATTCATTTGCTTCAAAATCCAACTTTTTCTACGTTGAATATAAGGCGTTGGCGGGTTTGCACGATAATCTCTAGGATTGGGTAAAATTGCGGCAAGCGCGGCAGCTTCAGAAGAACTTAATTGCGAAGCTTTTTTCTTAAACCAAAATTGCGAAGCGGCTTCTGCACCGTAAATTCCGTTACCCATTTCGATACTGTTCAGATAAACTTCTAAAATGCGTTCTTTCGTCCAAATAGTTTCAATTAAAAAAGTGAAATACACTTCTAAGCCTTTTCTAAGCCAATTTCTTCCTGGCCAAAGAAAAACATTTTTTGCTGTTTGTTGACTAATAGTGCTCGCTCCGCGAATTCGTTTTCCTTTTTTATTATTTTCAATCGCTTTTTCGATGGCTTCAAAATCAAATCCGTTGTGGTGAATAAAATTTTGATCTTCACTACAAATTACGGCTTTTTGAAGATGAGGTGAAATATTCTCTATCGGTTCCCAATCGTGTTTCCAGCCATTATTTTCTTCGGAAGAATTTTCTTTATACCGAATGACCATTAAAGGCGTAATAGGTACTGGAACCCATTTAAATATGACCACAGATAGAATGGAAAGTATAAAAAACCAACCTACCAGTTTAAATAAAAATTTGAATAGTTTCTTCACCGAAATAATTTGAAGTGTAATATAAAAAAACCCCGATTAAAATCGAGGTTTTTCTTTTTAAGGATGTTCCTTATATTTTTCATCCATCTTAAAATCTTCCATAAATTTGGTGGTATAATTTCCAGAAATATAATCTGGATGATCCATCAATTGTCTATGGAATGGGATGGTTGTTTTCACACCTTCGATTACAAATTCATCTAAGGCACGTTTCATTTTATTAATTGCTTCTTCTCTAGTTTGTGCAGTAGTAATTAATTTCGCGATCATAGAATCATAATTTGGCGGAATTAAATAACCACTATAAACGTGTGTATCAATTCTAACTCCGTGGCCACCCGGCGCATGTAAATTACCAATTACTCCCGGTGAAGGTCTAAAATTATTGTAAGGATCTTCAGCATTAATTCTACATTCTATCGAATGCAATTGTGGGAAATAATTTTTTCCTGAAATTGGAACACCGGCTGCAACTAAAATTTGCTCTCTAATTAAGTCATAATCAATTACTTGCTCCGTAATAGGATGTTCTACTTGAATTCGGGTATTCATTTCCATGAAGTAGAAATTACGGTGCTTATCTACTAAGAATTCTACCGTTCCCGCTCCTTCATATTGAATATATTCTGCAGCTTTTACTGCAGCTTCTCCCATTTTTTTACGTAATGCGTCGGTCATAAATGGAGAAGGTGTTTCTTCTGTTAATTTTTGATGACGACGTTGAATTGAACAATCTCTTTCTGACAAATGGCAAGCTTTACCTCTACTGTCTCCTACGATTTGAATTTCGATATGGCGTGGCTCTTCAATTAGCTTTTCCATATACATGCCATCATTTCCGAAAGCAGCACCAGCTTCTTGACGGGCAGATTCCCAAGCAGGTTCAAGATCTTCTTCTTTCCAAACTGCTCTCATTCCTTTACCGCCACCACCGGCTGTAGCTTTTAACATAACGGGATAACCCATTTCTTTTGCTACTTTTTTACATTCAGCGAAATCTTCTAAAATTCCGTCGGAACCAGGAATACAAGGAACGCCTGCAGCTTGCATAGTTGCTCTTGCTGAAGCTTTATCTCCCATTTTGTCGATCATTTCTGGAGAAGCTCCGATAAATTTAATATCGTGCTCTTGACAAATTTTCGAGAATTTAGAGTTTTCAGATAAAAATCCGTAGCCAGGATGAATAGCATCGGCATTGGTGATTTCAGCAGCTGAAATTATATTTGGTATTTTTAGATAAGATTCACTACTTGGCGCAGGACCTATACAAACAGCTTCGTCTGCAAAACGAACATGCAAACTATCTGCATCTGCTTTGGAATAAACCGCCACCGTTTGAATGCCCATTTCTTTACAGGTTCTAATTACACGTAGTGCAATTTCACCTCTATTGGCAATTAGTATTTTTTTAAACATCGTGTGAAATTTTAAATTTTAAATCTTGAATTTTAACCTGTTTTTATATAATAAAAAGGAATATTTAAAAACGTCTGTTTAAAATTTCTTATGATGGATCTACCAAAAATAATGGTTGATCGAATTCTACCGGAGAAGAATCGTCTACTAAAACTTTTACGATTTTTCCGCTAACTTCACTTTCAATCTCATTGAAAAGTTTCATCGCTTCAATTACGCAAAGTACTTCTCCTTCTTTTACTGAATCTCCCACTTCAACAAAAGCAGGTTTATCTGGAGAAGGTTTACGATAGAAAGTACCAATAATCGGAGATTTAACAGTTACATATTTAGAATCGTCTGTTTCGCTAGTTTCTTTCTTTTCTTCTCCACCTGAAGATTGTTGTTGCTGTTGAGCAGCTTGTTGTTGTGGTTGTTGCATTTGTTGCGTCGGCATTTGCTGCTGCATTCCGCCCATTGGTACTTGTTGTACAATAGTGGTTTCTTTTTCTTCTGAGGAAGTTTTGATGGTGATTTTTATATCGTCCATTTCTAACTTCACTTCACTAGCTCCTGATTTAGCTACAAATTTTATTAAATTTTGAATTTCCTTTAATTCCATAATTATAAGGTGTTTTTCGTTTGTTAGGAGTTATAGGCCCATTTTAAATAAATTGAACCCCAGGTGAATCCGCCTCCGAAGGAAGCAAAAATAAGATTATCGCCCTTTTTAAATTGTTTTTCGAAATCGCTTAAAAGCAATGGAAGCGTTGCTGAAGTTGTATTTCCATAACGCTGTATATTCATTAATACTTTGGAATTTTCCAGATTCATTCGATTGGCTGTAGCATCGATTATTCTTTTATTTGCTTGATGAGCAACCAACCAATTTACATCGTCTGAAGAAAGGTTGTTTCTTTTCATTATCTTTTCGCTCACCTCAGCCATATTAGAAACTGCAAATTTGAAAACTGTTTTCCCATCTTGTTGTACAAAATGTTGTTTTTTATCTACCGTTTCATGACTTGCGGGAAGTAACGAACCACCAGCATCAATTTTTAAAAATTCTCTCCCAATCCCATCACTTCTTAAATACTCATCTTGCACGCCGTTTCCTTCTTCATTAGGTTCAAAAAGCGCAGCTCCGGCACCGTCTCCAAAAATGATACAAGTTGCTCTGTCTTCATAATTAATAATAGAAGACATTTTATCTGAACCGACTACCAATACTTTTTTATACCTTCCAGACTCTATATAACTAGCTGCGGTTGACATTCCATAAAGAAAACTGGAACAGGCGGCTTGTAAATCGTATGCAAACGCATTTACTGCTCCTATTTGGCTAGCAAGATATACTCCTGAAGATGCTACGGGCATATCGGGAGTTACGGTTGCAAAAATTACTAAGTCTATTTCAGCGGGATCAAGGTTTCTTTTCTCAATAAGATTTTGAGCAGCTCTAATTCCTAAATAAGAAGAGCCTTTATCGGGATCTTTAAGTATTCGCCTTTCTTTTATACCGGTGCGAGTGGTTATCCATTCATCATTTGTATCTACCAACTCTTCTAACATTTTGTTAGTTAAGATGTCGTCTGGCACATAAGATCCTACAGCGGTTATTGCTGCTTTTATTTTGTTCATAAAAAACGATTTATTACACAAAAGTAGGCTCTTTCCTACAAAATAATCTTGTGAAACTACAAAATTTCACGAAATATGGGGTGCAAATTAAGATGTTTTTAGGACTTAATCAACTTAATGCAGTTTTCATTTTAAAATAAGGGGGATTTTATTGTAAAATGAAAAAACTCTCATCGATTATGATGAGAGTTTTAAGTAAACTTACTTATAATTTTAAGCTTCTACTTCTTCAGTATTGTCAATTAAAACTTGACCTCTGTAGTATAATTTTCCTTCATGCCAGTGTGCTCTGTGAAAAAGGTGAGCTTCTCCTGTAGTAGGATCTTTGGCGATTTGAGGAGCAGTTGCTTTGTAATGCGTTCTTCTCTTATCTCTTCTAGTCTTCGATATCTTTCTCTTAGGATGTGCCATAACTATGTGTTATTATTTATTGTCGTTTAATAGTTTTTTTAATTCGTTCCAACGAGGATCTATTTCTTCATCGCTGTCTTTTTCTTCTTTTTGTTTAGGGGCTAGTTCTTCTAGCTTATCGAGTACTTCTGAATTTAAAGTGCCATCTTCTACTCCAGGATGTATCCTTTTGTAAGGAACTGAAAGAATAATGGCCTCGTAAATGTATTGCTCTACTTGAATTTTATATTCACCATGAGGAATGATTAATAATTCTTCATTCTCATCATTGTATTCATCTCCAAATTTAATTACAATAGAAAGTTCGCCATTTATAGGTTGATCGTAAGGTTCGTTTGTAACATCACAATTGACGTTTACAAATCCTTCTACCTTAAAATCGAGCTCTAACATGGTAGGCTTTTTTTCTAACGTAAGCTCGGCTTTTACATTTACATTATTAAACTCGTTATACTCAAATAACTCAAAGAACGTATTATCTATTTGATAATCATACTGGTGCCTCCCTACTTTTAATCCAACAAATTGGATTTCATACGCTTTAAACTTCTTCATCACATCGGCAGTTTAGGGCGTGCAAATATATAAAATATAATGAATTAACTATATTTATTAACAAAAAATGTTTACAATTTTTTTGATTGCTTTTTTAGCGGGTTACTGGTAAGTGCTAAATATTCTTTTCGGTTTTTAAAAATTTCAATCGCTGAAAAAACGGCTTCTTTAAATGAATGAAAGTCTGCTTCTCCTTTTCCAGCTATTTCGTAAGCGGTTCCGTGATCGGGTGAGGTTCTTATTCTATTTAAACCTGCAGTGTAATTTACACCTTTACCAAATGAAAGTGTTTTAAAAGGAATTAAGCCTTGATCATGATAGGCTGCAATTACAGCATCAAAATTTTTATAGTTTTTGCTTCCGAAGAAACTATCGGCAGAATAGGGACCGAAAACTAATTTTCCCTTTTCACTTATTTTCTGAATTGTGGGTTTTAAGATTTCTTCATCTTCTTTTCCTATTACTCCACTATCGCCACTATGCGGATTGATTCCTAAAATAGCGATCTTCGGTTTTTGAACTTTAAAGTCTTTTTTTAGGGTTTCTTCAATTATAGTGACTTTTCTTGTGATGAGTTCTGGAGTAATGACATTAGCAATTTCTTTTACCGGAACGTGATCTGTTAACAAACCTACTTTTAATTGTTCCCCAACCATGAGCATAAGACTATTTCCTTCTAATTCTTTTGCTAAATAATCGGTATGACCCGGGAAATTAAATTTTTCAGATTGAATTACATTTTTATTAATTGGCGCGGTGACCAACACATCTATTTTATTTTCTCTTAAAGCTTGTGTAGCTGCTTCTAAAGATTTAAATGCGTATTCGCCTATTTTTTTATCTTCTTTTCCGAAGTTTACTTTTACATTTTCTTTCCAAGTATTTACCACGTTAAACTTTCCGTCGATGGCTTTATCTGCGCTATCGATTCCTTGAAAATTCAAACTTAATTTATAGTGTTTTTTAAAAAACGTAAGCAGTTTATTGTTGGCAAAAACTATGGGCGTGCAAAAATCTAGCATTCGGGAATCTTCGAAGGTTTTTAAAACTACTTCACTTCCTATTCCGTTTAAATCGCCAATGCTAATTCCGACGCGTATTTTTTCTTGTTCCTTTTTCATTTTATTTTTTCTTTTACCAGCTTCCATATAATATATAAATTTTTATACAGCCTTCTGCTTTTAAGCGTTGGTTTTTTAATTAACGCACGAAGTTTATCGAAAGCGCCATAAACATAAAATAATAGCTATTTTTGCCTGTACAAATGTAATTAAATAATTGGCAACTATGTTTACCGGAATTGTTGAAGAGATTGGAAAAGTAATAGAACTTAATAGAGAAGGTGAGAATTTACATCTTACAATTGCAGCTGATTTTACTTCGGAATTAAAAATAGATCAGAGTGTGGCGCATAATGGCGTTTGCCTAACCGTGGTAGAAATTCAAGATAACTCTTTTACTGTAACCGCGATTGATGAAACGCTACAAAAAACCAATTTAGGGAAACTAAAACTGAAGGATTCTATTAATTTAGAACGTGGAATGAAAATGAACGCCCGATTAGATGGTCACATTGTACAAGGTCACGTAGACCAAACAGCGATTTGTAAGAAAATTGAAAAAAAGGATGGAAGCTATATTTTTACGTTTTCTTATGATGAAAGTTTACAAAATGTTACTATTGAAAAAGGTTCAATTACGGTAAATGGCGTAAGTTTAACCGTTGTTAATAGTAAGTTGAATGAATTTAGCGTGGCTATAATTCCGTATACTTATGAACACACTACTTTCCAATTTTTAAAGGAAGGTGACACCGTTAATCTAGAGTTTGATGTCATTGGAAAATATGTAAAACGCTTACTAGAAGTGCAAAATAAAGCTGAATAATTTTTCTATTTACATTTAGTAAAGTAAAATGAATAGTGCTAATAAATTTTCAGCTCCATAAAAATTAAACAAAAAACCCAACACGATCTGTGTTGGGTTTTTATGTGGTCCCACCTGGGCTCGAACCAGGGACCCCTTGATTATGAGTCAAGTGCTCTAACCAGCTGAGCTATAGGACCCGGAATGGTTGGCAAAAATATACATTTGATTTTTAGGAGACAACTATTTTTTCCTTAAATTTTAATCTCTTCGCAAAGTTCTACCAATACGCCATGAGAAGATTTTGGATGTAAAAAAGCAACACGCTTATTATCAGCTCCTTTTTTAGGCGTTTCATTTAAAACCTGAAATCCTTTTTCTTTTAATTCTTTAATTTCTTTTTCAATATCATCTACCGCGAAAGCAATATGATGAATTCCTTCGCCTTTTTTTTCTATAAATTTCGCAATGGGACTTTCAGGATTTGTAGCCGCTAATAATTCAATTTTACTTTCTCCCGCTTTAAAAAAAGAAGTGATCACACCTTCACTCTCTACTCCTTCTTCTTTATAAGGTTCTTCATTTAATAACTGACTGTAAAGTTTATTGGCTTCCTCTAAATTTTTAACCGCGATGCCTAAATGTTCAATTTTTTTCATACCTAAATTTAATAAAGAATTTTAAAGTGCACTTTAATTGTAAGAAATTTTCTATTTTATGAACTACAAAAATACCATAACTTTTAAAAACGCTATTTTTGCGCTATGGAAGAAACAAACAGACAGAAAAAAATTGGCGGGGTTTTACAAAAAGATCTTACCGATGTGATACAAGAAGAACTTAGAAAAGCAGGAGAAAATCGCGTAATCGTGTCGGTTTCTAAAGTTCGCGTTACTACCGATCTTTCGATTGCAAAGGCTTATATAAGTATTTTTCCGAATGAAAAAGCGAAGCCAATTTTAGAAGAATTAAAGACGATGAAATCGCAATTGAAACATCAAATTGCTTTAAGAACTAAAAATCAGTTACGAAAAATGCCCGATCTTTCTTTATTTCTAGACGATTCTTTAGAACATATCGATTCGATTGAAAAAGCCGTGAAAGGCAATTCAGATCCTATTAAAAATCCAGATTTATTAGATAAACGTAAAAAATCGTAGGTTGAATTTTTCGTATTATATCGCCAAACGCTATTTATTTACCAAGAGTAAAAACAACGCTATTAATATTATTACCATAATTGCGAGCGTTGGAGTTTTTGCGGGTGCGTTAGCTTTATTTATCGTTCTTTCCGGTTTTTCGGGCCTAAAAGAATTCAGCCTTTCTTTTTCAAATGAATTTGATCCTGATTTAAAAATTCTTCCCGCAAGTGGAAAAACATTTAGTTTTACTGCTGAAGAGGAAAAAAAATTTACTGAAATTTCCGGTATTGCGAATTATTCCAAAGTTATTGAAGAACGAGTTTTACTAAATTTTAAGAATAAAAATCTTCCCGCAATTATAAAAGGAATCGACCGTAATTACTTAAATGTAAATCACATCGATAGTTCATTAGTTGCCGGAACTTGGTTAAATCAATCTGAAAATCAAGTTGTTATTGGCAGTAATATTTCGCGAAAACTTTCACTCGGTGTGATGGATTATAGCGGAATGCTAAAAATTATGGTTCCACGACCAGGAAAAGGACAAATTACCGACCCCACACAAGCGTTTAATACCAAAAATGCGATGGTTATTGGCGTTTATAATATAAATGAAGATCTAAATGCGAAATATATTTTTGCTCCATTTTCACTCGCACAAGATTTACTGGAAATTCAACCGAATAAAGTTTCGACTATAGAAATTCAACTTACCAATGCTGAAGCTGAAAGTAAAGTAAAAGAGGAATTAAAGAATTTATTCGGAAATGAAAATATCGTTCTAAAAAATAGAATTCAGCTGAACGATAAACTTTATAAAATGCTGAACACTGAAAATTTAGCGGTTTACCTCATTTTCACTTTAGTTTTAATTATTGCATTATTTAATGTTGGCGGCGCCATTGTGATGGCAATTTTAGACAAACAACATAATATTAAAACCTTGTTTAATCTTGGTGCCACAGGAAGAGAAATTAAACGCGTTTTCTTTTTGCAAGGTTCACTACTTACTTTTATTGGCGGAATTTTAGGCTTATGCATCGGATTTATAATTGTGCTATTACAACTGAAATTCGATTTGGTTATGATAACCCCAACGCTTGCTTATCCTGTAAAAATTGAAGTTGAAAATTTAATCGTAGTGTTTTTTACCATTATGATCTTAGGCGTAACCGCTTCTTATATTGGCGCCACTCGCGTGGGAAAAGTATTACGGGATTAATTTATTTTCCTTAATTCCGCAATAAAAAACTTACTTACCGCGTAAACACAAAATCATCAAACTCCTGCTCTACCTCATCAAAAGCGGCAAAAACATCGGCAGCATCGTCGCTGGTAACCATTTTCATTCGGTATTCTTTAAAATGTGGAATTCCTTTAAAGTAATTGGTGTAATGACGACGCGTTTCAAAAACACCCAACTTCTCCCCTTTCCAATCAATTGCCATTTGTAAATGACGTCTGGCAGCATCTACACGTTCTAACATTGTTGGGGGATCTAAATGTTCTCCGGTTTCAAAATAATGTTTTACTTCTCTAAAAAACCACGGGTAACCAATACTTGCTCTACCAATCATCGCGCCATCTAAACCATATTTATCACGCATTTCTAAGGCGCGTTCCGGCGAATCTACATCGCCGTTTCCAAACACCGGAATATGCATCCGCGGATTATTTTTTACTTCAGCAATCGGTTTCCAGTCGGCTTCACCTTTATACATTTGAGCTCGGGTTCTGCCATGAATTGAAATTGCTTGACAGCCTACATCTTGTAAACGTTCGGCTACTTCTACAATTTTTATAGAATCGTGATCCCAACCTAATCGGGTTTTTACGGTTACCGGAAGTTTAGTATGTTTTACCATGGCTTCCGTTAAAGAAACCATTAAATCGATATCTTTTAAAATTCCGGCTCCAGCTCCTTTAGAAACTACTTTTTTTACGGGACATCCAAAATTAATATCGATAATATCTGGACCTGATTTTTCTACAATTTCTACCGACTCGAGCATAGATTCTAGATTGGCTCCGAATATCTGAATTCCCACAGGTCGTTCTTTTTCATAGATATCTAATTTCATGACGCTTTTTGCCGCATCACGAATTAATCCTTCCGAAGAAATAAATTCAGTATACATTATATCGGCGCCTTGTTCTTTACACAGGGCTCTAAATGGCGGGTCGCTCACATCTTCCATTGGTGCTAACAACAACGGAAAATCTCCTACATCTATATTTCCTATTTTTGCCAAATCGGTTTGTTTTAAGGCGCAAAATTAATAAATAAACAGGAAATATTAATTTAAACGTTCTTCTTCTTGAATATTAATAGATTTTTTATTGTTACTAAGGTTAAAATTACCAAGGTTATACGTTAGTCCTAACCGAATGTAACGGTTTTCAGGTTGAGCAAAATAACCATTGTCTTGATTTAAGTAATTAGAGCGCAACCAAGAAGATCGCTGATTGAGAATATCTGCAAGGTGAAGCGAGACTTCTCCTCTTCCTTTCCACAAGGTTTTTCTTAGCCCGGCAGAAAGGGTAATCATTTCATCAATTTGGTAGGAGCCGCGAATGAAAGAAGAAATGTATAAAAAATTTAAATCTGCAGAAAAAGTTCTGTCTTTTGATAGTTGAATTGAATTATAAATGGAAGCATAAAATCCATCGGTTTGGTTGGTAACATTTTGATTGTTGCTTTCTAAAGCAATAAAAGTTTCTTCTTCATGATAAACCGATAAAATGGCTTGAGAATACCACCCTTTTTTTATTGAACGACTATGGAAAAGTTCGATTCCATAAGAATTACTTTCTAAAACGTTGGCGTAAATAGAGCGCAAATAACGTTTTTCATTATTCTGAAAAACTAGTTGACTGGCGTTTCTTCCGTTATCACGATAATAAACATCTAGAAAATATGCGTTTTTAAAAGAATAATTTAAATTGAAATTATTACTAATAGATGCCACCAAATTTGGGTTTCCGGTTTGGTAATTGTTTTCATTTAAAAAGTACCGAAACGGATTTAAACTGTTGTAACGCGGTCGTGCAATTTTGCGATGATAACTTAGTGAGAAACTGTGATTTTTTTCAGGTTTATAGGTCGTTTCCATACTAGGGAATAATTCTGTATACGTTCTAGTATTGTTATAATTCTCGGTATAAGAAACGCCTGTTCGCTTTGTATTTTCTACTCGTAAACCTAATGCTAAATTAAATTTTTTCCATTTGCGTTCTGTTTCTCCGTAAAAAGCAACTACAGTTTCATCATAATCAAATCTGTTAAAATTATTGATGTCATTAAAGCTCGGTGCTTCTGAATTTACATCGAAAAAATTCAGTGTGCTATTAGAGTTTATTCTAGAAACTTTTGTTCCGCTATTAAATTCGAACTCACCAAAAAAAGTTTCAAAATCAAGCTGAAACGCATATATCTGTATATGCTGATGATTTCTATTAGAAAAGGAGTTCTGATTTAGTAAAGTATTATTAGGAGATAAATAAGTTGTTTCAACATATTGAGTTTCATGTTCATCGTAATATGTTAAATGCGTAGTTAATGATAAAAGTGTTTTCTCTTTCTTAAATTTATGCTCGAAACGAAGATTAGTAGAAGAGTTTAATAAATCTTTTTCTAAGAAATTATTAGTGCTAAATAAAGAATCTAATTTATTTTCATTACTAAAAACCTTTGTTTTTACATCATTTTTCACATCACTATTGGGAGAAAATAATAAAGTGTTGTTTAAGCTTAAGGTGTTGTTACTATCAAACTCATAGTCCATGATTATGTGCGCATTTTGAGCGTTACTATTTTCGGTTTTATTGAAATCGGTTTGCCATTTTTCCAATAACATTTTATCCATCGAAAAATAGTTAATATAACTGCTATCGTTTTTAAATTTCTTTTGAGGATTTACACTATAATTTACAAAAAAATTGAACTTTTTAGTGCGTAAATAATGACTTGTCCCTATTTGGTATTTGGCGTAAACTCCTTGGGTGTAATTTTTATAAATGCTTCCTTTATAGGTAGGAATTAAAACTTTTGAAGTAATTATATTAATAATCGATCCATCTTCAGCATCATATTTAGCCGAGGGATTTTCAATAACTTCAATAGTTTTTATATTTTCTGCTGAATAGCTTTCTAAAAGTTGCTTTCGTTCTGAAGAAGATAAATATACTTTTTGGTTGTTTATATAAATTGTCGCGTTCCTGTTTTTAATAAGCAAGTTGTCGGAAATTACAATCACTCCTGGCGTTTGTTTAAGTAAATTCCACGTATTTCCTGAAGATAAACTGGTGTTTTCAACTTCAAAAATTAATTTTCCGTTTTCTTTCCTTATTTCCGGCTGATTGATTTCAATTTCCACCTCAGCTAAACGCGAGTGTTTTGCAATGAGCATAATATCTTTTAAAACCAAATGATCTTTTACGGTAAATTTTAATTCGTGGGTTTTATAACCCATATAACTTAGCGATACCGTGTAATCATCTTCAGGGATATTACTAAACTGAAAACTGCCGTCATCTTCAGAAACTGTTCCGTCAACAAAAGAAGAATCACTTTCTTTAAATAAAGAAAGATTTACATAAGACAGCCCTCTAGAATTTTCATCTAAAACTTTTCCTGAAACATTAAACTGAGAAAAAGCAAGATTTGAAAAGCAAAAACCAATACTTAATATGAGAAAATGAACTCCTTTCAATATTTCAAATGTTGCTGGCGTAGTTAACTAAATAATATTGCAATATAGGATAAACTTCATAAATAGAAGAAGGATATTTCATTTTCAAAAAACTATATTTGCAACAAATTCTCTTGTTGAGGTCTTATAAAGAGTACTTTATCTTACCTTAACTAATATAAATGAAGTTGAGACTTATATGAAGCATATTCGAAATTTTTGCATAATTGCCCATATTGACCACGGTAAAAGTACCTTAGCCGACCGATTGTTAGATTTTACCGGCTCGGTTACTGAACGTGAAAAACAAGAACAACTCTTGGATAGTATGGATTTAGAACGTGAACGTGGTATTACCATAAAAAGTCACGCCATACAAATGAATTTCCCTTATAACGGTGAAGAATATGTTTTAAATTTAATTGATACTCCGGGTCACGTCGATTTTTCTTATGAAGTTTCTAGATCAATCGCTGCATGTGAAGGAGCTTTATTAGTTGTCGACGCTGCACAAAGTATTCAAGCACAAACTATTTCTAACTTATATCTTGCGTTAGAAAATGATTTAGAAATTATTCCCGTTTTAAATAAAATCGATTTACCTAGCGCAAATCCTGAAGAAGTTACCGATGATATTGTAGATCTTTTAGGATGCGATCCCGATGAAATTATTCCTGCCAGTGCAAAAACCGGATTAGGAATAGAAGAAATTTTAAAAGCAATTATTGAACGTGTTCCTGCACCAACTGGTAAAGTTGATGCTCCACTTCGCGCTCTAATATTCGATTCTGTCTATAATCCATTTCGTGGCGTAGAAACTTTTTTTAGAGTTATAAACGGAAGTATAAAAAAAGGACAAAAGATTAAATTTGTAAACACCGGAAAAAATTATTTTGCCGATGAAGTTGGAACATTAAGACTGAAACAATTTCCGCAGAAAGAAATTAAAACCGGCGATGTAGGTTATCTCATCACTGGAATTAAGGACGCGAGAGAAGTAAAAGTAGGAGATACGATTACCGATGCTGAAAATCCAACTACTGAAGCCGTGGCAGGATTCGAAGATGTAAAACCGATGGTTTTTGCCGGTATTTATCCGGTAGATACCGAAGATTATGAAGAACTTCGTTCGTGTATGGAAAAACTTCAGTTAAACGATGCTTCGTTGGTTTTTCAACCGGAAAGTTCTGCGGCTCTAGGCTTTGGTTTTCGTTGTGGTTTCTTAGGAATGTTACATTTAGAAATAATACAAGAACGTTTAGAGCGTGAATTCGATATGACGGTGATTACTACTGTTCCTAACGTTTCTTATTACGCGTATTCCAACAAAGAACCCAATGAAATTATTTTAGTAAATAATCCTACCGATTTACCCGAACCTTCAAAATTAGATCGTGTAGAAGAACCTTTTATTAAAGCTACCATTATTACGAAAGCAGATTTTGTTGGTCCTGTAATGTCACTTTGTATTGAAAAACGAGGTGAAATTGTAAATCAGACTTACTTAACGCCAGAGCGTGTGGAGCTTACATTTAATATGCCTTTAGCTGAAATTGTCTTTGATTTTTACGATCGTTTAAAAACCGTTTCTAAAGGTTACGCTTCTTTTGATTACGCACCAATCGGTATGAAAGCCTCCAAACTTGTAAAAGTTGATGTACTTTTAAACGGAAACACCGTAGATGCACTTTCTGCTTTACTTCACGTGGATAATGCATATGATATCGGAAAAAGAATGTGCGAAAAATTGAAAGAATTAATTCCACGTCAACAGTTTGATATTCCTATTCAAGCAGCAATTGGAGCTAAAATTATTGCTCGTGAAACTGTAAAAGCTTTACGAAAGGACGTAACCGCTAAATGTTATGGTGGTGATATTTCTCGTAAACGTAAACTTTTGGAAAAACAGAAAAAAGGTAAAAAACGAATGCGAGCTGTAGGAAATGTAGAAATACCGCAAGAAGCATTTATGGCTGTTCTAAAGCTAAATGATTAAATAAAAAAGCTCTTGAAAATTTCAAGAGCTTTTTTATTATTAGGAATTATCCTAATCCAGTTAATTATTCTTCTCCTTCACTTCCGCCTTCATCTTCACCACCGCTAGAACATTCTACTGTCTGGGCAGTTTGTGCATTTGGGCAAAGCGTTTCCGCATAAGCTTCAGCAGCAGAATTCAATCGCTGGCAATTTGAACTTGTAGGGTCGTTAGAATAGGCTTCTAAAGCCAAGGCATATGCTTGAGCAATATTTTCACAACTAGTACCGCCTTCATCTTCAGAACAAGAAGCAATTAATACTACTGAAAATATCGTTAGTGATAATAAATATTTTTTCATAATAGGATTTTATCAATATTCAGCAATATATATTTTTTAATAGTTATTTCAAAAAAACTTAAAAAATGCTTTTTCTGAAATATCAATTTTTATTAGCTTGTATTTACATTTTTTAAAAATCAATTTATTTTGGCAGGACATAGTAAATGGGCAAATATAAAACATCGAAAAGGAGCTCAAGACAAAAAAAGAGCTAAACAATTTACCCGAGCAATTAAAGATATTACTGTTGCGGTGAAAGAAGGCGGAGGTCCCGATGCAGATTCAAACCCAACACTTCGTAATGCAATTGCTAATGCGAAAGGTGTAAATATGCCTAAAGACACCATAGAAAGAGCTATTAAAAAAGCAAGTGGCGCTGACGCTGAAAATTATGAATCGGTTACTTTTGAAGGTTACGGACCAAACGGAATTGCAATTTATGTGGAATGTACCACCGATAATACGAATAGAACGGTAGCGTCGGTACGATCAATTTTTTCAAAAAATGGTGGAAATTTAGGAACTAATGGATCTTTAGAGTTTTTATTCGACAGAAAAGGAGTTTTTGCGATTGAAAAGGAAAAGTTGGAAATTTCTATTGAAGAATTAGAATTGAAACTTATCGAGGCTGGAGCAGAAGATTTTGAAAATGAAGAAGAACTGCTCACTATTTATACCGATTTTACTGATTTTGGTAAAATGGCTGAGGCGTTGGAAAACTTAAATATTGAAGTTAAAAATTCTGAATTACAACGAATACCTTTAAATACTACCGAACTATCTTTAGAAGACGCAAAAAAAATTGTAGCCTTAATCGATAAGTTTGAAGATGATGATGATGTGCAAAATGTATTTCACACCTTAGCATTAACACCTGAATTATTGAAAGCTATTGAAGAGGAAGATTAATTATTTTCTTCCTCTTGTTTTTTATCGTCTTCTTCAACTGTATTTTCTAAATCAGTTTCTTCTTCGGTTTCTTCTAATTCCAACGTTTTTCCTAAATAAACTAACATACAGCCTTCTTCTATTTCAACATCTTGACTGTTAGAGGGAATAATACTTAAATCTCCTTCGTTATTTTTTACGAATAAAGGAATAATTTCAGGATCGGTTTTAGTAATTTCAATTAATCCGCCGTAATGTTCTTGCGAATTAATTCTTATCTCCTGAATTACTGGATATTTTCGAGCAACTTCAGTTAATTTTATATAATCATCGGTGTGTGAAAATAAACCTTCTTTTGGGTTATTTTCAGGATCCGACATTTCATCAGAAGAAACCACTCTAAACGAACCGTTTTCACCAAAATGTTTCTGAAATTTCTCGATCGCCATATTATTAATTTCAGAATTTCCGGTAAGTGCCATTAAATACCCTACATCATTCAATTCAATATTATTTATTAACTCATCTTCATAAACACTTCCTTCAATAGCTTCAAGTCCTAATTCTTTTGCTTTTCTCACATTGGTTCGGTTATTATCTACTAAAACAACGTGACGATTATTTTTCTTCAAATAAGTAGCAATTAAACGTGAAATTGATGAAGCGCCAATAATTAAAATTCCTTCGGAATGTTTTAAAAATACACCGACAAATTGTGCAAAAAATCTTGCCGTTGTAGCGTTTAAAAGTACCGTTCCTAAAACTACCATAAAAACTAATGGTGTAATATATTCTGCACCTTCTATACCTTGACTTGCTAATTTTAAACCAAATAGAGAAGCGATACCAGCGGCTACGATTCCACGTGGACCTACCCAACTTATAAATAATTTTTCGTTGAATTTGAGTGATGAATTTATACTACTTACAAACACACCTAAAGGACGAACTAAAAATACAACTACGGTAAATAATAAAAGTGCGTTCCAATTATAAACCAGTAGCAAGTCATCAATATTTATATTAGCTGCAAGAAGAATAAATAAAATTGAAATTAATAATACACTCAATGATTCTTTAAAATAAAGGAGTTCTTTAATATTGGGTAGATTAATATTCCCTAGAACCATTCCCATCACAACTACCGCTAATAATCCGCTTTCGTGTGCGAATAAATCGGCCAATACAAAAACTCCCAGAACAGTTGCTAACGTAAAAACATTTAATAAATAATGCGGAATAATATTTTTCTTTATACATAAAGCTAAACCGTGGGCAAAGGTAAAACCAAACGTAAAACCGAATAGCACAATTTTTCCAAAACCAATTAAAGCCGTTTCTGTAAATTCTTTTCCTTCACCGGCGCTAATAAATTCAAAAACTAATACCGCGACTAATGCGCCAATAGGATCGATTAAAATTCCTTCCCATTTCAAAATTGCCGAAACATCCTTTTTCAACGGAATATTCCGTAAAATAGGAGTAATTACAGTCGGTCCGGTTACAATTATTAAAGCCGCAAAAAGAAAGGAAATTTGCCAAGAGAGGTCAAAAATAAAATGAGCAGCTATTCCTGCACCAATAAAGGTTACAATTACAGCAACCGTAATTAATTTTACGATAACAGGACCAACATTTAAAACTTCGCCTCGTCGCAGGGTTAATCCGCCTTCAAAAAGAATAATACTAATTGCTAACGAAACAAAATAAAACAGACTTTCCCCGGGAAATAATCCTGAATCTCCATTCCAAATAGGTTCAATTAATTTTCCGCCGTCTGCGGTAAAGAGTGTGGCAATAGGGCCTACCGCTAATCCAATAAGAATAAGCGGTAAAATAGCGGGGATTTTAAATTTCCATGCAACCCACTGTGCTAAAATCCCTAAAATTATAATTCCGGCAAGTTCTAACATCAATTGTAAATTTACTGCAAAATAACTTTTTTTGCACAAATAAAACCTATTTCGTACAATGGTTTCTTTAAAATAACTTCTCAGTTACAAACTATTGTTAAAACCTTATAAAGCACAAGTTAAAAAAATTCATTTTCATAATTTGCGATGTTTTCAAGTAACCAAAAATCAATTTTATGAAATTACATCCCATTGAAGCAGGAAATTTTAAATTAGATGGAGGCGCGATGTTTGGAGTAGTTCCTAAATCCTTATGGAGTCGAACTAATCCTTCCGATAATAACAATATGATTGATATTGCTGCAAGGTGTTTATTAATTGAAGAAGGCGATAAGTTAATTTTAATTGATAATGGTCTTGGCGATAAGCAAAGCGAAAAATTTTTCAAACACTATTACCGTTGGGGCGATCATTCCCTTGATAAATCATTACAAGAAAAAGGATTTCATCGTGATGATATTACCGATGTTTTTCTAACCCATTTGCATTTTGATCATTGTGGCGGAAGTATTCAATGGAATAAAGACCGAACCGGTTACGAACCGGCATTCAAAAATGCTAAATTTTGGACCAATGAAGAACATTGGGATTGGGCGCTGCAACCCAACGCGAGAGAAAAAGCGTCATTTTTAAAAGAAAATTTAATCCCGATGGAAGAAAGCGGACAATTAAATTTTCTCGATAGAAATGAAAAAGGATCTAATTTCTACGATTATTTTAATTTTGGCGTACTCTTTGTCGATGGTCACACCGATAAACAAATGATACCGCATATTAGTTATCAAGGTAAAACAATCGTTTTTATGGCAGATTTGTTACCAACTGCCGGTCACGTCCCGTTGCCGTATGTAATGGGTTACGATACGCGACCTTTATTAACGTTAGCTGAAAAACGTGCTTTTCTAGACAAAGCTGCAGAAGAAGGATTCTATTTGTTTTTAGAACACGATGCACATAATGAAATTATTACGCTTAAACATACCGAAAAAGGCGTAAGACACGATAAAACCTATACATTTAACGAAGTTTTTAATTCATAACAAAACCCAATGAAAAGAAGATTTATTAAACCAACATTCGCTGCTTTAATTGCAGCTGTTTTTGCCACCTCTTGTGGAACTACCGGGCCAACAATTACTTCAACGCCCATCGAAAATATCGATCAGCAACCCCTAAAAAATTCAGAATTAAGTGAAACCGAACTTAAAGGTTGGGGTGGTGCCGATTTAAAGAAAGACACCATTCCCGGAATGAGCGTTCAAAAAGCTTATGATGAAATTATTAAAGATTACAAAGGAAAAACCGTAATCGTTGGTGTTGTAGATAGCGGAGTTGATATTGAACATGAAGATTTAAAAAGCAACATTTGGACAAATGAAGATGAAATTCCAGGAAACGGAATAGATGACGACAAAAATGGTTATGTAGATGATATTCACGGCTGGAATTTCTTGGGCGATGCAGTAGGAGAAAACATGCAGTTCGTTAGAATTCTTAAAGATTTAAAACCTAAATATGAAGGAAAATCTGCTTCAGAAATAAGTGAAGCCAATAAAGAAGAATACGAATTATACACTAAGGCTCAAGAAGAATACAACAAAGAGTATAATGAGATTTTAAAAAATAAAAATTATTATGCGCAATTACAGCAACAGCTGGAAATGGCGCAAAACACCGTTAGCCAAAAATTGGGTAAAGAAAACTTTACAAAAGAAGAGCTTGCAAAAATGGAAGCCGATACTGAAAAACTTCAGCAATCGAAAGCATTTTTAATGCAGCTTTTTAATAATACCGATGATTTAGCTGAAGTTGACGAACAACTTACCGGTGGAATTGAATATTTTCAAGGGAGATTAGATACGCATCTTAATATGGATTTCAACGGAAGAAAAACCGGTGATGACGTAAACGATTTAACCGATACAGATTACGGAAATAACGATGTAGACGGTCCAGATCCTAAAAAAGAAGATGCAAAACATGGTACGCACGTAGCCGGAATTATCGGCGCGGTTCGTAATAACGGAATTGGAATGAACGGTGTTGCCGATAATGTAAAAATTATGGCGGTTAGAGCAGTTCCAGATGGTGATGAATATGATAAAGATATCGCTTTGGGTATTCGTTATGCGGTAGATAATGGTGCAAAAGTAATTAATACCAGTTTCGGGAAATATTTTTCTACACATCCAGAATGGGTGATCGACGCGATAAAATACGCTGCTAAAAAAGATGTTTTAATTGTAAATGCAGCTGGAAACGACGGTTTAGATTTAGATTCTAGTCGAGTTTATCCTAATGATCAAGATCCTGTGAATATCGAAGAAGTGGCAGATAATTTCTTAACCGTTGGTGCTTCAAACTACGAATACGGTTCAGGTCTTGTAGCTAGTTTTTCTAACTACGGAAGAACAAATGTAGATGTATTTGCACCAGGAACTAAAATTTGGTCAACTACACCTTTAGACAGTTATGAATATTTACAAGGAACTTCCATGGCTTCTCCGGCAGTAGCAGGAGTTGCAGCTGTAATTCGTTCATATTATCCAAAATTAAGTGCAGCTGAAGTAAAAGATATCATCATTAAAAGTGGATTAACTTCTTCTGCTGATGTTATCGTGGGCGGAGATCCGGAAGACGTAAGACCATTTACTGAATTATCAACTTCAGGAAGAATGGTAAACCTTTATAATGCCTTAATTATGGCAAGCAAAATGTAATTTTTATGAAGTTTATTAAAAACACATTTCTTTTTATTACCCTCATTTCAGTTGTTTCTTGCGGAACAACTGAAATGTCTACTAAAATTTCAGCAAAATCATCAAATTCTACTTATTGGCAACAACATGTAGATTACACGATGGATGTTGATGTTAATGCAAAAGATTACCAATATACCGGAACGCAAGAGCTGGTTTATACTAACAATAGTCCCGATACGTTAACGCAAGTTTTCTATCATTTATATTTTAATGCTTTTCAACCGGGAAGTGAAATGGATGTAAGATCTAGAACTATTCAAGATCCAGATAGTCGTGTTGGTGATAGAATTAGTAAACTTTCTGCAGATGAAATCGGTTATTTAAACGTCAATAAACTTACGCAAGATAATACTGATTTAGATTATAAAATAATTGGTACAATTCTTCAAGTTGAATTAGACGAACCTATTTTACCGGGAAAGAAAACTACGTTTAAGATGAATTTTGAAGGGCAAGTTCCTGTACAAATTCGTCGTTCTGGAAGAAATAATGAAGAAGGCGTCGCTTTATCGATGACGCAATGGTATCCTAAATTAGCTGAATACGATTTCGAAGGTTGGCACGCAGATGCTTACATCGGAAGAGAATTTCACGGCGTTTGGGGAGATTTTGATGTAAAAATAACAATCGATAAAGATTATGTTCTCGGCGGAAGCGGTTATTTACAAAACCCAAACGAAATCGGGCATAACTACCAAGATAAAGGAAAAGAAATAAACCCAACAGGTGAAAAACTAACGTGGCATTTTAAAGCACCTAATGTACACGATTTTACCTGGGCTGCAGATCCCGATTTTGTACATGATAAACGCGTAGCAAAAGACGGAACTATTCTTCATTTTTTATATAAAGATAATCCTGCTTACGATAGTGAAAATAATTTCACCGAAAATTGGAAAAAACTACCCGAAAAAACCGAAGAATTATTACTTTATTATAACAAACATATTGGTCCGTATCCTTACGATCAATATTCTGTAATTCAAGGTGGCGACGGCGGAATGGAATATGCAATGTGTACTTTAATTACCGGAAATCGTAGCTTCGGAAGTTTAGTTGGCGTAACCGCTCACGAATTTGCACATTCTTGGTTTCAGTTTTTATTAGCTACAAATGAAGCACAACACGAATGGATGGATGAAGGTTTTACAACCTATATTTCAACCTTAGCTGAAGAAGAAGTGATGAATAATTCTAGTGAACATCCACTTTCAAATTCCTACCGAGGTTATTACTATATGGCAAATTCGGGAAAAGAACAGCCACAATCTACACACGCAGATCGGTATGAAACGAATCAAAATTACGGAATTACAGCTTATGCAAAAGGTTCTGTTTTTCTAAGACAGTTAGAATATTTAATCGGAAAAGAAAATGTGGATAAAACCTTAAAGCGTTATTATAACGAATGGAAATTTAAGCATCCAACGCCAAATGATTTTATTCGCGTAGCCGAAAAAGTTTCTGGAGCACAACTTTCTTGGTATTTAAACGATTGGACTAAAACTACCAACACGATAGATTACGCAATTCAAGAAGTAACTTCAGAAGGAAATAACACCAAAATTACGTTAGAGCGAAAAGGCTTAATGCCAATGCCAATTGATTTAAAAGTGACATATAGCAACGGCGAATCTGAAAATTTTTATATTCCATTGCGAATGATGTATTGGCAAAAGCCAACTTCAGCTGAAAAATTAAGTGATTGGCCGTGGGCAAATCCTACAAAAACGATAACTTTATTAGCCGACAAAGAGAATATTTCGAAAATTGAAATCGATCCTTCTCAAAAAATGGCAGATGTAAATCGAGAAAACAACGTTTACACAAAATAAGTATAGATTTAAAAAAATTCTAAACCCCGCAAATTTGCGGGGTTTTTTTATATTTACATTCTTATGAACCAAAGCTTCGGAAGAAAAGAAAAGCTAAAAAGCAAAATTTTTATCGGGAAATTATTTTCCGAAGGAAAAACGCTAAAAAAATTTCCCTTAAAATTAATTTATACTGAAATTGAAACTTCAGAAAACCTAAATCAAATTGGTGTTTCCGTTCCGAAGAAAAATTTTAAACTCGCTGTAAAACGAAATTATTTAAAACGTTTACTACGAGAATCTTATCGAAAAAATAAGTATATTGTTTCTAGTTCAGAAAAACAATTTGCGATGATGTTTATCTATCTCGGAAAAGAGACCTTAGAACTTTCTGTTATAGAAGAACAAATGCAGAAATTGTTAGCAGAATTTGTTACCAAAGAAAAATTATAATGAAGATGAAGAAGCGAATTTTACTCCCTATTCTTGCCGTAGGAATATTTTTTACCACCACAAGCTACAAGTCAGATTTTTTTGAAATTGCCAAGCAAATAGAGATTTTCACTACATTGTTTAAAGAGTTAAACATGAATTATGTAGATGAAACCAATCCGGCAGAATTAATGGATACCGCGATTACGGCGATGCTGGAAGATTTAGATCCGTATACAAAATTTTGGAACGAACAAGAAGTTGAACAAGCGCGCATTCAAAATTCTGGCGATTATACCGGAATTGGCGCTTCTATTGAAACCCGAGAACATAAAATTACTATTATTGAACCCTATAAAGGTTATCCTGCCGATAAAGCCGGTTTAAACGCGGGAGATGAAATTATAAAAATTGGCGATATCGATGTTTCAGATTTCCAAGATGATGCGGGAGAGCTTTTAAAAGGCGCTCCGGGGACTTCCGTAGAAATTACGTTTAAAAGACAAGGGAAAGTTCAAAAAACAACACTTAAACGTGAAGCGGTAGAATTGCACGCGGTTCCGTTTTACAAATTAATGAACAAAAATATCGGTTATATTGTCCTTTCAAAATTCAATAGAAAAGCTTCTAGTGAAGTCGCAAAAGCATTACAAGAATTAAAAGCAGAAGGTGCCACAAAAATCGTGTTAGATCTACGTGGGAACCCCGGCGGTTTACTTTCAGAAGCAGTAAATGTGACTAACATTTTTGTACCGAAAGGTGAAACTATTGTAACCACAAAATCGGTTATCGATAAATACAATAAAGCATACCAAACGCAACGTGACGCAATCGATACACAAATTCCGTTAGCAGTTTTAATTAATGGAAGAAGTGCTTCAGCGAGTGAAATTGTTTCGGGAAGTTTACAAGATTTAGACCGTGCGGTAATTATTGGAGCGAGAAGTTTTGGAAAAGGCTTGGTTCAACGTCCAAAAAAATTAACCTACGGAACTCAACTAAAAGTTACCATTTCACGCTATTATACGCCAAGCGGAAGATGCATTCAGGCGTTAGATTATTGGCATCGTGATGAAAAAGGAAATGCCACCAGAACACGCGAAGAAGATTATAATGAATTTACCACTAAAAACGGAAGAAAAGTTTACGATGGCGGCGGAATTTTACCTGATATTCAACTGGAAACTTCAGCGTATAGCGGAATTACAAATGCGTTGTTAGAACAAAATGCTATTTTCGATTTTGCAACAAAGTATTATTACAACCATGAAATTAAAAAGTTAGAAGAATTTAATTTTACGGATGCTGACTACAATAACTTTAAAGATTTCTTGAAAAAAACAGATTTTAATTACCAAACCAAAACGGAGAAGGAATTAAAAAATGCTCTTGAAATTGCCAAAGATGAAGGCTTTAAAGAAGTAATTCAAAAGGAATATAAAGATTTATTAGCTTCTATTGAAAAAGCTAAAGAAGAAGATTTAGAAGAGAAAAAACCTGAAATTGAACGTTTACTTATCGATGAAATCTTAAAACGTTATTTTTACGAAGAAGGTTTATACACGTATTATTTAACGCACAATCCTGAAATTTTGAAAGCGCGTGATATTCTGAATAATTCAAATGAATATCAACAAATTTTAAAGTAATTTAAAAATGAAGGTTTCTTTTACAACTAAAGCGGAAAGTAATAAAATGCAACAAACGGATTTTTTAAAATTAAGTCCGTCAGAACGATTTTATGCTTTTTTAGAACTAAGTTATCGGCTAAAAGATTTTCCTAAAAAAAATAAGCAACTTGAAAAAGGAGAGAATTTTATAATTCAAATTTCCAATGCAAAAAGACTGGAAAAATAAAATAAATACTTTTATTGAACTTTGCCACAAAAACAACGTAAGAATGTTAATGGTTGGTGGCGGAGCGGTTAATTTTCATGGCTATCAAAGACATTCTGCCGATGTAGATTTTTGGATTGAAACTTCTGAAAATAATTTTCAAAAATTATTAAAAGTTTTCCGTGCTATGAATTATGAGCTCGATGATTTTCCTTTAGAAGTAAAAAACAAGCACAAAAATATTTCGGTTAAATTCTCACCAGAAGATTTAAATTTAGAATTAATCACAAATTTTTCTTCTTTTAAAACCTTTGAAGAAGCTTATAAAAATAGTGAAAAAGTAGAAATTGAAGGTCATCAACTTTTAAAATGGCGCGTGCTTTCCTATGAAGATTTAATTGAAAGTAAATTACGGGCAAAAAGACCGAAAGATCTATTAGATGTTCAACAACTTCAAGAAATAAAAAAGAGAAAAGATTAGGTCTATTCAGCAACAATATCAAGGTTTTTTAAATACGAAATCGCTGTGGAAAGGAAAATTATTTGATTTATCCTCGTTTGAAATTCCCACACAAAAAACACAGGATTCACTTCCCGAAAATTTTAAACTTCCGGAAAGTTTAGTGTTAGGAAAACGAGCCGAACGATTTTTTGAAATCGCTATAAATCAAGACGAAGATTATAAATTTCTTGCCGGAAATCTTCAAATAATTCATGAAAAACAAACCCTGGGTGAATTCGATTTTTTTCTGAAAGAAAAGGCTTCTAACCAAATTTTTCACGTTGAATTAGTTTACAAATTTTATGTCTACGATCCTGATTTTGAAAATGAACTAGACTGCTGGATTGGCCCGAATAGAAAAGATAGTTTGATTCGGAAAATTAAGCGGTTAAAAGAACACCAATTGCCGTTACTTTTTCGGGAAGAAAGTTCAGATTCGCTGAAAAAATTTCAATTAAATCCTGAAAGTATACAGCAAAAAGTCTGTTTTAAAGCGAATTTATTTATTCCAAAGCGATTTCAACATCAAACTTTTTTGCATATTAATAACGATTGTATTGTTGGTTTTTGGATTCATTCAAACGAATTTACAAAAGCTGAATATGGATCTTTTCAATTTTATTCTCCCAAAAAGAAAAATTGGCCAATTGAACCAGAACAAAACCAAACTTGGAAAAATTTTGATGAAATAAATTCAGAAATCGAATATCTTTTTCAACATAAAAAAGCCGCTTTACTTTGGATGAAAAAAGACACGCAAACGTTTGAACGTTTTTTTGTGGTTTGGTGGTAATTTTCTTTCTTCCAATATTACAGACTATAAGTTTAAAAATAACTTCAACTTTTTTTCGTATTTTTTCGTAGGTATTTAAAACCAAAAGTGTGTTTGCTATGAAAAATTTAAATGTTCAATTTAAACCTTTATTTACGCTACTTTTTTTATCGAATTTTATTTTTATAATAGCTTGTGGACAAACGGCAAAAAGCACACAAAACCTTAAGATTTCTCAATCACAAGTAGATCCTTTTCAACTTTCCAAGAATTTTTTCTATGCGGTAAAAGAAGGAAAAAATGCCGAAAAATATGTTATGCAATTAGCGAATTTACCCAAAGAAACGCTGAAAAAAACTTTAAATACCGATACGAAGAAAAAAGCGTTTTGGCTAAATATTTACAATACGTATGTACAATATTTATTGAAGAAAAATCCTGATTTATACAAAAATAGATCTGACTTTTTTAAAGATGAATTATTTACCATTGTGGGCGAAAAATTAAGCCTCGATGATATTGAACACGGTTTTATTCGGAATTCGCGCGTAAAATTATCATATGGGCATTTAAAAGATCCGTTTGCTTCAAAATTTGAAAAAACCTTCCGCGTGAGCGAAGTAGATTGGCGCATTCATTTTGCATTGAATTGTGGTGCTAAAAGCTGTCCGCCAGTCTATTTTTATGAAGTAAATTCGTTGGATGAACAATTAGAAAAATCGGCAAAAAATTACCTCAGCAAAGAAGTGAATTACAAAAAAGCAGAAGAAAAAGTTTTTGTTCCACGTTTAATGGATTGGTTTCGGGCAGATTTTAATGGAAAAGATGGTGTGATAAAAATTTTAAAAAATTATAAGTTAATTCCGCAATCTTCAGATCCTGATGTAGAGTTTCTTGATTATAATTGGGAATTAGATTTAGATAATTACCGATAATTTTTATAAAACAGATTAAAAATCACATAGAGGATTTTGTATTTCCTATTTAGAAAATTCACTTAATAAATAAAAAATGGCTGAAAAACTAGCTTAAATTTTCAAATTTCAATCGATGACCATTAGCATTATTATTCCCATAATTAATGAAGAAGAGAACCTTAAAATTCTTTTACCGCATTTAGTGGAAAGTAAAGCAAAAGAAATAATTATTGTGGATGGTGGAAGTAAAGATGAAAGTAAAAAAATAGCAAAATCTTTTGGCGCTTTAGTGTTCGATTCGGCTAAAAGTAGAGCAAAACAAATGAATCTTGGCGCGAAAAAAGCTTCTGGCGATATTCTCTATTTTGTGCACGCAGATAGCATTCCGCCTAAAAATTTTGATGACGCTATTTTAAAGGAAATTAAAAATGTTCCTTTTGGTTGTTTCCGCTCGTTATTCAATACGAATAATAAATTCTTACTGCTGAATAGTTACTTTTCCCGCTATAAAGGAATGATGTTTCGCGGCGGCGGACAAACCTTGTGGATTACTAAAAATTTCTTTGAGAAACTCAACGGTTATGATGAATCGCTAAAACTGATGGAAGAATATGATTTTATAAAACGCGCTTCAAAAATAGCGGATTATAAGGTTATTCAAGAAGATGTTTTAGTAAGTACCCGAACCTATGATAAAAATGGAAATTTTAAAACACAATTGGTTTACGCGCTAATTATGTTTGGTTTTTTCCGCGGCATTGAAAAAGAAAAATTACTAAAATTCGGGAAACGTTGGTTAAGTTAAATGTGAATCGATATTTTTTATAAAAACAGCCGAAAAAATAAATTTTTCGGCTGTTTCAATTAGATAATTCTACATTTAATAACTATCTGAAACTACTTTATAGGTAGGATCTTCAATTATATTTACATCTATAATTTTATCAGCATTGTGTAATAATCTTCTACAATCTGAACTAAGATGTTTCAAATGAATTTTTTTACCTTCTTTTTGGTAACGTTCTGTAATTTTATTTACTGCATCAATCGCACTCATATCGGTAATTTTACTTTCAGCAAAATCTATAACTACTTCTTCAGGATCGTTTTCTACATCAAATTTTTCAGCAAAAGCAGCTGTTGAACCGAAAAATAGCGGTCCGTATAATTCATAGTATTTAACGCCGTTTTCATCAATTCTTTTTCTTGCACGAATTCGTTTTGCACTTTCCCAAGCAAAAACTAAAGCCGAAATAATTACACCAATTAAAACTGCTAAAGCTAAATTATGCATTACAATTGTAATAATTGTAACGACTAACATAACAAAAATATCATGTTTTGGCATTTTTGTGAATGCTCTAAAGCTTGTCCACTCGAACGTACCAATAGCTACCATAATCATTACACCAGTTAAAGCTGCCATTGGTAATAATTCAATTACCGGAGCACCAACCAAAATAATAACCAAAATAGTTAACGCTGCAATAATTCCTGATAATCTTGCTCTAGAACCTGAGGATAAGTTTACCAAAGTTTGTGCAAGCATTGGGCAGCCTCCCATTCCGTAAAAAAATCCGTTAGCAATATTTGCAGTTCCTTGTGCTAGACATTCTCGGTTACTATTTCCTTTAGTTTTTGTAATTTCATCAACTAAATTTAAAGTCAATAAACCTTCTGTTAAACCAACCGCTGCCATTATTAATCCGTAAGGAAGAATAATTTGTAAAGTTTCTAACGTAAACGGAATCTCAGGAATATGAAAAGGAGGTAACGTACCACTTACCGAAGCAATATCTACTACTTGTTTTGTATCTATATCGAACCCAAGAACAATTCCAAAAACTACCAAAATTGCTACTAATGAAGCCGGAATAGCTTTAGTAAATTTTGGAAGAATTAATATAATAGCAATTGTTAAAGCGACCAAACTAGCCATTATTAAAAATGGCATTCCAGTGATCCAAGAAACTTCGCCATTAATGACCGTTTTAAATTGTTCTAATTGCGCCATAAAAATTATGACTGCCAAACCATTTACAAAACCAAACATAACCGGTTGCGGGACTAAACGAATAAATTTACCAAGCTTAAAAACTCCTACAATTAACTGAATGACTCCCGCTAAAGCAACAGCAGCAAAAACGTAATCTAAACCGTGTGAATTCATTAAAGCAATTAATACGACTACAGTGGCACCTGCTCCACCAGAAACTAAACCAGGTCTACCACCAAAAATAGCAGTAATTAAACCCATAATAAAAGCTCCATATAAACCTACAAGTGGAGGAAATCCTGCGAGAATAGCAAAAGATAATGATTCAGGAATCATTGTCATAGCTACGGTGAGACCTGCGAGAATCTCAGTCTTATAATTTACTTTTTGATTAAAATCGAAAAGGTTAAATACTTTTTTCATAAAAAGTTGAATGTTAAAAAGTGAGTGCTTTCAGTATACCGAAAGCGAGAATTTTTTTATTGAAATATATTCTTTCCTGAAATTGAAAAGATAAAAGTGCTTTACATGGAAGATAATTCCGCTATGGCGGCGTAAGTTTGAAGTTATATGTGATAAGATTCTTTTTCATAAGAGCGCGCAAAACTATTCATAAAAAGACATTTGCACAAACAATTTAGATGATAATCGAAATTTAAAATACTTGTAAGTCAAATGGTTTCTTTTAAAATGAAGCGTGAGGTGGAAATGAAATGCTGAAAATTTATTTTTTTATCATCGCGATATGCGGAATGCCATCTTCTAAATAACCTTCACCAATTTGCTTAAAATTATGTGTTTCGTAGAATTTAGTGAGGTATTGTTGCGCAGATAATTTTATGTGAGAAGTAGTAAATTTTTTATGAATAGCTTGAATAGAAGCTTCTAAAATTTGGTGTCCTAATTTATTTTTTCGTTCATTTTCTTGAACCACTACGCGACCAATGGCGGCTTCTTCAAAATAAATTCCGGGAGCAAAACAGCGTGTGTAAGCCACAATTTTATCAGATTTTTTTCCGATTATATGAAGCGCTTCTTGGTCTTTTCCGTCGATATCTTGATAAACGCAATCTTGCTCTACCACAAAAACTTCTGAACGTAATTGTAAAATTTGATATAATTCAGTTAAAGTTAATTCTTCAAATTTTTTAATGGAAATTTTCAATAGAAAATAGATTTAATCTTGAACAATAATGGCTTTACTATCGGGTTTATTAAATTCTGGTTGAATGTTAATATGGTTAATCCCGAATTCTTTTTGAATTACTTTTTCAATTTTCTCTAATATTAAATCGAATTCAGACAAGGTAATATTTTCATGAAAATCCATATGTGCTTCCAGATGAACTTCATCTTCATTGAGTTGCCAAATATGAATGTGATGGATATTTTTTACCTTTTCAATTTTACAGACTTTTTCAACTATATCTTGAATCGTAATTTCATTGGGCGTAAAAAGCATTAAAACCCTAAAAGAAGATTTTAGCAAATCGAAACCTACAATTATTAAATAAATGGCGATTCCTGCAGTTAAAAGACTATCTACCCAATAAATTTGATAGAATTTCATTAATAAACCACCAATTAAAACTGCTACGGAAGCTAACATATCGGTTAATAAATGTAAATATGCAGAGCGCATATTCATATTGGTTTTGCTGTCTTTTTTCATAAGCAAGACACTAAAACCATTTCCGGCGATGGCTAATAAAGCCAGCCAAATTACCATTTCAGAATTTATAGCTTGCGGCTCTAAAAAACGTTCGACCGCTTCTTTTATTAATAAAATTGCAATGACAATTAGGGAAGCCGCGTTTACAAAGGCTGCAATAATTTCGGCGCGTTTATAACCAAAAGTTTTACTGACTGAAGCATCTTTTCCTGCCATTTTATTGGCAATAAAACTAATAATGAGTGAAAGTACATCACTAAAATTATGCAACGCATCAGAAAGTAATGATAAACTTCCGCTTATTAAACCGCCAATTACTTGGGCTAGCGTAATAACGATATTTAGAAAAATGGAAAAAAGTAAGTTTTTCCCATTTACCGGCGTATGTGAATGGTTGTGATTATGGCTGTGTGAAGAACCCATACATTATTAACTTATTGACAGGCTATTTTTTCGACTCTGCGTTGGTGTCTTCCGCCTTCAAATTTTGTATTTAAAAATATTTTTACCATCTCTAAAGCTTGATGTTCTGAAGTAAATCTTGCGGGAATACTTAAAATATTTGCGTCGTTATGTTCTCGCGCTAACGTGGCAATTTCTGACGTCCAACATAAAGCAGCACGAACATTTTGATGTTTATTAGCCGTCATTGCAGCACCGTTACCGCTCCCACAGATAATGATTCCTAATTCAACTTTTTTATCCTCTACATCTTTTGCAACCGGATGTACAAAATCTGGATAATCTACACTTTCTTCAGCGTCTGTTCCGTAATTAGAAATTTCTATACCTTGGGATTGTAAATAATCTACAATCGTTTTTTTATACGAAGTTCCGGCGTGATCATTACCAATAGCTATTTTCATGAGTCCTTTTTAAGAATTTTTACAAAGGTAAACAAAGCCTTTTTAACTCCAATTTATTGCTTGTTAATTAAAATTCACAATGCGTTATTTTATAAGCCTTTAGAATTAAACACTAATTGTGAATAAGTTTAGGTTACTTTTTATAAGCTTTTTTTGCAATTCAATTAAAAAAATCAATAAGGACGAAATTCTTAGATTTCAAAATTGAGTTGTTAGTTTTTCTCGAAAAGTTATGAAGAGGTAAAATTGAATTATTAACAACAAAAATTGAAGCTTAAAATTAACCTTAAGTCTTGTAAACTATTTTCAACAAATGTTAACAACATATTAAAATTCCTTAGTTTTCAAGCCTTTAAAATTAACAATCCAAAGTATTATATGTTTACAGAATATCAATTTCAACTTTACCTAATTTAAATCTGATAAAATATACCGCTATTCACAAGCAATCATAATCATCATTTATTTTTTTAAATTTAAAGAAAGAAGAAATATAATCATGTATACTGTTAACAAGTCTGATTGTATTTTGAATTTTATTTGAAAGTTCTCTTTAATTATTTTTGAATTAAATTCTGAAGATTGAAATACTGCCTAACTTTTAAACTAGCGTAGAAAACTTAGGAAATTCTATAATTAGAAGAGTCAGAAATTAACTTTTATGAAACTGAAAAAAATGATTGCAGGTTTCCTAAATAAAAATCTTTAAAGAATAAATAGAAATAGGGAAGGTTTCTATTAGAAAAAAATCAAAAAGTAAAGCTAAAAATTAAGCAAGCTCACTTAATTTTACGAGACTTATAGCAGTTTGTCTTTTAATTTCATCATCAAACGAGTGATTTAAACTGAAATTAATAATGTAAATAACCGTCACTACTCCTAATAAAAAGATAAGAATAAATAAAAATTGAAGTTTACGTGGTTTAAACATGGTTATTTTGTAAAAATAATTTTATAATAATCAAATTACATTACCAAAAATAATAAATTTTAAATAATATTTAACAAATTAAGGTAAAATTAATTTTAAGTATTCATTAAATCTGATGAAGAGCACTTTTTAAAAAACGAAATGTTAAAAGCTGACTTAACAAAACTTTAATTAGAAAGATATTGAATGTCGAATTTAAACTGTAATTTTAAAAGCAATAGAATTCAATACATGACAAAACGAAAAAAGAAAAATAAAGGCAATCAAAAGATTGAAAATCTTTCAAAACAAATACTCACTATTTTAAGAAAAAATGCTTCTGAAGCATTGAATTATAAACAAATTGCTGCAAAATTAAACGTAGATGATGCGAATAGCAGAAATCAAATTATTCGAAAATTAGCACATCTTGCCGGCAAAAAACAAATCATTGAAACCGATCGCGGTAAATTTCAAATCAATGAAAAACGAGATTATTATGAGGGCTTTCTCGAAATCACTTCAAAAAAAGACGGTTATGTAATTGTAGATGGGTTAGAAGAAGATATTTTTATTCCAAATAAAAATTTAAACAAAGCTTTTCACGGCGATTTTGTACAAGTTTATGTCTATAAACGCCGTAGAAGACGTAACAATGAAGGTGAAATTACCCAAGTTTTAGAACGTAAGAAAACTACATTTGTTGGCGTTTTACAATTGCAACAAAACTTCGGGTTTGTAGAAGTGAAAAGCGGAAAAATGTATACCGATATTTTTGTGCCGAAAAACAAAACCATGAAAGCCGAAGATAATACGGTGGTTTTAGTTGAAGTAGAAGATTGGCCGGACGACGCCGATTCACCTTTCGGAAAAGTAATTGAAATTTTAGGAAAACCCGGTGAACACGAAACCGTGATGCAATCTATTTTGGTTGAAAACGGTTTACCGCACGATTTTCCAAAAGAAGTAGAAGAATTTGCAGATCAAATCGATACATCCATTCAAGAAAGTGAAATCCAAAAGCGTCGTGATATGCGCGAAACGCTCACGTTTACGATAGATCCTAAAGATGCGAAAGATTTTGATGATGCGTTGAGTTTTAAAATTCTTGAAAACGGAAATTATGAAATCGGAATTCACATTGCCGATGTTTCGCATTATTTACAACCGGGAACCATTCTCGATGAAGAAGCTTACGAACGCGCAACTTCAATATATTTAGTAGATCGCGTGGTACCAATGTTACCAGAAGTTTTATCCAATAACGCGTGTTCACTTCGCCCAAATGAAGAAAAATATACCTTTTCTGCTGTTTTTGAAATGAATAAAAAAGCGGAAGTTGTAAACCAATGGTTTGGTAGAACGGTAACTTATAGCGATGCGCGATTTGCTTACGAAGAAGCACAACATATAATTGAAACAAAAGCAGGCGATATACCAAGTGATATTTCCATTACCGATAAAATGTACACTACCGCACCAGAAATTGTAGATGCGGTTTTAACCTTAGATAGTTTAGCGAAAAAAATGCGTGCAAAACGCATGAGTCAAGGAGCAATTTCTTTTGATAAAGTTGAAGTAAAATTCAATTTAAATGAAGAAAACGAGCCTATTGGTGTTTATTTTAAAACATCAAAAGACGCCAATAAACTCATCGAGGAATTTATGTTGTTAGCCAACAGAAAAGTTTCAGAATTTGTCGGAAAAAAAGAACCGAAGAAAACATTTGTTTACCGTTGTCACGACGAACCGGATGATGAAAAATTAAATTCCCTTCAAAATATTGTATCGCAATTCGGGCATTCCATTAATTTAAAAGATAAAAAAAGTATTAATTCTTCTTTAAATAGATTATTAAAGGATGTTGAAGGAAAAAAAGAACAAAATTTAGTCGATACCCTAACTATTCGCACCATGAGTAAAGCCTATTACAGTACGAATAATATTGGGCATTACGGGTTAGCATTCGATTATTATTCGCATTTCACCTCGCCAATTAGACGTTATCCGGATGTAATGGTTCATCGTTTGTTACAAGCCTATTTAGAAGGTAAAGATTCTGCCAATCAAGATGATTATGAAGAAAAAAGTGCGCATTGCAGCGATATGGAAAATTTTGCAACCAATGCAGAGCGCGATTCTATAAAATATATGCAAGTAAAATTCATGAAAGATCATGAAAACGAGCAGTTTTTAGGTGTAATTTCTGGCGTAACCGAATGGGGAATTTACATTGAAATTGAACAAAATAAATGCGAAGGAATGGTTCGTTTACGAGATATTAAAGAAGATCACTTCGATTTTGACCAAGAACAATATGCAATTGTGGGTAGAAATACACATAAAACGTATCAACTTGGCGATGAAGTTTATGTAACTGTAAAAAATGCCGATTTGGTAAAACGCCATTTAGATTTTAATTTAATAGGCACAAAAGCTGAAGTAGAAATGTAATTATGAAAACCTATATTTTATTAGTTATCAGTTTATTATCGTTGCAAGCGTTTGCACAAGAAATTGAAATTAAAATCGAAGAAGATTTTAATGAAATAAAAATATTCAATAAGATTAATGCAACTTTAATTCCTTCCACCGAAAATAAAATTATTGCCAAAGGTGTAGAAAAGGAAGAAGTAGAAGCAAAAGTGCATGGAAATGTTCTGAAGATTAAATCTGAACTCGATAATATTTGGAGTGAAGATGACACGCAAGTAGAAATTTACTATAAATCTTTTGAAATTTTAGATATAAACGAAGGCGCTGAAGTCGATGCTTCTAAAATTATAAAACAAGAAAATTTAACTGTTTCAGCACAAGAAGGAAGCAGAATTGCGTTAGAAATAGAAGTTAAAAACCTAAAAGTAAAAATTTATACCGGCGGATCAATTTATTTATATGGTAAAGCAGACCAACAAGAAGTTTCTATAAAAGCTGGTGGCGAATATGAAGGCAAAGAATTAATAACGCAATCTACCAATGTAAAAGTAAGTGCCGGTGGCGATGCTGAAGTAAATGCAAGTGAAAGTTGCAATGCAAAAGTTAGTGCTGGCGGTTCTATTTATGTGTATGGAAATCCTTCAGAACTCAATCAAAAAACTACCTTCGGAGGGAAAATTGTAAAAAAAGAAGAATAGCGTTTACAATTTGTTAACTTTGTATGTATAAAAGTAGTTTAACTTCATGGTTCAAGATATTTTTGCAGCGATTCCTTTAGGCTTATTTCTTGCTTTTTTATTAGGACCTGTATTTTTTGTTTTACTAGAAACTGCCGCAATTAAAGGATTTAGAGCGGCAATTTTTTTTGATATAGGTGTAATTCTTTCCGATGTAATTTTTTTACTCATCGCTTATTTTAGTACCAGTAAACTTTTAAACAGCATAAAAGACGATCCTGGTTTGTTCATTTTCGGTGGGTGTATATTAGCCACATACGGGATTGTTACCTTCATAAAAGAAAAAAAAGTTATTCCGCATCCCGAAGATTCTGAAGTTCGTAAATTAAAGAAAAGCGATTTCGTAGGTTTAGTGGTTAAAGGTTTTCTACTGAATTTTGTAAATATTGGCGTACTAGGTTTTTGGCTTGGTTTAATAATTGTCTTTGGACCTACGATGGATATGGATCCTGAGCGTTTATTGGTATTCTTTACTTCAGTAATAATTACTTATTTTATTATTGATATTCTAAAAATACTTCTAGCGAAAAAACTAAATCATAAATTAACACCTAATCGCATTTATCGCCTTAAAAAGGGAATTAGCATTTTAATTGTATTCTTTGGCGTTATATTAATTAGCAGAGGTTTATTTCCTTCAGAAATGGATAGTATCGAAAACGAAGTAGAAAATATAATGCCAGGAAAGGAATAGTAAATGACTTCGAGGAAATTCCAAAAGTTATTTCTTAGAAACAAATTTTTAATTTCTAGACAAGTCGCCATTAATAAAAACCCTTTGGTGGTAAAAATAAAAAAAGCTTCCATAATTGGAAGCTTTTTCTGAGGTGCCGAGCGGATTCGAACCGCTGTAGATGGTGTTGCAGACCACTGCCTAGCCACTCGGCCACGGCACCCTGTTAAATACTAGGAATGCAAATGTAATAATTTTTAATTCATTCAAGCAAATTATTGTTGCTTAGAAAGTACAATTGTTACGTTTTCAACGTCGCCGCCCAAAGGAGGATTAATTTTTGAAACTTCAACTGTCGCTTTTTCAACATTTTGCAATTCTTTAAAGATTCTATCTAAAATTCGTTGGGCAACGTGTTCTAATAATTTAGAACGAATATCCATTTCTTCTTTTACAATCTTGTTTAAATGCACGTAATCTACCGTATCTTTTAACTCATCACTTTTAGCTGAAAGACTTAAGTCGGCTTCAATTTGTAAATCTATTCGGTAATCGCTACCAATTTTTCCTTCTTCAGTTAAACACCCGTGATGCGCGTAAGAACGAATGTTATTCAATTTAATAATTCCCACAATAAAATTTTTTACGAAGATAGTTTTTTAAAACTTTTTCTTTTTTGTTTTTCCTGTAATAACTTCCAACTTATCAAGGTAATGATGTTGATTTCCGATAACAAAAAAGGTATACAAATATTCCGGTTTCAATTGAAGTGAAGTAGCAGCAGTAGAAATTTTATTTCCTTTTAAATTCCATTTAAATTCTTGGTCGAATGCTGTAAAAGCAACATCTTTAGCGAGCATCGGGTAAGATAAAGTCGATAAGGAAGTTGTTTCATTTTTATCGGTTTCAATTGCTTTTGCTGAAATTTCTGAAACTCCTGCTGCAAGATGAATCCATCGCACTTTTGCTTCATTTTTAGCACATTCAAATTCATCGTTTAAAACTTTTAGCTGCGGAAGAAATCCGTTAGCCGAATGTGTTTCTTCACCTTCCACAATGCTATGTAATTTTTTACTGGTGGTTTCTACGTTTACAGATTGGTTTTCTTTTGGAATTCCATACAGAATTAAACTATAATTTCCTTTTTCTCCAATCCCTATTTTTTTCTTTAATAGTAGGTTATTATTACGTTTAACTTCAACTTTATAAATGCCGGGAGTTAATTTTTCGTATGCTGTTAATGCTGAATATGGTAAAGTTTTGTTTAATTCATCTTTATTATTTTTAGAAAGCGTTATTTCCACTTCATCGGAAGTCATTAAAAATTGACCTATTCGCAAATTAGCTTCGTGTGGAGCATTTTTTTGACAAGCTTGAAAAAAGAAAAAGCTCGCCAAAATGAAAACGATATGAAAATTACTTCTCTTCATTTTTTGATTTTTGTTTGGTTTTTTCTTTTTGTTTCAAGACATAAGGTCTTCCTAGAATAATAAGTAAAACAATGGCCAAAATTCCGCCAAGTGCAATAGGTTTAGAAATTATTAATCTAAAAATAAGCGCGCCGCCAACCAAACAGCCAATGATAATTCCGAGTAGAGGAATCCACTTTTTTTTGTTCAGTTCGCGATAAGCAATCCAATTCACAATTCCGAAGGTAAATAAGAACGCTAAACTTGCCGCTTCAACCAAGGATGAAAGACTGCCGATAATGGCTAAAATTCCTGCTAAAACGCCCAATAAAATAATAGATCTATCGGGAACATCATTTTTATTGGTATGATCGAACCAGCTCGGTAATTCACTTTGCGAAGCAATACGTTTCGATAAATTTGCGGTAGAAAATAAAGTTGAATTAATTGCGGCTGCTGTTGCAAAACCGGCGGCAATCGTCATAATGATAAGTCCGGTTTTACCAAATGCGCTTTCTGCGGAAATTGATAAGGCAATTTCTTTAAAACTAATCATAGAAGTTGCTCCGCCAATCATGGTAGCACCAACGGAAACAATTACGTATAAAAACACGACAAAAATTACAGCGCTTAGTAATACGGGCATGAATTTTTTTTCAGGATTTTTAATTTTATCATATTCATAAGTAAGTAATTGGAAACCTTCGTAAGCCATAAAAATTGCAGCTCCACCAAATAAACTAGACCAAATGGGTCGAGGTTCAATTCCTGCGACTAATTGCGTGCTATTCCATTGGGTTAATCCGTAAACTCCTAAAGCAAGTAAGACTAATAAATTTACTGAAACAATTAAAATTTCAACTTTTGTTAGTTTTCCAACGCCAGCTAAATTTAGTAAAATAAGCAGAATTATAATTCCGGCAGCAAGTAATCGCATTAATAAAGGATCTCCGTGAAACGCAAAGGAAAGATAATGTCCAAATGCATAAGCGTACACAGAAATAGTTAATACGTAGCCTAAAATTAATAGCCAAGATAAATTCCCTGCCATTTTTTTATCGTTCACTTTTTCAAGAAAGACAAAAGCGCCGCCTTCTTCGTGAAATTTGTTGGTTAAAAAAACATAACTATATGCTGAAGGAATGGCGATTAAACCTGTGAGAACAAAAGATAACCACGTCCATTGAGCGGATACCGCAATTACAACACCTAAAACGGTATAAATTCCGCCACCAACCATTCCACCGGCAGCTAATGCCCAAACAGAAAGAGAATCTAATTTTCCGTCTGATTTTTTTCCCATCTGTAAAGATTTAATTATTGAATAATACGACGATTAAAGGTATTCATTTTAAAATTTTCAAAAGTAAACTCAACTAATTTTATAGGTATTTTAACCCTTTTCTTAAAGTTTGTATTGGTGCGTTTTAATTTTTGATAACTTTGCTACTTATCATTTTTAAAGGTTATGACAGAAGAAAAAAAATCATTGAATTTTATAGAGCAAATCATAGAAGAAGATTTAAAAAACGGATATAAGAAGGAAGACCTAAAATTTCGTTTTCCACCCGAACCAAACGGTTATCTTCATATTGGTCACGCTTCTTCAATTAATTTAAATTTTGGGTTAGGTTTGCGTTATAATGCGCCCGTAAATCTACGTTTCGATGATACCAATCCAATTAAAGAAGAACAAGAATTTGTAGATTCAATTAAGCGTGATGTAGAATGGTTAGGATTTAAATGGGAAAAAGAATGCTACGCTTCCGATTATTTTCAACAATTATATGATTGGGCTGTAGAAATGATTAAAAATGGCGATGCTTATGTAGATAGTCAAACTTCAGAAGCTATTGCCAATCAAAAAGGAACGCCAACTGAAGCCGGAAAAGCAAGTCCTTATAGAAATCGCTCTGTGGAAGAAAACCTGTCACTTTTTGAAGCGATGAAAAATGGCGAAACCCCTGAAGGAAAAGATGTATTGCGAGCTAAAATAGATATGGCTTCTCCAAATATGCTTATGCGCGACCCGATAATGTATCGTTGCGTTCATAAACAACATCATAGAACAAAAGATAAATGGAAAATTTACCCAATGTACGATTGGGCTCACGGTGAAAGTGATTTTATTGAAAGTATTTCGCATTCATTTTGTACGTTAGAATTTCTTCCGCATAGAGAATTATACAATTGGTTTGTAAATAAAGTAAGCAAACCCGGAGATTTTCAACCGAAACAACGCGAATTTGCTCGTAGAAATTTAAGCCATACGGTAGTTAGTAAGCGAAAACTAGCACAACTTGTTGAAAAAAATATAGTAGAATCTTGGGACGATCCTAGAATGCCTACTATTTCAGGTTTACGAAGAAGAGGTTACACGCCAACTTCTATTCGGAAATTTGCTGAATCGATTGGAGTAGGGAAGCGTGAAAATATGATCGATCTTTCACATTTAGAATTTTGCGCACGAGAAGATTTAAATAAAACAGCACCGCGTGTAATGGGTGTTTTAGATCCATTAAAAATTGTAATTACCAATTACGAGAAAGACGAAGAATGGCTAGAAGCAGAAAATAATCCTGAAGATGAATCCGCAGGAAATCGTCAAGTTCCATTCTCTAAAGAACTTTATATTGAACAAGAAGATTTTAAGGAAGAAGCAAACCGAAAATTTTTCCGTTTAAAATTAGGAAAAGAAGTCCGTTTAAAAAACGCGTATATTATTAAAGCAGAAAGCGTTGTAAAAGATGAAATGGGCAATATTTTAGAAGTTCATTGTACTTACGATCCTAAAAGTAAAAGTGGAAGCGGAACTGAAGAATCGCAACGTAAAGTAAAAGGAACCTTGCATTGGGTTTCTATAAAACACGCGGTACCATCAGAAGTAAGGTTATACGATCGTTTATTTAGCGTAGAAGCGCCAGATGCCGACAAAGAAAAAGATTATTTAGAATTTATAAATCCAGATTCTTTACAAACCATAACTGGTTATGTAGAGCCAAGTTTAAAAGAATCAAAAGAATTAGATCAGTTTCAGTTTCAGCGAATAGGATATTTCTGTGTAGATAAAACAAGTACTCCCGAAAAGCCTGTTTTTAATAGAACAGTAACGCTTCGCGATTCTTGGGCTAAACAATCAAATTAAGAATAATTTAGCATTGTGTTTCAAGATATTAACCGGTTATTAACAGCGAAAATTAATGATCTCTTGTACATTTGATTAAAATTAACCATTAAAATAGATTTGAATCATGGCGAATACAGGAAACACAATTTTAGCACTTTTAACCGGAGCAGCAATTGGAGCAGGAATCGGACTTCTTTACGCTCCCGATAAAGGAGAAAATACTAGAAAAAAGCTAAATAAAGAGGCAAGTAAAGCAAAAGGTAGATTAGATAAGCAAGTAAAAGAAACTACTTCTAATTTAAATAAGTCAGCTCAAAAAGCTAAACTGGATTTTGAAAAGAAACTAGATTCAACTTTATCTTCAGCAAGCTATAAAGCAGATGATATTTTAGTGGCAATGGAAGGAAAACTTGAAGAGTTGCGAAAAAAAAACGCTAAATTCCACGCAGAAGCTAAAAAAGAAGAAGTAAAAGACAAAGCTAAACAATCTTTAGCCTAAGCAATAGTTTATGGCATTTACAAAACTAACCGATCATATAGACGGTCTTAGCAACGATATTCAAGCATATTTAGAAAGTATGCTTGAATATTACAAGCTAGACGCATTTAAGAAAATTACAAAAGTTACTTCCTTGCTCGTAAAATTACTTGTTATCGGAAGTATCTTTCTTTTTTTCTTAGGTTTTATTTCAGTCGGTTTGGCTATTTTAATAGGAAATGCAATCGGAAGTTTGAGCAGTGGTTTTTTTATTGTCGGCGGAATTTATTTAATCGCTTTTATTTTGTTTATGGTTTTCGGAAAACCACTTATCGATAAATTTATCCTGCAAAAGTTCTCAAGGCTGTATTTTAATTCTAACGATTTAGAAGACGTCCTAGATGAACCGCTGGAAGACGAAACCGCTTAAAAAGAAATTTTATGAAAGTCTATAATTCTTACGATGAAATAAACCACGATCTTAAAGTTCTTAAGCTTCAAACGAATATAAATAGAGAAAAAATTAAAAGAGAAATTCATTACATAAAAGAAGATCTCTCACCGGTAAGTTTAGCAGCCGGAGTAGCTACTTCTATAGCAAAGAAAGCTTTTATTTTAAAAGCCGTAAGTAAGCTTATAGGAATTCAAAAAGCTAAAATAGTCAACAAATAAATTTATTGTATATTTTATTCTGAATCCGTTTTTGAAGTTCAAAAACGGATTTTTTTATTTCCGAAAATCGTTAAAGCCAACAAAATAATTGTCGGTTTTATATATAAATTATATTTTTAAACTTTCTTAACATTTCTAACAAAAACAATATGAAATTAAACCAAGTAAGTCTTATTGCTGCGGTTGCCTTAGCATTGTTTCCTTTAAAAGAAGGAATTGCTCAACAATCTAACGACAATCCTGCAGACCTATCCAAAGAAATTCCTTTTAATCCTGAAGTAAAAAAAGGAGTTTTAGATAATGGGTTAACCTACTACATTAAAAACAACGGTAAACCCGAAGATAAAGTAGAACTTCGTTTAGTGGTAAATGCGGGTTCTATTTTAGAAACCGAAGATCAGCGTGGGCTCGCGCACTTTATGGAGCACATGAATTTTAACGGTACTAAAAATTTCGAGAAAAACGAATTAGTAGATTATTTGCAAAGCATCGGTGTAAAATTTGGTGCGCATTTAAACGCGTATACTAGTTTCGATGAAACCGTTTACATTCTTCCTATTCCGAGTGATGATCCCGAAAAATTAGAACAAGGTTTCCAAATTATCGAAGATTGGGCGCATAACGCTTTATTAAGAGGAGAAGATATCGACGAAGAACGCGGTGTAGTATTAGAAGAATACCGTTTAGGCCAAGGTGCAAGCCAACGTATGCTTGCTGAATATTTACCAAAAGTTGTAAATGGTTCAAAATACGCAGACCGTTTACCTATCGGAACAAAAGAAAATCTAGAAAACTTCGATTATGAAGATATTAGAAGTTTTTATAACGATTGGTATCGCCCGAATTTAATGGCGGTAATTGCAGTTGGTGACGTAGATGTAGAAACCTTAGAGCAAAAAATTAAGGATCATTTTGCAGGTTTAGAAAATCCCAAAAATCCAAAAGAGCGTAAAAGTTTCTCAATTCCAAATCACGAAGAAACCCTTATCGCAATAGAATCTGACGAAGAAGCTTCTTCAGCGCGTGTTCAGGTTTTATTTAAAGATGAAGGTGAAACAAAAGAAGACGAAACTTTAGGAGAGTACAGAAAATCGATTGTGGAGTCTTTATTTTCTCAAATGATTAATAATCGTTTAGACGAATTAAGAAATAGTCCAAATCCTCCATTCGTATTTGGTGCAAGTTACCACGGCGGAACATGGGCAAGAACCAAAGAAGCTTACCAATCGTTCGCTATGACAGACGCAAATAAACTTTTAGATGCGTTAGAAGCACTTTTAAAAGAAAATGAGCGTGTAGAACGCTATGGTTTTTACGAAGGCGAATTAGAGCGTGCAAAAAGCGATCTTTTATCTCGCTTAGAAAAATCTTATAATGACCGTGATAAAACCGAATCTAACCGAATTGTAGGCGAATACGTTCGTAATTTCTTAGAAGATGAACCAATGCCTGGAATTGAGTGGGAATATAACTTTCATGAACAGCAATTACCAACAATTCAAATAGAAGAGGTAAATAAATTAATAGACGATTATATTAAAGATGAAAATCGTGTAGTGGTAATTACCGGTCCTGAAAAAGAAGGAGTTAAAAAAGTAACAGAAGCTGAGGTTAGAGAATTATTAAAAAATGTTGAAGAAGCAGAAATTGAACCTTACAAAGATGAAGCAGTAGCAGAATCTTTAATTACCGATATGCCAAAAAAAGGAAATATCGTAAAAACTACTTCAAACGAAAAATTAGGAACTACAACGTTAACCTTAAGTAATGGTGCAAAAGTAACCTATAAAAATACCGATTTTAAAAACGATGAAATTTTGTTTGAAGCCTTTAGTTATGGGGGAACTTCTCTTTATTCAACTGAAGATTATAGAGCCACTGCTTTTGCAAATGGCGGTTTAGATGAAGCCGGTGTAAACGGTTTCGATAAAGTAGCCCTAAACAAAATGCTTTCTGGTAAAATTGTTTCCGTGAGACCTTATATTAGTACTTATAGCGAAGGTTTTTCAGGAAGTGCTTCTCCTAAAAATTTAGAAGAATTATTTCAACTTACGCATTTATATTTTACAGATTTAAACAAAGATGAAGAAGCCTACGAATCGTTCGTAAATAAACAAAAAGCCTTTTTAGGAAATATGTTGGCAAATCCGCAAGTTTATTTTCAAATAGAAATGGGCGAATTTATGTATGGCGATAGTCCGCGTTATATGGGTTTCCCAACGCCAGAAAAAATGGATGCTGCAGATTATGATTTAGCGTACAAAAAATACCAAGAACGTTTTGAAGATGCTGGAGATTTCCACTTCTATTTTGTAGGAAACATAGACGAAGCAAAATTAAAAGACTATGCTGAAACTTATTTAGCGAGTTTACCGGGTAAAAATTCAGATGAAGAATATGAAGTGGATGATTTTAGACCGTTAACCGGTTCGCACAAAAAAGTAGTTGAAAAAGGAAAAGATCCTAAAAGCTCGGTTAGAATTACCTACCAAGGTGAAACTAAATACGACAAAAAAGAAGCTTTTGCTTTAAAAACCTTAGGCGAAATTTTATCGATTAAATTAATTGAAAAATTACGTGAAGAAGAAGGTGGCGTTTATGGAGTAGGAGCAAGAGGAAACATTAGCAAAACACCTTACGGTTGGTATTCATTCACTATTAGTTTCCCTTGTGGACCAGAAAATGTTGACAAACTGAAAAAAGCAGCTATTAAAGAAGTTGAAAAATTAGTTGAAGAAGGACCAACTGAAAAAGATTTAGCGAAAGTAAAAGAATCGCAAATTTTAGACAGAAAAGAAGAATTAAAGGAAAATAAATTCTGGATCAACACTTTAAAAGATGCTGATTACGAAAATGAAAACGCAGAAAATGTGTTAGAATTTGAAAAAAGCGTAAACAGTTTATCAACTAAATACTTACAAAAAGTAGCTAAAAAATATTTAACCGACGGTTATATTTTAGGAATTCATAATCCTGAAGCTACTGAGTAATTCAGCCAAATATTATTTCATAAAAAAGACCGCTTTTTAGGCGGTCTTTTTTTATAATTAAAGTTTGTTTACTCCTCACTTCTATATTCCGGATCGTTATCATCAGGATTTTGTTTTGGTGGAGTAGGTTTATTGCGTTTTTTAGGGGTAATTCCTTTTAGCTTATTTTGCTTTTTCATCTCTTCGCCAATTTGGTTCGACGCCGTAAATGAAGCAATCATATTATTTAACATATCACTTCCGGCTTGGGGTGAATTTGGTAAAAGAATTAAATTACTATTAGTTTCTTCACCAATCGATTGTAAGGTATCGTAATGTTGCGTTACTACAATTAATGCTGAAGCTTCTTGCGAGTTAATTCCAACATTATTCAACACATCTACAGATTCTTCTAAACCGCGTGCAATTTCGCGACGTTGGTCGGCAATACCTTGCCCTTGCAAACGTTTACTTTCCGCTTCAGCTCTGGCTTTAGCAACAATTTTTATACGTTCTGCTTCAGCTTCAAATTCTGCGGCAACTTTTTCACGTTCCGAAGCATTAATTCTGTTCATCGCTGCTTTTACTTGAACATCTGGATCAATATCGGTTACCAAGGTTTTAATAATATCGTAACCATAATCAATCATCGCGTCGTTCAATTCAGCTTTTACAGCATTTGCAATATCATCTTTCCGTTCAAAAACATTGTCTAATTTCATTTTAGGAACTTCAGCACGAACCACATCAAAAACATAAGAAGTGATTTGATCTTGCGGGTTTTCAAGTTTGTAAAACGCATCGTATATTTTAGCTTGTAACACTTTAAATTGTACTGAAATTTTTAAACGAACAAACACGTCGTCTTTCGTTTTGGTTTCCACAATTACATCTAACTGTTGAATACGTAAATTAATGCGTCCCGCGATACGATCTACCAGCGGAATTTTAAGATGTAAGCCAGAATTGCGAATGCTTTGAAATTTTCCGAAACGTTCTACCACTGCAGCAGTTTGTTGTTTTACGGTAAAAATTCCGGTTACAAGAATAATTAAACCTAAAAAGATTATAAATCCGAATAAAAAATAGCCCATAAATTTTGTTTTAGTTGATGCCTAAAGATACTATAAAACCACGGAAGTTTATAAACAAAAAAACCTTCAACGATAATTGAAGGTTTTCAGTAAATAATTAAAAAGATTTTTGAAGAATACTAAGAAAGTGTTTCAATAGCAAAATCTATACGTTTTATAGCTTCTTTTTTACCGATGGATGAAATGATATGAAATAAATCGGGACCTTTCATTTCGCCAACCATTGTTAAACGTAGTGGTTGCATAACTTTTCCAAAACCAATTTCTTGGTCGGTAATCCATTTTTTTATGTTTTCCTGAAGCGTTTCTTGCGAAAAATCTTCGGTTCCTTCTAAAAGAACTTTAATATTTTCCATAATTTCTGAAGTTCCTTCTTTCCAAGCTTTTTTGGCTGCTTTTTCATCGAAAGTTGTGGGTTTTACAAAATAAAACGAACTTAATTCCCAAAAATCATTTACAAATGTCGCGCGTTCTTTAATGGTTTTTATAACCTCTTCAACATAATGCGAACTGGCTTCAATTCCTTTTTCTTTTAAAATAAGTTGATATTGTGAAGCTAATTCAAAATCGCTACGCGTTTGCAAATAATGATGTTGAAACCATTTTGTTTTTTCAGGATCAAATTTTGCACCTCCTTTAGAAACGTGTTCTAGGCTAAAGGCTTCAATTAATTCATCTAACGAATAAATTTCTTTTTCTGAACCTTCACCTTCATTCCAACCTAAAAATGCTAGCATATTCATTACCGCTTCCGGTAAATAACCTTCTTCACGATAACCGGAAGCAATATCTCCACTATTAGGATCTTTCCATTCTAACGGGAAAACAGGAAAGCCCATTTTATCGCCATCACGTTTGCTCAATTTTCCTTTTCCGGTGGGTTTTAAAATTAACGGCAAATGTGCAAATTTTGGTGTTTCCCAACCAAAAGCTTTGTATAATAAAACATGCAACGGCATACTCGGTAACCATTCTTCACCACGAATAACGTGTGAAATTTTCATTAAATGGTCATCTACAATATTTGCCAAATGATAGGTTGGCATTCCGTCGCTTTTAAACAAAACTTTATCGTCTAAAATATTGGTATCAATATCGATTTCACCGCGAATCTCATCATACATTTTTAAAGCTTCATTTTCGGGCGATTTAAACCGAATTACATAAGGTTCTTTATCAGCCAATTTTTTTTGAACTTCTTCTTTGCTTAAGGCTAATGAGTTTGAAAGCTTTAAACGGTTATGCCAATTGTAAATAAATGTTTTGCCTTTGGCTTCATGATTTTTTCTATGCGTTGTTAATTCTTCAGCAGTATCAAAAGCGTAATACGCATTTCCTGACTCTAATAATTTATCAGCATATTTGGCGTATAAATCTTTACGTTCACTTTGGCGGTAAGGTCCAACGTCTCCGGGTTTTCCTGGTCCTTCATCAAAAGGAATATTACACCAATTTAACGTTTCAACTATATAATCTTCGGCTCCTTTTACATAACGGGTTTGGTCGGTATCTTCAATTCTTACAATAAAATCACCTTCATTTTTCTTAGCAAATAGATAATTAAAAAGTGCAGTTCTTACCCCTCCAATATGTAACGGTCCTGTAGGACTAGGTGCAAATCTTACTCTTACTTTAGACATTCCTTTTAAATTTTTGTGCAAAGATACAATGAATGTTAGCGAAAATTCAAATGATGTAAAAAAGTTGAGTTAAAAGGAAAATAGAATGTTGTATTTTCGTATTCTTAAAGGCTATATATTTTATTATGCTAATCGAATTTAGAAATAAAAAAGCTTTTCCCGGTTGGGAATTAGCTCCCCAATTTTTGAGTAATTTAATTACTTCGTATAAAATAAAAAATGTATTGGAAATTGGTTCTGGTGCTAATCCTACACTCGATGCTGAAACAATTTTGTCATTGGGAATCAATTATACCACTAACGATTTATCAGCAGAAGAATTAAAAAAAGCTCCGAAAGAATTTGCCACTTGGAAAGCCGATTTATGTAATAGTGAAGATATTAAAAATCATTCAAAAAAATATGACTTAATATTTAGCCGAATGGTAAACGAGCATATAGAAAACGGTGAACAGTATTATAAAAATATTTTTCATTTACTGGAACCTGGTGGAATTACTGCTCATTGTTTCTCTACCTTATATGCTTTTCCGTTCTTGGTGAATAGAATTTTACCAGAAAATCTTTCCGATAAATTGCTCGATATTTTTAATCCCAGAGACCGACACCAACATGAAAAATTTCCTGCTTATTACAGTTGGAGTAGAGGACCTTCTAAAAAATCAATCAAAAAGTTTCAATCCATTGGATTTGAAGTGATAGAGTATGTGGGTTATTTTGGTCATAGTTATTATAGAAAAAGACTTCCTTTTTTGCATAGTTTAGAGCAGCGTAAAGCAAATTACTTAGTTAAAAACCCTATTTCTTCCCTTACAAGTTATGCGCATGTTATTCTTAAAAAGCCAAAATAGAAGTTATCATTCTCATTTATTTCTAACTATCAATACACAAATTACATCGTGAAAATATAATTGGTAGGAAATTTGATTATTCTTAAACTTTAACCCATTTTAAGCACAATTAGAGTAAAAATTTTTATTGTACTTTTAAAGGTTAAAGAAAATTCAGTAGAATATGAGTAATTACGAGCAAATTATTAAAAAGCTAGAAGCTTTTATTAAACGTTTTTATACAAACGAATTAATAAAAGGAGCAATTCTATTCTTTGCCACCGGCTTACTCTATTTTTTGCTTACTGTTTCTTTTGAATATTTCTTTTGGTTAAGAAGTAGCGCAAGAACCGTTTTATTTTGGCTATTTATAGTTGTAGAAATTGCACTTTTTGCACGTTTTATTTTATATCCGTTAGCAAAATTATTTAAACTTTCTAAAGGAATCGACTATTATCAAGCGTCTTCTATTATCGGGAAACACTTTCCTGAAGTGAGCGACAAATTACTGAATGTTATTCAATTAAAAGAAAATTCGCGAACTCAAGAATCTGATTTATTATTAGCGAGTATCGAGCAGAAATCGATAGAATTAAAACCGGTTCCTTTTCAAATTGCGGTGAATTTTAAGAGTAACTTAAAGTATGTAAAATACGCTGCAATTCCTTTACTAATTGTCATTGCAATTTATATTTCAGGCAATAGTTCGCTTTTTTCTGAAGGATATACGCGCGTTGTAAATTATGAAACCGAATATGAACCGCCGGCGCCATTTCAATTTACAATTCAAAATAAAAGTTTAGAGGCTAACGAGAATGAAAATTTTACCGTTCAGGTAGAAGCCAGCGGAAAAGTGATTCCCGATGATGCTAAAATTCACGTAAACGGAAATGAATATTTGCTTACCAAAATTGCGTCTGGCGTGTTCGAATATAATTTTAATAAGTTAAAAACGAATGCTGAATTTTATTTTTCAGCAAATGAGGTTCGTTCAAAAAATTATGAGTTGATCGTTACGAAAGTTCCAACGCTGTTGAATTTTGAAATGTTTTTAGATTACCCGAATTATTTAAACAAGCAAGATGAAATAATAAAAGGAACTGGAAACGCCACAATTCCTGAGGGGACTAAGGTAAATTGGAATTTAGAAACCCAATCCACCAAAAATATTCAATTGCAATGGAACGATAGTTTAATCGCTTTTGAGAAATCTGAAAATAGGTTTAATTATTCCTTACCGGTTTATCGAAGTCAATATTATAGTCTTTCTACTTCTAATGAAAATTTAAAGGATTATGAGAAATTATCGTATTCATTCACGATAATTAGAGATGAATATCCTGAAATTTCCGTTGAAATGAAAAAAGATACCGTAGCGGAAGATCAATTATATTTCCGTGGAAGTGTTTCTGATGATAACGGTTTAACCAATTTAAAATTGATTTATTATCCTGTTGATGATAAAAAGGAAACTTCAACACAGCGACTTTCTATCGCCAACGGTAATTTTGATGAATTTTTATACAGTTTCCCCAATACTTTAAATTTAAAAGAAGGAATTGCTTATGAATTATTTTTTCAAGTTGCCGATAATGATGGAGTAAACGGATCAAAAACAAGCAACAGTTCTAAATTTATTTTTAGAAAGCGTACCGAAGATGAAGAAAAAGACCGCAACCTTAATCAGCAAAATGAAATGATCGAGGGAATGAATAAGTCGCTTGAAAAAATGAAAGATTCTAATGAAGAGTTAGAACAAATCGACAGACTTCAGAAAGAAAAGAATCAACTAAATTATAATGATCAGAAAAAATTAGAAAGTTTCATTAAGCGTCAACAACAGCAAGAAAAAATGATGAAACAATATTCTAAAAAAATGAAAAAGAATTTAGAAGATTTTCAATCGCAAGATAAAAATGATTCGTTCAAAAAAGAATTAGAAGAACGCTTAGAGCGAAACGAAAAAGAGTTAGAAAAAAACGAAGAACTTTTAAAGGAATTAGAAAAATACAATGAAAAAATTTCTAAGGAAGAATTAAGTAAAAAACTTGAAAAACTTTCTAAACAAAACACTACACAACAAAAAAATCTTGAACAACTCTTAGAATTAACCAAGCGATATTATGTGCAAGAAAAGCAGCAAAAATTGGCTTCAGATCTAGAAAAACTTTCAAAAAAGCAAGAAGAATTAAGTAAAAAAGAAGAAGAGAATACAAGTGATGCTCAGAAAGAAATGAATAAAGAATTTGAAGAACTTTCTAAAGAAATGGATAGTCTTCAAAAGGAAAATAAAAATTTGAAGCAACCCATGGAATTGGGTATGGAAAAGAAAGATCAAGAAGCTGTAAAAAAAGATCAATCTGAAGCGACAGATAATTTAGAAAAACAAGAACAAGGGGAAAACGAGGAAAACAACAGTGAGCAAAAAAGTGAAAATTCTCCACAATCTTCCTCACAACACAAACAACAAGCACAAAAAAAGCAAAAATCTGCTGCACAAAAAATGAAACAAATGAGTTCCCAAATGCAGCAAATGATGATTCAGTCAAGTGGTGAACAACAAGCCGAAGACGCAGAAATGTTACGCCAAATTTTAGACAACCTTATTACTTTTTCTTTTCAGCAAGAAGATTTAATGCAAGAATTTAATCAGTTATCAGATAATCATCCAATTTTTGGAAAAAAACTGCGATACCAAAATGTCTTGAGAGAAAATTTTGAGCATATCGATGATAGTTTATTTGCGCTAGCATTGCGAAATCCTATTATTTCAGATCAAATCACAAAAAAAATTACCGATGTCGAATTCAATATTGATAAATCTTTAGAGCGATTAGCTCAAAATGATATCAGAACTGGAGTTGCGAGTCAGCAATATACCTTAACCGGGGCGAATGATCTTGCTAATATGTTAGGTGACGCGTTAAATCAAATGCAAATGAGTATGCAAAGTTCAAGTGGTCAAGGTCAAGGTAAACAAGGAAAATCTGGTCAAAGTCAAGGAACCGGTTTTCAGTTACCTGATATTATTAAAAAGCAAGGCGAATTGAATTCTAAAATGCAAAATGGACAAAAACCTGGTCAAAAACCCGGAAATAAATCAGGTCAACAACAAGGTGAAAGTGGTAATCCACAAGCTGGTAAAGAAGGTAAATCTGGCGAAGGTGGTTCTTCAGGCAATCAAGGTGAAGGTCAAAAAGGACAAGGAAACGATGGTGAAAAACAAAGCGAACGTTTGTATGAAATTTATCAAGAACAACAACGACTCAGAATGCAATTAGAAGATTTAATTCAGCGTGAAAGTTTAGGTAGTGATGCTAAAAATCTCTCTAAAAGTATGGATCAAGTGGAGCAAGAACTCTTAGAAAATGGCTTTAACCGACAAACTGAAGAGCGAATGATGAATATTCAGCATCAATTAATGAAGCTGAAAGACGCTAATTTAAAGCAAGGTAAAGACAATAAAAGGCAATCTCAAACAAATGAAAATGAGTTTGTTAATGATGTAAATGAAACTTACAACAAAGCCAAAGATTATTTTAATTCTACTGAAATATTAAATAGACAAAGCTTACCTTTGCGCCAAAATTACAAAGAACTAGTTGAAGAATATTTTAAGCAAAAGAATGATTAATTTTTTCTCCGAAATCAATTTTAAATTACCAAATTCTAAAGACTATGAAATTTGGCTACAAAGTGTTTTAGAAAGTGAAAAAAAGCGAATAGGAGAGCTTAATTATATTTTTTGTGATGACGAATATTTACATGAGATTAATCTAAAATATTTGAATCACGATACGTATACCGATATCATCAGTTTCGATTATTCTGAAGTTGATAAAATAAGTGGTGATATTTTCATTAGCATTGAGCGTGTAAAAGAAAATGCTGAAAAATTTCAAGTAAATTTTAATACCGAACTACAACGAGTGATAGTTCATGGCGTTCTTCATTTTATCGGTTATAAAGACCATACCAATGAAGAAAAGAAAAAAATGAGAACAAAAGAAGAAGAAAAAATAGAAATGTTCCACGTGGAACAATAAGTAGATTTTTATGTTTGAAAAGGAATATGATGTTATTGTAGTTGGTGGAGGTCACGCAGGAAGTGAAGCCGCTGCCGCTGCTGCAAATATGGGAAGTAAAACCTTATTGGTAACCATGAATTTACAAAATATTGCACAAATGTCTTGTAATCCCGCTATGGGAGGAATTGCAAAAGGTCAAATTATCCGTGAAATTGATGCAATGGGTGGTTATAGCGGAATTGTAAGTGATACCAGTGCTATTCAATTTAAAATGCTAAATAAATCTAAGGGACCTGCAATGTGGAGTCCTCGGGTACAAAGCGACCGGATGCGTTTTGCGGAAGATTGGCGTTTAATGCTTGAAAAAACCGAAAATTTAGATTTTTATCAAGAAATGGTTGCCGGCATTTTAACTGAAAATGGCAAAATTTGTGGTGTAAAAACCTCTTTGGGGTTAGAAATAAAATCCAAAGCTGTTATCTTAACCAATGGAACTTTTTTAAATGGTTTAATTCATATCGGTGAAAAGAATTTTGGAGGAGGTCGTTCTGGAGAAAGAGCTGCAACCGGAATTACAGCAGATTTAGTTGAATTAGGTTTTGAATCTGGAAGAATGAAAACCGGAACACCGCCGCGTGTTGATGGTAGATCATTAGATTTTTCAAAAATGATCGAACAACCTGGAGATGAAGTGCCAGGTAAATTTTCATATTTAGACCAAACAAGACCACTAACGAAACAGCGTTCTTGTCATATGACGTATACTTCGCCTGAAGTTCATAATTTATTAAAAGAAGGATTCGATCGCTCACCAATGTTTAATGGTCGAATCGATAGTGTCGGTCCGCGATACTGTCCAAGTATAGAAGATAAAATTAATCGTTTTGCAGATAAAGATCGTCATCAATTATTTGTTGAACCTGAAGGTTGGAATACGGTAGAATACTATGTAAACGGTTTTTCTACAAGTTTACCCGAAGATGTTCAATTTAGAGCATTAAAATCTGTAGCTGGTTTTGAAAATGTGAAATTTTTTAGACCAGGTTATGCTATCGAGTATGATTATTTTCCACCAACGCAATTAAAACATACCTTAGAAACAAAACTTGTTGAAGGCTTATACTTTGCTGGTCAAATAAATGGGACTACAGGATATGAAGAGGCAGCTTGTCAAGGATTAATGGCAGGAATAAATGCAGCTTTAAAGATTCAAGAAAAAGAAGAATTTATTTTAAGCAGAGATGAAGCTTATATAGGCGTTTTAATCGATGATCTAATTACAAAGGGTACAGAAGAGCCTTATCGAATGTTTACTTCAAGAGCGGAGTACAGAACGCTTTTAAGACAAGATAATGCAGATTTTAGATTAACTGAAAAAAGTTATGAACTTGGTCTTGCTTCAAAAGAACGTTTAAATAAAATGTTAGAAAAACAGGAAGCTTCAGAAAGATTTGTAAATTTCTTTAAGGAAACGAGTGTTTCACCTGAAGAAATTAATCCAATTTTGGAAAACAATAATTCTGCTAAAGTAAAACAAAGTGGAAAAATGTTTAAAATTTTCGCTCGCCCCAATATTTCTATGGATGATATTAGAAAGGTTGAAAGTGTAGAAGAATTTATTCAAGAAAATAAATTTGATACGGAAGTATTAGAGCAGACCGAAATTCAGGTAAAATATTCGGGTTACATCGATAAAGAAAAAAATAATGCTGATAAATTACATCGTTTAGAAGGATTAAAAATTCCTGAAAATTTTGACTACTCAGGCTTACAATCGATGTCGTTAGAAGCTAGAGAGAAGTTAAATAAAATTCAACCAAGAACAGTTTCTCAAGCATCACGAGTTAGCGGTGTAAGCCCGAGTGATATTTCCGTTTTACTAGTTTACATGGGAAGATAAATAAATTGTTCCACGTGGAACATTACTATTTATGAAAAAAGTATTTCTCTTATTTGTGCTTGTTATTTTGCAATCTTGCATTCCAATACATACAGCAAAGCGGATTCCTTCTTATGAAATTTCAGATGCAGAGAATACTAAAAACACCTATGTAGATCTTTCAACTTACACATTTCAATACGAAGGTGAATACCATAATTTCCGTAATATTATTAGACGCTTTTTTGATCTTCAGGATGATGTAAATGTTTATAATTTTGAAACGGAAGCTTTAATTGAAGGAAGAAAAGTGAAGGTTTATATAAGCGAAGATTCCGATGTGGATCGCTATATAAATTTATTAGGATTTCTTATTCATCAGAATGATGACGATAATAATGAAACCCAACGTGAAAAAGAAGATCGAGAAAGAAGAGAAGAAGCTTCAGAAAAATCTAGAGCAATTAAGTATTTAAATATTCAAATTATGGATCAAGATGGTTCAGATCTTTTAGCAGACGATGGTTTATTAAAAACCATTGCAATACAAAAATTAAAACAATTTCAACGAAAGATTAATAACGATGAGTGAAGATAATCCCGGTGAATATTTTTTAACCTGTAGAGATTATACCGTTTCCGGAAAAGAATTTGATCTTTATTGGAACGAAGAAAAAGATATTTTAAAAACTTTTCCTGAACCTTCATCTACAGAATTACCATCGTATTATAAAAGCGAAGATTACATTTCTCATACAGATTCTTCCAAATCTATTACCGATAAAATTTATCAGAAAGTAAAAAATCACATGCTTTCTTTTAAATTGAAATTAATTGAAAATTATTTTACTTCGCCAAAAATTTTGGATGTTGGAGCGGGAACTGGAGATTTTCTTAAAGCTGCAAAAGATAAAAATTGGGAGGTTAGTGGAGTAGAACCGAATTCACAGGCTCGAAATTTGGCTTCAAAAAAAGGAATAGATTTATCGGCTTCCTTAGATAATTTTGGAAATAAAAAATTTGATGTAATTACACTTTGGCATGTTTTAGAGCATCTTTCTGATTTAGAAAATAAAATTGAAAATTTTTATTCCTTACTTCAAGATGAAGGAATAATTTTAATTGCTGTTCCTAATTTTAAAAGCTATGATGCGAGATATTATAAAAAATATTGGGCAGCTTACGATGTACCAAGACATCTTTGGCATTTTTCAGAAGAAGGAATTAAACGAATTTTTTCTAACTATAATTTTAAACTTATAGAAACAAAACCTTTAATTTTCGATTCGTTTTATGTTAGTTTGCTTTCAGAAAAATATAAAGCTGGTAGAACGAATTATTTAAATGCTTTTATACGTGGATTAGTAAGTAATCTAAAAGCAAGAAAGAATAACGAATATTCCTCAAAAATTTATATTTTTCAAAGAAATAATTAATTTTAGCCCTTATAAGAGCGTTTTAGCTATGTCTTGAATAAATTCATTGTTTTTTCTTTTTAATTGGCTTAAATAAGTTAAAACAATAGCGAATAAAATAGATTAAAACTATCTAATAATTAGAATCAATAAAATTAAATTATAACATTAATTTCAACCTAATTTTATAAACTTTTCAGTTATGAAAAAAATACTAATTGTACTTTCAATTACGTTTTTAGCTTCTTGTAATAATAACAAAATGGCTTATGTAGATAACACCGTTTTAATTAAAGAATATAAAAACATGAAATCTACCGAAGAGCGTTTCAAGAAAAAATCTGAAGCCTTACAGAACGAGCTAGATTCTATTGCGAGAGATTTTCAGCAAGAAGTAGATAATTACAAAATGGCTTCGGAAGAAATGACCGAAAAAGAGCGACAAAAAAAGGAAACACAACTTATGCAACGCCAACAGCAATTACAGCGTCAACAACAAGCTAAAAGTCAGCGTTTGCGTGAAGAAAGCGATCAAGTAATCGATAGTTTAATTGATGAAGTTCGCGATTTTGTTTCAAACTATGGAGAAGAGCATAATTACACATTTATTTTGGGTTCAAATGAATCTGCAAATATTATGTATGCTGAAAAAGGGAAAGATATTACGCAAGACGTTTTAAAAGAATTGAACGCGGAAGAATAATTATAATTGAAATAAAATAAATTAAAATCCGGCTAAACCTAGTCGGATTTTTTTATGCCTTCTTATGAAGTAAGCGCGTTAATTTTATAGATAAATCGGTCAAAATTAATTTTGCATTCCCATTACGTTCAATATGAAAAATAGCTTTTTCTAACTCTTCAGTAATCGGTAAAATATTACTTCCGTGAATAAACGGAGCAAATTTTTTCAGTTCAAAACCCTTGGTTTGGGGTTCTAAAAAAACCAAATTTTCAGCTTTATAATTGGTCAACAAGGCTTGACGAAAAAAATCGATACAATAATGAAGAAATTTCTTCTGCGTTTCTCTTCCGGTAGCCGAAATTTCTTCGCCCCATTTAATTAACTCTCGAATAGAACTTTTATTTCCTTTTGCTTTAAAAGCAGTTCGTACCCAAGTAATAAACCAACGCTCAAATTGTTCTTCGCTTTCATCGCGATCTAGAATTTCGAGCGCTTTTGTATAATTTCCATCAGCTCGATGCGCAATTTTTTTCGCTTCCAATTCGCTAATATTCTTTTTCAGAAGCGCATCTTCAATAACTTCTTCTCCCAAAGGTGGAAAATGCAAAACTTGACACCGCGATCGAATAGTTTGTAGAATTTGTTCCTCTTCTTCGGTAATTAAAAGAAAAAGCGTTTTGGTTGGTGGTTCTTCAATTAATTTTAAAAGTTTATTAGCTGCAGAAATATTCATTTTTTCGGCGCACCAAATCAGCATCACTTTAAAACCACCTTCGTAAGATTTTAAAGAAAGCGATTTTACAATTTCTTGCGCTTCGTCAACACCAATTTTTCCTTGTTTATTTTCAATTCCTAAGGTTTGGTACCAATCAAAAAGATTTCCGTAAGGATGCTGCTGAATAAATTCTCGCCATTCCTCTAAAAACTGACCCGAAACCGGATGCTTTTTTACCTTATCATTTGTGGCTACCGGAAAAGCAAAATGCAAATCGGGATGACTCAGTTTCGAAAATTTTAGGTTACAACTTTCATTTCCCGTAGTATTTTCACCTTCAGTATTTTTACACAAAATATATTGCGCGTAAGCAATTGCCATTGGTAAAGTTCCGCTACCGTGCGGACCTACAAAAAGTTGCGCGTGCGGTATTCTACCACGATCTGCACTATTGGTAAGATGATTTTTAAGATGCGTTAAGCCTAAAATTTCAGAAAATAACATAGACGACGAAATTAGCTATTTTTAATTTATTTGAAAGCCGAGTGTGCTTAAAAACTAGAAATAATTAAATTTGACAAAAACGCAAAAATCATGACAATCGAAAACCATAATTTCAAAGACGAAAAAACCTTAATACGAGTAGATTTTAATGTTCCGCTGAACGATAATTTTGAAGTCACCGATACCACAAGAATTGAAGCCGCCAAACCCACTATTACTAAAATTTTAGAAGATGGCGGTTCGGTGATTTTAATGTCGCATTTAGGAAGACCCGAAGGAAAAGAAGAAAAATATTCACTGAAACATATCGTCTCTAAAGTATCTGAAATTATTGGCGTTCAAGTAAAATTTGTAGAAGATTGCGTGGGAAATGAAGTTGAAGAAGCTGCTAAAAATTTAGAAAACGGAGAAGTTTTATTACTCGAAAATCTTCGTTTTCATAAAGAAGAAAAAGCCGGCGATAAAGAATTTGCAAAAAAATTAGCCAATCTTGCCGATTGTTATGTAAACGATGCTTTTGGAACAGCACATCGAGCTCACGCCTCAACAACTGTAGTAGCGCAATTTTTTGAAAATAAATTTTTTGGCTATTTGCTGGCCAAAGAAATTAAAAGTTTAGAGAAAGTTTTAAATTCTTCAGATAAAGTTACCGCAATTCTTGGCGGCGCTAAAGTTTCTTCCAAAATTACGGTTATCGAAAATATTCTCGATAAGATCGACCATTTAATTATTGGCGGCGGAATGACCTTTACTTTTATAAAAGCCCAAGGCGGAAAAGTGGGCAATTCTTTAGTCGAAGACGATAAATTAGAGTTAGCCTTAGAAATTCTGAAAAAAGCGAAAGCTAAAAATGTCGAAGTTCATTTACCGGTCGATGCCTTAATAGCTTCTGAATTTTCTAATGATGCGGAAACCAAATTAGCTGAAATTAATGAAATTCCTGAAGGTTGGATGGGATTAGATGTCGGTCCAAAAACCTTAGAATTATTCGATAAAGTAGTTGAAAATTCAAATACCATTTTATGGAACGGACCATTAGGTGTTTTTGAAATGGAAAAATTTGCCAAAGGAACGATCGCGTTAGGAAATTCTATTGCTAAAGCAACTAAAAATGGTGCTTTTTCTCTTGTTGGTGGAGGCGATAGCGTTGCTGCGGTTAAAAAATTCGGTTTTGAAAACAAAGTAAGTTACGTTTCTACCGGTGGCGGAGCAATGCTAGAAATGCTCGAAGGAAAAACTTTACCTGGAATTGCGGCTATAAAAAACGATTAGGCATTATATTTGATACTAAATGTTAATAAAATTAACAACGTTTATGAAGAAACTCTTTTTCCTACTTTTAACTTTATGTTCAACCTTTGCGGGAATGGCCCAGAAATCTTTGGAGCAAACCCAAAAAAAGGATTCCATTAATAAGTTTTTAAGTGAAGCGAAACCAGATTTTAAATCCATAAATCCGGCTCCCAAACTTGTAGATGATTCGCTTGCGATTGAATTTATGGATTATCAACACGCTGCAAAAATCGATTCACTTTGGAAAAAAGAACTTCTTAATTCAGACTTGTATACCAAAATGCAGGAAGCTTTGGTTAATGCTGCTTTAAGTGATTCCGTAATTAAAAAAGAGGTTTCTACCGATACCCTAAAAGCGCGTTTGCAAAGAATGAACGCAAAAACGCCATTTAATATTGAGTATAATTCTTCCTTAGAAAGCGTTATTAATTATTATTTAAAGCGTAATCGGGAATCGATGGAACGTTTATTGGCATTGAGCTATTATTATTTCCCAATGTTTGAACAAAAGTTAGATCAGTACGACATTCCTTTGGAAATGAAATATTTAGCGATTGTGGAATCAGCGTTAAATCCGCGTGCTAAATCTCGAGTCGGCGCTACCGGATTATGGCAATTTATGTTTTCAACAGGAAAAATGCATGGTTTAGATGTAAGTAGTTATGTAGATGAACGTATGGATCCTGTTTTAGCCACCGAAGCCGCGTGTAAATATCTTTCAAATTTATATGGAATGTTTAACGATTGGGATTTGGCGTTAGCTTCCTACAATTCGGGTCCTGGAAATGTTTCAAAAGCAATTCGTAGAAGTGGCGGAAATACAGATTATTGGGAATTAAGACGTTATTTACCTCGTGAAACTGCGGGTTATGTTCCGGCGTTTATCGCCACAATGTATATTTTTGAATATGCCGATGAGCACGGTTTTAAACCTTATAAACCTGAAGTAACCTATTACGAAACCGATACTATTCATATAAAACAACTTTTAAAATTTGAACAGATTTCAAAAGTTACCGGCGTAGATGAAGAACTTATTTCTTTTCTGAACCCAAGCTATAAATTAAATATTATTCCTTATTTAAAAGACGAATCCTATTATGTAAGATTGCCTTTAAAAGCAACAGGTTTATTTGTGGCTAACGAAGCTGAAATTTATGGTTACGCGACGAAAAAATTAGAAGAAGAAAAAGAAAGTTTACCGCGTTATGTTGAAGCCGATGCAAAAATTAGATATCGCGTAAGAAGAGGCGATTATTTAGGAAGAATTGCCGAGCGATATGGCGTTGGCGTAAGTAAAATTAGACATTGGAATAATTTAAGAAGCAATAATATTCGCGTTGGGCAATATTTAACCATTTACCCTAGAAAACCGGCTAGTCAAGTTTCCATAACTTCTTCAGAAAAAAGTGAGAAAAAGCCGAACGAAGAATATTATGTAGTTCGAAAAGGAGATTCATTGTGGAGCATTTCTAAAAAATTCCCCGGAATTACCGTTCAGAATATTCAAAAATGGAATGATATTAGCGGTAATGCTTTAAAACCGGGTATGAAACTCAAACTTTCAAAAAGTTAATAGAATTTCCGAAACTATATTATGAAAAAAATCATCGCACTTTTAGCTGTTGTAGCTTTATTTTCAGCCTGTAAAGACTCAAAAAAAGATCAGGTTATTTTAACTACTTCTTCAGGGAGGTTAAACCATCTTTCTGTAATTTTAGATAATGATCTTTGGCAAGGAGAAATTGGCGAAGAACTTAGAGAAAAACTCGCGGCACCGGTAGAGGGTTTGCCGCAACAGGAACCTTTATTTACCATTAGTCACATTCCAACGAGCGCTTTTGATGGATTTGTACGAAATAACAGAACTTTTTTAAAAGTTCAAAAACGCCAAGAACCCTCTTTTAAAATCGTAAGAGATTCTTTTGCACGACCACAAACCGGGATTTTTATTTCAGGTCCTTCAACAGAGTCAATTATAAATATCATTGAAGAAAAAAAGCCGAAAATTATAAATGCTTTAAAAAATACTGAATTAAGAGAACAACAACGCCGCATTTCAAAATCCTTAAAAAACGATAAATTTTTAGAAGAAAAAATGGGAGTTTCGTTGAAGTTTCCCACGGCTTATCGTTATGCGAAAAAAGATGACGATTTTTTCTGGATCCGAAAAGATATTCCCAACGGGAGTATGGAAATTTTGGTTTATGAAGTTCCATTTAGTATGATAGAAAGTGACACCAATACCATTGGCAACATTATTAAAATGCGCGATTCTATTGGTAAAGCAAGAGTTCCAGGTCCCACAGAAGGAACGTATTTAAGAACAGAAGAAGCTTATGCACCTTATTTATTTGAATCTAAAATCGATGGAAAATTTGCTTACGAAACCAAAGGAACTTGGGAAGTAAAAGACGCATTTATGGCTGGACCTTTTATTAATTACGCGGTGAAAGACGAAAAAAATAATCGGTATGTGGTTTTAGAAGGTTTTGTTTTTAAACCTTCAGCAACAAAAAGAGATCATATGTTCGAGCTGGAATCGATTTTAAAATCTGCTAAAATTAATTAGCTAAAAGATTATAGAAAATAAAAAAACCCGAACAGAAATGTTCGGGTTTTACTATTTTTAAAAGCAATCAAAAAATAAATTATTGCTTATTTTCTTCAACTTTTTTATCGGTCTGTGGTTCTTCATCTTCTTTAGAAGCATCTTTAAACTCTTTAATTCCGCTCCCTAATCCTTTCATTAATTCTGGAATCTTTTTTCCTCCAAATAATAAAAGAACAACAATTGCAATGATTACCCATTGCCACATGCCGATCACTAAAAAAATACCTAATGACATAACTTTCTTTTTTGTGTAAAACAAATTTAGTAATTAATATCTAAAGTTTGCGTTAACATGCTAATAAATCGAAAACAATAATAGATTATCCTATATTTGTAGCGTAAGTAGGTTATTATGGCAGAAAAGCAAAAAGATAAAAAACGCTTAGCAAAAAAGCTCTTGCATAAGTACAGATTAGTTATTTTAAATGAAGACACCTTTGAAGAGCGTTTCGCATTTAAATTAACGCGTTTAAATGTTTTTGTAACCGTTGGTTTATCGGTAATTGTATTAATCGCGCTTACAACTTTATTAATTGCGTTTACACCTTTACGGGAATATATTCCAGGTTATGCTTCCACCGCTTTACGTGAAAGAGCTACAAGTTTGGTGTATAAAACAGATTCGCTTCAGCAAGTTATTCAGCGCAAAAACGATTATTTTAATTCCATTAGAAAAGTTTTAAGTGGCGATATTGCTGCCACAGAGATTGAAGATCCCGATTCGTTAGAGTATTCTGAAAATAATGAGAGTTTACCTTCATCGGTAAATTTAAATCCTTCGAAAGCCGATTCAATTTTGCGGGAAAAAGTTGATCAAGAAGATAAATATAATGTTTTTGATGTCGCGGTTTCTCGGTTAGATTTTAAATTATTTTCGCCGCTTAAAGGTGAAATTTCCGAACCTTATAATGTGGAAGAAAAGCATTTTGCGGTAGATATTGTAACCGCTGAAAACACGCCGGTAAAAGCCACAGCAGATGGAACGGTAATTTTTGCTGAATGGACTTCAGAAACAGGTTATGTTATCATTTTAGAACACAGTTACGGTTTAATTTCGGTGTATAAACATAATGCGTCACTTACCAAAGAACAAGGCGAATTGGTAAAAGCAGGCGAAGTAATTGCGATGGTTGGCTCAACCGGAGAATATACGACCGGTCCGCATCTTCATTTTGAATTATGGAGCGATGGTTATCCGGTAAATCCTACAGAATTTTTAGAGTTTGAATAAGTAAGTATGTCGGTAAAATCTATTTCAGCTAAATTGTTCGCTAAAATCGTAAATGCTCAGATTCAAAAATGGGCTAAAAATCCGGTGGAAGCACAAGAAAAAGTTTTAAAAAATCTTATTGAAACTGCAAAAAATACGCAATTTGGGAAAGATCATAATTTTCAGCAAATTAAAAACGCACAAGATTTTTTAAAAAATATTCCTGTTAGAGATTATGAAGATTTAAAACCTTATATCGACCAAGTAGTGGAAGGAAAAGAAAATATTCTCTGGCCGGGAAAACCATTATATTTTGCTAAAACCTCAGGAACTACAAGCGGTGCGAAATATATTCCGCTTACAAAAGAATCGATGCCAAGTCATATTAATGGTGCGCGAAATGCAATTTTAAGTTACATCGCCGAAACCGGGAAAGCAGATTTTGTAGATGGAAAAATGATTTTCCTACAAGGAAGTCCGGAGATGAAAACCACTAATGGTATAAAAACAGGAAGACTTTCGGGAATTGTTGCGCACTATGTTCCGTCGTATCTTCAGAAAAATAGATTACCAAGTTGGGAAACCAATAAAATAGAAGATTGGGAAGAAAAAGTTGACGCAATTATTGAAGAAACTTTGCCGGAAAATATGACGGTTATTAGCGGAATTCCGTCTTGGGTGCAAATGTATTTTGAACGCATACAAGAGAAAACCGATAAAAAAATAGGTGAGGTTTTCCCCAATTTTAATCTCTTTATCTATGGTGGCGTTAATTTTGAACCTTACCGAAATAAATTTGAAGAATTAATAGGAAGAAAAATCCCGAGTATAGAATTATTTCCAGCTTCAGAAGGCTTTTTTGCTTTTCAAGATTCTCAATATGAAAAAGGAATGTTGTTGCGTTTAAACGCGGGAATCTTTTATGAATTTATAAAAGCCGACGATTTTTTTGAAGAAAACCCCAGAAGATTCACGATTGGCGAAGTAGAAAAAAGTATAAATTACGTGATGATTATTTCTACAAATGCAGGTTTATGGGGTTATAATGTTGGCGATACCGTTATGTTTACCTCGCTAAAACCTTATCGTGTAATCGTTTCCGGTAGAATAAAACATTTTACTTCAGCCTTTGGAGAACACGTAATTGCTAAAGAAGTAGAGCACGCTATGCAAGAAGTTTCCATAGCTTTAAACATTCAAATAAACGAATTTACAGTTGCTCCGCAAACAAATCCGCAGCAAGGTTTACCATATCACGAATGGTTTATAGAATTTGAAAAAACCCCCGAAAATTTAAATACCTTTGCAGAACAATTAGATCTTGCTATGCAGAATCAAAATAGCTATTATGAAGATTTAATTGAAGGAAATATTTTACGGAGATTGGTTATAAATCCTATCCCAAAAGGAGGATTTAAAAACTATATGAAATCGATAGGGAAATTGGGCGGTCAAAATAAATTACCAAGACTTTCTAATGATCGTAAAATAGCTTCGGCTCTTGAAAAATTAAAATAGGCGAGTTGACGTATGAACAATTTTAAAAATCAAGGAAGAAATAGAGCGCAAGAAAGTTCTAATGCAATCGAGCGGTTGTACATTACGATGCGTCATTTATTTAACCGTGGTTTTTATAAACCGATGGGCGTTTCCGGGGAAACTTTACGCGAAGCCTTACTTATTTTACGTCCCGAAATTTATGGAACCGTAGCTGATGAAAAAGTTGAATTACACGGTCTTCTTTATGTAATCGACCGTTTACCCATCGGAATCGAAGAATGCAGATTTATAAATTTAACCAGTGACGAAGGTTACGGAAATTCACATTTTAAACCCATCGTTCCGCCAAAGCGAAGAAGAAATTGCTACCGAATAGATGAGGAGCAAATGAATATTGAAATTACCCGCGGAAGATCTGAAATTTACGATATTCTCACGCACTTAACGTTCTTATTTATTGAATCGCACAAAATAATGCGTCGCGTAATTATTGACGAAGAAGGTAATGTGACACGCGATTGGCAAAAACTGGAAGCTGCTGTTGTCAAAAAAGAATTAACCCAAGCTGAACGTGAAATTGCATTAACACATACTGCAAATATTTTAGGAAGAACCTTTCAAGAAGTTTCAAGCGTATATCCGCTTTTCAGCAGACCGAATAACAACGAACGTTTTTTACAACTTATTTATCATTTAGGTCGATTAGCGATCGATGAAGCAATTCAAAACAATAAAAGAATCGTCACGTTTAGTCCGGTTTTAAGAGAACGACTCGGTCATCATATTCATGGAGAAATTTGGGCCGATAAGATTAAACAAACCTTAGCAGAAAAAGGACTTTTAAATCGGAAAATTCATATTATTAGCGCAAACATGCATAGTGTTATGAACACGCTTTACGCGCCTTTAGCCTTAAAAACTGAATTGAAAAAGAAATCAATTCATACCATTTACGAAGAATTAAGTGACAGCGCCAACGGAAATTTACGCATGAAAGTTCAGAAAAAAGCGCTAGATTCAGGAATGACGTATTTGGAAGATCATAGCGGAACGAATATAAACGTTCAGATTTTTGATACTGCTAAGTTAAATCATACTGAAGAAAGATTTCAAGTTGAAGAGGAAACCGCTCCGGTTTTGGTAGTGATGGATTATGCATTTGGAGAACAAGCCTACGAAACGATGGATGAGCTTTTAAAACCCTATGAAACGCTAGAAAAGAAAGTTCATTTAGAAGTTGATTCGATTTCTATTATGGGAAAAGCCGGAATTTTAGAAGGAAAAAAAGGCGATATTATGATCCCAAATGCCCATTTATTTGAAGGAACTGCCGATAATTATCCGTTTAAAAACAAATTGAAGAAAAAACACCTTTCCGGTCATGGAATTCAAGTGTATGATGGCGCGATGATTACGGTTTTAGGAACTTCGCTTCAGAATAAAGATATTTTACGCTTTTTTCATGATTCCACTTGGAATGTAATCGGCTTAGAAATGGAAGGTGCACATTATCAGAAAGCCATTCAAGCAGCCTCTAAATTACGCGGAAATATAAAACCGAAAGTAAAAGTAAGATATGCGTATTATGCAAGTGATAATCCTTTAGAAACAGGAAGTACATTAGCCTCAGGCGGTTTAGGAACAGCAGGTGTAAAACCCACCTATTTAATTACAGAGAAAATTTTAGAACAAATATTCACAAAAGAATGAGTACAAGAAATAACGGAGCTAACCACAGCGAAGAAGTTGATTTATATAGCTTGATTAACTTAATAAAAAGAGCTTTTGAAAAGATTGGGTTAATCTTTTTAAGATTTTTGAACTTTCTGATTAGAAATATAATAGTTATTGCATTACTTATTATTATTGGTTTAGCGCTCGCTTATTTTACAAAAGGAGAGAAAGGACGGCTTTATCAAACTGAAATAATAGTTGCTACAAATTTCGATGGAAGCGTATATTTAAAAAAATCGTTAGATGAAGCACGTTTTAAATTATTTTCAAGAAATGAAGAGTTTTTAAATAAAACAGCACTTTCAGAAGATATCGACAAAATTGCTTCCCTAAAAGTTGAACCGATTTATCGTATGAATGAATACACCAATGAACAGTACAATTTCATGCGGTATTTTGAGGAAACAAAATTTTTAGATGATGAAGAAAAGGCAGAAGCTTTTAAAAATAATACCACTCGATATAAGGTTACTTTAGTTCATTATCTTCCACTAGATTCTTCTAATGTTTTAGAAAAAATAATAGGTTATGTTAGAGATAATAGCTTTTATACACAATTATACGATGAATATCATCAAGATGTGGAAATGATGTTGCATAGCAATATTTATATGATGAAGCAATTAGATAGTTTGGTGGCTAATTATTCTAAAGGCATGACCCTTAAGAAAAGTAGAGGACAGAATACTGACTATTTTAATTCTGAAAATTTTATAGACCTTGGAGTCGTGTTGGAATCTCGACAACTTATTCAACGTGATATAAAAAACCTTAGGGAAGAGAAAATTGCTTCAAGTGAATTTCTTAGAATAATAGATAAAGGTGGTGTTTCAAACTACTCAGGTCGAAACATTTTTACTAACCCTATGATTTTATACCCAATATTATTAGTTAGCGGTTATTTTATTTTATTATTACTTTTTATAGCGGTAAATAAAGCTAGAAAATTAGATTAACCTTTAGAAAAATTACAGAAACTTTAGGATATAAAATTTTAGACTAGAAGTAAAGTTTAGTAGAATTGTAGACTTACTTATCTAATTTTAAAGTAAGAATCAATTTCTATATATCTAAGTTCAATTGTGTCCCTCAGCAATTCATAATATAGAAGGATGAAACAAAATAATAAAATCATCAAAAAAACACACTATTGCTATGGATTTAAATGAATATTTACCCTTAATGATTGACGCTAGTAGAGATGCCGGTATCGAAATTATGGAAGTTTATAATTCCGAAAATTTCGATGTAGAACAAAAGAATGATCATTCGCCTTTAACTAGAGCTGATAAATTAGCAAACGAAGCTATTTTAGAAAAACTTAGAGAAACAGATTTCCCTGTTCTTTCAGAAGAAGGCAAACAAGTAAGTTATGAAGAACGAAAAAAATGGGAATATTTTTGGATGATCGATCCACTTGACGGTACAAAAGAATTTATTAAACAAAATGATGAATTCACCGTAAACATTGCTCTTATACATAAAAACGAACCTATTTTAGGAGTGGTTTACGCTCCGGCGCTCGATAAATTATATTACGGTGGAAAAGGAATAGGCGCGTTTAAATCTGAAAATATGGATCCTCAGGTAGAGTTAAAACTTATAAAACACGAAAAAGGTCCTACAAAAATAGTAGCTTCAAGATCACATTTAAATAAAGAAACTGAAGAGTTTATAGCGAAATATAAAAATGCTGAAACCTTGTCAATGGGAAGTTCATTAAAGTTTATGCTTCTTGCCGATAGTGATGCAGATATTTACCCAAGATTTTCCCCAACTATGGAGTGGGATACCGCTGCGGCACACGCAATTCTTAGAGGGTTAGATTTAGACGTGATAGATATAGAAAACGATAGACCCTTACGTTATAATAAAGAAAATCTTTTAAACCCTAATTTTTTGGTAGAGAGGTAATTTATTGAGAATGATAAAAAATAATATTAAAAACTCCTATTGTTAGGGTTTTTTTTAATTTTGTAAAAACTTCTCATGAAATACCTACTAAACTTTTGCTTTGTTCTATTAGTATTTACTGCTTGTAATCAGAACGAAAATTCAGAATCTAAAAAGAAATCAATTAGTACCAATCAAGTAGTTTCAGATAATAAAAAAAAGAAACGCGAAAATGTAATCAATGATGATTTTGAAAACACATTTGCTCCAAATCAATTAAAATTAAATGGTGAAACTATAGATTTTAAAAAGGATTTAGAATTTAAGCAATTTAATAATAATACATCTACTTTTTATATTGGAACTAATATAGCATCAGACAAAGATTTACAATTAGATGAAAATGGCGTTTCTAGGCAAAATGGGGAGTATCACCCAACACACATTGCCAAAGTTGCACTTAAAGCAATTAATCATTTTAAATTAACAAAATCCACAAGATCTTTAAAAATTTTTAATGATCAAGTAAGGTGGGCTCTAAATAATTTTCATGAAAATGAATATTACGGTTTTTGGTCATTCTCATTTGATATACCTTTATATAAACTAGAAAAAGGTTGGGTATCTGTTTTTAGTCAGGGGTTAATGCTGAATGTTTTATTGGAAGCTTATAAAAATGATGCAAAACCCATTTATTTAGAGAAAATTCAAAAAGCACTAAAAGCTTATCTTGTCCCAATTGAAAATGGAGGGTTTTATAGAGAATGGAAAAAAGGTGAAGCTTGGTATGAAGAATATAACACTAAAAATCCATCGCGTGTTTTAAATGGTACTATTTATGGCCTAGAAGGTGTTTATAATGTTTATCAGGAATTTAAAATTCCTCTCGCAAAAGAAATCTTAGAAGCTTGCACTAAAACATTAGCTAATCATATCAAAGATTATAATGCAGTTTATACTTCTAGATATAGTTTAGCTGATTGGAAAAATGAATTATCACAAGAACATTATCATGAAGGACATGTTATACAATTATTGTGGCTTTACAAAATCACTGAAAATTCAATTTTTAAAGATTATGCAAAAAAATTTTTTGAAAATGACAGATATAATTTTTTAACAAATACAATTTACAAAACTAGTTCAAAATTAAAATCAATTTCAGCTTCTTTCTGTATAGATTGCGAAAAATTTGGGACAGATAATTTAGTAAATGATATATGGGCTTATGGTAATTATTGGAGTTCGCATAAAAAAGCAGATTTAACGATTGAGTTTGATGAAAAAAAAGAAGCCTTTAGCGGTCTAACTCTTTACCATGCTTCTGAGCAAAGCACAAAGGTGAATTTTACTCTTTATCAATTTAATTCTGAAAAAAACTCGTGGGACTATGTACAGAATTTTGACGTAAAAAATTTGAAAGATAATATTAGCGGTTATAATAAAACTGGAAAGTATGAAACCTTTATAAAACATTATAAAATTTTTGAACCTATAAACTCCCAAAAAATTAAAATAACTTTTGAGGCGAATAATAAAAATATAATTGCCTTGAGGAATATTAATTTTGTTTATAATAGAGATAAAGAATTTGGGAATATCTTAAAACAAGTTGAAAAAAGATTTAATAAAAGATATTAAAACCTATTTTAAGCTAAAATAAATGTATTATTGGTAATAAACATTTAAGTTTAACCTACGTTGAAAAAAAGAATTGCTAAACTCATAAAAAATCCAGATTCTGAAAAGAAGGATATTCTAAAAAAAGGAACTTCTTATCTTTTCTTTAAAGGAGGCGGAATGCTTGGCGGTTATTTATTTACCTATCTTATAGCTCAAAAATATGGCGCTTCGGTAAATGGACTTGTAATGCTGAGCTTTTCCATTTTTGTATTTGCAAGTATGGTAAGTAGGCTTGGTGCCGATGTTAATTTAGTGAAATTTTATGCAGATGAAGATAACTGGAAAGAAAATCCAGGTATATTCTATAAGGTTTTACTTAAAACTATTTTATTTTCCGGCTTATTATCTTTCATAATATATTTATTCAAAGATATTTTTGTAATATCTATATTTAAAAAACCAAGACTGGATCCTTACTTAACTTGGATTATTTTAACCATTCCTTTTTGGGTTATCGTTTCACTGTGTGCAAATACACTTCGGGCCAAAGGATTAAACAATTGGTATGCATTTCTTAGTAATACAGGGCGGTTTTTATTCGCTTCAATACTTTTAGTTCTCTTTAGCTATTTTTCTTTTGACTTTCTAAATGCATTAAAAGCTCATTTTTACGGAATATTATTTTTGGCCATATTGGGTTTAGCAGTCGTTATTTATAACTTTAAAAATGTTTCTGTACGATCTAAAACAAATTCTTGGCATTTTCTTAAAGAATCTTTCCCTATGATGCTATCTTCTACTATAATAGTTTTACTTGGGTGGATGGATACTTTTATACTAGGAATTTATGAAACGGATGACGCGGTTGGGGTTTACGGAGTAGCGTTAAAAATAGCCGCAATTACCAGTTTTTCCTTAGAAGCTTTAAATTCGGTTTTGGCACCAAAAATTTCAAATTTGTATAAAAAAGGTGATAAAGCTTCTTACAAGAAACTAATTCGGTTTTCAACAAACTTGAATTTTATTATCACTATTCTTATTGTCGGAATAATTATAGTTTTCAACAAATGGTTACTAGGTATTTTTGGCGATGAATTTAAAACAGGAACCACCGCACTTGTAATTCTATCGATAATTTATATTGTTAATAGTGCTTCAGGTTCTGTTGGTATTGTGATGCAAATGACAGGTTACCAAAAACAGTATAGAAATATTGCATTTATAGCATTAATGATAAATCTTTTGCTGAATTTTAGTTTGATCCCCATTTATGGAATTAGTGGAGCTGCAATAGCTTCGGTCATAAGCCTTTCCTTTTTAAATATTACGGGAGCTGTTTTTTTAAAAAAGAAAGAAAACTTAGTTACTTATTTTAATCCATTAAATAATAATTAAAGGATTTTATAATTTGAATTAATGTGGTAATTTAAAACTCTGTTTACTCTTTTATTTTGAAGGATTGTAAACCCTGGAAATTATTTTCCACGTAAGAAGCCTATTATATTTGTAATTTTGTATTTAAGTAGGTTTATAGACCATATTGATAAAGAATTATTTCTAACAATTCTTTCTGGAAAATCTAAATAAACATCTGATCTCACGAATAAATTGAATTAATTTTTCAAATAGAAATATAAAATGATTAAACCTTTACCTTTTCTTAGAATTTTTATCAGTTTATTTTTACTAATAAATTTACTAGGTATTATAAACTTTAGTTTCTATGAAACGAGATTGGAGGTAAAAAGTCTTATTTATTTATTAGCAACTGGGTTAACAGGTATATTATTTGGAAATTTATTTATTAGGTTTTTAAAATTACCTATTTCTGAGAGTAAAGGTGTTTTTAAGAGCAATTTATTCCTAATAATTTATTATTTATCAAACTTTTTATCGATTACTTTAATTACGATTACTCATATTTTAAATAAAGGTATTATAATAATGCAAGGTGATAAAAGGTTTATTACCTTTTCTTATACAAATTTATTTATATATACTGCAATTATCACTACAATTGTATATAGTGCAATATTATTACAGGAGAAGCTTAGGTTCACTAAGCGTTTTTTATTTTTTTTATTTTTACAATCCTTATTTGTATTATCAATGGGGTACCGCTCCCCGTTAATTATTTTAATAGGAGGTGTGGTAATTGTTTTTTTAATTATCGATAACGGATATTTCAATAATATAAAAAAATTTTTTACGCCCGATAAACTGCTAATTTTAATAGTAGCTTTTACAACAATGTCTGCAATTTCTTATTATAGAGTATCACAACAATATGACCCAAATAAATTCTTTAAAAATATAGACTTTAATAATCTTGAAGATAAGCCATATTTAAAACCTATTATGCCAACTTTAGCAGTTTTTAGATACGATCAACAGGTTATATTAAAACTGATTGAAGAAACTGAAAATAATCACTTATTTGGAAAGTTAGCTATTACAAATTTTTTGACAATACTACCAGGTAAGCAATTGGGGGTTCGAAATAAAATTGGAGAAATTGTTGATGCTCGAAAGTTACCAGATGGTACGCCTTGGAGTATTACTCCAACTCTACAAGGGGCTTTATTTGTAGACGGAGGTTATATTGCTGTATATATAGGTTTTTTTATAGTTGGTTTTTTTGCTGAATTTTTAAAAAAATTAATGGTTTCAAAAAAAGATCCTTTTACAATAACAATATATAGCCTATTTATAATAAATACACTGATGTTAATACATACGGGTTATTATGATTTACTTTTCTTTATTTTATTAGTTCTAATTATTCTATTAAAATTCATAACCTATAGAATCAATTTTAAAATTCATGAAAATTAAGCTCATTTCAAATATGTATCCCTCTAAAGAGGATTTGTTATTCGGCGTCTTTGTAAAAAAGACCGTTAAAAACTTGACACAACTAGGGGCGATCTTTACTAAAGAAATAGTGATTAAGGGAAAAAGGAATAATTTTTTTAAAAAGATTTTTGCATATTTCAATTATTATTTTAAAGCAATTAAAAATATTTTCTCCAAAGATGAAGATGTTATTTACGTTCACTTTTTAACGCATAACATTCCTGTTCTTCTTTTCTATTTGAAATTTAGGAAAACACCCATAGTTTTAAATTTACACGGCTCAGATATAAATAAAGTAAAGGAAAGCTCATTTACCGATAAAATTCAAGGAAAAATACTGAATAAAGTCACTCAAATTATTGTCCCTTCGATGTATTTTAAAGAAGTACTTAGAAAGCGTTATCAACTAAAAACCCCAATTTATATATATCCTTCCGGAGGAATAAATACTGAACTTTTTAAACCTGCTAGCCTTAAGCAAAATGAAAACTTTATAATCTCATTTGTTTCTAGAATCGATAAAGGTAAAGGATGGAAAACTTTTTTAACACTGGTAGAAAAAATGAATCAATCCGGAATAGAAACAGAAGCCCTAATTGCTGGTGACGGAAAAGAAAAAGAAGTACTATTAGAAGCAATTAAAAATCATCCCTATAAAAATCAAATTACTTATCTCGGATTTCAAGAAAAAGAAAAATTAGCAAATATATATCAACAATCCGATGCCTTTATTTTTGCAACTGAATTACCCGAAAGTTTAGGGTTGGTAGGTTTAGAGGCAATGGCATGTGGAAGTATAGTGTTTGCAAGAAAAATTGGAGGTCCAGCTTATTATATAAATAATAATGAAAATGGCTTTTTATTTCTTGATGATGATGATCTTTTTAGTCGAATTACCGAATTCTACAATACTTCTTCAGAAAGAAAAAATAACCTTAAAAAAAACGCAATTACTACCGCTATAAAATACAACTCAAAAGAAGTATCTTTAAATTTGTATAAAAATTTTACAAGAATACATGAACAAAATTAAACTTATCATATACTATTTGATAATTTCAAAACTGCCCCATTCTCGTTTTTTAAGTGTATGTGCTAAAATAAGAGTTTGGTATGCAGCTAGAATTTTAAAAATTATGAAGTTTGATAAGAAGAGTAAACTTGAAAATAATGTATACCTTTCCGATGGTAAAGGAATAGAAATCGGTGAAAATTGTCGTATTAATGAAAACGTTTTTATTCAGGAAGCAGTAATAGGAGATAATGTATTAATTGCACCGAATGTTAGTATATTGAGTGTGGCTCATAAACATGATAATATTCAGCTTCCTATTATTGAACAAGGTAATTATCCTAATCAGCCGCCAAAGATTAAAGATGGTGTTTGGTTAGGACGCAATGTAATTGTAATGCCTGGAGTAACTATCGGTGAAGGAGCAATTGTAGGCGCAGGTGCAGTTGTAACAAAAAATGTTGAAGCTTATACCATTGTAGGTGGCGTTCCTGCAAAATTTATAAAGAAAAGAAATTAATATGAAAAAAATTCTACTACTCTTCTTATTAATATCGGTTTTCATTGGATGCAAAAAGGAGGAAGTAAAACTTTTTTTAGTTGCAGGACAACGCAATGCTATGGGAGTCGGAGACTCTCTTACTTCTGTTTATAAATCTAATAGACCTTGTTTTGAATATAATTCTTTATCCAATGAATACGAGATATTAAAAGATCCAATTGGGCAAAACCACTTGCATTTTCAGACAGCAAAATCAGGTAGCTTTTTGCCCGCCTTCGGCTACACTTATAATGAAATTTCTAATAAGAAAGTCTATATAGTACAATGTGCCAAAGGAGGCAGCAGTTTAACAGCACAAGCTGAAATAAAAAACTGGGGTAATTGGAGCGCAACAGGAAACTTATTTCAATCTTCTGTAAAAAAAGCTAAACAAGCATTAAAAAAAATAAATGAAGAAAATCAAGATAATTCCTTAAACGAAAAAATTAAATTGAGCGCCATTCTTTGGTCACAAGGAGAAAACGATGGGCAAGCAGTTGCGAGAAATCAAATTAGCATTCAGCAATATAAAACCGCTTTAAGAGAGCTTATTAAAAAATACCAAAATACTTTTGGAGAATCAGTACCTTTTATAATAATAGAAACCGGTACACATCGAGACTCTCTTAATAATGTTGGTTATACTAAAATAAGGTTGGCTCAACAAGATATAGCGAAAGAATTAGAGAATGTTTTTATAGGATATTCTGAAACAGCTTCTTTTCAAGAAAAGGGATGGTTAAAAGATCCGGTGCATTATAATCAAACTGCTCTTAATGATATAGGAACTAAACTTGCTTATTTTTATAAAAATTTAGAAAAGGAATAAATTTTGAAATTTACTTTCCCATATTTAAGGCAATTAACGATCATTAGCATTTTTGTGGCTACCTTTTTTTTGCCGTTAAAAACCTCCATTAGTAATATTGGATTAATAGGTGTAATTATAAGCACCTTAATAGCTTTTCTTACAAAAGGAATATCGACTGAAAATAAATTCAGTTCTTTTATATTTTATTCCCCTACGGTTTTTTTCATTCCACTTATTTGGGGCATAACCTATAGCTTTTCAAAAGAAGAAGCATTTAGTGAAATGACTAAATATATTTTTTTAGCACTAGTTCCTCTATTTATTTTTCGGAAAGATATTAGCACAGCGTATTATAAAAAATATGCTTCGTATGGAATTTTAATAGGTTCTATTGCCAGTACATTTATACTTTCTAGTATAAATATTTATAATTTTTCCCAAACAACTTATCCATTTCATTGGCTTTTAAACAATACGTTTACAGGCTTTAATTTTCTTTCTCCTTTTGAAAATCTCCATCCTATTTATGTAGGAATGTATTATAATATTGCTATTGCAGTTTTGCTATTTAGTATTGTAAAATTGAATAATTTTATCAGAATATTCTTAGCTCTAATATTAATAATCGGAATTTTATTTCTAGCTTCCAGAATTACATACTTAATATTATTTTTAATTATTGGGTTGTATTTAATTCATAATCTTTCATTTAAAATCTTCTCATTATTAGTAACAGTTGCTATTATTATTGGTGCGCTAAGTTTTTCCACCTTTCAAAAAACCTATGTATATCATAAATTAGTTACCGGGACTATATTCGATTTAAACGATAATATAGGAGAATATAATACGAATAATACCTTTAAAGTTGATTCACGTTATTCTCGTTGGAAAGTAGCCCTTGAGTTGATTGAAGAAAAACCATTGCTAGGTTACGGAGGAGGAACAGAAAATGAAATGCTCCTTAAAAAGTACAAAGAGTATAATATGAAAAATTCTATTGAAAGGCGCTATAACGCACACAATCAGTTTTTAGGATTTTTTCTAAGGTTTGGAGTTTTAGGCTTTGTACTTTTATTAGTTTATTTTATAAGTAATACGATAACGGCAATAAAATATCAACACCTGCTTTTTCTTGCCTTTCTTACTATTTTATTTTGGAGTTTTATGGTTGAAAACATTATGGATCGAAACATGGGAATTAACTTTGTAGCCTTGTTTGGAACTCTTTTTTATGCTGAATTTTTAACGGCCAATGAAAAGAAACATGTTTAAGTTATTGCGCAATATTCCCAACTCAACTTTTCTTTCAATTTTTTTAATTGTATTCTTTGTGGTTGAAGCTATAAATAAAATTCAAGCAGGAATATGGCATACTCATTTTGATATTCAAAAATATATTAAACTTTTCAGCCTTGTTTTTATGCTAGGGTATTTAACGCTCTATCACGGAAAACGATTACTATACTTAATTGGTATTACATTAATATTTTGTATAGGGCAGTTTTTTATAGAAGAAGATGGTTTTAGTTACTTATCTATTGTCGGCTTTTCTAGATACCTTCTATTTATAACTATTGTCATTTTTTTTTCAGAATTCGCTCAAAAGAAAATTCCCAATTTTCCAATCAAAATTTTTCACATTTTTATACTTATAAATAGTATCATAATTATACTATCATTTTTATTCAATATTGAACTTTTTCGAACATATGCCGGAGAAAGATTTGGATTTAATGGTCTGTTTATGACCTCGTCTAACACAACTTATTTTTATTTAATTACTTTTCTTTGCTTTTTTAATCGCTATAGAAGAGAAGTTTTTAGTAAACCCTTATTTTGGATAGCAGTGACTGCAGGATGTTTAGTAGGAACAAAATCTATTTATTTAGCTTTAATGATTTTGTTTTTTTTAGCAATTCTTTTTTTTATCAGAAATAATCGCACAAAATATATCTTTCTTATTTCGTTGTTTTTAATAGGAAGTGTGGGACTTTATTTTTTCTTTTCTACAAAAGTATTTTCTACTATTGTAAATGAAAACGGTTGGCTTACCGCCATTCTTTCTACACGCAATCAATTATTAGTAGACGAAACAATCCCATTTGTACAGAAAAATTGGAATGTACTTAATTATTTATTCGGTGGCCTGGCAAATCCTTTTTTAAGGCCACAATTAGAACTCTTAGATTTACTGCTCTTTTTTGGTATACTCGGCGGAGCATTCTACATCTATACTTTTGCAAAATTTTATTTCAACTTTTCCATTCAAAAATTATTTCCAGTTTTCACCTTAGCTTTGCTATTTCTAGTGACTTTAATTTCAGGAAATTTTTTCTATAATGCTACAGTTCCTATTTATTTAATCATTTTAAAATATTCTTTATTGAAGTTTAAAAAGTAGTGCTATAAAAAAACTATTCCATTACTTTTGTATTTTTTATATGCAGCAGTCAATATCCATTCTAAACACCAAAATTCATAACCTAAGCATGCAAGAAACATTGCAATTAATTTCGCAATGTATCGAGCAGAAAAGGCAAATTCACCATACAGTAGTAAATGCCGGTAAAATTGTAGCGCTTCAAAAAGATGAAGAATTACGCCAAAGTGTAAATGAAGCCGATCTAATTAATGCCGATGGGCAAGCGGTAATTTGGGCGTCTAAAATATTAGATAAACCTTTAAAAGAACGCGTTGCGGGGATCGATTTGTTTACCAATTTATTGAGTTTAGCCAAGCAAAAAAATTACAAAGTATATTTGCTGGGAGCCAAACAAGAAGTACTCGATGAACTTCTACAAGTAATCGATTTAACTTACGGAAAAGAAATAATAGCCGGTTACCATCATGGTTATTTTTCAAAAGAAGAAGAACCCACTATTGTAGAAAATATTTCAAAAAGCGGCGCAAATATGTTATTTGTAGCAATGAGTTCACCTAAAAAAGAAATATTTTTGCATCAATATAAAAATCCATTAAAATCAGTTAACTTTATTATGGGTGTTGGCGGCAGTTTCGATGTTATTTCAGGAAAAACAAAACGCGCTCCACTCTGGATGCAAACTGCCGGGTTAGAATGGTTTTATAGATTTATTCAAGAACCACGCAGAATGTGGAAAAGATACCTCGTAGGAAACACGAAGTTTATATCTTTGGTGCTGAAAGAAAAACTATCAAAAACCAAGTAGTTTTAAAAGGTAAGAATGAACTTTTTTACGCTTCCGCGGAAATTGGAACAAATAAAATTACACTAGATAGAAGAAGCAAATAAAATGGCAAAACGAATTCTAATTACGGGAGCAGCAGGATTTTTAGGATCTCATCTTTGCGATAAATTTATTGCTGAAGGTTACCAAGTCATCGGGATGGATAATTTAATAACCGGCGATAAAAAAAATATAGAACATTTATTTCAACATAAATCTTTTCAGTTTTTTCATCACGATGTAACCACGTTTGTTCACGTTCCCGGAAAGTTAGATTACATTCTTCATTTTGCTTCGCCGGCAAGTCCAATAGATTATCTTAAAATCCCTATTCAAACCTTAAAAGTTGGTTCATTAGGGACACATAATTTATTAGGATTGGCAAAAGAAAAAAACGCCCGAATTTTAATCGCCAGTACTTCAGAAGTTTATGGAGATCCTCAAGTTCATCCACAAGACGAAAATTATTACGGAAATGTAAACACCATTGGTCCGCGAGGAGTTTATGATGAAGCCAAACGTTTTCAAGAATCAATTACAATGGCTTATCATCGGTTTCACGGGTTAGAAACACGTATTGCCAGAATTTTTAATACCTATGGACCAAGAATGCGCTTAAACGATGGAAGAGTAATTCCCGCCTTCATCGGACAAGCTTTACGGGGAGAAGACTTAACGGTTTTTGGCGATGGTTCTCAAACGCGATCTTTTTGTTATATCGACGATCAAATTGAAGGAATTTACAGACTCTTGCTAAGCGATTATCAATATCCGGTGAATATTGGGAATCCCGAAGAAATAAGCATTCTAGATTTTGCTGAAGAAATTATTTCGTTAACCGCAACACATCAAAAAATTGTGTATAAAGAATTGCCTAAAGACGATCCTTTACAACGGCAACCCGATATTTCACGCGCAAAAGAAATTTTAAATTGGGAACCAAAAGTTAAGAGAGCCGAAGGGATGAAAAAAACTTACGACTATTTTAAAGGACTCTCGCTAGAAGAATTAGAGAAAAAGGAACACAAAGATTTTAAAGAGCATATCAGAAAATAAGTATGATACACAAACAAGGCAGATATTCTAGTTACTTGCGCCCAATGGCTTATCTTATCGATTTAGCCATTATTTTATTGTTTGCCTTGCAGTTTCAATTTCAGCTGGTCGATTATTTTAACTATGTCATTTATATTTCCATCGGCTGGTTATTGCTTTCTATAAAATCTAATTTTTATGAAATTTACCGCTTCACAAAAGCCATTCGAATCGTTTCGCTTACCTTATTACAAGCACTTTTATTCGGATTAATCGTGTTTGCTTTTTTTGGAATTTTTAGCGAATTAAGTCGACCGTATACGCGTATTCTTTTATACATCACCAAAGTCTTTTCGTTTATTTTAATCGCAAAACTGAGTATTTTTTACTTGCTTAAAAAATACAGAACCGCACTTGGCGGAAATTACCGAACTACCGTAATCATTGGGAAAAACAGTAAAACCAGAATTTTAAAAGAATTTTTTACAAAAAATCACGAATACGGGTATCAATGCAAGAAAATTTTCAGTCTTTCAACTTCTAACGAAGTTCAATTAGAAGATTGTTTTGAATATATTCTACAAAACAATATCGATGAGATTTACTGTTCTGTAGCCGAATTAGATAATGAGCAAGTAAATCAATTAATCGATTTTGCAGATAATAATTTAAAGGTTTTAAAATTCTTACCCGATAATAAAGACATTTACACCAAACAACTTAAGTTAGAATATTACGGCTATTTGCCTATTCTTTCCTTAAGAAATATTCCTATAGAAGATCCGTTAAATCAATTTATAAAAAGAGCATTCGACATTTTATTATCACTCTTTGTAATTGTATTCTTATTATCTTGGTTAACCCCAATTTTAGCAATTTTCATAAAACTTGAATCAAAAGGACCAGTGTTTTTCCGTCAAAAACGTAACGGACTCGATTACAAAGAATTTTATTGCTACAAATACCGCTCTATGAGAGTCAATAAAAAGGCAGATCTAGAGCAAGCAACAAAAAATGATAAGCGAATAACCAAAGTCGGAAAATTCATTAGAAAAACCAGTATGGATGAACTTCCGCAATTCATTAACGTTTTGTTAGGCGATATGTCGGTTGTTGGTCCGCGGCCGCATATGGTAAGTCACACGCATATGTACGCCGAACGAATCGATAAATTTATGGTGCGTCACTTTATAAAACCTGGAATTACCGGTCTAGCGCAAACTAGCGGATTTAGAGGTGAAGTTGAAACCGATTTCGATATCATTAGCCGAGTGAAATACGATATTTTTTACCTTGAAAATTGGTCATTGCTGTTAGATGTCAAAATAATTTTTCAGACGGTTTACAACGCTTTAAAAGGTGAAGATAAAGCTTATTAATTTTTATTGCAGTTTTACTTTATGTAAATGCCGATTTTACTAAGTTGAAAAAAGTGTTTTCAGATTCTACCAATCAAATCTTTTTTCTAAATATAGGATTATATGTTTTAAAAAATCGGATATCAAAACCTGTAAAATAATTTTTTCTCACGATAACTATTTCAATCAGAATTAAACCGTTTAAGATTTTCCGTTATTTTTTCTAAAAAATTAGGGCTTCAACCTACAAACAATTATTTTTGAAACTTCAATTTAAAAATAATCTCCATGAATATTCTTGTTTTAGGCTCTGGCGGAAGAGAACACACATTTGCTTATAAACTTGCAAACAGTAAAAAATGCGATCAATTGTATGTTGCGCCCGGAAATGCAGGAACTTCGCGACTTGCAGAAAACCTTTCCCTTAATCCTAAAAATTTTGAAGAAGTAAAACAAACCGTTCTTCAAAAAGATATTCAAATGGTTGTTGTAGGTCCAGAAGATCCTTTAGTTGAAGGGATTTACGATTTTTTTAGAGACGATAAAGAACTTCAAAATGTAAAACTAATCGGGCCATCAAAACGTGGTGCTTTGCTTGAAGGAAGTAAAGAACGCGCCAAAGAATTTATGGCGATGCACAATATCCCAACAGCTGCCTATGAAAGTTTTAAAGCTGAAAGTTTAGAAGCCGGAAAGAAATTCTTAGAAACCTTAAAGCCACCTTATGTTCTAAAAGCCGATGGTTTAGCGGCGGGAAAAGGCGTGTTGATTTTAAATGATTTAGCTGAAGCAAAACAAGAGCTCGAAAATATGCTTAGCAATCAAAAATTTGGTGCAGCGAGCGAAACCGTAGTAATCGAAGAATTTTTAGACGGAATTGAATTAAGCGTTTTTGTGTTAACCGACGGAAAAAATTATTTAACGCTTCCTACCGCTAAAGATTACAAACGAATTGGCGAAGGCGATACAGGCTTAAACACAGGCGGAATGGGAGCAATTTCTCCGGTTCCTTTTGCAGATCAAGAATTTATGCAAAAAGTGGAAGAACGCATTATAAAACCTACCGTAAACGGACTTCAAAAGGAAGAAATCGATTATAAAGGTTTTATTTTTATCGGTTTAATAAAAGTAGATGGTGATCCTTATGTAATTGAATATAATGTTCGAATGGGCGATCCGGAAACAGAAGTTGTATTACCGCGCCTAAAAAATGATTTAGTTGAGGTGTTTGAAAAACTAGCCGAACAAAAGCTAGATGAAATTAAGTTAGAAATTGATGAACGTGCTGCAGCAACAATTATGGCAGTTTCGGGCGGTTATCCAGAAGCTTACGAAAAAGGAAAAGAAATAACCGGTTACAATACAATTGAAGATTCAATGGTTTTTCACGCGGGAACCAAAGAAGAAAACGGAAAAGTGGTTACTAGTGGAGGTCGTGTAATTGCAATTACTTCCTTTGGAAAAGATTTCAATGAGGCACTAAAAAAATCTTATCAAAATATAGAAAAACTACATTTTGATAAGATGTATTATCGTAAGGATCTAGGAAAAGACTTGAACTAAAAATTAGTTCCAGTACTTTCCGTAATATTTTTCTTGACGCTCGTGCTCTTCATCAGCATACGTGCGTAATTGTTTTACCCAGTAAGAAAACGCAACTATCCCGATTAGGATAAAAATTATATTTACAGCATTTGCGGCAAACCAGCTCTCGAGTTCTAGTTCGCGAAGTGCGTCGTAAGGTATAAATAATACATCTTCAAATAAGGACTGTATAAGTTCTAAAAAATCTTTCATGAGTATGAAGGTTGTTATTTTGGTAGCACAAAAATAAGTAAATTTTTTTCATTTCGACTTCATCTTTTAAAGATGATAAAATTTTCTCTTCTTTCTCTTGGCAAAACCTAATTTAGTATTGTATATTTTCACAAAGAAAACTTTGTAAAAGTACGCAACAAATAAACACTCATGCTTACCAACTTTTTTAAGCGATCTAAGCCTATTCAATTTTTATTGGTAGGAATTTATATGAGTGTTTTTTTCATTATCGCTAATTTTTTTAATTCATCTGAAAATCTTTCTACGCTAGAAATTTTAAAGAATATTGGTTTTTTAATTGTCTATTTGGCGTCGATGAGTATTATAAATTTTTTGGTAAAACGAAGTGGTGTTACCAAAAAAAATACTTTTACCATTATACTTTTTGCCGTTTTTACACTTAGTTTTTTTCCTGTGCTGCGAGCAAATTACAGTTTATTAAGTGCATTTTTTCTGTTGTTGGGTTTACGGCGAATTATAAATTTAAAAACCGGAATTAATTATCCGCAGAAAATTTTTGATGCTACTTTATGGATTAGTATTGCGTCGCTTTTCTATTTTCCGTGTGTTTGTTTTTTAATTCTTCCTTATTTAGGAATTTTATTTTATACGCCAGAAAAGCTAAAATACTGGCTGATTCCCATTGTCGCTTTATTTACAGTAGTCATTCTTAATTTTTCTTTTCAGCTCTTGGTCGATGATCAAATTAGTATTTCAAAATATATTTTTTCACCCAATTATGATTTCGATCTTTATCGGAAAAATTCAATTTTATTTCCTTTAAGCGTGCTTTTAGCTTTTTCATTTTGGGTTCTTTTCAATTATTTTAAGAGAATTCAGAATTCAATAAAAAGGCAGAAAAAAGGTTTATATCTTATTCTATTCACCTGGATCATTTCAATATTTATTATTGTTATAAGCCCTACAAAAACGGGTGGCGAACTTATATTTTATAGCATTCCGGTAAGTATAATGGGCGCAAGCTATTTTGAACAAAAAGGCGAAAAGTGGTTAAAAGAAATTTTATTACTTACCTTAGTTCTCATTACATTTATTATTCCTTTTTTAATTTGAATTATTCCCTAGAACGTATTGAAAACGAACTTAAAAAACGACTTCCATATGCTTATAATTGGGGAAGAAAACAAAATGATGAATGGGATAACTACACTAATTTTATTTACGATTATTTAGAATGGGAAGCTGTGGTAACCGCTATGAAAGCCACTGCAGAAGCCTATAACCTAGATAAACGAGAATTATTTAATTATGCCGCAAATCGCTGGTTTAATTTTTGGAGCGCTATTGCGGTGGAACAAATTTTTACTGAAATTGAAGGAATAACCCCTGCGCTAAATTCAAAAAACCGATTAATAGATTTTAATCTCTTCGGAATTAATTTCGACCACAAAACCTCAAAATTCCCTAAAAAATTTCAGCAAACAATTTATTACGCGCAAACCCATGAAGAAGAATTATTATATTGGTTATTTAAAAACCAAAGTCAACAACAGCGCAAACATTTAGCCAACAGATTATTTATAATTGTCTATGCAGAAAACGGCGAACATTGGAAATTAAAAGCAGAAATTAGCTGGCTAAAACAAGTCATTTTAAAATATGTCGCTACCTTTGATGCTTCAAAGTTAAAAAAGCTGGAATTCCAAAACCAACAATCCGCTTTAGCAGCAATAATTTGGGCAACTAAATGAATTACATCGGTTCTAAAAACAAACTTTCAGAGTGGATTAAAACAACGGTAGAAAATAAAATTTCCATGCTGTTAAGCGAAGTTGTTTTTTGCGATCTTTTTGCAGGAACCGGAATTGTTGGCAGAAAATTTAAACCCTTTGTAAAGCAAGTTATTGCCAACGATGTAGAATATTACAGTTATATTTTGCTGAAAAATTACATTGGCAATCATCAAGAAATATCTTCCGCAGCAAATTATATTCAACAGCTGAATGAATTAAACGGAAAAAAAGGATTTATCGCTGAAGAATACGGCGAAAACGGAAAAGCCAACCGACTTTTTTTTTCTGAAGAAAACGCTCAAAAAATAGATGCGTGTCGCCAACAAATTGAACGTTGGAAAAGTGAGCATGAAATTTCAGCAAACACGTATTATTTTCTACTTGCTTCCTTATTAGAAAGTGCCGATAAAATTGCGAATACGGCTTCGGTTTACGGCGCGTTTTTAAAAAAAATAAAAACTTCGGCTTCAAAAAAAATGATTATAAAACCCGCAGAATTTTCACTTACAAAAAATAATCATCAAGTTTTTCAGCAAGACGGGAATAAATTAATTCAGCAAATAAAAGGCGATGTTTTATATTTAGATCCGCCTTATAATGCGAGACAATACGGGGCAAATTATCATTTACTGAATACTATCGCAAAATATGATACCTTTGTACCAAAGGGAAAAACAGGCTTACCCGATTATTATAAATCGGTTTATTGCAAGAAAAATGAAGTTGCAAAAGCTTTTGAAAAATTACTGGAAAACGCGCAATTTTCATATATTTTCCTGAGTTACAATAACGAAGGTTTAATGCCGCCCGAAACGATAAAAAAAATCATGCAACGCTACGGAAAGTATAGTTTGCAAACAAAAGAATATCAGCGTTTTAAAGCAGATAAAACAGAAAATAGAAATCATACGGCAAATGCCACAGTAGAATATTTACACATTTTAGAAAAATAAAGACTATGTTTTCAGACAAAGCCAACAAAATATTTCAAGAAGTCATTAAAAAATACCACGAAATCAATACGGTAGATCAACTTTTTAAAAATCCATATAACGATCAAGAGCAATTAATCGAGCATTTGTTATACAGAAAATGTTGGATAGATACCGTACAATGGCATTATGAAGATATTATTCGTGATCCTGAAATCGATCCGGTTTCTGCCTTAAAATTAAAGCGCCAAATCGATGCTTCTAACCAAGATAGAACCGATATGGTAGAATATATCGACAGCTATTTTCTCGATAAATTTAAAGATGTTGTGCCCAAAGATAATGCGACAATTAATACTGAAAGTCCGGCTTGGGGAATCGATCGTTTATCGATTTTAGCCTTAAAAATTTACCATATGAATGAAGAAGCAAACCGCGAAGATGCTTCTCAAAAACATAAAATGGCTTGCCAAGCGAAACTAGATATTCTACTGGAACAACGCGTAGATCTATCCACAGCGATTAATCAATTATTAGAAGATATAGAAAACGGCGATAAATACATGAAAGTCTATAAACAGATGAAAATGTATAATGATGAAGAATTAAACCCCGTACTGCGGAATAAAAAATAGAACAGAAATAAATAGCTTATTTCTGAAAAGTTTTTAAGAGAGTGTCATTCTGAATTTATTTCAGAATCTCATAACAATTATTGTTAAATGATGATGAGAACCTGAAACAAGCTCAGGTTGACGAAATCAATTTTTCGTTCAGTATTAACAAAATAATGAAAAAAGCTTTTAAAAGAAATTCTATTTCTTCCCCTTTGGGAGAAACTCCGAAGGCAGAGAAGTATTTACATATTTTAGTAATTCGGTTATCGGCGATGGGCGATGTAGCCATGTGCGTTCCGGTTTTACGCAGGTTGGTGAAACAATATCCTAATCTGAAAATTACGGTGTTAACCAAAGCTTTTTTCACTCCTTTTTTTGATGATATTTCGAATGTTGAAGTTCTCGTAGCCGATGTAAAAAATGAGCACAAAGGTTTTTTTGGTTTAGCAAAACTCGCTTTTCAACTTCGGAAAAATAATTTTGATGCTGTAGCCGATTTACACCATGTTTTACGTACCAAAATTCTGCGTTTTTTCTTCTTTTTCTTCGGAATAAAATGGAAAACAATCGATAAAGGTCGTGCTGAAAAAAAGGAATTAACGCGCTTAGAACCCAAAATAATTCAGCCTTTAAAAACAACGCATCAACGTTATGCAGAAGTTTTTTCAAGTTTAGGTTTTCCGGTAGATTTAACTCAAAAAGTAGAAGTTCCTAATTATCCAATTCCTAAAAAAGCACAAGAAATTTTAGGAAAAACACCGCGAAAATGGGTAGGAATTGCTCCATTTGCCGCACATGAAGCAAAAATGTATCCCTTAGATTTAATGGAAAAAGTCATTGCCGAAATCGATAAAAGTGAGGCTTATGAAATTATCTTGTTTGGCGGCGGAAAAAAAGAAACCGAAATTTTAAATAATCTGGCTTCAAAATATAAAAACGTAGAAAATTTAGCCGGAAAACTCAGTTTTAAAGAAGAATTGCACGTAATTTCTAATTTAGATGCGATGATTTCTATGGACAGCGGGAATGGACATATGGCGGCGCTTTTTCAAATTCCGGTAATTACAATTTGGGGTGCGACGCATCCTTTTGCAGGTTTTGCGCCTTTTCAGCAACCACAAGAAAATCAATTGCTTCCCGATTTAAAAAAATATCCCTTATTACCCACTTCAATTTACGGGAATAAAAAAGTTGAAGGTTATCACGAAGTAATGCGAAGTATAAATCCGCAACAAATTGTACATCAACTTAAAAAAATTGCATAATGAATTTTAGTTCAACTTCTTGGTTAACCTATACAATTTTGGCGTTGGTCGCAGTTTATGTAATTGTACGATTAATTCAATTTAAAACGCTAGATGGCAACCAAAAACGTCGCTTGTATTTAATGATTTTATTATTGGCAGTTTACCTTGGGGCAAAATTATTTGAACTCTTTTCTAATTAATTTTTCTTTAAAATATTTAAATCTAGTATTTTTGAATTATGAGTTTCTTAAAACAAATAAGCACATCTTTTAAAGATAAAAAGTGGAGTGATTTAATAAATGCATTGACGCTGATTATATATAGCTGCTTTATACTAACACCATCAGAAGGAATTTTTTTCTGGTTTTTATTTTTTGCAGGTTTCGTGTGGTTGGGTATTTTTATTTATAAACGCGTATTAATAGCAGAAAAGCAGCGAAACCTCTAGACGTCGTCGTAATCTATTTTTATAGTTGGCGTTGTAGGATGCGCTTGACAAGTTAAGGTTAACCCTTCTTCAATTTCTTCATCGGTTAAAATTTGATTTTTTGCCATTTCAGCTTTTCCTTCGGTAATTTTAGCTATACACGAACTACAAATTCCGCCTTGGCAAGAATAGGGCGCGTCTAAATCTTTTTCGAGAACCGCATCGAGAATGGTCGATTTTTGATCCATTTCAAACGTAGTTTCTTCATCATCTACAATTACGGTAATTTGGGTTTTTCCTTCTAAAACTGCATCAATTTCGCCTTCTTCAGTAGAGTTGAATAATTCAAAGTGAATTTTATTTTCAGGAATGCTATTTTCTTGTAAAACTTCGCTTACTAGATCTATCATTTGTTCGGGTCCGCAGATATAAAAAGCTTCAAATTTGTGGCCTTTAAAACGGTTTTTTAAAATATAATTTACCGTGCTGCGCTCTATTCTTCCAAAAAAAGATTTTTCTTCTTTTGCTTTACTGTAAACAAATTCAGCAAAAAAGCGATCTGGAAATTGCGATTGTAATTCTAATAATTCTTTAAAAAATATGGTTTCTTCGGGTGATTTATTTCCGTAAACCAACACAAATTTGCTGTGTTTTTCTTCGTGAAGTGCAGTTTTTATAATCGATAAAACCGGTGTAATTCCGCTTCCGGCAGCAAAAGCAGCATAATTATGATGCGCAGAATCTGCAACCGGTGTAAAAGTGAATTTTCCTTCCGGCGGAAATACTTTTAGCGTATCGCCAATTTGTAATTTATTATTAGCAAAGGCAGAAAATAAGCCACCATCAACTTCTTTAACGGTCACTTTTAACTCGCCGCTTTTTGGGGTCGAGCAAAGGGAATAGGAACGGCGAATTTCTTTTCCATCAAATTCCTTTTTAATCGTGATGTACTGCCCGGCGGTAAATTCAAAATCTGGCGTTAAACTCTTAGGAAGATCAAAAACCAAGCTTACTGCTTTTGGTGTTTCTCTGATGATATCTTTTATAGCGAGTTGATGAAAATTCTGCATCGAAAAAATTTTTCCGCAAAAATACAAAGTAAGAGATTATTTTAAAGCTTTTCTATTGAAATTGTTCTGTTAGATTCTATAATCGATTTCGATTTTATAGGAAAAAAGATACCTAAGATTTTTATGCATAAGAAAATTAGGTATATTTGTATTGAATTAATTCTGTGAGAATGTCGAATGCAAAATTATATAAAGGAAGTTTAACTACCATCATTTTAAAGCTTTTAGCGGAAGGTGATAAAATGTACGGCTATGAAATTACGCAAAAGGTAAAGAAGATGACGCAAGGTGAATTAAAAATTACCGAAGGCGCTTTGTATCCGGCTTTGCACAAATTAGAAGCCGACGGGTTGTTAGATGTTGAGGTAAAAAAAGTGGATAATCGCTTGCGAAAATATTATAAGCTTACTGAAAAAGGCACGAAAGAAAGCGTAAATAAATTGGAAGAATTAGAGCGTTTTATTGAAACTATTCAAGGAATTGTAAACCCAAAACCGAGTTTAGGATGAGAACGTTAAGTGCAGAAAATATTCAGTTTATCCAGAATTATTTAAAAAATTCTGATGTCGTTTTTATTGATGTACGTTTAGAAATGACCGATCACGTAGCGAGTGCAATTGAAGAAAAACTCAATAAAAATCCTGAGCTAGAATTTTACGATGCGTTTAAAACGTATATGCTTCAGCATAAAAAAGAATTGCTAAAAAGTACTTCAAAACACCGATGGGATTTAGATAAAAAAGCCTTAAGAATTATTGGTAAAAATATGTTTCATCCTTTAATTGCGGGATTATTTTTTCTGTTTTTGGGAGTTTTTTATATAGTGGGTTTTCCGGAAAATAGTTTTGAATTTTTGTGGATACCAGCTTCATTAATTAGTTCAGTTTATATTCTCCCGTTGATTATTTATCGTTATCTAAAAATCTCTTTTGTTCACCATTTAGTTCTTTTAGTTCATTGGATTAATTATGTTATAGTTCAATTATTTCTACGAGCAAATACAGAAAATGAACTTCTTTTTAACTCCATAATAATCATAACATTTTGGTTTAACCTGAGTGCTATTAAAACGCTTATTGAAAGTTTTCGCTATTATAAAACAAAATTTAAGAAAGCATGAAAAAGTTAAGTTCAGAAAATATTCAGTTTATACGGAATTATTTAAAAAATTCTGACGTAGAATATGATGATGTTTTAGCTGAAATGACCGATCACATAGCAAGCGAAATAGAAATGCGTTTAGAAAGTGAAAACGAACTTTTCTATGATGTGTTTAAAAATTATATGGTTCAGCATAAAAAAGCGTTGTTAGAAAATATTAGTGAGTTCCGAAAAAAAGCATTTAAGAGAGTAGTTATTTTACTACTAAAAAACTTATTAAGCCCTATAGTTTTACTTTCTAGTTTTATGTTAGGATTGATCTTTAAATTTTTTCCTTTTTCATTAGCTGAAAATCTGATGACTATTTTATTAGTAATTATGTCTATTGAAGTTTTATTGTTTTTTATGTTTCAATGGAAGGCACAAAGTAGGAAGAGGACTAAATATTCTTGTTTAGTAAATCTAGCATTAATAATAGGTTGGTTTAATCAATGTTATTTGGTTTTTTTTCATAAAGTTTCGTTGGAAAATGCTGCCTTTATTTTGTTAATGATTTTTGTGGTGCTAAATGCTTCATTTCTGGTTACTTCTATACAATTAGCAAAGTATTATCGTAAAAATTATCAGGTGTCATGAAAAAAGTAAGCAAGCAACAAATTGATCGGTTATACGAATTTACGCGGCAACATTATGTTGAATATTACGATGTACAAACCGAATTGGTAGATCATTTAGCGAACGCGATTGAAGAACATTGGGAAGAAAACGCTGATCAAGATTTTGAAGAGTTGCTTCACAGAGAATTTAAAAAATTCGGGATTTTTGGATTTACCGGTTTGGTAGAAAAGAAAGAATACGCCTTACAAAAAAATTATAATAGTATAGTCTGGAAGAAAATAAAATCCTTTTTACTCTTACCAAAAGTGATAATTGCAACATTCATACTTTTTGTAATTCACTTTTTATTATTGAAATACAAGTTTTCAGAAATTATTTTCCACACGTTATATCTGGTGATTTTTCTATCCGGAATTGTTGCAGCAATTATCAGAAATTGGAAACATAAACGACAATTAAAAAAAGAAGGAAAAATGAAATTGTTGGTTAACAAGGTAATTTATAGAATGCGCAGCGGCGTTTCATTCTGTTATTTTCCTTATGCATTTTTCCCAGTTTTAGATATATTACCGCCTACAATTTTACTTCCCCTTTCATCGTTTTATTTTACTTATCTTTTAATTGCTTTATATGTCTGTATTATAGAGATGCCAGCTATTGAAAATGAACTTATGGAGAAGGCTTATAAAAATCTGAATTTAATATAATGAAGAAAGTAAGCAAACAACAAATCGATCGGTTATACGAATTTACGCGGCAACATTATGTTGAATATTACGATGTGCAAACCGAATTGGTAGATCATTTAGCGAACGCGATTGAAGAACATTGGGAAGAAAACCCTGATCAAGATTTTGAAGAATTACTCCAAAAAGAATTTAAGAAATTCGGTGTTTTCGGCTTTATGGAAGTAGTTGAAAAACGCCAGAACGCGATGACCAAAAAATACTATAAAATGATCTTGGAAGAAGCCAAAAACTTTTTAAAACTTCCAAGAGTGATCTTCAGTGCTGTATTGGGTTGGGCTTGTTTTTTTGTTATTTCAGAATGGAAATACGGGATTATTTCGTTAGCAATTCTTTTTTTGGCGCTTTTAATCTCAACAGGAATTAAGTTTGGTATAAAAATGCGCAAACGTCGGAAGCAAGTTAAAGCCGGAAACAAAAAAATGTTTTTACTGGAAGATACTATTATGACTTCGGGTGGTCTTTTTCAAATATTCTTTTTACCATTTTACTTTATTAATTTCGGAGATTTTTTTGAAATTAAAGAAGCAATCAGTTTTCAAGGGCAAATATTTTTAACCTTTGTTTTTACGGCAGAATTTTTATTACTCCATATTTCAGTATTTGTTATTCCCTCCAGAAAAGAAGAAATTCTAAAAAAAGCATATCCGGAAATGGAATTATCCTAATTTAACACTTCATCTTTTTAAAAAAACACGAATGAAAAAAATTACCCTATTCAAAAACGCACACCTTTATACTATTATTTTTTGCTTAACCTGTAGTTTCTCTTTTGCTCAAGATTTTTCTTATGGATTTTTATTAGGAGGTGTAGTAAAAGATATTACAAGTACAAATGAAGGTTTTAAAACGTATAGCTCTAAAACATGGCCGCAGGTAACAAAATTTCCATTAAACATCGGGTTTTATGGTGATTATAAATTTTCAGAAAAAGTAGGTTTACTTGCTAACGTTTTTTATTCAGAAACCGCAGATGGATACGAAAACTACACTTCACGAAAAGCAAGTATAAACCTACAGCCGCTTATAAAGTTTGATGTTAGTGGAGAGTACAATAAAGGCTTTTATATGCTTGCCGGAGCAAGAAGTACGTTTATTTTAAACAGAGATTTAGAAAACAATTGGAAACCAGACGAGCGAGATGAGGTGATCAGCGATTTTTATAAGCCTTTTAATTTTGGTGTAAATCTTGGTTTCGGTTTTTCTATTGGTAAATATATAGGCTTTCAAGTGATTGGGGATTATGGCTTTGCAATGTTAGAGGAATATAAGACCAATACTATTGGTGCTTATGGAAATGTTTATTTAAAACTGGATCAACTATTTTAAGAAAGCTTGTAACAAAATTTTAAAAACATATACTAACCCGATAACTTAATCAAACTTTTATGTTTAAACGTTTTTTATCACTGGAGTGGAAACAGTTTTCGCGTTCTTCCTATTTTCAGAAAGGCATTGCTATTAAAATACTTTTAATTTTAGCCGCGCTTTATTTTGGCGGTTGTTTTTTAGTATTAGGAACCAGCGCATTTTTTATTTTAGAAGACACTTTTCCGAAAGAAGATCCCGTAACTATTGTAAATAATTATTTAATTTTTTGGTTTTTAATCGACATAGCGTATCGGTATTTTATGCAACAATTGCCGGTGATGAATATAAAACCTTATATGATTATTCCAATAAAAAGAAAGACGGTTATTCATTTTTTATTGGGTAAAACCACTGTTTCATTTTTTAACTTTTTACCGCTGTTTTTCTTTTTACCCTTTACTATTGTTTTATTGGTTCAAGGCTATAATCCGTTAAATGTTGTGGCTTGGTTTTTTTCTATGTTATTTTTTACTTTATCGATAAACTACCTTAATTTTTTACTGAATAAAAACGATAAGATTTTCTATACAATCTTAACGCTTTTAGTGGCAGGAGTTGCTGTAGAATTTTATGATATTTATCCGCTAGCAGAAAAAGCCGGGATATTTTTCAATACCATTTATCAAAAACCTTATGCTATTTTAATTCCATTATTGCTGATGGTTTTATTATACCGAAGAACCTATAGTTTTATTAGAAAAGGCTTTTATCTCGATGCTGAAATTTCTAAAAAAACCGAAACCGTAAAAACTTCAGAATTAAATTGGCTAAATCGTTTCGGTAGAATAGCACCATTTCTCAAAAATGACGTGCGGTTAATTCTACGGAATAAACGTCCAAAACAAGTGCTTTTCATGTCATTTTTATTTCTTTTTTATGGCTTAATTTTTTATACAAATGATTCTTATAATAGTATGCCGGCATTTTTAGCTTTTGCCTCTATGTTTGTAACCGGCGGGTTTTTAATGTCATTTGGACAATTAGTTCCATCTTGGGATAGCGAATATTATAAACTTTTAATGAGTCAAAATATCCCTTACCGAGAATATTTAGAATCCAAATGGTCGCTTATGGTTGTAGCTGTATTGGTTTCTTTTGTATTAAGCACACCCTACATTTATTTTGGATGGGATATTTTTGGGATGATCGCAGCCGGAGCTTTATTTAACGTCGGTTTAAATTCTTTTATCACACTTTACGGCGGTGTTTTAAATCGTGTTCCAATGGAATTAAACGTAAAAGCAAAAGCTTTTAGCAATACACAAGGTTTCAACCCTACACAATTACTTATCGCATTGCCTAAAATTTTCGGGCCAATGCTTATTTTTTACCTTCCTTATAAACTGATCAATTTTGAAGCCGGACTTATTTTCTTAGCGTTAAGCGGACTTGCAGGAATTGTCTTTAAAAACTTTTTCCTGAATAAAATTGAAAAGATTTATCAAAAAAATAAATACAAAACCATTGCAGCTTTTGATGAAAAAGCCTAATTCAACTTCAATTAAACATCTATGATTCACGTAAATAATCTCAGCAAATCTTATAACGGAACTACGGTTCTTCACATAAACGATTTAGAAATCCCAAAAGGACAAAGTTTCGGTTTAGTAGGAAATAACGGCGCTGGAAAAACTACTTTTTTTAGTTTGTTGTTAGACCTTATTCAACCTTCTTCAGGAAATATAACCAATAATGAAGTCATTGTAAATGAAAGCGAAGCGTGGAAACCGTTTACCTCTTCGTTTATAGATGAAAGTTTTTTAATCGGTTACCTTACTGCGGAAGAATACTTTTACTTTATTGGTGAATTGCGCGGTCAAAACAAAGCCGATGTAGATAAATTGTTGGCGAACTTTGAAGATTTTTTCCACGGAGAGATTCTTCAGCAAAAAAAATATTTAAGAGATTTATCGAAAGGAAATCAGAAAAAAGCGGGAATTGTCGCGGCATTAATCGGTAATCCAGAAGTAATAATTTTAGATGAACCTTTTGCAAATTTAGACCCGACCACTCAAATTCGGTTAAAGCAAATTATTAAAGAACTTGCTGAAGAAAAAAATATTACAATTTTAATTTCAAGTCACGATTTAATTCACGTTACCGAAGTTTGCGAACGAATTGTAGTGCTCGATAAAGGCGAAACCGTAAAAGATATTAAAACCAGCGAGGCGACATTACAAGAATTAGAAACTTATTTTTCAAGATAAAATTAGAAAATCGTAGGTGTAAACTTGTGATTTTCTAGCTTTTTTTAAGCGCTTTTTCTCAAAAGAAATGTATTTTTACCCGCAGCCATACTAAAAATAGGATTGCGCAGTTATTCTTGATAAGAAGTTTTTAATGAATTTGAAGAATTACAAATCAACTATTTATACTAAAATACTATTGCTTTTGCTAGCAATACTATCGCTTGCCGCTTGTTCACGAAAGAAAAATAAGTGGGTAAATCGTAATTTTCATGCGATGGGCGCTTATTATAATATTATTTATAACGGGCAATTGGCGTTAGATGAAGGAAAAGCAGAGTTAGAGCAGAATTACCGCGACAATTATTGGGAAATTCTTCCGGTAGAGCGCATGCAAATTACCAAAAAAGATCCTACCGATACCACGCAGCAAAACCCAAAATTTAAACGTGCCGAAGAAAAAGCGACCAAAGCAATTCAGAAACACAATATGCTAATTGCGGGAACCGAGTACAATCCGCAAATGGATAAAGCCTTTATTTTATTAGGAAAGTCGCGCTATTACGATCAACGTTTTTTTCCGGCCTTAGAAGCTTTTAATTACGTACTTACCAATTATCCGAAAAGTGACCAATTAATTACCGCAAAAATATGGCGTGAAAAAACCTATATGCGGATGGATAATAATGAGTTGGCGTTGGAAAATCTTCAGAAATTATTCAAAGAAAAATTAGATTTTGAAGAAAAAGATTATGTAGAAGCCAACGCTGCAATGGCACAAGCCTATTTAAATTTAGGTGAAATGGAAAAAGCGCTTCCATCGATAGACACAGCGATAAAATATACCGATTCTCACGAACAAGAAGGAAGATTACTATTTATTCGAGGTCAGATTTACGAGCGTTTAAATCAATTAGACAGCGCAAATGCTTCTTTTGATCGAGTTATTGAACTCAATAGAAAATCGCCACGCGTTTATATGATTAACGCTTATATGCAAAAGGCGAAAAATTTTGATATCGATGAAGGCGATCATCTTGCGTTTTTAGAGTTGATGGAAGAAATGCAAGAAAATCGTGAAAACCGACCGTTCTTAGATATTATTTATTACCAATTTGCGCAGTATTATAATAAAACCGATACGATTCCAAAAGCGGTAACCTATTACAATAAATCGTTACGAACCGATACGCAAGACGAATATTTACGTTCTCGAAATTATTTAACCCTCGGAAATATAAATTTCGATTTAGCTGAATACAAAGAAGCCGGCGCATATTACGATAGCACGCTTACCAATTTAGCTGAAAATACCCGAGAATACAGAGCTATAAAAAAGAAACGCGAAAATTTAGATGATGTGATTCTTTATGAAGAAATCGCACAAAAAAATGATAGTATTCTTCAATTGGTTGCACTTCCTAAAGCAGAACAAGAAGCCTATTTTCAGCAATATGCCGATAGCTTAAAAGCCATTGCGATTGAAGAAGCGAAAAAAGCCGATAAGGGCGTAGCGCAAAATACGGGTTCAGGAAATTTATTCGGTAAACAGCAAAGTCAAGTTGGAAGTCAACAATCTGCGGGCGATTTTTATTTTTACGATAAAACGCAAGCCGATTATGGCGAGCAACAATTCAAATCGGTTTGGGGCGATATTGAGCTTACCGATGATTGGCGTTACGATCCGCAAACTAAAAATGGTGGCGATGCTGAAGCAGCGGAAGTAGAAAATGATTTATTTGCGCAAATAGAACAAGATCCAAAATACGATCCGCAAACGTATATCGCAAAATTACCAACCGACCAAAAATTAATCGACAGCTTATCTGATGAGCGAAATTTTGCCTACTATCAATTAGGGATTATTTATAAAGAAAAATTTAAAGAATACGATCTAGCTTCCGATAAACTTGAAGCTTTATTAACGCATAACCCAGAAGAGCGTTTGGTACTTCCTTCAAAATATAATTTGTATAAAATTTATTCAACTACAGGAAATACCGCAAAAGCAGAACAGTGGAAACAAGATATTTTAACCAATCACCCTGATTCGCGCTACGCCACAATTTTGAAAAATCCCCGTGGTTTATTAAATGAAGAAGATAGTCCAGAAGCAGTTTATACTTCAGTTTATAGAAAATATCAAGCTGAAAAATACAAAGAAGTTATAGACGACAGTAAACGTTACATTACAGAATTCACCGGAATGGATATCGTTCCGAAGTTTGAATTATTAAAAGCCACAGCAGAAGGAAAATATTACGGTTTTCAAGCCTATAAAGATGGGTTAAATTATGTGGCTTTAAATTACCCGCAGAGTGAAGAAGGAAAACGCGCAGAAGAAATTGTATCGACCGCGCTTCCAGATTTAGAAAATAGTCAATTTAAACCCGATACGCCGGAAGATAGTTACAAACTTATTTATCCGTTTGCTTCAGAAAAAACAGAAGAAGTTCAAGCTTTAAAAGAAAAAATTGAAAAAGCTTTAGTTGAATTGAAATTCGAGAATTTACGTGTTTCGGTAGATTTTTATAATCCGGAAACCACATTTGTAACTATTCACGGGTTAAGCAGTAAAATGGGCGCAATTGGCTTTGGAGATAAGTTAAAGGAAGAGGAAGATTACGAAATAACCCACGAAAGTTTTGGAATTTCCTCTTCAAATTATGAAATTATACAAGTACACAAAAATTTAGATACGTACTTAGAACAGAATAGCAGTAATTAAAATTAGATTTCCGCATGTTTTCAGAAAACAAAAAAAATCGCCAATCAGGAGAAGCTAGTAAAGAACAAAATAAAATTGCTCAAGGAACCGTAATTACCGGCGATCTTGAAGCAACCGGAAGTTTTAGGATTGAAGGAACAATTGAAGGAAACCTTAAAACACCCGGAAAAGTTGTAGTAGGAAAAACCGGATTTATTAATGGTGAAATTGAATGTGAATATGCCGATTTTGAAGGAAAATTTTCAGGGAAATTAAAAGTAAAAGAAACCTTAACCTTACGCAATTCTGCTCATATTGAAGGCGAAGTTATTACCGGAAAACTTGCTGTAGAACCTGGTGCTACTTTCAATGCGACTTGCGAAATGAAAGGCGGTGTAAAATCGCTAAAAGATGAACGAAGATCAAAAAAACAACAAGCAGAAAAAACCGCTTAAAAACTGGGCGATTTTTTCCGGTATTGCCATTCAAATGTGTGCTACAATCTTGCTTTTTGCTTGGGGCGGACAAAAATTAGATGAAAAATATCCATCCGATAACAAGTGGTTTACCATTGCGGGTGTAGTTCTTGGCGTGAGTATTTCCTTATACGCAGTTTTAAAACAACTCAAAAGATTCAATAGTTAATGAAGATAAAATCTACTATCTTCCAATTTTTACTTATTCTTTTATGTAGCGTCGGTCCGCTTTATTTTTTGCACAAGTATTTTGTGCAAGAATATTACAGCGCTTCTTCGTTAGCTTTATTAAATTTCAGTTATAAGTTTAATGTCGGGATTACTTTTCTTTTTACAATTACTATAATTCTATTAAGTAAAAAGTTTAAAGATCAGTTGGGTTTTATTTTTATGATAGGTGGTTTTCTAAAAATTGCCCTCTTTTTAATTTGGAAACAAACCACTTCTATACAAATTGAAAAAGCAGAATATTTGCATTTTTTTATTCCCTATTTTATTTGCCTAATTGTTGAAATTTTCTATGTGAGTAAAATTTTGAAGAAGATTAATTATCAGGAAGACAATTAATTAGGCGTCTTTTCAATAAAAAAAAACTTATTAACCAATTCGTGTTATTTTTTAATATTTAATTATGTACATTTGCACCGAAATTTAAAGACTGAAATTTTACCTGAAATGCAAAAGGGAAACATAGTTAAGATTTTATTATTCTGTTTAGTTGCGTTAATTTCTTTTTCTGGAAATGCAAACGACCCACAAAAACATCAAGCAGAAGGTGAGACGCCTCACATCGATACCAAAACCGAAGTTCAGAATTATATCGATCATCACTTGCAAGATGCTTACGATTTTACATTATGGACCGATAGTGAAACTGGAGAGCATGTTGGTTTTCCGTTACCGGTAATTTTAATTGATGAAGGTTTGAAAATTTTCTCTTCATCTCGTTTTCACCACGGAGAAAGTGTTGCTGAAGTTGAAGGTAATTATTATAAAATTTACCATAATACAATATACAAAACAAACGCTGCTGGCGATTTAAGTTTTGATGAAGAGCATCACCCTACAAATGATAAACCGCTAGATTTTTCAATCACTAAAAACGTATTTACAATTTTACTTACATGTATATTATTGTTTTTATTGTTTGGTTCATTAGCGAGGTCATATAGACATAAAGAAATTCCTACCGGAATAGGTAGAGTTTTAGAACCATTAGTTTTATATGTTCGTGACGATATTGCAATTCCTAACATTGGGGAGAAAAAATACAGAAGATTTATGGGCTTTTTATTAACCGTATTCTTCTTCGTATGGATTCTCAATTTATTAGGAATGACTCCACTTGGAGTAAACGTTACTGGTAATATTGCAATTACAGCTTGTTTGGCATTATTTACCTATTTAATTACTCAATTTAGCGGAACAAAAGATTATTGGAAACATATTTTCTGGATGCCAGGTGTGCCAATCCTTATGAAAATTATTCTTATTCCAATAGAATTATTAGGAACCTTAACAAAGCCATTTGCACTTATGGTACGTTTGTTTGCTAATATTACCGCTGGTCACGTTGTAATTATGAGCTTAATTGCATTGATATTTGTTACTGATAATTTAGTAATGGATGGGCCTATTTCAATCTTTTTGACATTATTTATTTCAGTTATAGAATTGTTAGTCGCCTTTTTACAGGCATATATATTTACTATGTTATCTGCGTTATTCATAGGTCTTGCAGTAGAAGAGCACGATCACGAACATCCAGAAACAAACGAAATTGTTTAATTATTAATTATAAATTTTAGATTATGGAAACTTTAGATCTAGCAATGGTTGGAGCTGGCTTAATTGTGATTGGTGCAGGACTTGGTCTTGGAAAAATCGGTGGTTCAGCTATGGAAGCAATCGCACGTCAACCAGAAGCATCTGGGAAAGTTCAAACCGCGATGATTATTATCGCTGCGTTATTGGAAGGTTTAGCATTTGCTGCTTTAATCCTTGCATAAGAATTAAACAAAAACAAAACCCTGTAGCGGTTGGCTACAGGGAATTGTTTTTAAAAAATTTATAATTATCTAGTTAAGAAAGTAATTTACTGATGGAAAAGTTAATTCAAGATTTTGCATACGGACTGTTTTTCTGGCAAGCATTAATATTATTAGTATTAATATTTTTACTTAGAAAATACGCTTGGAAACCCGTATTAGATTCATTGAACAAGCGTGAAGAAGGTATTAAAGACGCATTACAATCGGCAGAAAGTGCACGAAAGGAAATGGAAAACCTTCAAGCTAACAATGAAAAATTATTAAAAGAAGCTCGTGAAGAGCGCGATAGTATAATTAAAGAAGCTAGACAGATAAAAGAAAAAATGATTTCTGATGCCTCTACTGAAGCACAAGAAAAAGCAAATTCTATTATCATAAAAGCGCAAGAAACTATTAAAACGGAAAAGCAAGCCGCTTTAGCTGAAATAAAAGCACAAGTAGCAAACCTTTCTATTGAAATAGCAGAAAAAGTTGTACAAAGAGAGTTAGATAATAAAGAAGACCAAATGAAACTGGTCGACGGAATGCTTGATAACGTTAAGTTAAACTAACTATGGCAAATACTAGAGCAGCAAATCGTTACGCAAAAGCTTTGCTTGATCTCGCTAAAGAGAAAAAGCAAACTGAAGAGGTTTTTGCTGATATGAAATTAATTCATAATACTATTAAAAATAGTAAAGACTTGCGTAGCGTATTAAAAAGTCCGGTAATTAAACCTTCTGCAAAACATAATGTTGTAAAAGCAATTTTTGCTGAAGTAAACCCGATATCTCAAAGTCTTTTTAATATATTAATTCAAAATAATAGAATTGCCATTCTTGAAACAGTAGTAAAAAGTTATGTAAATCAATACAATGAATTGATGAATATAAAAGCTGCTACCGTTACCACAGCTGAAGCTTTAACCCCAGAAATGGAAGCAAAAGTTTTAGCGAAAGTAAAAGACTTAACAGGAAGTAAGGCAACGTTAAAAAATATAGTTGATAAAACTATTCTTGGCGGATTTATTTTACGAATAGGAGATGTTCAATATGATGCAAGCGTTTCAGGTAAATTAAATGCATTAAGAAATAAATTTAAGAATAACGCATACGTTTAAATTTTAATAAAAACGACACGATAAATGTGTCACTTTATAATAACTAATTATGGCAGAAGTGAATCCTGCTGAAGTTTCAGCAATTTTAAAGCAACAACTATCAGGTTTTGAAGCTAAAGCTTCATTAGACGAAGTAGGTACAGTATTAAGTGTAGGAGATGGTATCGCAAGTGTTTACGGTCTTTCTAACGCAGAGTACGGAGAACTAGTTGAATTTGAAGGTGGTCTTCAAGGAATGGTTCTTAACCTAGAAGAAGACAATGTTGGCGTTGTATTGTTAGGACCTTCAAAGAATATTAGCGAAGGAGATACTGTAAAACGTACGCAACAAATTGCTTCTATTAATGTAGGAGAAGGAATTGTTGGACGTGTTGTAAATACATTAGGTCAACCAATTGATGGGAAAGGACCTATTTCTGGTGAAACAATTGCAATGCCTTTAGAGCGAAAAGCTCCAGGGGTTATTTATCGTGAGCCAGTTGCAGAACCACTTCAAACAGGAATTAAATCTATTGATGCTTTAGTACCAGTAGGAAGAGGACAGCGTGAATTAGTAATTGGTGACCGCCAAACCGGAAAAACAACGGTTTGTATTGATACCATTCTTAATCAAAAAGAATTTTACGATAGAGGAGAGCCTGTTTACTGTATTTACGTAGCAATTGGACAAAAAGCTTCTACCGTAGCTGGAATTGCAAAAACATTAGAAGATAAAGGAGCATTAGCATATACCACAATTGTAGCGGCAAATGCATCAGATCCTGCACCAATGCAAGTTTACGCACCTTTCGCAGGAGCGGCAATTGGTGAATTTTTTAGAGATACAGGAAGACCTGCTTTAATTATTTATGATGATTTATCGAAACAAGCGGTAGCTTATCGTGAGGTTTCATTATTATTACGTCGTCCACCGGGTCGTGAAGCTTATCCTGGAGATGTATTTTACTTACACTCAAGATTATTAGAGCGTTCTGCAAAAGTTATTAATGACAATGAGATCGCGAAGAATATGAACGATCTTCCAGATTCATTAAAAGATAAAGTAAAAGGTGGCGGTTCGTTAACGGCTTTACCAATTATCGAAACACAGGCAGGAGACGTTTCAGCATATATTCCAACCAACGTAATTTCGATTACTGATGGTCAGATTTTCTTAACTTCAGATTTATTTAACTCAGGTGTTCGTCCGGCGATTAACGTAGGTATTTCGGTATCACGTGTTGGAGGTTCAGCTCAGATTAAATCAATGAAAAAAGTTGCCGGTACCTTAAAATTAGACCAAGCACAATTCCGTGAATTAGAAGCATTCGCGAAATTTGGTTCAGATTTAGATGCGGCTACGTTAAGTACTATTGAAAAAGGAAAACGTAACGTTGAAATTTTAAAACAAGCACAAAACGATCCGTATCCGGTAGAAAACCAAATCGCGATCGTTTATGCAGGTTCTAAAAACTTATTAAAAGAAGTTCCTGTAGAGAAAGTAAAAGAATTTGAAATAGATTATTTAGAATACTTAAACGCGAAGCATAGAGATACGTTAGATACTTTAAAATCTGGTAAATTAACCGACGAGAGTTTAGAAGTATTAACAAATGCCGCAAAAGAGATTTCAGCAAAGTATAAAAAATAGGTTTGAGAGGTGAGTATTGAGTTTTGCTCAATACTCATTCTAACCGCTCATTACTAATAGAATGGCAAATTTAAAAGAATTACGAAGCAGAATTACCTCGGTTTCTTCAACGATGCAGATTACCAGCGCCATGAAAATGGTATCGGCTGCAAAGTTGAGTAGAGCGCAAGATGCGATTACTGCTATGCGTCCTTATTCTGAAAAACTTAGTGAGCTTCTTCAGAATTTAAGCGCCACTTTAGAAGAAGGAAGTGAAAGTAAATTTGCAGAACAACGCGAAGTAAATAATGTACTTGTTGTAGCAATTTCTTCTAATCGTGGTTTAGCAGGTGCTTTTAACACCAATATTATTAAAGGAGTTAAAAGTGTAGTTAACAATCGTTTTGAAGGAAAAAACATTCAGCTTTATACATTAGGAAAAAAAGCGAATGATATTTTAAAAAAGAATTTCACTATTGCTAAAAATAATAATGAAATTTTTGATAAGCTTGAATTTGATGAAGTTGCAGAGATTGCTGAAGAAATTATGCAAGCTTTTGTAGAAGGAAAATACGATAAAGTGATGTTGGTTTATAACAGCTTTAGAAATGCCGCTACGCAAATTGTTACCACAGAGCAGTTTTTACCAATTGTTCCTACCGAACCAGAAGAAAACGAAGTAACTTTAGATTACCAATTTGAACCTGAAAAAGATCAAATTGTAAAAGAGTTAATTCCTAAATCTTTGAAAATTCAATTGTTTAAAGCTTTAAGAGATTCTTTTGCTTCTGAACACGGTGCGCGTATGACAGCAATGCACAAAGCAACCGATAACGCTACCGAATTAAGAGATGATTTAAAACTTCAGTATAACAAAGCTCGTCAAGCATCGATTACCAACGAAATTTTAGAAATTGTTGGTGGTGCTGAAGCGTTGAATAATTAACATTATTGTTCAATAAAATAATTTAAAAAGCCTTACAATTTGTAGGGCTTTTTTTTGTTGTGTACTTTTATAATCTAATCACGAAAATAGATTGGCAGCACTAAAAAAATTCTTCAGAGACACGGTTATTTATGGTTTAGCAACTGTGTTGCCTAGATTGATGAATATTATCTTGGTGCGTTTACATACTGATACTTTAGAGCGAGCAAGCTATTCAGACAACACATATTTTTATGTTTATGCAGCTTTTTTTAACGTGCTATTGACCTATGGAATGGAAACCGCTTTTTTTCGATTTTTTAGTAAATCGGAAAAGAAAGATTCGGTTTTTTCCACTGCATTTATCAGTATTTGTACTTCTACAATTGTCTTAATTGGTATAGCCTTTTTGTTTAATGATGAAATCGCTTCCTTTGTAAACTTAAAATTACACTATTTTAACCTCTTAATCTCTTTACTCGCTTTAGATACCTTGGTTGTTATTCCATTTGCTTATCTGCGAGCCACTGGAAGACCACTAAAATTTATGAGCATAAAGCTGGTAAATTTAGCCATTTATGTAGGCTTAAACTTTTTCTTTCTTTGGTTTATTCCTACCTATAACATTTCCTTTACTTTTTATCAGCCTACAGATTTGGTGCAGTATATTTTTATTTCTAATCTAGCCGCTAGCTTAGTAACATTTTTACTTTTATTGCCTTACTTCTTTAGATTAAAAATACAATTTGATACTGAAATTTTTAAACAGTTATTTAATTATGGCTGGCCAGTTATGGTTGCAGGGTTGGCGTATGTGGTTAATGAAAATTTTGATAAATGGCTGTTGCCTGAAATGCTTAATAAAGATATTAACGGAGCCTATAGTGCGTGTTACAAAATAGCAGTATTTATGACCATTTTTATACAGGGCTTTCGCTTAGGCGCCGAACCTTTCTTTTTTAATCACGCGGCAGAAAAAAATGCAAAAGAAACCTATGCGTTTATCATGAAATATTTCGTGATTTTAGGAAGCTTAATACTTATCGCTATTAGTATTTACTTGGACTTTTTTAAACAATTGTTAGTAGACAACCCGGATTATTGGATCGCTATTAATATAGTTCCCATAGTTTTGTTGGCTAATTTGTGTTTAGGAATTTATTTTAACCTTGCAATTTGGTATAAACTGACCGATAAAACACGTTACGGAATGTATATTTCTGTAATTGGAGCCATAGTAACAATTGCTTTTAATTACTTCATGATTCCTAAGTTAGGTTTTATGGCTTCCGCTTGGGCTACATTAATTGCGTATGTGGTAATGATGGGAATTTCGTATGGATTAGGAAGAAAACATTATCCGGTTCCCTACCCTGTAAAAAGCATTCTGGTGTATTTAAGTATTGCTATTTTTATGAGCTTTTTTTCCTACTATCAACTTGACAACAATTTAGTGATTGGAACTGTCTTTCTTTTTATATTTTTGGGAATAATCTATCTGAAGGAAAGAAAAGAAATTATCCAATTATTACAATCTTAGAAAAATGAATATAAAAATCATTAATAAATCCAAGCACGATTTGCCTTCTTATGAAACCGTAGCTTCCGCAGGAATGGATCTTCGTGCAAATTTAGAAGATAAAATTATTTTAAGTCCGTTAGACCGAATTATTGTAAAAACCGGACTTTTTATAGAACTCCCGGTAGGTTTTGAAGCACAAGTTAGACCCAGAAGTGGTTTGGCAGCAAAAAAAGGAATTACCGTCTTAAACGCGCCTGGCACGATTGATGCCGATTATCGTGGAGAAATTGGTGTAATTTTAGTGAACCTCTCTAAAGAAGCATTTACTATAAACGATGGCGAACGTATTGCGCAACTGGTAATTGCAAAACACGAACGTGCAGAATGGACAGAAGTTGAAAAATTAGAAGAAACCGCTCGAGGTGAAGGCGGTTTTGGGAGTACCGGAAAATAACTACCAAAAAAATAAAATTGCTAATTATATGAAAATTATAGTTCCAATGGCAGGTCGTGGTTCGCGACTTCGTCCACATACGTTAACCGTTCCGAAACCTTTAATTCCAATTGCTGGAAAACCGATTGTTCAACGTCTTGTTGAAGATATCGCAAAAGTGTTAGAAGAAAAAGTAGATGAAGTTGCTTTTGTAATCGGTAAAGATTTCGGGGAAGAGGTAGAAAAAAATCTTACCAAAATAGCTGAAAATTTAGGTGCAAAAGCCAGCATTTATATTCAAGATCAACCTTTGGGAACCGGTCACGCAATTATGTGCGCCAAAGATTCTTTAGAAGGTCCGGCGGTAATCGCTTATGCTGACACACTATTCAAGGCAGATTTCACGTTAGATACTTCATCAGATGGAGTTATTTGGGTTAAACAAGTTGAAAACCCAAGTGCTTATGGTGTCGTGAAATTAAACGATAAAAATCAGATTACCGATTTGGTGGAAAAGCCGAAAGATAAAGTTTCAGATTTAGCCGTCATCGGGATTTATTATTTTAAAGATGTAAATATTTTAAAAGAACAACTCCAAGAAGTGTTAGATGAAAATTTATTGCGCGGCGGTGAATATCAAATCAATGACGGAATTGAAAAAATGAAGCAGAAAAATTACATTTTCACTCCTGGAAAAGTTGATGAGTGGATGGACTGCGGAAATAAAAACGTGACAGTAGAAACTAACGGAAGAGTCTTAAACTTTTTACAAGAAGAAAATTCAGAAAAGCTCGTTTCAGCATCTGTAGAATTAAAAAACAGCAAAATTATAGAACCGTGTTATATTGGTGAAAATGTGGTTTTAGAAAATTCAACTGTTGGCCCGCATGTTTCTATCGGTAATAATTCTGAAGTAAAAAATTCAACTATAGAAAATAGTTTAATTCAAGAAAACAGCTTGGTTCAAAATGCAAAATTAAATAATGCAATGATCGGAAATCATGCTAAATTTGATGGAAAGTTTACCGAAATCAGTATTGGCGATTATTCCGTATTAGAGTAAAATAAATTTGAAAATACACAGGTTTTACATACACTTTTTTTTCCTATTCGGAATAATTTTTATTCCGCAACACGCGTTTTCTCAAAAGGAAAATGACACACTTGCTATTGCCAAAGGTGAAGTAAATCAAGACGATTTAGGAAATGTAACCGATAAGTTTCAAGAATATTTTTTTGAAGCGCTCAAGCAAAAAGCCATCGAAAATTATGAAAAAGCAATTTCAGCTTTAAAACAATGTGAAAAATTGCGACCCAATGAACCGGTGGTTTGGTTTGAATTAGGGAAAAATTATAAAGCGCTAAAAGATTTTACAAATGCTGAAGAATATTTTAAGCAAACCTTAGCAGAAAAACCGAAAGATCAACAAGTTTTAGTTGAATTATTCGATGTGTATTTTCAAACACAAAATTACACTTCAGCTATTGAAATCGCGAAAAAACTAACCGCTTTCGAGGTAAATTATTATGAAGATTTAGCCAATCTTTACATGTTAACCAAATCGTATACTAAAGCTTTGGAAGCGCTCGATGTAATTGATGCAAAACAAGGCGCGAGTGAATATCGTGACGATTTAAGACGAAAAATTTATCTTGAATCTGATGATAAAAACGGGCAAGTTGCTTATTTGGAAGATAAAATTGAAACCGATCCCGACAATAAACAAAATTACCTGAATCTCATTTATTTTTACAGCGAAACCGGTGCGATTAAAAAAGCTTATGAAGTCGCTCAAAAATTACGTGAAATTTATCCTGATGCCGCCGAAGCCCATTTAGCTTTGTACAAAATTTATATTGAAGAAGGCGAGTTGGAAAAAGCGGTAGAATCCATGAAAATAGTGCTGAATAGCGAAATGATTTCCGAAGATATTAAGCAAAAAGTGATAAAAGATTTTACTCAATTTGTACAAAAAAATCCACAATTCGAAAATCAATTAGTAAGTGTTTTAGGCGAAGAATTAAATTATGGAGAACAATCGAATAAACAATTAGGCGAATATTATATCGGAAACGATAATTCTAAAGCAATTTCGTATTTAAAAAAAGCGCTCGATGAAAATCCATCAGATTTTGAAGTGATAAAAAAGCTATTATTACTTCAAATAAAAGAAAAACAATTTGAAGATGCACTTGCTTTAAGTGACCGAACGCTGGCGGTTTTTCCCACCCAGCCTATAATTTACTTATTGCAAGGTGTTTCTTTCAATGAAACCGAACAATTTAAAAAAGCGGAAGAAAGCTTGTTAACCGGTTTAGATTTTTTAATTGAAAACCCACAAATGGAAGCCGATTTTTATCAGCAATTAATCATCGCTTATAATGCACTGGGAAACCAAGAAAAATTAAAAAAATACCAAGAAAAAGCTGCAACACTGAAAAAATAAAGCATTGAAAAGACAATTAGTAAAATATATAGGAATAATATTTTTCACCTTAGCCGTGATTGCTTGCGGAAGTAAAAAAGCCGTTACAAGATCGATAGAAAGCGATGCAGATGCTGCAACTTTAATTAAAAAGCACAATGCTTCAGAAGTAGATTTTAAGACCTTAGAAGCGCGCTTACGCGGAAGTTATGTAACCGAGGAAGAACAACAATCTATTTCGGTAAGTATGCGAATGGAAAAAGATAAAGTAATTTGGTTAAGTGCAAAATTAGCCGGAATTATTCCGCTAGCGAAAGTAAAAATTACCCCAAATCGCGTGCAATATTATGAAAAGATAAATGGAACGTATTTCGATGGCGATTTCAGTTTATTAAGTAAGTGGTTAGGCACAGATCTCGATTTTAAAAAGGTTCAGAATTTATTAATCGGTCAAGCAATTTATAATTTAAATGCAGAACCTTACAAGGTTGAAAATACCGATCAAGGTGTTCGGTTGGCTTCAAAAAATAATTCAGAAGTGGCAAAATTTATATTATTAAATCCTGTAAATTTTCGTGTAAAAGCTCAACAATTAGTGCGAGAAAAGGAAAACCAAAGCGTTACGGTTTCTTATCCAGAATATGAAGATTTTGAAGGGAAACAATTTCCGAAAGAAATTAATATAGCCGTAAACGAAAAGGCGAAAAACACCAATATTACAATTAGTTATAGAAGTTTAAGTTTTAATGAACCGGTAAGTTTTCCTTTTGAAATTCCTTCAGGTTACGATGAAATGATTATTGAATGAGAATTATAAAATCTATATACGCGCTATTTTTTCTATTCTTTTTAGCAACTAGTTTTGCTGGTTTTTCCCAAAGTAAAGAGCGAGAAAAACTCGAGCAACAACGCTTAGAATTACGTGCGCAAATTCAGCAAATCAATAAATTATTAACCAACACGCGCCAGCGGGAAAAATCTGTTTTAACAGAAGTTGAAGATTTAGATCATCGCATTAGAACCACCGAAAGTTTAATAAAAGTCACCAACCAAGAAGCGAATTTATTAACGCGCGAAATCAATGAAAATTTAAACAAAATACAGAAGCTTCGGAAAGATTTAGAAAAGCTGAAAGAAGATTATGCGAAAATGATTCAGAAATCATATAAAAGTAAATCGAAGCAAAGTAGAATTATGTTTTTATTTTCTTCAGAAAGCTTTTTGCAAGCTTATAAACGTTTGCAGTATATGAAACAATATACCAACTACCGAAAAGAACAAGGGGAAGAAATTAAACGCCAAACGCTTCTTTTGCAACAATTAAATAAAGACTTGGTCGAACAGCGTAAAGCGAAAGAACAATTATTAGCTGAAAATAGAGAAACACGCGAAAAATTACGAAAAGATAAAGAGCAACAGAAAGCATTAATTGCTTCTATTCAGCAGAAAGAAGGTCAAATAAAAAATGAACTTCAGCAAAAGCAAAAAGAAGTTTCAAAAATTGATGCGCAGATCGAAAAATTAATTCGCGAGGCAATTGCCGCGGAAAATAAAAAGAAAGGATCTACTTCTACTAGTAAGTTTGAATTAACTCCTGAAGCGAAAGCTTTAGCCGCAAATTTTACAGCAAATAAAGGAAAATTACCTTGGCCCGTTAAATCGGGATTAGTAGCAATGAAATATGGTAGAAATCCGCATCCTATTGTTAAAACACTTTCTATACAAAGTAATGGTGTTCGTATTGAAACAAATGAAAAAGAGCCTGTACGTGTTGTTTTTGAAGGAACAGTTTTTAAAATTCAAGCTATTCCGGGAGCAAATAAGGCAATTTTAGTTCGTCACGGAGATTATATTACCGTTTATAATAATTTAGCTGAAATTGATGTTGAAGTTGGCGATAAGCTTTCTACTAATCAAATAATAGGAAGAGTAGGTCGACACACTTCTACTGGAAGACCTACCCTAACTTTTTTAATTTATAAAAACACTCAAACTTTAGATCCGGCATTATGGATTTATAAAATGTAATTATGGGCAAGTAGGAGGTAAAAATTCCAATACCTCGCAACAATCAGGATTATCATTAATACAAACCTTGATATAATCTTCTTGTAACCCGCTTAATTCAAAATTAGGTAAGGTTAAGGGTAAATCATTTAAATTATAATTTCCAACGAATTCATCGTTTCGCACATACAGATCAAACGAACTATTTCCTGCATTTTGATGATTAAAATCGATGGTTAATTCATAGGTGTTGTCTCCATTACAATTGCCCGGCGTTGCGGTTAAATCAGTAATTTCACATTCGTTTTCTTCTAGACAATTTGGCGGAGTAAATTCGATTACTTGGCAACAATCGGGATTGTCGTTAATACAAACTTTAATATAATCATCATCTAAACCGCTAGTTTCAAAATTTGGTAAGGTTAGCGGTAAATCATCTAAGCTGTAATATCCAATTGATTCATCATTTCTAACATATAAATCAAAAGATTGATTGGTTGCATTTTGATGATTAAAATCGATCGTCAATTCATAGGTATTATCACCAATACAATTGCCCGGCGTTGCGGTTAAATCAGTAATTTCACATTCGTTTTCTTCTAGACAACTTGGCGGAGTAAATTCGATTACTTGGCAACAATCGGGATTATCGTTAATACAAACTTTAATATAGTCATCATCTAAACCGCTAGTTTCAAAATTTGGTAAGGTTAGCGGTAAATCATCTAAGCTGTAATATCCAATTGATTCATCGTTTCTAACATATAAATCAAAAGATGGATTGGTTACATTTTGATGATTAAAATCTATCGTCAATTCATAGGTATTGTCTCCATTACAATCTCCTGTGGTTGCGGTTAAATCAGTAATTCCACAATCATTTTCTTCTAAACAACTTGGCGGTGTAAATTCAATTACTTGACAACAATCGGGATTGTCGTTAATACAAACTTTAATATAATCATCATCTAAACTACTAGTTTCAAAGTTTGGCAAAGTAAGGGGTAAATCGTTTAAGTTATAATTTCCAATCAATTCATCGTTTCTAATATATAAATCAAAAGATTGGCTCGTTGCATTTTGATGGTCAAAATCGATGGTTAATTCATAGGTATTATCGCCGTTACAATCTCCAGGAGTTGCGGTTAGATTTGTGATCTCACAATTTTCAATGGAATCTGTTTCATTATCGCAGCTTACGAAACCCAGAGCAAACACAAGTAGTATAATTAATTTTTTCATAAAATATTATTTTATTAATTCATTAGCTAACATAACCTTAAGAAGTGATGTTATTGATCTGTTAAGCACTTTTGAATTACTTTTTAAATCTGTTATCTTACCCATAAAACAATCTTATGCCATTTATTACTACTGAAAAAGAGAAAAAAGTTGACATCTATTACGAAGATTTCGGAAAAGGACAACCCGTGATTTTAATTCATGGTTGGCCGTTAAGCCATAAATCGTGGGAAGGTCAGGTCGCCACATTAGTAGACGCCGGTTATCGAGTAATTTCTTATGATAGAAGAGGTTTCGGATCATCTTCGGCTCCGTGGGGAGATTACGATTATTCAACCCTTGCGCAGGATCTAAGAAAATTAATTCTTGAACTCGACCTTAACGATTGTATTATTGTTGGATTTTCGATGGGTGGAGGAGAAGTAGTTCGTTACTTTACCGATTACGGAAATGATCGTATTGCAAAAGCCGCTTTAATTAGTTCAATTATTCCACTAGTGAAGAAAAAGGACGATAACCCAAAAGGTGTTCCTGAGGAAGATTTACAGGATATTATGAAATCACTAAAGAGTAACCGAATAGGTTTTCTAAAAGAATTTCACAAAAATTTCTATAATTATGATGAAATGAAGAACAAAATGAGCGAAGCCCAATTAGATTACGATTGGTCAATCGCTTCTCACGCTTCACCAATTGCAACTATAAAATGTGCAGAAGCTTGGGCGGAAACCGATTTTCGAGAAGAATTAAAAAATGTAAACGTTCCAACTTTAATTGTACACGGCGCTGCAGATAATATTGTTCCAATTGAAAGTGCAGGAGATCAAGCTGCAAAAGGAATTAAAGATAATACCTACGAAGTTTTCTCTGATGGTCCGCACGGATTAAATGTGACACATAAAGTAAATTTAAACGAAAAATTGCTTCATTTTTTTAAGAAATAAAAAGCTAGGAAATATAAATGAAAAAGCCCGAAATATTTTTTCGGGCTTTTTTTGTGGAGAATATCGGAGTCGAACCGATGACCTTTTGGCTGCCAGCCAAACGCTCTAGCCAGCTGAGCTAATCCCCCAACGTTCAGCTAAAATAGGTATAATTTTAGAATTGAAATTAAATTTTTTGTATTTCTAACCGAATTTTTTAGCTACAATATCTAAATCTTTACTTTTAGCTGAGATTAATTGCAAAGTATCACCAACTTGAAGTTTGGTGCTACCTTCCGGAACAAAATATTTATTATTCCTAATAATCATTACAATTAATGTGTTCTTCGGTAGTTTTAATTGATATAGCTTTTTATTAACCGCTAAACTATTTTCAGTTAAAATAATTTCTGCAGTTTCCGTTTTTGTTTCATCAGAAAAAGCAAAAGAACTGGCCTTTTTTAAGGATTTTGTATTTTTATCTTCTACCCCTAGCCATTTTGCCATTTTAATAATTGTAGTTCCTTGTAACATAATAGAAACCAAGGTTACGATAAAAACGATATTAAAAATTAAATCTGCTTTTTCTAGACCCGCTACCATCGGAAAAGTTGCAAATACAATAGGAACAGCGCCTCGTAAACCAACCCATGAAATAAATAATTTATTTTTTACAGGAACTTTAAAAAAGGCTAAACTAATGAAAACACTTAGCGGTCTAGCCACGAGAATTAAAAATAAAGCAATAAATAATCCTGTTAATGCAACTGGAATAATATGCGATGGAAAAACCAGTAAACCGAGGGTTAAGAAGAGAATTATTTGCATTAGCCATGCGAAACCATCAAAAAATTCTCTTAAGGAATTCTTTCTAATTAATTTACTATTTCCTAATAAAACTGAAGAAATATAAACCGCAAGAAACCCGTTTCCACTGAGAACTTCTGTAAGGGAATAAATTATAAAACTTAATGAAATTCCTAATACGGGATACAATCCTTCAAAATCTAGGGCGATTCGGTTAATTAATAATTTACTTAATTTTCCTAATCCAAATCCTAAAACTGCTCCAATACTAATTTGAAGTACTAACTCTAGAATAGAATCTATTACATTAAATTCATTTACTAAAACTATTCCTGTCAATAAAGTGGTTAAAAAGTACGCCATTGGGTCGTTACTTCCACTTTCTAATTCTAAGAGAGGTCTAATTCCGCCTTTTAAATTTACGTTGTTAGAACGTAAAATTGAAAAAACCGCAGCAGCATCTGTAGAAGAAATAATAGCTCCCAATAAAAAAGATTCTGCTAGGGTGAAATCTAACAAATAGTAGGTGAAAATACCTACGGTTCCTGCAGTAATAAAAACCCCTAATGTTGCTAAAATTCCACCTTTGTAAAGAACGGGTTTTACAGCATTCCACCGGGTGTCTAATCCGCCGGAAAATAAAATTACATTTAATGCAATTATTCCTACAAATTGAGCTGCAAGCGGACTGTCAAAATTAATTCCTAATAATCCTTCTGAGCCGGCTAACATTCCCACAGCTAAGAAGAGCACTAAGGTAGGTACACCAAATCTGTACGAGGTTTTACCTGCCAAAATACTTATGAGCAATAAAAATGAACCAATAAGAATGATGAAGGCTAAATTCACTTGAGGTTGGTTTTACCGGAGTAAAGTTAATCTAAAATGTAATTACAATTTTTCCCTTAGTATTACCTTTTTCTATGGATTGATGTGCTTTTTTAATTTCAGAAAAATCATAGCGTTCAGAAATATGTGGTTTCACTTTTTCACTTTTCAGTAAAATGCTAATTTCTTCCAAATCTTTTTTGGTGGGTTTCACTTTAAAAGCTACACCTTTACAACCTTTTGCAGCTGCTTTTTCTTCTACGCCGTCATTTGTGGCGGTAGGAATACAAATAATTATTCCACCTTTTTTTAAGGTTTTTAAAGATCGGTCAATATAATCTCCGCCAATTAAATCGAACACAACATCTACGTTAGCAACTTCTTCTTCAAAATTGGTTTTTTTATAATCGACGTGTTTATCGACACCAAGTGATTTTAAAAATTCACTTTTTTCTGCGGAAGCTGTCGCAATTACTTCAGCACCAAAATGTTTAGCAAATTGAACACCAAAATGTCCCACGCCGCCACCTGCTGCGTGAATTAATACGCGTGATTTTTCGGTTAATTTGCCTTCATACTTTAAAGCTTGATATGCGGTTAAAGCAGCTAATGGAATTCCGCCGGCTTCATTTTTATTTAAATTCTGCGGAAGTTTTACCAAATCTTCTGGTTTTGCAACTACATATTCAGCATAAGTTTTACCGAAATCTGGAAAATTAATCATTCCAAAAACGTTATCATTCAACGAAAAATCTTTGACTTCTTTTCCTTTTTCTACAACTGTTCCGCATAAATCCCAACCTAAAATACTCGGTTTGTCGGCTAATAATTTTTCAGTAAAACGGTTTCCTTTTCGTGTTTTAATTTCAATAGGATTAATACCTACCGAAGCGGTTTTAATTAAAACTGCTTTAGCTGAAGGAATTGGTTTTTCAATTTCTTCAACACTTAATTCTTCAACGCCACCGGCTTTTTTTAAAATAATAGCTTTCATACGTGTAATTTATGCTTTTAAAAATGCTTTGGTTTCTTTACAAACTTCAGTTAAATCTTGAGATAATTGTGAGGAATTCCAAGGGTGTTTTGTATTAAAAACATGATTACTTTTTTCTAAAAAATAAGTTTTACTTCTGGGATTCCATTGGTGTAATTTATCGGCTTCACTAATGGAAACCGAAGAATCTCCTTTTGCATGAATTATAAGCTGCGGAATTTCTAATTTTTTTACTGCATTTTGAATCGACAAGCGCTCTTTATTGGCTTGAAAATTTTCATAAAACTGAATATAATGCGGCATTTTTTGCTTTGTTCTACCGTTTTCTATGTAATAAACCTTGTCTTTTTTCCATTTTTCTAAGGCTTCTCCTTCTGGAAAACGCGAGGCAAAATCTGAAACGCCAGCCCAAGTCACTACTTTTTTAACCGTTTTATTTTCGGCTGCTTTTAGCAAAACAATTCCGCCGCCACGGCTGTGACCAATTAAATTGAGCTTTCGAACATCGGCGTCTGAAGAAAATTCTTTAGTAGTAATAATCCAATCGATAACGGTTTGCAAATCATCTAATTGTTTGGTGTAATTATCGTTTCCAAAAGCCTCTAAATCTGGAAAATCTATCGGTTCTTCAGGTGTTCCGCCATTGTGCGAAAAATTAAATTTTATAAAGAAAAAGTCTTCTTGCGCAAAGCGTTCTGCTACTAAATTCCACGCGCCCCAATCTTTAAAACCTTTGTAACCGTGACAAAAAATAACGATAGGTTTGGGTTTATGCGTGGGCTGATAATATACATCGGTAACAATAGGTTTATTATGTTTCCCTTTTAAGGTGAAATTTTTTTCTTTTATCATAATCACACTTCTTTTTCTGTAAATGGAATGTTCGGGTCAAAAATTTCGAGAATTAATTTTTCAATTTCAATATGAAATTTTTGAAGCGTTTTTTCATCAATTAACTGATTTTTTCCTGCCGAAATATCGGTGAATTTAAGATACGATTTTTTTAAGTTTTTAAACGAAATAATTCCGGCTTGTGCAGAATTAATCGGTGTTTTTTTATGAATCATATATGCATAACATAAAACTTGAAATGCCTTACTGAATTTATAATCGTTGGTTAATTGTTCCCAATTTTTTAGGTTTAAATCGGGCTGATCTACTTTTCCCGTTTTATAATCGATAATGCGTAAATTTTCATCTAATTGATCTACGCGATCCACTTTTCCGCCGATATAAATTGGAAAATCTAAGTTCTCAATTTCGAGTTTTGCTTTTAATTTATTTTCAATTTGAATAATTTGAAGCGAATGTTGCTCGAGTGTTTTTAATTCTTGCTGTAAAAAATTTGAAATATAACGCTTGGCGATTTCAAAAACGATGAGGTTTTTGCCTTGGTTTATGGGTGCTTGTTTATAGGTTTTTTGAAACTCTTTTACAATTTGTTGGTTGGCTTCAGTTTGCATTTTTTTCAGAATAGCAGCATCAATATTTTTACCTTCATAAGGTTTGTAGAGATGTTCTAAGGTGTCGTGAACTACGGTTCCTAAGGTATTTGCAGCAATCGATTCTTCAACTTCTTCGGTATCGCGAATTCCTAACACATAATTTTTGTAAAAATCGAGTGGATTTCTAATGTAGCTTGTTAATGCTGAAGGAGAAAAACCATATTTGGCTAAGTTTTTAAGTTTTTCTAAAACCTCCGGTGTTTTGTCAATTTGTTTTAAATCGCGCTTCGTAGTATGAACATTAGGATTTATTTGATGAAAAGTTAGCGTATGTTTTGGCTGTTTTTCTATTTGAAGTTGTGTTATAAATCGGCTTTGTTCGCCTGCTTGAAATCCGCTTTGGTCGTTATTATATAATAAATGTACTTCTTTGGCACGTTGCAATAATCTGTAGAAATGATATGCGTAAACCGCGTCTTTTTCTTTATAAGTCGGCAGTTGATATTCCTTCTTTAAATCATATGGAATAAAGGAATTATTGCTTTTTCCTGCCGGAAGCAAACCTTCGTTAACCGAGCTAATAATCACGCGTTCGTAATCTAAGACACGCGTTTCTAGCATTCCCATAATCTGTAAACCATCGAACGGCGAACCGCTAAAATCTAAGGATTCGGTACTTAAGGTATCTTTATAAATTTTATGAAGCGCTTGAATGGAATTTATGGGGTTATTTTCAGCTAATAAATTCTGGATTTTTTTGAATAGTTTATTGAAATGAAATAAATATTCGATTTCTAAAGAGGAAGCTTGCTGTAATTCTTCCTTTAAAATTAATGTAATTTTTTCGAGCGCTTTTAAAAAATTAGTGACATTATCTTTATAATTTGTAAAACAATTTTTTAAAAGCTCGACTTTGTCTTCTGAAATAATTGATTGAAGTAGATGAAGAGAAATAAACACCTGATTTTCTTCGGCTATTTTTTGCTGAAGAATATGCGAGGTTTCCCCTAAATAATTAATCACAAACGGATGATTTAAAATATCCATCACCGGTTTGTAATAATATTTTTCAGTCTTTTCTTCCTGAATCACAAACAGACTTTCGAATAATGATGCTAAAGGCGTTTCGGCTAAAGGTAAACCCATGGTGATATTCGCCTTTTCTACATTTGCCGGTAATGAGTTTAACAACGGAAGTAACAAAGCTTCATCATTTAAAGCAATTGCCGTGTTGGTCAACTCTTCAGCTGAATAATTTTTAAGTAAATTTCCTATGTGTTTGGCTTGTCCTATATTTTTTGGAATTCCGTAAACTTCAATAGTTTTTTCTGCGGAATAATTGTCAGCAATCCAATTAAATATTTTTTTATTTTCGTTAAAAACAGGCCAGTTTTCTTTGTATTGTCTCAAAAATAAAGATGCATCATGCGCTTTATCTTGAAAGAAAACTTTGTCAATATCCCAAAAAACTTCGCCTTTGTTTTTTTCTATTACGTGTTGAATAATTTTTTGCTCGGCATTATTAAGCGCGTTGAAACCAATAAAAATAAATTGTCGATCTTCAGTTGCTAAATACTCTTCAATCTTAATTGAAGCTTCCCGATAAATTAAACCTTGATAAGCTTCGTTTTCAGCGAGTAATTTTTCTGTGTAATGTTTATAATATTCAGGTAATTTATGCCAGAACTTTAAATAATTTTGAATTAATTCTGTTTGCTCATCTGGGTAAGACCAATGGTTGAGATCTTGAATTTTTGATAAATAGGAGAAAAAATCTTGTGAATCTATGAGGTAACGATCAATTTCATTGAAATCGTAAATAAGCGTTTGCGCCCAAGCATAAAAAGTTTCAAAATCTTCTTTATCATTTTTATCTGTGAGAGAGCTATAGGTTTCATAAAACTTAAAGAGTGAATTGGTATTATCTAAGGGTTTTAAGTTGGTAATATCTACAATAAATTCTTCGATGCTGAGAACCGTAGGTGCAAAAATGGTTTCTGTTACTTTTTGCTTAATTTCATTTTTTAAGAATCCACCTGCTCTTTTACTGGGCAAAATAAAAACCAGCTGAGATAAATCGGCAGAATTTTGTTCTAAAATTTTCGAAAGAGTTTCTTCAATAAAAGTCTTTATCATAAGAGTAAAAATAAAAAACGCCTCAACAAAGTGAGGCGTTTTTTCTAAAATTTAGAGTGAAATTATTATTTAGTCTCTATTTTTTTCAAGAGAAACTTCAACTCTTCTGTTTTTCTGTCTTCCAGCTTCAGTTTTATTGGTAGCGATTGGTCTTGTTTCACCGTAACCTTCAGAAGTTACTCTGTCGGTATCAATATTTTCTTTATTTACTAAGTAATCACGTACTGAAGCAGCTCTTTCTTTCGAAAGTTTCAAGTTATATGAATCACTTCCACTACTATCTGTATGACCTTCGATGTGGAATACAGTATTTGGATATTCGTCCATAATTTCAGCGATAGATTCTAAAGCATCATAAGATTCTGTACGAATTGTTGCTTTATTAAGATCGAATAAGATTGTTTTAGAATACTCGTTCAATTCGTTAATAATTTCAACAGTCACCTCAGGACATCCGTTGTTTGCTTTTGTACCTGCAACATCTGGACACTGGTCATCTTTATCTAAAACGCCATCGTTATCTCTATCTTCGTAAGGACAACCGTCGTTTTCTCTAGGACCTGCTTCATTAGGACAGTTATCATCACCATCTTTAATTCCGTCACCGTCAGAATCTGGACAACCGTTCATAGATTCTAAACCAGCAACTGTTGGGCAATCATCGTCTGGATCTGCGATTCCGTCACCATCGGTATCAGGACAACCGTTAAATTCAGCTGGACCAGCTTGATCTGGACAAGCATCTTCTTTATCTGGGATTCCATCACCGTCAGAATCTGGGCAACCATTAAATTCTGCTAAACCAGGAGTTTCAGGACATTCATCTTCATCATCATAGATTCCATCCCCGTCAGTATCCGTTCCACCGAAAGCGATTTTAATTCCTGCAACGTGTTGAAAATGACGAAAACCACCTTCATTTTTATCATCTAAAGAATGTTTGTAAGTAGATTGAAGGTTAAAAGCAATATTATCGGTAAACCAGAAATTAAAACCAAGTGTTCCGTTTACTGTTCCGTTACCTTCTTCATCAACCCATGTGTAACCTCCACCAACTCCAAGAAATGGATCAAACCATCCTTCTTCATTAATGAATTGTCTAAAACTGTAGTTTACGGCTCCATCAATTGCATAATAGGTTAAATCATCTACAGGTTGTTTATCAATGTTGTCTAATCTGTTAATAGATCCCGCTAACTCTGCAGAAAAGCCTGCTCCAACGTATCTCCCAACAGAGATTCTAGATACAGAAGGAAGGATGTTCCAATTATCTACATTAAAAAATTCTTGGAATTTGTGATCTTCATTTGCAGGATAACTATCTACTGCATTTGTTCCGATACTTACCGTCCAAGGATTATTTTCATCTTGTGCACTTACTGTATTTGTAAGACCAAAGATGAACAAAGAAGCTAATAATAATCTGCTAAGATGTTTCATATTCTTAAGTTTAAATTAAGTGTTAATTAAAGCAAAAGTAAACCGTTAAGGAGTATTAACAAAACTAAATGTAATAAAATTTTCTTAACAGTCTTTGTTATCCCCTATTATTGCTACTTATATTACTCCGAGTTCTTTTCCTATTTTAATAAATGCGTTAATTGCTTGATCTAAATGATCTTTAGTGTGAGCTGCGGAAAGCTGCACGCGAATTCTGGCTTTACCTTTAGGGACTACAGGATAAAAGAACCCAATAACGTAAATACCTTCTTCTAATAATTTATTAGACATTTGTTGAGATAATTTAGCATCATATAGCATAACGGGGACAATAGCAGAATCTCCATCGATAATATCGAAACCAGCTTCCTTCATTCTTTTCTTGAAATAATTTGTGTTTTCTTCTAATTGATCCCTAAGCTTTGTGTCTTTAGAGAGCATATCGAAAACCTTTATTGACGCGCCAACAATTGCAGGAGCCAAGGAATTAGAAAATAAATAAGGTCTTGATCGTTGGCGAAGCATATCAATAATTTCTTTTTTACCGGTGGTATAACCTCCCATTGCACCGCCTAAGGCTTTCCCGAGTGTTCCTGTAATAATATCTATTCGATCTAAAACGCCTTTTTCTTCTAAGGTTCCTCTTCCGGTTTCACCGATAAATCCTGTAGCGTGACATTCGTCTATCATTACCATCGCGTCATACTTTTCAGCTAAATCGCAAATTTTATCAAGTGGTGCTAAAAGTCCGTCCATAGAGAAAACACCATCGGTAACAATAATTTTAAAACGCGCGTTACTTTCGTTTGCGGCTTTTAATTGTTTTTCCAGATCTTCCATATTGTTATTTTCATAACGATAACGGGCAGCTTTACACAAACGAACGCCATCAATAATGGAAGCGTGATTTAACGAATCTGAAATAATTGCATCTTCTTTGGTAAAAAGTGGTTCAAAAATTCCGCCATTGGCATCGAAAGCCGCAGCATAAAGAATAGTATCTTCCGTTTGGTAAAAATCGGCTATTTTTTGTTCTAACGTTTTATGAATGTCTTGCGTGCCACAGATAAAACGAACGCTGCTCATTCCAAAACCATGCGAATCCATCGTGTCTTTTGCCGCTTGAATAACTTCTGGATGAGAAGAAAGTCCTAAATAATTGTTGGCACAGAAATTTATAACTTCTTGCCCCGTATTAATTTTAATTACCGCGTCTTGTGGCGAAGTAATTATACGCTCTTTTTTATAAAGCCCTTCTTCTTCAATATTTTTTAATTCTTCTTGTAGATGATTTTTTAATTTATCGCTATACATAAAGTTTATTTTTTATTAGTTGAACACAAAATTAAACATTCTTCACCGTAACCTCATCATTTAAATAAACCAATAGTTTTTTGGTTACGGTATAATTCATTTCTGAAATCGCTTCAGCATAAGAATTTATTTGGTTTACGTGATTTTCAGAGAAATTACCAGTTTTATAATCTATAATTATGGCGTTGGTTTTTAGTAAACACAAGCGGTCTAAACGAATAAAGTTTCCCTTGTTTAAGATTTCTTTTTCATTAAAAATTTCATATTTATCGGTAAAATATTCTTCGAGTTGGGAATGATTCACGACGTTCTCAATTAATTTTTTGAAATTTTGTTTTTCTTCAGTGCTTATAAAACCTTCTAAAATGAATTTTTCCAGAACTTCTGAAACATCATTTTTTGTTATTATTTGCTGAAGTATTTCATGAACCAATTCTCCACGATTTATAGCTTCTTCTTGTCGGGTTTGCCATAAACTTCCCGATTTGGTAATGATACTTAAATTATGATCTGCCGGAGAAGTCGATACAAAAGTTGAATTTTTTTCTTTTTCTAGTTCAATTTTTTCTTCGGAATTGTTTTCAGTTAAATTTCCGAATTCATATTCGGTTTTTTCAGTTTTCCAAAGCTGTTGCGTTTTTAAATAATTAATGACAAGTCCCGAAAACGTATTTATTTTTTCTTCTCCTTTTCTATCTAAATCTAGTTTGGAAATAATGTAAAGTTGCTTTTCAGCTCTGGTTAACGCGACGTATAAAACATTTAATGCGTCTAATTCATTCTGAAATAAAAGTTCTTGATAAGCCGCCGAACTATTTTCAGAATAATGCAACATTTTTTTCTGTGCCGCTAAATATGCCAACGGAATTTCATTGGGTTTTTCTTCCAACGGAATCCATAAATTATCTAATCGCGTATCGCTTAACGATTGGTTGGCAAACGGATAAATTACAATCGGAAATTCTAAACCTTTCGATTTATGAATCGTCATAATTTGTACCGCGTTTTCACCTTCTGGCACTACAATACTAAGTTTGTCTTTTTTCTGTTCCCAATACTCTAAAAAGCCCGAAAGTCCGCTGCTAAATTTCTGCGTAAATTCATAAATAACGTCTAAGAAAAACTGCAAATACGCGTTTGCTTTTGCGGTTAGCGAGAAACTTCTAATAATATATTCTACCGCGTCGTAAAGTGGTAAACGTTGTAAAATCGCTAAGCTGAAATAAATACTTTGCGCAGTAAATTGATCGAAAAATGCTTGCTCATTTGCCGCTAATCGAGCTTCAAAAAAAGTAAAATGATTTTCGGTAGTCGAAAAATTTTCAAAAATGAAATCTAAAACTTCAAATTTAATATTTGCATCGTTTGGGCGAACAGAAAATTGCAACAGCGAAACTATAAAATGAACGCTCGGCGATTGGTTAATCAACAAGGTTTCAGAAGAAATAATAGGGATCTCGTGTTCATTTAAATAATTGGCAATTGCGATTCCTTCCTCTTTTTTTCGGACTAAAATGCAAATATCTTTTTTAAAATAGCCTTTTTCTTCAACGTTTAAAATCGTTTCAAGTACTTGCTGCGGATAAACTTCCAGTTCTTCCTCTTTATTTGTAGCTTCAATAAAATTCAAATTCACATAACCTGAACTTGATTTAATAATTTCTTGATTGGCTTGCTGAAATAAATATTGATAGGGTTCGAAACTTAAAAATTGTGAAACATGCTTAAAAAAATTATTGTTGAACGCCACAATTTCTTTACTACTTCTGTAATTTGCCGGTAATTTTATAATTTCTTGCTGAATAGAAAACGGATTTACTTCTTGGCTTAACGCCATAAATTGTTCTGCTTTTCCGCCGCGCCAACGATAAATTGATTGTTTTGCATCGCCAACCAAACTTAAACTTCCCGTGGCTGAAGCCAAGCTATTGTCGATTAACGGAATTAAATTTTTCCATTGCAAAAGCGAAGTATCCTGAAATTCATCTATAAAATAATGTTTATAGCGCTCGCCTAAACGTTCGTAAATAAATGGCGCCGGTTGATTTTGAATGCTTTTACTAATTTTAGTATTGAATTCTGAAATTAATAAAAGATTGCGTTCCTTTTTAATAAATTCAACTTCTTGATTTATCGCGGTGAGCAACGAAAGCGGCGTAATTTTTTTCTGAATTTGCTTTATAAAATCTATTTTATAGAATAAACGCTCACTTTGAAAATACAATTCCGCTATTTCCGGTTGAAATTTATCGATTAGTGTTTTTTCTTCTTCTGGTGCTTTTTTAGGATAAAGTGGTTCAGAAGAAATCGTTTCTTGCCATTTAGCGGTAGTTTTAAAAACGGCGGTAATTTCTTTTTCCAGAAGATGTTTAAAATGCTTCGGAATAGAACCTCTCGTAAAACTTGTTGGCGCTATAGAATGAGTTTCAAGAATATTGAAAAACGTTTCGCCGAGCTGCTGAATTTCCGCTACTGCTTTTTTTCGTTCCGTTTTAAGTTCTTCCGCGAAAGCGTTAAAATCTTCTAAGGTTTTATTCCGTAGAACTTGTAAAGCGGTTAAATTATTTTCGTTCACCAATAATTTTGCGACTTCAAATAAATCACGAGAAATATCCCAACTTTTATCATCATCGGCTTTAGAAATAGCAAAATCTATTAAAATATTGGTAAGCGTTTTGTTTTCTCCGGCTTTCGCAATTAAGCGGTCAACAGCCTCTTGTAAAACCGTTTCGGTATCGAGTTCGACTTCAAAATTTACGGGAATTCCTAAATCTTTAGCAAAAGTTCGTAAAATTCTGTGGGTAAAACCATCGATAGTAGAAATTTCAAAAGCCGCGTAATTATGGAGCAAACTTTTTAAAATTCGCTGTGATTTTTGCTGAATTTCTGTTGAATCTAATCCCGTTTTCTTTTCAACTTCTTGTAAAATATTTTTGTATTCTTCCGGAATTGTTTCCGCGGTAAATGCCGTAATCGTATTTATAATTCTAGATTTCATCTCATTCACCGCTTTGTTGGTAAACGTGATCGCCAAAATATTTTTATAGGCGTCTTTCTGAGAACTTTTTAATAAAATGGAAAGGTAATTTGAGACAAGCGTAAATGTTTTTCCGCTACCTGCAGAAGCGTCGTAAACTGTAAAAGGAGAAAGTTGGTTCAAGTTGAATTTTTGTCTAAAATAATTATTGTTTACCGCGAACGCAAATTCTCCTAAAGAATAGTTTAGCTCTATTTGGTATAAAAAATTAAAATAAAGCAAAACAGGCTTTTAAGTATTTTATAACATTTAATTATTTCACATGTATCGTTTAATAATTATTTTTGATGGAGATTAATATTAACACGAAAAAAACTATTCATTATGGCTTTTGAACAACCAAAATTAAAATACGCATTCGATGCACTAGAACCAAGTATTGATAAAGAAACAATGGAAGTGCATTACGGTAAACACCACGCCGGATATACAAAAAAATTGAATAATGCAATCGATGGAACTGATCTTGACGGAAAAAACATCGAAAACATATTAATGAACTTAGATATGTCTAACTCTGCAGTTCGAAATAATGGTGGTGGTTTTTATAATCACAACTTATTTTGGGAAGTAATGTCGCCAAACGGTGGTGGAAAACCAACTGGAGATTTAGCAGCAGCAATCGATGATAAATTCGGTTCTTTTGAAGCTTTTAAAGAAGAATTTGCAAAAGCAGCTGCAGGACAATTTGGTTCTGGATGGGCTTGGCTTTGCGTTCACGAAGGTGGAAAAGTTGAAATTTGCTCTACACCAAACCAAGATAATCCATTAATGCCAGGAGTTGGTTGCGGTGGTCATCCAATCTTAGGATTAGATGTTTGGGAACACGCCTATTATTTAAAATACCAGAATAAACGTCCAGATTACATTAACGCATTTTTTGATGTAATTAACTGGGAAGAAGTTTCAGCAAAATATGCTAAAGCAAAGTAATTAGCATAATTCTATAAAAACAAAAAGCGGAAGATTAACTTCCGCTTTTTTTTATGTTTTTATGAAATAAAAAAGGCGGTTTTGAAAACCACCCTTTTTGCCCCAAATTTTACCATAAACTTAACCTATTTAGATTATGGAGTTATAAATATATCATATTTTTATTGGTTTGTGAAAATAATTACCATTTTTTATTAAAATCGATAATTATTTTGCTTAATTTATACTAATAAGCGCGTGCTTTGTTTCCTTCATAAAAGTTTATAAAAGCTCGGTTTACCACTCGGTTTCCTCCCGGCGTTGGGTAATCACCGGTAAAATACCAATCTCCTAAATTATGCGGACAAGCTTTGTGTAATTTATCTACTGTTTGGTAAATTACTTTTACATCGGCGTTTATAGTCTCGTCGCTTAATAATTCAGCAATTTTATCTGAAATTTGTTCGTCTGTAAATGGCGCGTAAATTTCTTTTACGAAGTTGTAAACCTCGGTATCCTTTAAATCAACTTGCGCTTTACATTTTTCATAAACCTCTTTTACTACATCGTAATTTCCGTTTTCCTTTAAAAGTTCTAATGCGGCTTTAAAAGCTACAAAATCTTCTAAACGAGCCATATCGATTCCATAGCAATCTGGATAACGAATTTGTGGAGCTGAAGAAACTACGACTATTTTCTTTGGTCCTAAACGGTCCATCATTTTTAAGATACTCTTTTTGAGTGTTGTTCCGCGTACAATAGAATCGTCTATAATTACCAAATTATCTTCTGGTTTTACAACGCCGTAAGTAACATCGTAAACGTGCGCGACTAAATCGTCTCTACTACTATCTTCGGTAATGAAAGTTCTAAGTTTAGCATCTTTTATCGCGATTTTTTCGGTACGTAATCGATGCGATAAAATTTCAGTTAATCGTTCATCTGTTAAAGTGTCGCGTTCTTTTAAAATCGCTTGATTTTTCTGTCGGTTTAATTCATCTTGTGCTGCTTCAACCATTCCGTAGAAAGAAGTTTCCGCAGTATTCGGAATAAAAGAAAAAACTGAATTAATCGTATCATGATCGATTGCTTTTAAAACATCAGGCATAATATATTTTCCCAATTGCTTTCGTTCTTCATAGATTTCTGCATCGCTTCCGCGGGAAAAATAAATCCGTTCGAATGAACACGCTTTACGTTCTAAAGGTTCAATAATTTTTTTAATGGTAGTGGTGCCGTTTTTCTTGGTAATTAATGCGTGACCTGGCGGAAGTTCGGTAACTTCATCAAAAGGAACATTAAACACGGTTTGAATTACAGGTCGTTCTGAAGCGACAACTACAACTTCATCATCTTTATAGTAATATGCTGGACGAATTCCTGCAGGATCGCGTAAGACGAATGAATCTCCGTGACCCATTAAACCTGCCATTGCGTAACCGCCATCCCAATCTTTAGAAGATTTTTTAAGAATTTTTGCGACATTCAGCATTTCGGCAATATGCGGTGATGCTTCTCTTTTACTGTAACCTTGTTTTTTTAATTTTTTATAAAGTTTACGAACTTCGGAATCTAAAAAGTGACCGATTTTTTCCATTACGGTAACCGTATCGGCGCGTTCTTTTGGATGCTGACCGAGTTCTACCAAATTATCGAATAATTTGAAAACATTAGTCATATTAAAATTACCCGCTAAAATAAGGTTTCTGTGCATCCAATTGTTTTGACGCAAAAATGGATGCACGCTTTCGATGCTGTTTTTACCAAATGTTCCGTAACGAACGTGGCCTAAAAATAATTCACCTATATAAGGAATATTTTTTTTCTGCGCTTCGACATCTTCAGCATATTCAGGATTCAATTTTAGTTCTTCATTAATGCGGTCATTAATTTGAGCAAAAATATCTTGAATAGGTTGCGCTTGGTTAGAACGCACGCGGCTAATGTAACGTTCGCCGGGTAAAGTATCTAATTTAATGCTGGCTAAACCGGCGCCGTCTTGACCACGGTTGTGCTGTTTTTCCATCATTAAATACATTTTGTTTAGCCCGTAAAAAGCGGTTCCGTATTTTTCCTTGTAATATTCAAGGGGTTTTAAAAGTCTAATTTGCGCTATCCCGCATTCGTGTTTTAAAGCGTCGCTCATAATACTTGTTAGGGTGTTTGTTGCTACAAAAAAAGCCCCGTAAAAACAGGGCATAATTTTTTATTGGGTTAAATCGATTTTAAACTGCGTTAGCGATTTAAAAACTTTTAATCTTTTTTCAATTTCTTCATCGGTTAAATCGAGCATGCGTTCGGTGCCGAATTTTTCTACACAAAATGATGCTAAATTTGAGCCGTAAATAATAGCGTTTTTCATATTCTTAAACGAATAATCTCCGGTTTTTGCTAAATATCCTGAAAAACCTCCGGCAAAAGTATCGCCAGCTCCGGTTGGGTCAAAAACTTCTTCTAGCGGTAAAGCAGGAGCAAAGAACATTTCATTTTCATGGAACAATAAAGCGCCATGTTCTCCTTTTTTAATCACCACATATTTTGGGCCTATTTCTTGAATTTTTCGAGCAGCTTTCACTAATGAATATTCACCGGAAAGTTGTCTTGCTTCTTCGTCATTAATCGTAATTACATCAACTTTTTCAATAACCGTTTTTAAATCTTCCAGCGTATTGTCCATCCAAAAATTCATCGTGTCTAAAGCGATAAGCTTTGGGTTTTCAATTTGCTCGATTACGCTTAACTGAATAAGTGGATGCAAATTTCCTAACATCACAACTTCAGCGTTTTTATAACTTTCTGGGACTTTCGGCTGAAAATCTGCTAATACATTTAGTTGGGTGTCTAATGTATCGCGTGTGTTCATATCGTTATGATAGCGACCGCTCCAAAAAAAAGTTTTTCCGTCTTTTACGATTTCTAAACCTTCTAAATTTACATTGCGATCTTTTAAAATATTGAAATATTTATCCGGGAAATCATTTCCAACTACGGAAACAATAGCACTATCGATTCCAAATTTTTCGGCTGCAAGAGCGATATAGGTTCCGGCGCCTCCCAAAATTTTATCGGTTTTGCCAAAAGGTGTTTCAATGGCATCAAAAGCTACGGTTCCTACGATTAATAATTTACTCATTTATATTTTACTTTGCTGCAAATATAACACGATTAAACTAATATTTTATGGTGAATGTGCTTGGTCTTTATTTTATCGGATTCCTTACAAGCTTAGACAATTATTTATAGAAACTATTATGGTTATCTTAACTGAAAAAATATGAAGAAGGATTTTTCTACTTCAACTAAATTACTGTAAATTCAATTAGTTACTTTTAAATGTTTTTCTCTTTGTAAGAAAATGAAGTAAAGCTGAAAATTTTAATGATGAAACCTTTTTATTACTATATTCTTGGTTCGCTTATTATATCGACTGCATTATTTTTTACGCAAGGTACTTTTCGACTTTCTCTACAAATTATTGGACTTGTTTTAATTGTATTGGGTTTTTATAAATATTTTAAGCGGTAGCTCTATTTCCGTCCAAAATCTGCAAGCGTTTTTTCATTTCTAAAAAAGCATTATGATTTGTTACATACATAAAAAATAGTTGAAAGCCTACTAATTAATTTTTTTTTTATTTCTTTTTTAAACATTTATTTGTAACCGTATTCGGCCAATACAATGTAAGTGTTTGATATTTAAAATTTTAATTAATAAAAAAATGAAAAAATTATTTACAATACCGTTTGCTATGTTTATAGCAAGTTTAGTTTTAGTTTCTTGTAGTAAGGATTTTAATGACGAATATGATATTGAGTCAGATTCTAAAATAGAAAAAATCAGCCTAGAAATGTGACTAATTCCGTTGAACTTGAAATTAATGAAGATCTTCAAAATAATCCTAACTTTCAAGAATTGATAACTGAAACAGAAGACTTTTACTGTTTGCTGCATGTTAAACTAATAGAAAATGCTAATATTAATGAAGATCTTGGTTTTGCAACAATTGAAGAAGTTGAGATTGAATCAGTTTTATCATATTTAGAAATATCGGAAGAATATGATAGTTATCTTTCAGCTTTTTCAAGTTTTAGCGCAGAAATAAGAAGTAGTTTAGGCCAAGAACTTGAAGTTCTAACACAAGAAGAGATAGCCTATAATTTTGAAGCAGCTTTGGAAGATAATATTTCATTATGTGATGATGGTAATGAAACACAAGATGTGTGTGACGATCAATTTCAGATAGATATGAAAAATATACATGATTCATATGATGCAGCTGTATCTTCTTGCACTGCTGTTATACTTTCTGGAAAAAGTATTAATATTGCGTGTTATGGTGTTGCATTTAGCAAAATGACATTGGAAACAGGTTTAGCTATTGATAGACATACTTGCTGTAAACAAAATCAAAGCGATAGTTGTGCAGGATAATTATTTATTTTTAATAATTATAATCTCAATCTTATTTTATTCATATAAATTTTGGATAGATAATAAAGCGGTTATTAAAAATATAAAGTTAGGTAAATTATTATATATTATTCAGTTAATACCTGGGATAGTAATAATTTATTTAATTTTAGCTGATAAACTTGAATGGATATATATATTATATCTTTTACCACTAATTTTATTAAGCATGTGGTTTAGATTTCAGTTTTATAAATTAAAAAATAATACTATAAAGGATTATGTTTATTTATTTATTTTCTATTTAATTATTCCAATACTTGTTCTTTATTATTTATTTTTTAAAAACCAAACCTTGTAAATAGTTTACAAGGTTTTTTTAATATATGGTAATCTAATAAATTTTAAACAACATCAACCATAACTCTATTTCCGCCCAAAATCTGCTGGGATTTCTCCCCAGCGTTTGGTTTCCCATTTTAAAATGGGGGTAGAAAATGTGTTTTCATGTAACCATTTTTCAGCTCTGGCTAAAAATTCAAATAAATCTTTATTTTTAGCAGAAGGCTTTAATTTGGTGTTGCACTTTTTTTTGTAAATCCACCCGATCGCAATTTTAGAATCCGAATAAATTACGCGCTTACTTTTTTTATTTTTCAGTAAGGCTAATCCGTGAACCAGCGCTAAAAACTCGCCAATATTATTGGTTCCTTGCGCAAACGGACCTTGATGAAATAATTGTTTTTTCGTCTGTGTATCAACGCCGCGATATTCCATTTTTCCGGGATTTCCGCTAGAAGCCGCATCTACCGCGATGGAATTAAAATTAACTTCCTTTTTCAGCAGTTCTAATTGCGCCGCAGAAGTATAGGAGGTTTTTTTTGAAGACGATTTCCGGTAATCATTAAAACTTTTATTGAAAGCAATTTTCGCTTCTTTTAAGGAAGAAAACGATTTATATTGCGCGCCTTGGTATCCTTCAACCTCTTTTTTACAGGATTTCCAGGTTTCGTAAATTCCAGGTTGGTGACCTTTCCAAACTACATAGAACTTTTGCGGTTTAGCCATTACTCTTTATCGGTTAAGAGTTTTTCAATAACCTCAGGAAAATGTTTGTGCTCTAAAGTTTTTATTTTTTTCTTAACAGAATCTAAATCATCAGAAGGTTCAATTTTTACTGAAAATTGTTCAATCAGTTCACCTTCATCATATTTTTCGTTTACATAATGAATACTAATACCGGTTTCAGTTTCATTATTTTCTAATACCGCTTTATGAACATTGTTGCCGTACATTCCTTTTCCGCCATATTTTGGTAAAAGTGCCGGGTGAATATTAATAATTTTATTCGGGAACTCTTCAATTATTTTTTCAGGTAGTATCCAAAGAAATCCTGCCAATACAATTAAATCCGGATTAATATCTTGTAATAAATGAAAAACCTCATTAGTATGATAAAGTGCCGCACGATCGAAGTGTAAAGCGTTAATTTCCAGATCGTGAGCAGTTTTTAGAACCTTCGCGCGAATGTTGTTTGAAAGAACATGTGTAACTTTTATATTATTTTGCTTCGAAAAATATTGAATTATATTTTTAGCATTAGTACCTTCGCCAGACGCAAAGATTACAATATTCTTCTGAGAGGGAGTTTGTTGTGCTTTCAAAACCATTAAAATTAACAATTATTAAGGTGTAAAAATAGTTACTTAGTTTAAAAATATGTAAATTGACGCACATTTTTAGCATTAAAACTTGTTTTAAACTAAAGTTTTTTATTTTTGCCACTTAATCAAATTTAAAAATTAAAAGATTATGTCAGACATTGCATCAAGAGTAAAAGCAATTATCGTTGATAAATTAGGAGTTGACGAAAACGAAGTAGTAAATGAAGCTAGTTTCACAAACGATTTAGGTGCGGATTCTTTGGATACCGTAGAATTAATTATGGAATTCGAAAAAGAATTTGATATTCAAATTCCAGACGATCAAGCAGAAAACATTGCAACTGTAGGCCAAGCGATTTCTTACATCGAAGAAGCAAAAAAATAATAAGCGATAACTATGGAGTTAAAGCGAGTAGTAGTTACAGGTTTAGGTGCATTAACCCCAATTGGGAACAATATTGAAGAATATTGGGACGGATTGGTAAATGGAAAAAGTGGGAGTGCTCCCATTACCTATTTTGATACCGAAAAATTTAAAACGAAGTTCGCTTGCGAAATTAAAAACTTCAACTTTAACGACTATTTCGACCGCAAAGAAATTCGCCGTCTCGATAAATTCGCACAGTATGCTTTAGTTTCTTCAGATGAAGCGATTAAAGATTCAGGAATTAATCTTGATACTGTAGACAAATATCGAGTAGGAGTAATTTGGGGCGCCGGAATTGGAGGCTTGGAAACTTTTCAAGAAGAAGTGAAAAATTTCGCAAATGGAGACGGAACTCCTCGTTTTAACCCGTTCTTTATTCCAAAAATGATTGCTGATATTGCTCCGGGTAATATCTCAATCAAACACGGATTTATGGGGCCAAACTACACCACGGTTTCAGCTTGTGCTTCTTCAGCAAACGCCATGATCGATGCTTTAAACTATATTCGTTTAGGATATAGCGACGTAATCGTTACCGGCGGAAGTGAAGCAGCAGTTACACAAGCAGGAATGGGAGGTTTTAACGCTATGCATGCGCTATCGACCAGAAATGAAGATCCAGCAACCGCATCAAGACCTTTTGATGCTACCCGAGACGGTTTCGTATTAGGGGAAGGTTCAGGAGCTTTAATTTTGGAAGAATACGAACATGCAAAAGCAAGAGGAGCAAAAATCTATGCGGAAGTTTTAGGAGGCGGAATGTCTTCTGATGCTTACCATATGACTGCACCTCATCCCGATGGAACTGGCGTAGTTGCCGTAATGGAAAATTGCTTAAAGAATGCCGGTTTAAAACCAGAAGATGTTGATGCGATTAACACGCATGGAACTTCAACACCGTTAGGTGATGTAGCTGAATTAAAAGCTATTTCTAACGTTTTTGGAGAACACGCAAAATCCATCAATATTAATTCTACAAAATCGATGACCGGTCATTTATTAGGTGCGGCAGGAGCTGTAGAAGCAATTGCTTCAATTTTAGCGATGAAAAACAGCATCGTTCCGCCAACCATAAATCACGAAGTTAACGATGAAAATATTGATCCTTCATTAAATTTAACGCTAAATAAAGCACAAAAACGAGAAGTAAATGTTGCTATGAGTAACACTTTTGGTTTTGGTGGTCATAATGCCTGTGTTTTATTTAAAAAGCTAAATGAATAATTGTTCAGTTAATGAATGTTATTCGAAATATATTAAACTCTCGTTCTGAAAAGGACGGGAGTTTTTTTTCTTCAATTCAGCGAGTTATTGGTTTTAAACCAAAAAATATAAAACATTACGAGCGTGCTTTTATTCATCGTTCGCTCAACAAAAAAGATAAGGAAGGAAACGATTTAAATTATGAGCGTCTAGAATTTTTGGGTGATGCGATGTTAGGTTCTGTTATTGCGGCATATTTATTTAATAAAGTGCCGGGTGGAAATGAAGGTTATCTTACCAAAATGCGTTCAAAGGTGGTAAGTAGAAAACACCTTAATGAGCTTGGTAAAGATCTCTATTTAATTCGATTTGTAGAAAGTAATATTCCCTCAGAACAATTTGGTGTTAATATCCATGGAAATTTATTTGAATCGTTAATCGGAGCGATTTACCTTGATAGAGGCTACAAATATTGTGAAAAATTCATTCAGCAACGCGTAATCGAGCCTTACGTAGATATCGAACAGCTGGAAGGAAAAGTAATAAGCTACAAAAGTTTATTTATTGAATGGTGCCAAAAAGCTAAAAAAGATTTTTCCTATGAAGTTTACGAAGATACCGGTAAAGATGAAATAAAACATTTTGCCGTAAAACTTTGGGTAGGCGAAAATGTAGTTGCAAAAGCTAGAGCGACTTCAAAGAAAAAAGCAGAAGAAAAAGCTTCAAAAAGAGCCTATTATGCTTTTCAGCGGATTATAGATAAAGCTTAACTTTCCTATTAGAATTCATTATTTTTTAACTTCCGGTAACCTCCTTTCCGCTTAACTTGTACTATCTTTATCTTGTGAATGGAAAAGATATGGCAGTAAATAAATTAATGCTAGATGGTTTTGCTGAAGATGATTACAAATTAATTGCAATTCATTCTTCAATAGAAGCTTATAAGCTAGCTTTTTTTTTGAATAAAACCTTATCCATAAAACTAGAGCGGGAGGTTTATGATGTAGATTTTTCACATAAAGAAGGAATTGCTTATTACCAATTATTTAGTTACTTAAACGAAAATTTATGCTGTAATTATTATTTAGTAAGTAATAAATATAAATTAAATCCTGAAGAAGTAATCGTAAGTAATGGTTTATTCCCAGAAGAAGGAAAAGTAAACACCAATTTAATTTACGAATATAAAAGTGTCGATTTTTTTCTGAAAATAGAAGACGATACCGACAGCGTGAGTCTAAAAAAATTACTTATAAATATCAATAAAATTCAACAAGTAGTTACCGCTTATAGCATAGAAGTAAGTACTTTAAAATCGAATAAAAATTTAATTTTCAACTAATGCAAAGTTTAAAGAAAACGAAAATAGTAGCAACACTTGGTCCGGCGACAAGCAGTAGAGCAGTCTTAAAAAAAATGCTTGAAAGCGGTGTAAATATTTTCAGAATTAATTTTTCACATGCCCAATACAGCGATGTGATTGAAAGAATAAAAACCATTCGAGAATTAAATGAAAAATACGGTTTCAACGCCGGAATTTTAGCCGATTTACAAGGTCCTAAATTGAGAGTTGGGATAATGAAAGAAGAAGTCGTTGTTAATCGCGGCGATAAAATAACCTTTGTAACCGGAGAAGAATTTAAAGGAACTTCGACTCATATTTATATGAATTATGAAAGTTTTGCACGCGATGTAAAACCGAAAGAAAAAATTCTTTTAGATGACGGAAAACTCATTTTTGAAGTCATTAAAACCAATCAGAAAAATGAAGTAGAAGCCAAAGTTTTACAGGGCGGACCTTTACGTTCCCGAAAAGGTGTAAATCTTCCCAACACCAATATTTCGCTTCCCGCGCTAACCGAAAAAGACGTAAAAGACGCACATTTTGCTATTGAGCAAGAAGTCGATTGGATGGCACTTTCCTTTGTTCGTCACGCCGAAGATTTACAAGAACTTCAGCAAATAATTAAAGAAAAAAGCGCCCATAAAATTCCCATTATTGCAAAAATTGAAAAACCCGAAGGCGTAAAAAATATCGATAAAATTGTAGCTTATTGCGATGGTTTAATGGTAGCAAGAGGAGATTTGGGTGTAGAAATTCCGGCGCATGAAGTTCCCTTAATTCAGAAAGAATTAGTCTTAAAAGCAAAACGCGCTAGAATTCCCGTAATTATCGCTACCCAAATGATGGAAACGATGATTAACAGCCTTACGCCAACAAGAGCTGAAGTCAACGATGTTGCAAATTCTGTAATGGACGGCGCCGACGCTGTAATGCTTAGTGGAGAAACTTCTGTGGGGAAAAACCCGGTTGAGGTTATCAAGAAAATGACTCAAATCATTAAAAGTGTAGAACATTCAAGCCTCATTAATGTGCCGCATGAACCGCCGCATATTCGTACCAAACGCTATATTACCAAATCGGTTTGTTATCACGCCGCCGTGATGGCCAATGAAATTAAAGCAAAAGTAATTTGTACGCTCACCAATAGTGGTTACACCGCGTTTCAAATTTCAGCATGGCGACCAGAATCTTACATTTTAGCATTCACTTCTAATCGTAAAATTCTTACACAATTAAGTCTTTTGTGGGGCGTAAATGCTTATTATTACGATAAATTCGTGAGTACAGACGATACTGTAGAAGATGTCAATAGAATTGCAAAAGAAAAGAAATACGTAAAAAAAGACGATTTTATCATTAACCTCGCGGCAATGCCAATAGACGAAAAAGGAATGGTAAACACTTTAAGAATTTCAGAAATTAAGTAAACTACCGCTTGGGAATTCCACGAAGCACTGGTTAGAAATGAATTTTTAATTTCAAAATAAGTCTCGGGTATTAAATCCTTTGGCGGTTCTAATAAATTTTTGGGCGTTGCGAGTTTTCGCTGGAAAACTCGCCGCGCTTTCACTACTCACTTTTTGGTTTGACCACAAAAAGAGTTCAAACAAACCGTTCAATCGCTAACGCAATGAAAAGGAAGCTCATTACAATTTCAGTTATTCAAATCCTGTTAATTTCGGGACTTTACTTTTTATTAAGCTATTTTATTTCAGACGATTCCGTAGTTGCTTCACTTCTAAGAGGAGCATTATTTGGACTTATTTATTTTTTCGTGTTTCCCAAAGCATATCAACTTTTTTTATGGGTAAAAAAACCAAAATACTATAAGCTTGAAGAAAATGAACAGCTAAATTTTAAAACTGATGTTTACATTATTGGTGCTATGGCGCCAGAAAAAGTAATTTTAAGCATTACCAATCAGAATTTAATTTATAGAATATATAGAGAGGACAAAATTATTTCATTGGAAGAGATAAACAACATCAAATTTAAACCCGACGAAATTACTTTCTATTATAATTACGGTACCAAAAAAACACATCTTAATTTTATAACCGATGAAGCTGAAGAAATTCTAAAAAATTTACCGCTTTCAATTCAAAAATCAAATTTAAGCTGAACGTAAATTTCGTCATCATTTTGATTTTTCTCTTCTTTTTTACCTTTATCTGTATTTAAATTTGATAAGGAAATACCCAGCAATCTAACCGAATTTTTCATTTTTTCTTGGTAAAGTAAATCTTTAGCGATTTCTAAAATTAAAGCTTTGGTAGAAATAAAATAAGCCAACGTTTTACTACGCGTTTGAATGCTAAAATCGCTGTATTTTATTTTTAAAGTTACTGTTTTTCCAGCCACTTTATTTTTTGTTAGCCGCCGTTCAATTTCTTCAGCAATATCGTTTAGGCGATCCATCATAAAAATTTCAGAAGAAATATTTTCAGCAAAAGTACGTTCGGCGCCTAATGATTTTCGAATTCTATGTGGTTTTACTTCGCTTAAATGAATACCACGAACTACGTTATAATAATGCGTTCCGCTTTTTCCGAAATTTTCAACTAAAAACTCTAAGCTTTTTTGCTTTAAATTGTAACCGGTAAAAATTCCGAAACGGTACATTTTTTCAGCGGTAACTTTACCTACGCCGTGAAATTTTCGAATTTCCAATCCTTGCAAAAAAGTTTCCACTTCTTCTGGATAAACCGTTTTTTGTCCGTTGGGTTTGTTATAATCGCTAGCAATTTTAGCGACAAATTTATTAATCGAGATTCCCGCAGAAGCGTTTAAACCGGTTTTCTCTTTAATTTTTGCTCTAATTTCTTCAGCAATTAAAGTTGCGCTGGGATTTCCTTTTTTGTTTTCGGTAACATCTAAATAGGCTTCATCGAGCGAAAGCGGTTCGACCAAATCGGTATATTCAAAAAATATTTTTCGGATCTGTTGAGAAATTTCACGATATCGATCGAATCTGGTTTTCACAAAAATAAGATGCGGACAAAGTCTTTGGGCAATTGCTCCGCTCATCGCACTTTTCACGCCAAATTTTCGAGCTTCATAACTTGCGGCACTTACAACGCCTCGTTTTGAACGGCCGCCAACGGCGATAGCTTTTCCGCGTAATTCGGGATTGTCTAATTGTTCTACCGATGCGTAAAAAGCATCCATATCGATATGAATTATTTTTCGGGCGTTCATAGCCTCACAAAGGTAGAATTTATTCTTGCGATTTTAAATTCAGCAGGTTGGTTATAAAAGATATTTTATATTTCTCCATTCCATTCAGCATAAAATTGATCAAGAAAATCTTCCATAAATTTGTGACGTTTTTCAGCTAATTTCTTTCCGGTTTCGGTATTCATTCTGTCTTTTAAAAGCAGAAGTTTTTCGTAGAAATGATTTATAGTTGGGTTTAAGGATTTTTTATATTCCTCTTTGTTCATATTTAATTTCGGTTGAATTTCGGGATCGTAAATTTTTCTGTTTTTGTAACCTCCGTAATTAAACGTTCTAGCAATCCCGATCGCCCCGATTGCATCAAGCCGATCTGCATCTTGTACAATTTCTAATTCTTTTGAGCGAAAGGTAACTTCTGTATTTCCACCTTTAAAGGAAACATTTTCAATAATTTTTACAATATGATTAATCGATTTTTCATTCAGAGCGAGCGTTTCTAAAAATTCTTTTGCTTTCTGTGGACCGATTTTTTCATCGCCGTTATGAAATTTAGAATCCGCAATATCGTGTAATAATGAAGCTAAAGAAACAATTTCTAAATCTGTGTTTTCTGTTTTTGCGATAAGCAATGCGTTTTTGTAAACACGTTCGATATGAAACCAATCGTGACCGCCTTCAGCATCTTTTAATTCTTTTTTTACAAATGCTTTTGTTGCGAGAATATGTTTACTTTCAAAATTCATAGGTTGTTATTTTTAAACCATATATAAACAAAAATTCCCGTAAAAGCACTTTACGGGAATTAATATTATGAGTGGTATTTTACTTAGTTAGGGCAGGATTTACCCATTTAAAATGTGTTATTTTTTGTGAAATTTTAATTCGTTGGTTTACGCGTTCCATTCTTGCAGGAAGTTTCATTACAAAATCACGTGCTTTTTCAGCTTCATCGGTTAGTCCTTCAATTTTATCGATTTCCCAACGTTTAATTAAGCGCTTCATAATATCTACATAATCTTGTCCTGTGTAAACGCCTATTCTTTGTGCGGCTTGTGAAAACTCATCGAAAGCTGCTCCTAAACTATCGCCAGATTCTCTTAAAAACATAGCCGGCATTACAATTTTGTGCTTCATCATATCTTTAAAAGCGATCATCATATTGCTCGGGTCGATTTTAAAAATCTCGTGAACAAATGTGCTGTAAGCATTAAAGTGACGCATTTCATCTCCAGAAATAATTTTGCACATTTTTGCGAGCGATTTATTTCCGTAGTTACGCGCTAATTTTGCTACGCGATTATGCGAAATATAAGTCGCTAATTCTTGAAAACTCGTATATACAAAGTTTTTATACGGGTCTCTATCGGTACCAATATCAAAACCGTCGTTTATTAAATGATGTGTAGTTCGTTCAACTTCAATCATATCTACTCTTCCAGATAGATATAAATACTTATTTAACGTGTCGCCATGACGATTTTCTTCTCCGGTCCAATATCTTACCCATTTAGACCAAGGTGTTCCACCATCGTGTTGATTAATTCCTTCTACATCCATTAACCAAGATTCATAGGTTGGAAGTGCTTCTTCGGTTACGGTGTCGCCAACCAAAACTACCCAAAAATCATACGGTAATTCTTTTGCCAATTCACGAAGTTCGGTCACTTCATCAAAAAAACTTTCTTTTTGTGAGTTGGGTAAAAAATCTGTAGGCTGCCAAATCTCATCTACCGGAATCAAAAAGTCGTCAATAAAACCATTGACTTTTGGTTCCAGTTGTTGCATTACTTCTAATCGAACATTTTTTTGTGGCATAAGTTATTTTTTAGGAAGATGTATATCTCTTGTAATTTCGTTTTCTATTTTGTCTACTAACGTTTCAACATCGTGTTCTTGTACTAAAATTGGAGCTTGTACTTTAAAATTAATATGAACTCCAACTGATAAGGGAAAAGAACCTTTTTTTGTTAGTTTCCAAGAGTTATTAATTGTAATCGGTACAATTACAGCTTCAGGACAATATTTAAACAGCATTTTTAATCCGTTAGGAGAGAAGCGTTTTGGCATTCCGTCGCGGCTTCGTGTTCCTTCAGGAAAAATTACTGCAGAACGTTTAGTTGTGTTCAAATATCGTGCAAATCTCTTAATTTCCGGTAAGGATTGTCGTGGGTTTTTTCTATCGATTAAAATTGAACCGCCGTGACGAAGGTTATATGAAACACTTGGAATACCTTTTCCGAGTTCTTTTTTACTGATAAATTTAGGATGTAATTTCCGAAGAAACCATATAATTGGCGGGATATCGTACGGACTTTGGTGATTGGCTACAATAATATGCGGAATGTTTTCAGTTAAAGGAAAATCATTCGTAAAAGTAATGCGCGTTCCTAAAATATGTAAACAGCCCATAAGGCCAAGATTTAGAAAATCAACACTTTTTTTGTGCGCTTGGTAACCAAAAACGTTAAAGCAAATCCACTGGATAGGATGAAAAATCACGAGTGTTAAACCAAAAAACAGGTAATAAAGAACAGAAAGAGGGTATGAAATAATCTTCTTCATTCAATTTTAATTGAAAAGGCAAAAATAAATCTAAAAAACTTGTAAATGCTACTATTTAGGTAAAACAAATATGCAAGCATAATAAATTGAAATGAAAAAAGCCGTTTAACAGTAAACGGCTTTTTAAGAGCTGTACTAAAACTAAATCTTAGCAGTGTTCGTTATAACCATCTTTTAAATTCTCTGCAATCATTTCAGCAGGTCTACCTTCAATATGGTGGCGTTCTAACATATGAACCAATTCTCCATCTTTAAAAAGAGCCATTGAAGGCGAACTTGGAGGAAAAGGAACCATATGCGCTCGAGCTTTATCGGTAGCTTCTTTATCAACTCCGGCAAAAACCGTTACTAAATGATCTGGTTTTTTTGTGTTATCTAAAGACATTCTAGCGCCCGGGCGTGCATTTGCTGCCGCACAACCACAAACCGAGTTTACCACAACAAGTGTTGTTCCGGCTTGGTTTACAGCTAAATCTACTTCTTCTCCGTTTTGTAATTCTTTAAATCCAATAGCGGTCAATTCTTCGCGCATGGGTTTTACTAATTCTGGTGGATACATATTGTGTTTTGTTTTTGTAATAAATTTTATGCAAAGATACCAAATAAGTTATAGTTGCTTCAATTCTACTAGTTTTAAGTCTATAAAGCTTTTTTATAGTAGTATAACTTAAAATATGTCGGTTAAGTTTTACAATAATTACAGAGAATAATCGTAGATAATAAAGTAGCGAAACCTTTTTGAAGGTTTTATATTTGCAATTCAATAAAGAAATTATGATAAAATGGATCGCCGCAGTTGTCGGATTGATTTATATGCGAATTCCCGGTGCGTTTATCGGCTTTTTCCTCGGGAGCGTTATAGAAGTACTTTTTAGAAGAAATGGAGCTACCTCAAGTAACGACGTTTTTCAAATGTTTCAGCAAAAAGAACGCGTTTCTCCGGGAGATTTCGAATTAAATTTACTCTCACTTTGCTCAATTGTAATTAAAGCCGATGGCAGCGTAAGTCAAGGAGAATTAGATTACGTAAGAAGTTATTTTGTAAGAGCCTACGGAAAAGAAAGAGCAAACGCCACCTTTAGAACTTTTAATGATGTCGTTAAAAACCGCCAAATAGATTCCGGTAGAATTTGTGCCTATTTACATATGCGAACTACGTATGAAGTTCGGCTGCAAATTCTTCATTTTCTCTTCGGAATTGCGCAAGCCGACGGTAGCGTAGATGAAGATGAACTTCGAGAACTTTCTAAAATTGCCGGGCATTTGCGTTTAAACCGAAGCGATTTTGAGAGCATAAAAGCCATGTTCTTTAAATCGGCAGACAAAGCCTATAAAATTCTGGAAATTGACGAAGACGTTTCTGATGCTGAGGTGAAAAAAGCCTATCGAAAAATGGCAAAAAAATACCATCCCGATAAGTTAGAACATATGGATGAAGCCTACAAAAAAGGAGCGCAAGAAAAATTTACCCAAGTTCAATCCGCTTACGAACAAATTCAAAAAGAACGCGGATTTTAATTGGCGCCGCCAAAAGGATATAATATTGATAAGACAAATTTATAAGGGCGTTCCCTTCGGGCGGGCTTTTCACTGCAATCTTTGGCTCATAAAATCGCCAAAGGATTTCCATTACAATCCCTAACGCGAAAATCAGTCGGTTAATAAAGCAAGTAAATCTTTAGAAGTGAGGTAGTGAAAAATTCTTTTTTCAACCTTAAAATTTTCATCCAACACCAAAATTACCGGAACGCTAAATGCTTTATTTTTTCTACTTCCTAATAATAAAGCCAATTCGTGATACGCAATTCTGCCTTCATTTTTGTTTTTAAAAATTTGCCCGTCAAATAAAATCGGTTCTTTAGTTTCAGCATTTAATTTAACTGCATAATATTTTTCAGCTAACTGATTTTTCACAGCTTCATTTTTAAACGCATTCCAATCCATTTTTTTGCAATACATACACCAATCTGTAAAAAAATAAATAAAAGTTTTTTGGGGCTTTTCGTTCAGTTTAACTTCTAATTCTTCAAAAGTTAACCACGAAATTTCCTTCGCTTCTTGTGCTTGAGAAGCGAAGGAGATGAATAAACAAAAGTAGATCAACCCTTTTTTCATTACTTAGTTATGAAGATTTCCAAATTTTATTCCGAAGAAAAAAGTACGAGGTCTTGATGGACCGTAAATGTAATCTGAATCGCGTTGCGGTCCGGTATCAAAATCATCTTGATAACTATTAAAAATATTCTGAATTCCACCGCTAAACGTCATTTGAAAGCGCTCGGTAAAATCGATATGATGACTCAATTTTAGATTAATATTATAAAACGGATCGCTTTCATTTAACCGAAGAAACCCATCAGCATTTATTACTTTCGGAACAATCATTCTTCCTGTATATGTTCCGGTAAGCGATACAGCGGTTTCTTCAGTAAAATTATAAGTAGAATTTAAATAGCCGTAAAGATTAGGGTTTCGTACAAATTCATCTGTAAAAATATTTTCATCTTCCGCTTCAGCTTCATATAAAAGTTGTGATTTTTTATACTTCGAATTTTGAAAAGTTCCGCCCACTTGAAAGGTGAAATCTGAAGAAGGTGAAAGTCCGATTTCAAGATTTAAGCCGCTAACATAAGCGCCATTTCCATTCTTCACTTCTTGCAAAATTGAGCCGTTTGGCAAACTCGCTCCTGTACTTATAGTTGTAAACGGATTTTGTAAATCTGTATAAAAACCTTCGAGTAAAAAATTGGTTTGTAAGTTTGAAAAATCTTTTGAGAAATTCAGCGAAGCCGTATAAGCGTTAGAATATTCGGTTTCTAAATTTTCAGAAAGAATGACAAAACGCGGTTCGCCGCCAACCGACGAAATATGCAAATCTTCATTAAAAGCTTGTGGAGCGCGAAAACCGCGTGCATAACCACCACGAAATTGCCAGTTTTTAATAAAATTATATAAAACCGTAAAGCGTGGACTAAAAACGGCTTGATCAATTTGCGCTTTTCTAGAAATTTCTTGAATGGCGTAAGTTCCAGAAACCGAAACATAATCGAATCTGCTGCCGATTAAAGCGGTAAATTTTTTAATCGGTTTCCATTCATATTGAGCAAAGGTTCCAAGACTATGAACTTCTTGATTTGTCGATCGATTATAGCCCGGAATATTATCTTCCACTTTATTCAAATTATATTCTGCGCCAACGGTAATTATATTTTGATTAGTAAAATTCCGTGTAAATTGACTACCTGTTAGCAGTGCAAAATCATCGGTTTTTCCGTACGCATTTGAAGCTAAAATAGAATCTTGACGTGTTCTTCCGCCACCTAAACCGCCATAATAACTTTTTCTATCGGTATATTGTGTTGAGGTATAAACTGAAAATTGATTTGTTGCGGCTTCATTTTGCAAATCGTAAGTAAGTCCGCCGATATAAGTATTATGGTCTAATTTTTCGGTAATCTCAGTTAAATGTGGTGCTAATTCTAATTGATTTCCACCACGACGATATTCTTCTAAAGCTGTAAAATCGAGTGTAATTTTACTTTTTTCTGAAGGTTTTAAAAAAGCTTTAGCTCCTAAAGTAGTATTATTTAATTCGGTAATTTCTGTAAATCCGTCTTTGTTCGCATCATAAGAATCACGATTTCTTCGCATTCCGAAAACGGTAATTCCTTGGTTAAGATCTTCACTCACTACAGAAGCGTTTAAATTTAAGGTTCTGTCGGCCACCTTCCCGGCAATCAATCCTAAATTTCCTCCTATTTCCCAAGAATTTAAAACAGGATCTTTGGTAATAATATTTATAGTTCCTGCAATTGCGTTAGAACCGTATAAAGCAGAACCGCCGCTTCTAATGACTTCAATACGATCTAAAATGGAAGTAGGAATTTGCTCTAAACCATAAACACTGTTTAACGCACTAAAAACCGCTCGGCTATTAATTAGAACTTGTGTGTAACTTCCATCTAAACCATTTATCCGAACTTGCGTGAAACCGCAATTTTGACAATTTGTTTCTACACGAACGCCCGGTTGAAAATTTAAGCTTTCTGCTACCGAAATAGATTGGGTTGCATTAAATAATTTTTTGCTCAATACATTTACAACTACCGGAGTTTCAGTTTTATTTACCCGATTTCTGGTGGCGCTAATCACAACTTGATCTAAGCCGAGCATATCTTCCTTCAGCGAAAGATTAAGTGGTTTATTTTTATAATCTAGCGCATGTATAGTTTTTACTAATGTTTTGTAACCTACCGCTTGAATGGTGATTTCAATTGTTTCTTTGGGAACGCTTAAAGAATATTCGCCGTCGATATTTGCTGAAGTTCCTAAACTCGATTCAGCTATAAAAATATTTGCAAACGGAACTGGTTTTCCTTCCGCCAATATATTGCCGTGTAGCTCTATTTTTTCTTGCGCAAAAGAAGAAATGGGAAATATTAAGAATATAAAGATGAATCTACACATTAAATTTTATTAGTTTAAATATAAATTTAGACAAATCTAAAAATTGTTTTTAAATAAAAAAAATGTATTTTTGTTTAGGCTAAAAAATTGTAATGACATTATCTGAAGAAAACTATTTAAAAGCGGTATATCATTTAGAATCAACTTTTTCGGAAGGCGTTCCTACCAATGCGATAGCTGAAGAAATGCAAACAAAACCTTCTTCAGCAACCGATATGGTAAAGCGTTTAGCGGAAAAAGAACTTATCGCTTATAAACCTTATCAAGGAGCAAAGCTGACTAAAAGAGGAAAAAATCATGCGATAAAAGTAATTCGTAAACATCGGTTATGGGAAAGTTTTTTGGTTGAGAAACTCAATTTTTCTTGGGATGAAGTACACGAAATCGCTGAACAACTAGAACATATTAAATCTGAAAAATTAATTTACGAACTCGATAAGTTTTTAGGATATCCTAAAACCGATCCGCACGGCGATCCAATTCCTGATGAAGAAGGAAATATTGAACTCATTCAAAAACAAGTCTTAGCTGAAATGGAAAAAGGCGAAGAAGGAATTTGCGTAGGTGTTAACGATTCCTCTTCCGCATTTCTTCAATATCTCGACAAAAACAATATTTCCTTAGGAAAAAAAATAAAAGTAATTGATAAAGAAGAATTTGATAATTCTTTGGTAATTACAGTGAATGAAGAAAATATTACCATTTCCAGTTTAGCTGCTAATAATCTTTATATAAAAAAATATAAGTAATATGCTTACAGAAATTGTAGATTATTTTGAAACCTTAGACCCTGTTTTGGCGGCGTTTTACGCTACACTTTTTACTTGGGGAGTCACAGCTTTGGGAGCTTCATTGGTTTTTCTATTTAAAGGAATGAATCGTGCGCTTTTTGACGGGATGTTAGGTTTTACAGGTGGAGTAATGGTCGCAGCAAGTTTTTGGAGCTTATTGGCACCAGGAATAGAAATGAGTCCCGGCGAAGGTTTTGTAAAAGTGATTCCGGCAGTAGTCGGGTTTTTGGCAGGTGCCTTATTTCTCTTCGGATTAGATAAAATTTTACCGCATTTACACGTCAATTTTAAAATGGACGAAAAGGAAGGAATTAAAACACCGTGGCACAAATCTATTTTGTTAACCTTAGCGATAACCTTGCATAATATTCCTGAAGGATTAGCCGTTGGCGTTTTATTTGGAGGAGTTGCCGCTGGTTTTGATGGTGCAACAATTGGTGGCGCTGTAGCTTTAGCTATTGGAATTGGATTACAGAATTTTCCAGAAGGGTTTGCCGTAGCAATGCCTTTACGACGACAAGGTTTAAGCCGATGGAAAAGTTTTAATTACGGTCAACTTTCAGCAATTGTAGAACCGGTAGCTGCAGTAATTGGAGCTTGGGCGGTAATGACTTTTCAACCGATTCTTCCGTATGCGCTTTGTTTTGCAGCGGGTGCGATGATTTTTGTGGTAGTTGAAGAAGTTATTCCCGAATCGCAACAAAGTAAATATACCGATATTTCTACGCTTGGTTTTATCGGTGGTTTTATGATTATGATGACCTTAGATGTTGGGTTGGGATAAAATTTCTATATTTAAGTATGAAAAATATAATCTTTATTTGTGTACTGTTTTTTAGCTTTTTCTTCGGAAATGCACAAAACAAAAATGAGCAAACTAAAACGGAAGAAAAAGTTTACACACCCATTATTGTCGCAAAACTTCCTGAAGGAAAATCATATTTCTATAAAAATTATTGCTTGAATTTTGAAAAAGTGGTGGAAGATTCACGATGCCCAAGTGATGTAACTTGCGTTTGGCAAGGAGAAGCTAAAATAAAAATGTCGTTGGATAAAAATGAAGAATTAGTTGAAGAAAAAATAATAGTATTAACCAATCCTGAAGGAGAAGGCGCAACATTTACCTTAGGAAAGGAAACCTTTAAAATTTATGGTTTAAAACCTTACCCGACTACAGCATTAAAAAATAGTGGTGATCTTAATTATTATCTTCAACTAGAAGTGTTAGAGCAAGAGAATTAATGGCAACCACAATCTGATTTTCCGCAGATACTTTTATTTCCATCACCAGATTTTTGTGGCGTTTTCCAAAAGAATTTTTTAATTAAAAATCCTACTGCGGTTAAAAATGTTATCCAAACTAATATTTCCTGTATCATCATCATTTATTTTAAAAGTTGAAATGCAGTAAATGCAGCTATATAAGCAATTCCAGACATAATAACTAATTGTAAAATTGGCCATTTCCAAGAATTGGTTTCCTTTTTTACAATGGCAAGTGTACTCATACATTGCATCGCAAAAGCATAGAAAAGCAATAAACTAATTCCGCTGGCGAAATTAAATAACGGTCCGCCAAGAATCGGGTTAACTTCAGCAGCCATTCGATTTTTTATTGTTTTTTCTTCGTCGCTTCCTACGCTATAAATTGTAGCTAAGGTCCCTACAAAAACTTCTCTCGCTGCAAAAGAACTTACAATTGCTATACCAATTTTCCAATCGTAGCCTAAAGGTTGAACAATGGGTTCAATTCCTTTTCCCATCATCCCGATATAGCTATTTTCTAATTTAACGGAAGCTACGTGATTTTCAAAATCTTCAGAAGATAAATTTTCTCCATAACGTTCGGTTACAATTTCTTCTGCTTGATTAAATTTTTCAGTAGGGCCATAACTTGCCAACACCCAAAGAATAATGGAGATAGCTAAAATTATTTTTCCGGCTCCAAAGACAAATGATTTTGTTTTTTCAACAACATTAATTCCTACATTTTTGATCATCGGTAATTTGTAGTCGGGCATTTCGATAACGAAATAGGTCTTGCTTTTTATTTTCAAAATTTTATTTAGCAGCCAAGCTGAAAAAACAGACATTCCGAAACCTAATAAATACAGTAGCATTAAGGTGATTCCCTGTAAATTAAATATTCTCAAAAAGCGTTCGTCGGGAATTACTAAAGCGATAATAATTAAATAAACCGGCAATCGTGCGGAACACGTGGTAAATGGAACTACTAAAATGGTGATTAAGCGTTCTTTCCAATCTTCGATATTTCGGGTTGCCATAACGGCTGGAATTGCACAAGCTGTTCCTGAAACTAGTGGAACGACACTTTTACCACTTAAACCAAAACGACGCATAATGCGATCCATTAAAAATACTACGCGACTCATATAACCGCTTTCTTCCAGTAAAGAAATAAAGAGAAATAGAAATGCGATTTGTGGAATAAAAATGACAATTCCGCCCAAACCGGGAATAATTCCTTCCGCAATTAAATTGGTGAATACTCCACTAGGAAGCACATTTTTTGTCCATTCACTTAACGCAGCAAATGTATTGTCGATAAAATCCATCGGGTAGCTCGACCAATCGTAAATGGCTTGAAAAATAAGGAGCATTATTCCGAAGAAAATTAAATAACCCCAAACTTTGTGGGTGAGAATTCGGTCTAAACGCGAACGTAAATCTTTTGCCGCATTAATATCAACTTTTAAGGTTTCTTTTAAAACGCCATTTATAAATTGATACCTTACAATAGTTTCTTTCTGCTGAAGACGTTTGAGATCGCTTTTCTCTTTTGTACTGAAACTTTTTTGATTTTCAACTTTATTCCGGTTAAGATTTCCGAAGTTAACATCTTGTGTAATCACCAACCAAAGTTTATATAGTGATTGGTTTGGAAATGCTTTGCGTAAACTGTCGAAATATTCAGGATCTATCGAAGAAGCGTTTAAACATGGCTCTTTTGAGATTGTTCCGTATTGGGTAATGAGTTCTTTAAGCGCGGGAATTCCTATTTTTTTTCTAGCACTTACTAGCGCGATTTTTGTTTTAAGGCGTTTTTCTAATAATTCAATATCAAGAGAAATTCCTTTTCTTTCCATTCTATCGGCCATATTTACGACTAAAATGGTGGGAATTCCTAAATCTTTAATTTGTGTAAAAAGAAGTAGGTTTCGTTTTAGGTTTTCAACATCGCTTACAACAACCGCGACATCGGGGTAATCTTTGTCATTTTTATTCAGTAATAATTCGATGACTAAATTTTCATCTAACGAAGAAGCGTTTAAACTGTAAGTTCCCGGTAAGTCAATAATGTGTGCTTTTAAACCGCGTGGAAGTTTACAGATTCCTTCCTTTTTTTCTACCGTAATGCCAGGGTAGTTACCAACTTGTTGATTTAAACCGGTTAAGTGATTAAAAACGGAGGTTTTTCCTGTGTTGGGGTTTCCTATAAGTGCGACATTGATTTGTTTCGCCATAATTACTGTACCACTTCAATTTCAATCTGTGCTGCTGTTTCTTTTCTGATGGCTAAATGACTTCCGTTGATGTTTAAATATAAAGGATCTCTAAACGGTGCAATTTGAACCAATTCTACTTCATTGCCGGGTAAACAACCCATTTCCAGTAGCTTTAGCGGAACACTTTCGTTTGTAAACGTTTTAATAATTCCGCGTTGACCTCTTCTTAAATCTGCGATTGTAACTTTCAAGATTTATTTAGATTGAATTTAAACAACGCAAAAGTAACGGAAAAAAATGGTTTAGAAAAACCGCCAACGTTAAAAGCTAGCGCTTTTCTTGAATTTGCTTTAGAATTTGAATATCGTCTAAAAGATCATCGATCGCATCGGGATTTGTTCCGTCGTAAAACCCTCTAATTTGTCGGTCTTTATCTACAAGCACAAAATTTTCTGTATGAATCATGTCATACTTTCCGCCGTTTCCTTGTGATTTTGTAGCGAGATAAGATTTTCGTGCTAAATCGTAAATTTGTTTTTTGTCGCCGGTTACTAAATTCCATTTTTTATCATTTACGCCTTTTTTTTCAGCATAGCGTTTTAATTGCGCAACGCTATCAATTTCTGGAGTTACAGTATGAGAAAGCAATAACACTTCATCGTCATTTTTTAGTTCTTCTTGAATTTTCACCATATGATCGGTCATAATCGGGCAAATCGATTGGCAAGTGGTAAAAAAGAAATCGGCTACGTAAATTTTATTTTTATAATCGTTTTGCGTGATGGTATCTCCGTTTTGATTTACCAATTTAAAGTCGGCTATTTTATGATATTTTCTAATGTATTGCACTGTAGAATCTACCAATTCTTTTTGAACCATATCGGGTTGATAAACCGGTAGTGAAGGTTCGGGTTTTAATAATTGATAGATAATGGAAATAATAATAAGAGAAAGCACAAGTAAAACAATTCCGAAGAATTTGTATTTCGCAAAAAATTTCAGCATAAAACAAGGAAATAGTTTGGTGCAAAAGTACAACCTAAACTTTTTAATTTCAGCTAAAACACGTTAAAAAATTGACCGTTAGAAAGGAGTGAACGATTATTTTTTTGTAAGCGAATTTAAAAGGTTACTTTTGTGCGATTTTTATTTAGAATATACAGACTATGAGTCCATTTGTTATAAAAGCAATTCAATTATTTTTAAGCCTTTCCATTTTAATCGTATTGCACGAGTTGGGGCATTTTATTCCGGCAAAATTATTTAAAACTCGTGTAGAAAAATTCTTTCTCTTTTTCGACGTAAAATTTGCTTTATTTAAGAAAAAAATAGGCGAAACCGTTTACGGAATAGGTTGGTTACCTTTAGGGGGTTACGTGAAAATTTCTGGGATGATCGACGAAAGTATGGATAAAGAGCAAATGGCTCAACCACCTCAACCTTGGGAATTTAGAAGTAAACCGGCTTGGCAACGTTTAATAATTATGTTAGGCGGTGTAACGGTAAATATTATTTTAGGATTTCTAATTTATATGATGGTGCTTTTTGTTTGGGGAAGTTCTAAAATTACAAACGATGAGATCCCGAATGGTTTAGCAGTTTCAGAGAACGTTCAGCAATACGGGTTTCAAGACGGCGATCGCATAACAAAAATTAATGGAGAAGAATTGGAAAATATTTTAACCATTAATGGGCACTTAAAAATTAACCGAGAATTGATGATGCGTGATGTTGAAAGTGTTCAGGTTCTTCATCAGAATGGCAAATCTGAAACGCTCACTATTCCAGAAGATATAGGTGATCAATTATTTGAAGCAGATGACATGTTTCCGTTCGGGTTTAATTACGAACCGGTAATTGATAGTGTGATTCCAAATTCCAGAGCCGAGAAAACCGGAATTAAAAAAGGCGATAGATTTCTTTCGGTAAACGGAAAAAATATCGAGTACTGGAATGATTTTAAAAAATACGCTACCGCGCATAAAGATGAAACCTTAAAGGTTGAAGTCGAAAATAATGGTGAAACAAGAATGGTTACCATTACGCCTTCAGAAAAAGAAAAAAATATTGGTGCTTTTACCGCACTAGATTTCGATATTGCTACGCAAGAATATTCTTTAGGTGAAAGTGTTTCAGCAGGGTTTAGTTTTGCCTATTGGACGTTGCACGATTATATAGCGCAATTTAAATATGTATTTACCCAAAAAGGAGCAACGCAAGTTGGTGGGTTTGGAGCGATAGGAAATATGTTTCCCGACGCTTGGAATTGGGAAGCCTTTTGGATGACAACGGCGCTTATCTCAATTATTTTAGCGTTTATGAATATTTTACCGATTCCTGCTTTAGATGGCGGTCACGTAATGTTTTTACTCTATGAAATGATTACGGGCAGAAAACCGAACGAAAAGTTTATGGAGTACGCGCAAATGGTTGGGTTCTTCATTCTCATTGCTTTAGTGTTATTTGCTAACGGAAACGATATTTATCGCTGGTTATTTGAGTAAAAAATTTAAAAAAATGTTTTGGCAATTTAAAAAAACATTTATATTTGCATCCGCTTAGCAATACAACCGCTAGGTTTCATAAATTCCTCAGTAGCTCAGTTGGTTAGAGCATCTGACTGTTAATCAGAGGGTCGTTGGTTCGAGCCCAACCTGAGGAGCAAAGTTCATAAAACCAGTCTTTTTTAAGGCTGGTTTTTTTGTTTTCTCTTTATCTTAAAGTACTGAAAATCAATGCTTTGATTTAGTTTTTCTTACTCCTGTGTGGCTAAGTAAGAAAATGGAATAATATGATTAATTGAATTCTCAGGTATACATTTAGGTATACCAAAAAAAATCTCAGGTATACCATTTTTGAAATTGCAAAATTCTGATTTAGAAGCTCTTATTTCTAATATCATTTATTATGTATGATGACAGAATTCTAATCTTATTTTATTTACAAAAAGCTAGGATTAATAAGAGAAAACAATGTCCAATAATTTGCAGGATAACTTATAACAAAAAAAGAAAACAGTTCTCAACAGGTTTATTTATTGAACCTACAAATTGGGATCCAAATGCACAAACTACTTCCAATAGTCAGCTTAATGACCAACTTGAAATTATAAGTTCTGAAATTAGGTCTAGCTACTTAAAATTGAAAATTTCAGGAGATGTATATTCAGTAGATGATATTTATAAAGAATTTAAAGGAGAAACTACTGAAACAAATTTTGGTGTTATTGAATATTATGAAACAATTTTATCTAAAAAAAATAAGCTTATTGGTAAAGAAATTAAACAAGCTACTTGGAATAAGTTCTACTATATTTTTAATGACCTAAAGCAGTTTATAAAATGGAAATTCAACAAGAAGGATTATTTACTTAGAGATTTGAATATGAATTTTATAGAAGAATTTGAATACTTTCTAATCACAGAAAAAGACAATAAGCAAATCACGGCTAATAAAGTCCTCCAAAGGTTTAAAAGTGTGATTAGAAATGCTGTAGGTGAGAATCATTTAGATAAAGATCCTTTTTATAACCATAAAGCTAAGCGTGTAAAAAAGAAAGTAGTTTATCTTACTAGAGATGAGTTGAACAAATTGGAAAATAAATCAATTTCTCAAGAGAGACTAAGCAATACAAGAGATTGTTTTGTGTTTTGTTGCTATACAGGCTTAGCATATAAAGAAATGGCTAATTTAAAAACGCAGCATATAACCAAAGGATTTGATAATATGTTATGGATTCAGATGACTAGGGAAAAAACAGATAAATTAATTTCTATTCCTGTTTTACCAAAAGCTTTAGAAATTATAAAAAAATACGAAGATAGAAATGACAAATGTGTTCTTCCAGTGGTAAGTAACCAAAGGTTTAATTCTTACTTAAAAGAAATAGCCACTATAGTTGGGATAGATAAAAATTTAACCCATCATATGGCTAGAAAAACCTTTGCTTCTACTGTATTACTATACAATGATGTGCCTATGGAAATAGTATCAGAATTGTTAGGACACAGTAGTATAAAAATCACTGAATCACACTATGGTAAAATAGTACAAAAGAAAGTGAGTGAACATATTTCTAAGCTTAGTAAAAAGCTAGGCTATTAATTTTTCAATATTAAACTGTGTTATATTATTTTTATAGCACAGTTTTTACATTATGATTATAGAAAATTCACCTTTTGAAGATTATCCAATTGAATTTAAAGAAATAAATCCTTCAGATTTTCACTCCGAGGCTGAAAATGGAATCAATTCATTTAATATAGAAAATAATGGAAGTAAAGCCATTATAGAGACTAATGCAGAAGGTTATATAAATGATGCTTTCCAAGAAGCAATTAATTTAGATAGGAAAAATACTGTTGTGGTAAATGCAGCTGTAGGTCAAGGAAAATCTACAGCTATTATTAATACTTTAAAAAAGTATTATGAGAAGATGCGTAATGGAGAGGATAAATACCTTATGATTGTAGCTTCACCATTCGTGAGTTTAGTAAAGCAATATGTAAATGAGATTGAAAAAGCAGGTATCCCTGCAAATGAAATATATAATTATAATAAGCTAGGTAGGGATAGAGAAAATTATAGGACTAGGTGTGTGCAGGTGGTAACAGTAAATACATTATTGGGAAACCCAGGAGAAGATGGATTTAAAAATTCTGATGTAAAAAGGAAATACCTAAATGAGCTTGTAAGTGACGCAAAAAGATATGAAAAAAAAGTAATTTTTATTTATGATGAAGTACATGATTCATACCATAATTTTAAAAGTGAATTCATTTACAATCTATGGAAATGGAGGGAGGTTATACACAAAAATTTTATTCTTAGTGCCACTTATAATGAAGCGTCTAAAGTAGTAATTAAATATCTAGCCGAATTAACTGAAAATAGACTATTACTCATAGAATCAAAAAGGAAAAGGAGGGAAAAACAAAGTGAATTGTTCCTACATTTTTCCAATTCATATCGCTTTACTAGTCATATGGATGAACTTCAAGATTTGATTGAAGATTTATTAAATAGAGAAAGGAATATTGATATTTTATCATACTCAAAATCTCTTGCAAAAGACATATTAAATCCAAAGGAAAAGTTAGGTAAACTATTGATTGATAGATTTGGCGAATTGAATGACTGTACGTCTCAACTTATAATGAATAACCGAAATGAAAATGAAGAGCCAAAAAACCAATTTGATAATAACAAGTGTAATGTAGGAACTAATTTCAAAACAGGAGTAAGTATCAAAAAAAGCAATCACTCTTATATAATAATATTACCACCTAGATTTACGAGAGATTTTTTTAGAAATAAATTTGGTATTTTTTCAGGAGGCATAAATTCTGTAATTCAAGCTCTTGCAAGGCAAAGAAGACCAGGAGAAATCCATTTGATTTTAGCTAAACCAGATAAATTTAATTTTGAAAGTTTACCTTTTTCTAATTGGACGCAAGATCAAATGTTGTTTTTTGCTAGAATATATAAATATGTTCAATACAGTAAAGAACCTCCAAATGGGCTTGTAAAATATTTCAAGATAAATAGGCAAAATGAATTGATTAAAGATTTTTATCAGAATGAATTACTTGAGAATGTGAAAAATGAAATAAACTTCATTTCAGAAAAGAATAGAAGTAATTTACCAAAACTGCAATATCCTACATATGATGAATTTCTGTTGGAAAAGGGAGAAGATTATTTAGCAAATAACTATCAATTTTTTGGTGAAGACATTAGTAGTTATATAACTTATGCAGCTCTAACCAATCAATTTTCAAATTGTAAACTTAGTTTTATTGGTAATAAAATAACCTTGTATTTTAGAAAGGAAACTATTTTAGAAGATTTGAGTAAATTTTACAGGGATTATGTAGATGAGTACTATTCTAGGCACTTTACAAATTTCAATTTTTTCTATCTGGATTTAAGAACAAGAATATTTAAAGACTTTGGGCTGAGATATCTTCATTTTGTTAATAGTGCCAATGGTACTGAAGAAAAATGGAAACCTCTCAGATCATATCAAATCAAATGGTTTGAAATAGGATTGATTCTTTTTGCTTCAAAAGTTTACTTTTTATCTAAAGAAGTAGGAGATGGTTATTCTAGATCAGAATATTTTTTAGACTCTATCAATGCTTCTAACAATTTTAATCTTGACGAGTTAGAAGATAATGATACAAATAGACCTATCATCAACAGAATTAAATTGTATAGAAACTTATCATATTTTAGAAATCTAATAAGTTCCAAAATCCAACCATATACAAATAGGAATGAAGACTATTTGTTTTTACCTCAAAATTACTTTGCTGGATTCTTTAGTGAAGATGATATTTCTAAGTTTAGGGAGATAGAAAGCTTATTGGAGTCAGATAAGCTATTAGATAATAATGTTTTTGAATTTAAAAGAAGGCTTTCAAAAAATACTGAACTTAAAAGAATAAAAGCATTTTATAAAATACTGCTTGAAGATTTTGTTGAATACGAAGATGATACTTCTAAAATTAACTTTGCAGGAGCAAGAAGAATTGTATTGAAAGTAAAAAGTTCAAAGTTTAAGCTACATTTATCAAAATCAATAAATTTAGTGGAGCCTGCTGAGTATGTCAATGAAGAGCAAATACCTATAATTTAAAATCCTATTTTTTCAGAAACGTCCAAAGTTGGTATTACTATATATTATTGATGCCAGTTTTGGACTTTTTTTTGCTTTCTAAAGTTTAGCTAAGTTAGATAAATATTCAAGAAATAACACATATCTTAAGAACCTAGCTACACTTGTATTTTATTCAGATAAATATATAAGGGGTTCTTTTAAAATCTCCCCAATCCTAAAAATCTAAGATTTAACAACGCAGGAACTCTGGACGAGGACTACTCTGTAGTAACTTATCAAATAACTATTGATATACACAAAGTTACTATTTTTTTCGCACATTTTCAAGTGTTTACATCAAGTTATAGCTAATAGCCATTTCTTGTTTTTACTCTAAATTTTAACATTTTTCTAATCATTTTAAAACTTAAATATTATGCAATTAAGAAAATCAGAACGCAAAAAAGCCAAGATTAAGTTGGCTCTTCAAGGAGCTGCTGGTTCAGGAAAAACCTACAGTAGTTTATTATTAGCACAAGGATTAGTTAATAAGGATTTATCTAAAGTAGCTATTATAGATACTGAAAATGGTTCAGCAGATTTATATGCTCATTTGGGTAATTATAATGTACTTACTTTAGAGCCACCTTATACCCCAGAAAAGTACATTAAAGCTATAGATGTTTGTTTACAAGCTGAAATGAAAGTAATAATTATTGATAGCATTTCACATTGCTGGGATTACCTTATAGATTACCACGCAAGTTTAGCAGGAAATAGTTTTGCTAATTGGTCTAAAGTAATGCCTTTACAGAAAGCCTTTGTAAATAAAATGCTACAATGTGATGCTCATTTAATAGCCACAATGCGAACTAAGCAAGACTATGTTTTAAATCAGAAAGATGGAAAATATATTCCTGAAAAAGTAGGTTTAAAAGCTGTTCAAAAAGATGGAGTGGATTATGAATTTACAATAGTATTTGATTTAGATATCAAACATTATGCTACTTCTTCAAAAGATAGAACAGGCTTATTTATGGGTAAACCTGAATTTACTATTAATGCAGCTACTGGTAAAAAGATCCTAGAATGGTGTAATAGTGGAACTAATCTAGAAGAAGCTAGAGCCAAAATAAAACAGTGTAAAGACATTGAACTTTTAAGGCAATTATACATTCATTACAAACCTTGGCGTGAACTTTTAGAGTACGACTTTAAGACGCAAAAAGATGCGCTACAATCAAAAGAATTATTAACTAATCCTAAAAACTTTAGTCAAAATGGAACTACAACAAGTAAACAATAATACAGTTACTAATATTATTAATTCAACTAGTTTACATACGAAAGCTTTACCAGAATTTAAAGTAAAGCCTTTTGTAGAAGCTAATACAGTAGAAACTAGTTTAAATCATTTAAAAAATGATTGTATTATTCCTGTATTTAGTAAGGATAATGAAAAAACTATAGCTCATCAGGAATTTATTGAAGTTGCACAACAATGTGCACAAAAAGCTTTTCCAAATGAAACTATTCAACCTCCTGAAATAAGGGTTTCACATCAAATTAAGGGTAGAGTGCCTTCAGCTATTCATAAACCTGCAAAGGAGCTACTAGATGAAGAAAGAACAGTTTATTATGAAAGGATGGCTTTTATTATTAGAATCCCATCTATAACTTCTACAATAGGAGGAAATGAGATTGCTTTAACCCTTGGAGGTGTGAGGGCTTATAATCAAGAGAATTTATACAGTAGGAAGACATATGAGAAGTTTAAATTCTTTATAGGATACCAAAACCTGATTTGTTGTAACTTATGTGTTTCAAGTGATGGTTATGTAGAAGAACTGAAAGCTGATAGTTATGAAAATATTTTAGCAAAACTTTCTAAGGTATTGGAGAATTATAATGCTGAACAACACCTATATAAATTAAAGCAGTTAACAAACTATAATTTGACTGAGCACCAGTTTGCTCAACTCATTGGTAGAGCCAGATTATATAATTATTTACCAAAAAAGGTGAAACTAGAAATTCCTAGTCTACTATTAAATGATGGACAAATCTCTACAGTAGCTAGTGACTACTACAAAGATGATTCATTTTGTAAAAATGAAGATGGGAATATTAATTTATGGAAAGTGTATAACCTCTTTACACAGGCTAATAAGAGTAGTTATATTGATACTTTCCTGACTAGAAATGTGAATGCTTTTGAATTTTCAAAAGGACTCACTAAGGCTCTCAATGGTAGTGAAAATTATCATTGGTTTTTGAGTTGAAGGATGCCCGGCTTCTTAATTAGAAGTCGGGTTATTTAGGTGTTAATAATTAAAGAATAGAATTTCAAGTAACTAAAAAATATATTTTATATTAATAGTAAATTTGTAATATGGGCAAAATTAGAAATAAGAGAGTAGAGAATATTATATCTGAGCTTATAGATCAATATGCTTATGCAGATAAGTCTGATAGACCTTGGATAATTGGCTTTAGTGGGGGGAAGGATTCTACAGTATTACTAACTTTAGTATGGATAGCTTTAAAAAGATTTAGGGAAGAAAACCCTTATCCGTATCAGTTAAGAAGACCTGTTTATGTTGTTTGCAATGACACAATGGTGGAAAACCCTGTTATTTCTTCCTATACAGATGATGTTTTAAGTAAAATTGAAAAAGAAGCTAGAAACCAGAATTTACCAATATTTGTAAAAAGGACAACTCCTAAGCTTGAGGAATCTTTTTGGATAAATGTATTAGGAAAGGGTTATCCAGTTCCTAATAATACATTTAGGTGGTGTACAGATAAATTGAAAATTAGACCAACTTCGAATTTTCTTCTAGAGCAACTAGACGAAAGAGGTGAAGCTATAGTTTTATTAGGAACAAGGTATGAAGAGAGTGCCACAAGAGAGCGCTCAATGAGAAAGCGTGAAATAAAAGGTAAAAGACTTTCCAAGCATAATACTTCACCTAATACTTATGTGTATGCTCCAATTAAGGAATTAATGGTTGAAGAAATATGGTATATTATAAATGCTGTTAAATCCCCTTGGGGTTTTGATAATTCAATATTATTTAAAATTTACTCTGATGCAAGTGCAGATGATTATGAATGTCCTACTGTGGTTACTAATAAAGAACATAAGTCTTGTGGGCAAAGTAGATTTGGATGTTGGACTTGTACTGTAGTGAAGAAGGATAAATCTATGTCTGGTTTAATTGAGAATGGTCAAGAATGGATGCTCCCTCTTTTAAACTTCAGAAATAGTCTTGTAGAGAATAGAAATATTAGTGAAAACAGAATGGCTACCAGAAGAAATGGTATGCCTGCTGTCACTGAGGACGGACATAACCAAGGGAATTATACACCTGAATATAGATCCAAAACTTTAAAGGAACTTTTAGAAATCCAGAAACTCGTACAAAAAGATAAACCTCATATCAATTTAATTACTAATCAAGAATTAATAGCTATTCAAGTTATATGGAATAGAGATATGATTTTTGATAAAACAGTAGGTCAAATCTATAGAGAGGTATTTAATAAAGATATTGATACTAATAATATTAAATCTTTAGATGATACAGAGAGAAGGATTTTAAAAGAAATTTGCGGAGAAGAAGTATCTTACTATAATTTAATAGATAATCTAATTTCTCTGCAAGAAACCAAAACATTAATGATTTCTAAGTATGGACTTCATAATGATATTGAGAATAGAATTGAAAATTTCGTGAAAGAACTGGAACAATGAAAATTGATGAAATAAAATTAAAGAATTTTAGGATTTATAAGGGTTCTAATGAAATTAACTTAAGGAATAAAAAAAATAAAAATATAAGTCTTATTGCAGGTAAGAATGGTTTTGGTAAAACTACTTTTCTTACTTCTTTAATCTGGTGTTTCTATGGTAAGCTAATGGCTCAAGTAGAAGATAAGTATAAACAAGATATACGAAATGCTGGAGGTTATGATGCATATTTAAATACTTTATTAAATAGAACTGTAAGAGATCAAGATTCAGAACATTTGTTATCTGTTGAAATCATTCTAGAAGATCTTTTAATACCTTCTATTCCTTGTAAAACTGTTAGTATAAAGAGAAGTTATAATTTTGATTCAGGTAAAGAAGATATAAATATTCTTATTGATGGTGATGAAAATGAGCTTACAAAATCTGTGGGTTATGAAGTTTTTATTAATGATTTCATATTACCAAGAGAGATAGCAAAATTCTTCTTTTTTGATGCAGAAAAAATAGTTTCATTAGCTGAAGCAAAGTCTAAGAATGAGTTGAGAAGTTTAAGTAGAGCTTATTCTGAAGTATTAGGTATTAAGAAGTATGAAGAACTCAAAAAAAACCTAGAGTCTTTATTAATTAAACTGAAAAGACGAGGAGTTTCAGAATTACAGCAAGAGAAATTGACTGAACTTTTAGATGCTGAAAGTGAATTAGAAAAAAGTATTGCTCACAATGAAGACAAGCAGTTAGATATAGATAAACAAATCTCTTTACTAAATGCTAAAAGTGATAGTTTACAAGAAAAGCTAATTCGGGAAGGAAACTCAATTACCTTAGAGCAGTTAAAGGAATTAAAAATTAGAAGAGATGAATTAAAAGAGAATTCTAAGAATATCAAATCTAGCTTAAAAGATCTTTTAGATTTAGCTCCTTTAGTTATAGCTGGTAAGCATTTAAAAAACCTAAAACAACAATTAGATAGGGAGAGCAATGAGCTGTATGGTGCTTTAAATGATAAATTACTCCATAAGGAGTTAGAAGCATTTTCTCAAAATTTACTAAAAGGTCTTAATTCCTTGAACTTAAATGCTTCTGCAAAGAAAAATATTGAGCAGAAAGTTGAAGAAACTTTAAAGCAGCGTACTACTCAAAAAGAGAGTGATTTTAGTGGAGAAATTCTTTTAGAATTTTCAGAAGAAAAATATAGGGAGTTTGAAGCTATATTGGCGAATATTAAAACCACTTTTCTTTCCCAATTTAATTCAATAGTTCAAGAAGAAAGAACTAACAAAGCTTTATTGAGTAGAACTAATGGTAAAATTAAGCAAGCAGAAGCTAGAAAAGATAACCATTTAGCTAAGCAGTTTAGAGAAGAAAAGGTTCAAGCAGATAAAAAAGTACGAGAGTTTGAAGAAGAGAAAAATAAACTTTCTGAAGAACTGGGAGCTTTAAAGATGAAATTAGCTTCTCATAAAAAAGTTAGAGTTGAATATGAGAAGAACTTTAATCTTGTTGAAACAGATAAGAAAAAATACAAAGTCACTCAAGAACTGTTAACTAAAATAAATAATCTTATTATCAAGATTAAAGAAGAGAAAAAATACTCTCTTCAAAAATCAATTTCTCTTGGGTTGAATAAGTTAATGCATAAGAAGCAATTTATTCATAATGTGAGAGTGAATATTATTGAAGATGTAATGGATATAGATCTTTTAGATCTAAATGGGAATATTATAGATAAAGACTCTCTTTCTAAAGGAGAGCAACAGCTTTATGCAACAGCTTTATTAAAAGCTTTAGTTGATGAGTCTGGTATTAAATTTCCTGTATTTATTGATAGTCCATTACAGAAGTTTGATAAATACCATTCTCAAAATATCATTCAGGAGTTTTATCCATCTATTTCAGAACAAGTGGTTTTATTTCCCTTGTTGGAAAAAGAACTTTCTGAAAAAGAGTATGAATTATTAAAACCAAACCTAGGAAAAACATTTTTAATAGAAAATGAAGGAGGAGCTTCAAACCTTAAAGCTTTACCTGTAAATAATTTGTTTAAAGAATTTAAGAAAGAAAAAAATGTTTACACATATTAAAACAAGTAAAGAAAACAGAGAGGTAGTAGCTCATTTAACTAGAAAATTGAATCTAGGTACGGAAAATATAATTTCTAGAATAGCATTGACTTATTCTTTATCTAAAGACAGAAAATTGAACTTAAAAGATATTCAAAACTCTGGAGGTAAAGGATATTCTAAGTCAGTGCTTTTTGGAGATTACTTAGATTATTATGTAGGAATGGTGGCTTTACATTACAATATTCATATTACAGATAAAGACTTAGCTAAATATGTCAAAATGCATATTGATGATGGGTTACAGCTATTAGATGAGGAAATAAGTACTAATTCTAATCTGGATGGATTTGAGTTTTTAGCTGATAAGATTGAAAAAAATTTAATTAACATATAATATGAGCAATTTCGAACCTTTAAATATTAATGCGGATAGAATTTGTGAAGCAATATCTAAGATAGGATATAAGCCTAGCTCTGCAATACTTGATATAGTTGATAATTCTGTTATGGCTAATGCAGATAATATAACAATAGAACTTCATATTAAGGATGGTAAAACCTTAAATAACATTCAAAATATTGAAAAAATTAGAATAATTGATGATGGTACAGGTATGGATGTGGAAGCTATTAAAAAAGCACTTGAATTAGGTTCTGATGTTCAGTACTCTAAAAATAGCTTATCTAAATATGGACTTGGGCTTAAATCAGCTGGTTTTTCCTTGGGGAATAGGGTGGAAGTTGCTAGTAAGCAAGGAAATTTTATTTCAGATACTTTTTTCTTAGATAGAAATATAATCAGAGATAAAAATGAATTTGGATATTCAACTACTGCTTTAAGTGAAAAGATTAAGGAGAAATTGGTGGAGTACGAATCTGGAACTATTGTTACAATAAGTGATATAATTTATACATCCAGAGTTTCAGCTAATAAAATTATAAAAGATATTACTGAAAAAGCAGGAGTTAGTTATAATGAGTACCTATCTAAAAATGGGAGAAATTTTAAGGTGAAAATTGTAAAGTCAAAGGAGGAAAATGAAAGTATTGAAAAGGAAAAGAATATTATTCCTAAAGATATTTTATTTTGGGAAGAGTGTTACGAATCCTTTCAAAAAGAAAGTTATGACTGTAAAAAACCTTGTAAAGCTTTAGATTCTGAATTTGAGAATCCACTAAATCCCGAAGGAGAAAACATAAAAATTCAAGTTGCTATATTTCCAAAGGATAGCATGAAGAATTTTATTGGCTTTGATGAAAAAGAGCAAAAAGACATAAAAAAATACGAGATAGGTCAAAAAAATGCTGGATTTTATTTTTACAGGAATGGAAGATTAATAAAATGGGGTGAAAAACTATTTCTAGGACGTGGGGAACTAGGTTTTAGAGCTAAAATTTTATTTAAGAGTGAGCACGATGATTTATTTGATGTTGATGTTTCTAAGCAACATTTGACAATTTCAGAAGAAGTTGAAAAAATTTTAATGACTTTAGTCAATATTTCAAGAGGTCAGTCTAAAGATTTATTTAAAAGGTGTGATGATCTTTTGAGAACATCAAGAAATACAGGTAAAGAGGGATCAGAATTCAATGTGAAGAATTCGGTATTGGAGGAAGAAGAAGAAGAAGGAGTAGGTATAGATCTCAGGCAAGTTCAAGATAGAAAAGAACTATTGGAATTTAATTCCGATAAACTGAAATTAGAGGATGATGCAAAATATGAAGATGAAGATGATAAGGAAGCTTTTAGAAGAGTTAGATATTGGGATCACGGCAGAAATTTATGGGAAAGTGCAACAGATAGATTAGAGGGCACCTATGTGCTAATAAATAGATTACATCCTTTTTATGATTTGGTGTTAAGTAAGCTTGAAAAAGGTTCTCCTGAAAGACAATCTTTAGAAGCATTATTCCACGCTCTGGCAGTTGGTGAAAATCAAACAATTCAAAAATTTCAAGATATAGACGCAAAAGTAGCTGTCGAGGTATTTAGCAAATTCTCTAGGTCATCTTCTCATCAAATTGATAATTGGGTTAATAATAATTGGTCTTTATTTGATGATGAAGATTAAAGGATTTAACAATTATGATTTAGAGGGTTGTTTCGTATATTTTATTTTTTCGAGGGAATTACTTTATATTGGAGAAACTCAGAAAATCACATTTTCGCGATGGATTCAGCATTTCTATAAATCTGGAACCTTTACTAAAAAAGTAAAACTTTTTGGAGATTCAAATCTTGATTATTTTAGTAGAGTCAATCTTTTATCAGTAGAGTTAACTGACTTAAGATTAGATTTTCCAGAAATGAGATGGAAAACATTAACTCAGGCTATAGAGCACTCTGTTCACATAGAATTATCTAAATCTCAAAGTGATTTAATTAAGTCTTATTATGATAAGTATGAGCCAGAGATAAATAGATTTCAAATAGTTTCAGACACTAGTAAGACCTGCCCTAGAGGAATTCCAACTAGTGAATGGGAGTATGCAAATAATTATGCAAAGAAAATATTGAAAGAAGTTTACCACTATATTTAACAAGATTAATCTTTATTAAAACTCTTATTTAAGCGACTTTTTATTAATTTCTTTCATATGCAAGTTCTCAAGTATAAACTCAACAGGGAATAAATCATCACCGTAATCATCCAGATCAATATTTGTAAACATATTATTTAGAAACGAATAGACCGTACTCCCTTTGTCTGAAATTAATATTAAACTTTGAATGTGGAAAAGAACAATCCTAGTACTACAGTTAATAAGCTTTACTAGCCCGACTGGATTTTTAAAGTTAAAATTATATTCAATGTCTTCGGGAAACTCTAAGTCTCCGTGAGCAAATTTGTTTCTAATATTATAAATTATCTTTATTTTATCTTTAGGAACTTGTTTTTTATATTCCAATAGCTCATTTTCCAAGCAATAATTGAAAAAAAAAGAAAATCTTTGTTCAAACACATCATAATCTTTGATTGGTAATTCATCTAAGTTTGCCAGCTCTTTAATACAAAGATTAATTTTTCCATTTTTTTTAATTTGATTTTTAGAATATCTTCTAGTGAGTAAATTTTCAAAGCCACCCCAAACATAGTTAAATACAGTGAGTTGGTTGATATATAATTGGCTTATATTTCCTTTAGCTACATCATATTCATATGCGGGTCTACACCATTCTTTACTATCAGTTTTGTCGAATCTATTCCAACTAAAATCAACCTTTTTAATTCCTGAAGCAATCATTAGCCAATTATGTAAATCTTCATATCCTAATTGATTTATTATTATAGCTAAATCTGCACTATGCTCATGAATACACTTATATTTAGTTTTTTTTGACATCTTTATACAAATCAATAAACATATAATGAGAGCTATCTAACTCTCCTTTTTCCCAAAGCTCCTCTAAGTATTCTAAGCCACCATTGGAATATTCTTCAATAAGGGAAACTACTTTAGAAATAACATTAGAAAGTTCACTCTCCTCTAGATCCTCTAATTCATTCCAATCTATAGCTAGTTCATCAGTTTTTGTAAAAATGACCATTAATAAAAAATCAACTAAAGAAGAATCTCTTTTCCATTTTCCAATTTCAATAAAATCTTTTGTAAGATCTCTAGGTGGTAGAGGTAACCTTTTTTTATTTTTTATACCTAACATCATTGCATAAATATAAATCTCATAATAAGGTCCAAACCTACTATAATCTACTGTTTTACTCCCTTTTTCAGAAAACGCATCTAAGACAGGTATTCTACTTTTCGCGTATCTAGGTCTCTTTAATAATAAATTGCTTCTAAATTCTTGACTATTCATTATTTTCTTCTTTCAATTTTAGTGGTTCTTTCTATTTGTGCTAATTCACCATCTACTTCATTTAGATAGAAAGTTTGGATATTTTCATCTTTAACTAATTTAGCTCCTAAGTCAGTTAACTTACTTTCAGAATCTTTGTCATATAAATCTTTAACCAATATGATACTTTGCGGAAATACATTAGGTATAGCTTCAAAGAACCCTTTATTAAATGCTTTACCAAATGCAGATAAAGGGGCATCTGCAAGTAATGGATAATTATAGTTAGAAGTATTAGCTGAAATAATAGCCATAACTACAGCAAACTTTTTCATTCTTTGAAATCCCTCAGAAGCACCAGAAACTTCATTTCCTGCTTCATCTATATAATCTAAAGAAATACCTCCAGAAGGAGATTTATCAAAGTTTAAAACACCTCCTTTAATATCATTATATTTGATTAAATTCTGGAAATGCTCATTGGCGTGATTTTCTAGTAAACTAACCATTTTATCAAACACCCTTTCTTTAGCTTTGTTAGTAGCTTCTACTAAATCCTGTGCAATTTCATAGTTTGCAGAGTAACCTTCAGGAATATCTTTAGGTCTTAAACTGGTGATTTCTTTTTCTGTAGCAAGTAATTGGGCTTTTAATTCTTTAAGGGTGTTCTCTAATCTCTCTATTTTAGTAGAAGCTTGTGCCATTCTATTTGATGAGCCCTTGTATTGATTTATTATATTTCTAGGATCAGAATCTTCATCTTGATTACTAGTCACTAATAAGTCTTTTCTTTGAGATTTTAAAGCCTTGACTTCTGAACTTAATTTATCCAATCTTTTTTTAAGTTCTAATTCTCTTTCTTTAGTCCTTAAAACACTTTGAGGAATAGAATCAAATTTATTTAAGAAAGGTGAAGCATTTAACTGAAGTCTACTAAAAAAGTCTTCTAAATCATTCTTTACAAATTGCTTTTTAGAACTAGACTCATTAGGTCTATTTTTTAGCTTTAATAAATGATTATAGGGCTCACTTCCTTTTGGCGCGTCTGTTCCACAGACATAACAATGTTCTTTGTCAATCATTTGCTGAAGAGTAACAGCATCTGGTGAATTGGAAGGAAGTATTGTAAAATAATCATTTGGACTTTCAGCAACCTGTAATAGAGTTCTTTTCTCATATCGGGCAGCCCGAAAAGTGCTAATTTTATTTTTAAAATCTTCAACTACATTTTCAAATCCTAAAGTGATCCAAGAAAAATTACCATCAAAAAACCTATTATTAATACCTTCTAAAAATCTTTGATATTCATCACTTGCTGATTTTAGTGTTTTATTCTTAATAGATATTTTTTCATCTAGTTCTTTCCTTTTTGAAGCATTTGCGTATTTAGCATCTAATAGCTCATATTCTTCCTGAGCTTTAGTGTATAACTCTTTTTGAATTTCTAGTTTCTCATTTTCCTGATTAATAGAATTCTTTAGTTCCTCTCTTTTCTTTAAGGCATCTTCCAATCTCTCATTATGAGATTCTTTTTGTTTAGTTTGTTTATTAAGATCTTTATAGGCTTTAGCTTCAATGTCTTCAACTATTTTAGCAATATCTTCATATTTACTAATGTTGGTTAAAGTTCTTACCGCATCTTCAATACTAGATTTTTTCGTAAAATCTATCATTTTATCAACTTCTTCTCCTTGGAAAAAAGAATATTGCCTAAGAGTTGGTAATATGAGTTGATTGATTATTCTATGTTTTTCATCTGCATCATATACAGGCTTATATTTTGGTAGAATATGGTCTGTTTTATCAATCTCAATGTCATTCATTACAACTTGCCAACTCTCATTATCTGAAATTTTTTCTCCAATCCGAGTTGCAGTAAATGATTTTACTATTTGAAATTTATATCTACCAGTAGAATATTCTATTTTTATACCTGTTTCAACATTTTCACCTATTTCTGTTTCATTTTTAGCTTTATCTGAAATAATTTTTACAGCAAAATCTTTTACTGCTTTTCTTTTTTTATCATCTGAGTCTAGAACATCATCATAAAAAAGCCAAAGAAATGCATTGAAAAATTTAGACTTTCCAGCACCATTGTCTGCTACTATAATATTAACACCTTCTTTAAACTCATATTCAGTTTGATCATAATCCCCATAATAGTTAAAGAAATTTTTAAATGATAGACTATTTATAATTGATGCCATACTAACCTATGTTATGAGTTTTCTTTATTTTTTTATATATCATTGAAGAACTTAAATGATTATCATTTTCATTGATAATAGTAGATAGCACTTCAACTATATTGCTATGGTATGGAGGGTTTGTAGTTAATTCTGTTAGTTTTTCGTCAGTAATACTGTATTTATCCATAATTTCTGGATCAGAGAGAATTTCTCTTAAAATGTCATTTCTTTCCATATTTATAAGTCTTGTATAATGGTATCTAAATCTAGATTATATTTTTTACATACTTCTTCCAGTGCATCTTTAGAATCATAAAAATTTAGAGATAAACTAGAGAAATATGCAACTCTGGTTAATTCATTTTTTACTAAGCTTTTTTCAATAGAAAATAATTCGTTATTATACTCATTAAGTTTAGGTATTACAACCATATCGTATATAGTTGAATATCTTTTATTTGTATGTTTTCTTAACAATCTACCTCTTCTCTGTATAAATTGTCGGGGGTTTCCTGTACTACTAGCAAAAATTCCTATTTCTGCTCTAGGTACATCTACACCTTCATCAAGCATTTTCATAGCCATAAGAATCTCTATTTTTCCTTCTTCAAAACCTCTTAAAATCTCATCTAGATTATTATCTAAGGAAGTATAAGAATTCATTTTGGTAGAAGGGAAATCAGTACTAACTTTCTTCAAATATTCATTTAAGATTCTAGTTTGATCACCCTCATCATTTACATAATTACCTTCAGGAATATAGGCAAAAATATATTTGCATTTATTTTCTTTTTTTAATTTTCCTACTATTTCACTAAATAAAGATAATTTGTTGAAAGCCTTATGAATTATATTTTTTCTTTTTAAAAGTAGAATTTCAACAATTGGATCATCTCTAAATTTACCATTTTCAAAATCAAAATACTTTAATAGTTGTTTTGATATGGCTGAATATTCTTGAAACTCATTCTCAGTTAGTTCAACTATCATTGGATAATACTTGTAACCAGTTAAATAACCATATTCCAGAGCTTTTTCCATTCCAAAGCTATATGTATATGGAGGAGAATCTTTGAAAAAACTATCTAAAGCAAGAGTTCCTTCTGGATCATAAACTCTTTTTGGGGTGGCAGAAAGTCCTATTTTCTTAGCTACTGAAACTTGACTTAGTTTAGATTTGATATTATTTGCCCCCATATTATGAGCCTCATCAGCAATTAATAAAAATTCACTTTGAATTTTAGAAAATTGTCTCTGGAATCTATCTAAGACAAAACTACCATAAGTTGATATAATAATTAAATTCTCTTTTAGTCCCCAATTAAAATTACTACAATAATTAGCAAAATCTTTCTCCCATTTGTTGCCACCTCCAACTTTGAGAATAATATTGAAATTAAAAGATTTGACTTCTTCTTCCCATTGATTGAGTAAGGCAATAGAGGGTACTAAAATAATAGCTTTATATGAAGCTTCTTCTTGGTAAATGTTTAATAAGCAATTAAGTGAGGTAATTGTTTTTCCTGTACCAGTAGCCATAGCAAATACACCAGAGTAACTATTACTTTTCCAAGCTTCAAAAGCCTCTTTTTGATATTCTCTAGGACCTTCAGGATAAGGAAACTTTGGAGTATTTTGTATCATTTCAATTTTTTCCTCAAACCTTTCTTTCTTTTGTCTTAATATTGTTTTTACTTTCAAGCTATAAGAAGAGTTGTCAAGTCTTAATGAATCATCCAATAGATCTGAAATGTCCTTATTTTTACCAATTGAATTTATTACCACTTCAATATTCTCTTTGTCTAAATATTCATAGCTAGAATGAGTTTTAGTAAATATTTTTTCAAAATTTTCTTTTTCTACTTCAATTCTATTTTTACTTACTTTTCCATTCCAAGGTGTTTCTACTTGAAAACTTTCCGAATTTTTTAATAAAGCTGGTAAGGTGAAATTTATACTCCCTTCAGTTAATATATAGTCTCTACCATCATAAAGCAGCATTTTTTTACAATGAGCTAAGTTTATCTTATTAAATTTTACTGGAATAATTTCTAATCTACCTTGCTTAAGTAGATATTTAAGACAATCAAAAAAATGAATTCCTTCTGGGCTTAAATTTTTTTCTATTTTATCTAAATCAGAAAAAATATCAATGATTTTGTCTTCATTTTCCAACTTTACATCATTAATTAAATTTTCGTAATCAGAAAAACTATAAATGTGATTAGTTATTAACCTCATTCTACCACCATTATATAAAAACTCTGCAAAACTTTTAGATAATACCTTGATAGCATTTGTACTAAAATAACCTAATAATAAATCTATGTTTTTAGCTAAAGGGAATGAACTTTCATAAAATTCAATAGGTATAGAGTCCGAATCAGAACTATATCTGTAAGTTGATGGAAATTTTATTTCTTTAAAGTGATTCTTCATTTAGTTCTTAAATAGTTTAACTATTCAAGTTATAATTATTAATTTGTGGAGTATTAAGTCATAAAAATAAGTTTTTTATATAACTAGAGATAAATTTTTTATAAAAAATTTTTGACAAACCTTTTCTCTTACTCAATCCACCCTACACAAAGTACCCCCACTTATTTCTGGTGGGAAACTCCCCCGTGCCTTTTATATATGAAAAACTTTTTTTCAGAGGAATATAAAAACTTAGGTGATAGCAAGTTTTTAGCTCTAGAGCTTTTCTAGGCACAGCATTCAACTCAAAAATTAATTAAAATGGTAAGAATTATTAACTATCTAAAAAGACAATCTGAGGATGGAAAGGAATTTTATGTTCTTGAAATTTCAGGAGGAATTGAAATGGTAAAAAGCCAAGAAACTGGACAATACTATGCAACCTCAAAGAAAACTACACTTCCTTCTACTTTTGATGAGCAAACTTGTAAAGCTTTAATAGGCACAGAAATGCCTGGTAAAGTTGAAAGACAAGAAGTAGAACCATATACTTACATAGTTAAAGAAACAGGAGAAGAGCTAATTCTGCATCACAGGTGGGTTTATGTAGATGAGAATCCAAATACTCAACAAGAATCTGCTAAGTCAGATAAATTAGAAGCTGATGCAAATGCATTTTCTACTAATGGGCATTATGTAGAAGTAGAAGCTTAACTTTAAGATCAAACTTTAAAATAAATGTCCAACTCTCGTAATGCTATTATATATAGATACGAGTTTTGGACATTTTAAATTTATAGCAATTATGAAAATTTCAGAAATTAATGTATCCTATGTAAATGAGCACAGTGGAACTATAAAAGTATCTAGTAGTAGAAGTGCATATAATCTAGCTCTAAAAAACTGGAATGAGGATACTATAGAGCTTCAAGAAGAAGTCAAAATAATATTATTAAATAGAGCAAATGGATTGGTGGGAATTTATAGCTTATCTAAAGGAGGAGTATCAGCGTCTATTGTAGATATTAAATTAATTCTTAGTGTAGCTTTAAAAGCTGTAGCCTCTAATATGATTATTGTACATAATCACCCCAGTGGAAATTTAAAACCAAGTGAAACTGATATTAAGTTAACCCATAGATTAAAAAAGGCAGCTAAAACAGTTGAAATTAGCCTTCTAGATCATTTAATCATTTCGAAAGAAGGTTACTATAGCTTAGTAGATGAAGGAGATTTATAATAATTTTAAACCTTTTATTTTTCTAAGCTATGTATGTGTAAATATGTATGAAATTATATTATAATGATGGTTATTTGCTATTCTGAAAAAAATACAGATATAGTACTATAGCCATTTTTTTAATTAATAAGTTATTTTTATAACTTTTCTTGAACTAGTAGTCCTTAGTAAGTTTTTTTTAATGAAAAATGGGGCTTAGAAGAGTACATCTAACTAATAGCTTTTTTTTATATATTTGATATATGCCAAAAGCCATAGTTAGAAAATCTACACTAAAAAAAATGACTGGCTCCATACACGCAGGAATGATATGGGGAGTAAGAAATAATATTCTTAAACAAGAATCTACTTTTGAAAATTTGTTTGAAAATTATAATATTTCCTATGATGATTTGATGTTTTACTTCAATATTTATAAGCCAGGATTTTTATACCCTTATAAGCATAAGCCTGATGCATACAATAGAATTCAAAAAGGTTATGATGGGCAATATTACCATTATTTCATTGACTGTAAAAAAATGCCAAGAAGTATAGATGAATACATTATACCTACTGAAATTCAAAAAATAAATGATTTTGAGTTAACTAAAGCTTATATTGAATGGTTTGAAAACCATAGTAAATTTTCTGATCCTCATAATCCTTTACAAGCAATTGAAATATATAATAATAGCTTTGCTAGCAAATATGATTTAAAATTTATTGATAAAGAAAAGTTTGAAGGGTCTAATTTTTTAACAAGTGAGAGAATTGAGTACACATTTATTGAGCAAAATTTTCATTCAATAAGATATAATAAAAAATTAAGTGAAATTATAAAAAAGCCAAATGGAATAGGCTATAACATAGATAGAAGGTATGAAATTATAGAGCTTTTTTTTGAATATTTTAGATGGTTTCATTATGGTAATAAATCTGTGAAAGATAATATCATATTGGATGACTTGGGTTTGAAAGTATGTCCAGTATGTAATACAAGGCTATTTCCTAAATTCAAAACCTAAAAAATTTCTTTTAACTCCACTTCTAAAGCTTCAGCTATTCTATAAAGAGTGTAGAGGGTAGGGTTTGTTCTTCCTGATTCTATTCTAGAAACATTGGTAGTATCAAATTCTCCCTCAATTTTTCCTGCCAAGTCTACTTGTGTAAGTCCTTTCTGTTCTCTTAACTGTTGAATTCTTTTACCTGTAATTCGCAGTAGTTCTGACTTTTCCATACTTGACATTTTTGACAAGTCAAGAAATGGGTTATATTTGTTTTGTTTAATGCCATATATGGCAATATTTTTATTATGAAAGAGTATGTATTTTCTCCTAGACAATTTAATGCAGATCAAATACCTGAAGATAAGTTAGAACAAATTAAAGATGTTCATAATAGGATAGCAAGTAAGCTTGATAATGAATTGGGTAGAACAGCTACATTTCAAGATTTTGTAAATGATAAAATTGAAAAAACTTCTTATGAGAATGCAGATAAGATGTTCGAAGCATATAAGTTTGCTTGGAGTGCTATAGGTAGAGATACTAAAAACTCTGCTCAAGTATATGATAACACTTTTAATCCTACTACATTATCCAAATCTCATAAGAAAACTAATGAAAACTCAAACTCAACTCGGGACAAATCATTTTATACATTTTTATATGTAGTATTTGGGGTAGCCTTTTTAATTTTCATCTACAGATTAGGAGAATTACCTTTTATTGTAATAGGATTCTTTGGCTTATTTGCATTATTATATATTGGAGATAAAGAGGGATGGGGAAAATAATAGAAATAAAAAATTTAAGTAAGTGGATTGAGTTTCATAATAAGAAATTTGAGAAGTCCATTTTAATATCCAAATGTTATAAATGGACTAGATGGCAAGAAGATAACTCAATTCATATTTTTCCTTGTGTATGCCCTACTAGAAATACAGAATGCATTTTTATGGAAACTTATTATGAAGTACAAAAGATACATAAATTAATCCAGAGAGAACAAGAGTATATAGAGGCTTTAGAACAATATAATAAAATTAAGCATAACAAAAATGCAGTATTTGAGTGGGTTAAAAACAATGAAAAGTTAGGTGTGGAATTACTTCATTTTAGCTCAATTATTAAAATAAAAATCCAGCAAGAGCCTTATGAGTTGAAACAAGTTGGTTTGGCAGAAAATGAGTTGCAATACCTTTTAAAATTCAAAGAAATATTCACTGAATATTACTATTCAGAAGAATATGAAAATTATTAAATACTAATCTTATAAAACTTAAATTATGAAAAAAATATGTTTAACTATGCTATTGTTCTTAGTAGCAACTTTTTGTTATTCTCAAGAAAAACTAGGAAGGGAAGAGTTAGATATTAGTTCTGGCTATTTTATAGGAAATAAAGAAGTTCCTAAAAGGGAATTTAAAAATGTGTTATCCACAAATGAAAAGGCTTATAAAGAATTTAAAAGAGGTAAGTTTTATAATACTACTGGTATAATAGTAGGAACTGCATCTACAGTATATCTCGGGATAACTATTGGCAGTGGAGAGGACGTAGAAACTGAAGAATATGTTGGAGGGGGGTTAGGCTTGCTAGGGGGACTTCTATTAATAATTGGAGGTAAGTCTTTAATTAACAAATCAGTTGAAACTTATAACAGTAGTCTAGAAGAGGTGACATTTCAATTAGGTGCCACTAAAGATGGAATTGGATTAACAGTAAATTTTTAAAATTTAAATTATGAAAAGAATTACTTGTTTACTACTAGTTACATTTACTGTGTTTACAATTTCTTGTTCTAGTGATGATAATAGCTCAAATGTTGAAACCCTGGATGAAATAAACCAAACTGAATGGGAGTACGAAGAAGAAAATAGAGGTTATTATATATATTTTGATATAGCTAATAATGTAAGAATTAGTCATCCTTATTATGACCCTAATTCAGGTGAGTTTTACAATGAAGATATAGAAGGGGAGTTTACATATGAAAAACCAACTGTAACTATGAGTTTTTATGGTCAGTGTAATAATAGTGGTTTTGTTTTTTCAAGTTGTGATGTAATAGGAACAATTAAAGGAAATACTTTAACAGTAGATGACAATGGAACTAAATATAAGTTTACAAATATGTATCCTGAAGAATAATAAACCTAAAATTTAAATATTAACCACCTATAATTTAGGTGGTTTTTTTATACCCAATAATTATGGAAATAGATTTTATTCCTTTTAAAATAGGAATGCAATATGAAAATTGGGAGTTTGATTTAGAACCTATAAAATTCGCAAAATATTTTGATAAATATAAGTACATAAAAAGCAATTACTCAAAACTATTAGATATAAATGTAAATTCAATATATCTATTTTTTAACCTAGATATATTATTCCGAGTAGAAATAATTATGGACATAAATTTTGTTCTAGGATTCCATAATTTGGTTCAAAAATTAAACTTTCACTTTAAAACAGACGGAATACTGAATAAAATTACAGAAGAAGTATTTGAAAAAAAATGGAAAGGAGAAAGTTCAAACTTGTATTTACAATACTATTTTAAAACAAAAATCATTAAATTAGTACTGTATTAAACTATTTATTTAACCAAATAAGAGATACAAATTGCATTTTGTGATGAAAATCCTGAGTAAAATATTCAATTATAGCTTTTTAAATGGGTTTTTTATAGCCCAACCTGAGGAGCAAAAATTATAAAACCAGTCTTTTTTAAGGCTGGTTTTTTTGTTTTCTTCTAATTATTAACCTGTTAATCCTTTGTTATTTAAGGATTTTTTGAGAAAAGTTCCAAGCTTCATTCCTTAACTTTAAAGAAAAAGTTAATCATGGAAAAAATATTAGTAGCCGGAGCAAACGGAACAACAGGAAGAGAAGTAATAGAAATTTTGCAAAATCATCAAAGTTTTGAGCCCGTCGCGATGGTTAGAAAAGAAGAGCAACAAGCACTTTTTGAAAATAAAGATGTAAAAACCGTTTTAGCCGATTTAGAAGGAGATTTAACCGAAGCGGTTAAAGGGATCGATCGAGTGATTTTCGCAGCAGGTTCCGGAGGGAATACAAGCGACCAAAAAACTATAGATGTTGATGAAAAAGGTGCTATTAATTTAATTGATAGAAGTAAAGCAGCTGGCGTTCGAAAATTCGTCATGCTAAGCGCTATGGGAACTGACAAGCCAAGCGAAAATCCAGATTTGGAACAATACCTACGTTCTAAAAAAACAGCCGACGATCATTTAAAAGCAAGCTTTTTAGATTATAGTATTGTGAAACCCGGAAGATTAACCAATGGAGAAAAGACTAACCGGATAAAAGCTAAAACGCGCTTAAATGAATACGGAGAAATTTCACGAAAAGATGTGGCGCAAGTTCTTGTAGATTGTTTGCCGCCAAATATGCTTCAGAATAAAGATTTTGAAATTTTATCGGGCGATAAAGCTATTGAAATTGCCTTATCTGAAGTAAAATAAATTCCTGTTTTGAATAAAAAATTAAAAACCTCGCAATTTAGCGAGGTTTTTTTGTTACTGAAAAGCCTCGTCTTTCGGTTCCCAAAGTTCAATTTTATTTCCTTCAGGATCTAAAATCCAACCAAATTTTCCGTATTCAAATTCTTGCATTTCCCCAACAATCTCTACACCTTCTTCTTTTAAAATGTTCAGTAATTCTGCTAAATTTTCTACACGAAAATTCATCATAAATTTCTTGTCTGAAGGCTTAAAATAGTCGGTATCTTCGCTAAACGGACTCCATTGTGTGGAGCAATTTTTTCCATTTTCATCTTTCCACCAAAAGGTTTTTCCGTATTCATCGGTTCCTAAACCTAAATGTTTATCGTACCATTCTTTTACGGCTTTCGGGTTTTTACTTTTAAAGAAAAAACCGCCCAAACCGGTTACTCTTTTTTTCATAAAATCTTATGTATTTACAAATTTCACTTTAATTTTATCGACAATGGTTTGCGCGAGTTTTTCTTTGCTTTCTATAGTCCAGCCTGCAATATGTGGGGAAAGCAATACATTTTCAGCTTCAATTAAATACTGAAAAGCTTCCGGCATTTCTTTTTTAGAAGTGAATAAATTTTCGAACGATGTTTTCTCATATTCCAACACATCGAGTCCGGCGCCTAAAATTTTTCCACTTTTTAAAGCTTCAACTAAATCATTGGTAACTACACTTTTTCCTCTTCCTGTATTGATAAACCAAAACGATTTTTTAAAAGAATTTATAAAAGTTGAATTAACCATATTTTTGGTTTTCTCGGTCAATGGGGTATGTAAACTAACAATGTCTACTTTTTGCTGAAATTCATCTAACGAAACTTGTTTTGCATCTTCATTTGCTACATTTTCTTGAATATCATAACTCAAAACTTCGCAGTCAAAACCGCGTAATTTTTTGGCAAAAGCTTTTCCCATATTTCCGTAACCAATAATTCCTATAGTTTTTCCATCTAGTTCATAACCGCGATTTTCTTCGCGTTTCCAAATTCCATTTCGCACTTCTTGGTCGGCTTTTCGTAATTTATTTAGCAAACCTAATAGCATGGCTAGCGCGTGTTCGCCAACTGCATTTCTATTTCCTTCGGGCGCAGAAAATAATTTTATTCCTTGTTTTTCAGCAAAATCAGTATCGATATTTTCAAGTCCGGCACCTAAGCGACCGATGAATTTTAAATTTTTTGCAGCTTCTAAAAATTCTTTATCCAGCGTGAATCGGCTTCTAATAATTACACCGTCATAATTCGCAATTTTTTCTTCAATAGTTTCTTTGGAAGAAGTATAATCTTCATGATTTTCGAACCCGAGTTCGGTTAATTGCTGAATTAATAACGGATGATTGCTGTCGAGGTGAAGAATTTTCATAATTATTCAAAATAAGGTTGTGTAATTTCAGGCGTTATTCGAGTAGGTTTTTGCGTTTTTAAGTCGATTAAACACCAAGTAGTTTTTGCTTTTACCACCATTTTATTATCGCTTTCGCGGAATATTTCTGTGCAACGTTGACTTTTAATATTTCCATAGTTTTCGATCCACGTTTTTAGAATCAATTTTTCGCCTTTAAAAGAAGGGCGTTTATATTCAATAAAATGATCTAAAACAACCCAACCGACTTTGTTTCTAATTTCTTCTGAAGTTTTGGTTTTCCAGTGTTTTTCCGCTACATCTTGAATCCATTGCACGTAAGTCACATTATTCACGTGATTTAATTGGTCAATTGCCGATTCGGGAATCGTAATGGTGTATTGAAATGAAATAGGTTTCATAAACGCACTTTAGCTTCAAAGATACTTATATTCTCAATTTATTGGCACCGCCAAAAGGTTTAATACTCCTAGGCGTGCCTCGAAACTGAAAATTTGCTTCTAACCAATGCCTTGCGGGCTTGCCCCGAGGTAGTTTACTTGAAATGAAAATTACCGAATGCGTTTTGCGTGAGCGATAATAGCGGCATCCTTTTTTATGTTTTGAAAACGTAAAAAAGATATAGCGGATAGCGCGGCCGTTAGGCACGCCCAAAATTTAAAATCCTAAAATAAGTTTAGCGATAGAAAAATAAATAAGGATTCCGCAAATATCGTTACTTGTGGTAATAAACGGTCCGGTTGCCATCGCGGGATCGATGCCTTGTTTATCTAAAATAATTGGGACGAAGGTACCAATAAGTGAAGCAGTAATGATTACTGAAATTAGTGAAATACCAACGGTTAACCCAAAATCGAAATCGAGGTCGAGGAGAAGCATTCCGCCGGCAATAAGCAAAACCGAAAGCACAAAACCGTTAAAAAGACTTAGTAAAACTTCTTTTATTAAACGGTTTAAGAGTGAACCTTTTAGACTTTTATTGGCTAAACCTTGCAATACAATTGCTGAAGATTGTACGCCCACATTTCCTGCCATCGCCGCGATTAGCGGAACAAAGAAAAATAAAGCCGCGTGTTTTTGCATTGCAGAATCGAAGGTTTCTAACACACTTACACTTATAAAACCACCAAGCAAAGCTAAAATTAGCCACGGTAAACGAGCGCGCGTAAGTTGCCAAACGCTATCGTCTGCTTCTACGCCTTCAGAAATACCGGCGGCCATTTGGTAATCTTTTTCGGCTTCTTCGCGAATAAAATCTACAATATCATCAATTGTAATTCTGCCGACAAGTTTGCCCATTTCATTAACTACGGGAATCGCTTCGAGGTCGTATTTTTGCATAATTCTGGCGACTTCTTCGCCTTCGGTATGCACATTTACATAATCTACTTTATCGATATAAATATCACTAATTTGCGCTGAACTTGGCGCGGTAAGTAAATCTTTTAAAGAGAGTCTTCCTTTTAATCTATTTTTATTATCAACCACATAAATGGAATGCACGCGACGCACATTTTCGGCTTGTTCACGCATTTCGCTCATACAACCGGTAACACTCCAATTTTCGTTAACTTTTACGAGCTCTTTCGCCATTAAACCACCCGCAGAATCTTCATCGTAACGCAATAATTCTACAATATTATCGGCGTGCTCTTCGTCTTCGATATGCGAAATTACCCGTTCTTTAATTTCTGGGGAAAGTTCAGCGACAATATCGGCGGCATCATCGGTATCCATCTCTTCGATTTCTTCCGCGATTTCTTTTGCCGTAAGATTATTTAAAACTTTTTCCCGATCGTCTTCGTCGAGTTCCATAAGAACTTCGGCGGTTTTATCGCTTCCGAGAAGTTTAATAACGTAGGTCGCATCGTCTAGCGAAAGTTCATCGAGAATTTCAGCAATATCGGCGTGGTGAAGGTCTTCTAAATGTAAAAGGAGTTGCTTGTTGTTTTTTTCTTCAACAAGTTGCTCTATTTCTTCGATAAATTCCCTACTAATCTGAAATTGCATCGTTCGCTATCTTTTGGGTAAGTTGGGTAAATTCGGCAACCGATAATTGTTCAGGTCGCTGCCCAAAGATACTATCTTCTTTTAATTCTGCACTAAGGTTGAAGGTTTTTAAACTGTTTCTTAACGTTTTTCGTCGTTGTTGAAAAGCGGTTTTTACCACTCTGAAAAATAGTTTCTCGTCACATTCTAACGAAAAATTTTCTTTTCTCATTAGCCGAAGTACACCGCTATCTACTTTTGGCGGCGGATTAAAAACGCTTGGCGGAACGGTAAATAAATATTCGGCTTCGTAAAAAGCTTGCGTTAATACCGAAAGAATTCCGTAGGTTTTACTACCGGGTTTTTCACAAATACGTTTGGCGACTTCTTTTTGAAACATTCCTGTAAATTCAGGAATTTGTTGACGATTTTCTAAGGTTTTAAAAACGATTTGTGTAGAAATATTGTACGGAAAATTCCCTGTAATGGCGAATTGTTCTTCACCGAAAAGTTGGCTTAAATCGAATTTTAAAAAATCGGCTTCTAAAACTTGAAATCCTTTATTGGCTTTAATTTCTGGATGATCGAGTTCAAAATTTGTGTTTAAATATTCAATAGATTCAGTGTCTAAATCCATCGCGAAAACCTTTAACGCTTTTTGTAAAAGATATTTAGTTAAGACGCCGGTTCCGGGACCGATTTCTAAAACTTGATTATAGCCGTTTAGCGTGAGTGTTTCGCCAATTTTTTGGGCGATGTTTTCATCTTTTAAAAAATGTTGCCCTAAATGTTTTTTAGCTTGTACTTGTGATGCTAACTTTTCATTTTTCGCTGAAAACTTAGTTGATTTTTTCTTGTAGTTTTTACTCATGTTCGCTTACAATCTCCAATTCGGTTCTAAAAGCGACAAACTTATCTTTAAAACGTGCAGATTTTTGTCGTAACATATCTGCGTCTTCTTCATAATAACGTTCCAGCATTTTTTTACTTTCGGTAGTATATTGTACAGAATACGTAATTCCGCCCATTTGCTCTTGAACTAAAACGCGCGTCATTAAGGCTTTTGTAAATTTTTTAGTAGCGAGCATATCGGGAATGTGTTCTGTTTTCATCCAGTTTAACCACTCGTCGTGTGCTTCTTCAGTAATATTTATCGTGACATTATAAATGTACATACGTTTCTTTTTTGAAAATTTATTTTTGGGAAGCTAATTTAGATGTTGCGATTAATTTTATTCAATAGCGTCGCCGCGCAAACTTCGGTATTTTTTTCTAGCTTCCACAAAATAAATACTATCGGCAAAATTAAAGATAATTTGCTCATACTGCTTTTTAGCTTCTTCGGGTTGATTTAAATAATTTTGATAAAGTTCAGCTAAAAAATAATGCGCATCATCGGCTAAAATATCTTCCCCGTAAAATTCAATAATCGTTAAGTAAATTTTTTCCGCTTGTTGGAAATTTTCTTGTTCTTGTAAGAGTTGCGCTTTTCTAAAAAGGGCTTCATCTTCAATTTTTTCGCCTTTATGTTTCGCTAAAATAGTGTCTAAAACCGCTAATGATTTAGTGTCTTTTTGTTGAAATTTATATAAATCGGCTTTGGCAAAAAGTTTTAAAGCAGTTTGTGTAGAATCTTCTTGCGAGTTGTCTGAAATTAATAAATTCAATTGCATTGCATCGTTTGCAATAAGTTGAGAAGTAGAAGTTTTTAAAATTTTAAGCTGTGTTTGCGACCAATCGAAATCGCCTTTATAATAACTTGTTTTGGCAACTTTAAAACGCGCTTCTTGGGCAATTTCGGTATTTTCAACTAGTTTTTGTACTTGACTGTAATAAATTAAAGCTTGATTAAATTTCTCCTCTAACACCAAAATATCTGCCAATACCATTTTCACGCTGGCTTCTTGAAAACGATTCAGGTTTTTATTCAGTAAATTGTTTAATTGTTCCTTAGCCGTCTCTTTTTCGTTTGTGTGAAAGGCTAAAAATTTAGCATACTGAATTTGAAGTTGCAGTGTTTCTTTTTCTTTCCCTAATTTTTCGAAAATTTGCTGAAAATCATCTTTTATGGCTTGCGATTTTTCGCCGTTAAAATGATCTATTTTTATTTGCATAAGGTATTGATGCGCATTAATAATATCGCGTTGAAGCGTAGCGTTTTCAATAACATACGTTAAAATTTCTTGCGCATCTTCGGTTTCATTTTCTTCCGCGGCAATTAAACCGAGATCGATAATTTGCTGTAGGCGTTTTTCAGGCGAACGTTGATAAATTGCTTTTTCTTGAATAAAAGCTTTTTTAAAATCATTTTGCTGGGTAAAAAGCCAACTTAACAGCTCATTGTAAAGAATATCTGGGTTTTGCTGAATTTTTTTCAGCAGTAATTTTCTTAGAATTTGATTGGCATTATTTTCTGAGTCTTCAGTTATATAAGCAGAAAAATTACGATTAACCGCGTAACGATACTCCGGTTTTTGCTCAATTAGTTCAATATAGCTATTAAACATTTTTTCAATATGACCCTGTTCGCCATAAATTCTAGCCAATTGAACGGTAAGACTAGGGTTTGCACGAGCGCTTAATGAAATTTCATAGGCTTCTACCGCTTCATCTAGTAAGCTATATTTCTGAAAAGCATTCCCAATAGCGTACGCATAATTGGGTTGTTCTTTAATTTTATCGATCGCTTTTTGATAATATTCTTGTGCTTTTTCCGGTTCTTGTTGAAGTTGATAATTATAACCCAATTCTACCCATAAATTTGGATAAATTGAAATTTGTTTTTCATTTTTCAGTAGCATTTGTTCTACTTCATCATATTCTTCTAATTCTTGCATTGAAGAAATTAGACCGTAAACCACTTGAAGATTACGTGGGTTTTCTTGGTAAAGTTTTTTGTAAATCGTTTTGGCTTTTTCGTATTCGCCTTGGTCAAAATAATTTTGCGCCAATTCATGCGATTGCGAAAAGGCACTAAGACTTACAAAAATGAAAAATAAAGTTATAAAAAAACGCATCTTGCTAAGATAACAAAATGCGTTTTGAAATAGTATATTTTTCAAGAATTAATCAATGATATCAAAACCGGTATAGGGAATTAAAACTTCCGGAATTTTGATTCCTTCTTCAGTTTGATAATTTTCTAAAATTCCGGCAAGTACGCGTGGTAAGGCCAATGAACTTCCATTTAACGTATGCACTAATTCTTTTTTGCCTTCTTTATTTTTATAGCGAACTTTTAAACGATTCGCCTGAAAAGTTTCAAAATTTGAGACTGAAGAAATTTCCAGCCAACGATCTTGCGCGGTAGAAAAAACTTCAAAATCGTAGGTTAGGGCAGAAGTGAAGCCTAAATCGCCGCCGCATAATCGTAAAACACGATACGGTAATTTTAATTCACGTAAAATATTTTTTACGTGTTCTACCATATTATCTAAGGTTTGGTAAGAATCTTCCGGTTTTACGAGATTTACCAATTCAACTTTATCAAATTGATGTAAACGATTTAACCCACGAACGTGCGCGCCATAAGAGCCGGCTTCTCTTCTAAAACAAGGCGTAAAAGCGGTACAACGAATCGGTAGATCTTTTTCGGTTAACAAATCGTCGCGAAACATATTGGTAAGCGGAACTTCTGAGGTCGGAATTAAATACAAATCATCATTTTGAATATGATACATTTGTCCTTCTTTATCGGGTAATTGCCCGGTGCCAAAACCTGAAGCTTCGTTTACTACTAGCGGAACTTGATATTCGGTATAACCGGCTTCAATATTTTTATCGAGAAAATAGGTAATTAACGCGCGTTGTAATCGTGCTCCTTTTCCTTTATAAACCGGAAATCCTGCTCCGGTGATTTTATTTCCCAGATCAAAATTAATGAGGTCATATTTTTTGGCTAATTCCCAATGCGGTAAACTTCCTTCAGCTAAAACGGGAATATCACCTTCCTTAAAAATTTCTTCGTTATCATCTTCTGAAACTCCTGCCGGAACCGATTCGTGTGGAACGTTAGGAATTGTGTAAAGGATTTGATTTATTTTTTTTTCCGCCTGCTGAAGTTCTTCTGATAATTTTTTAGAGTTTTCTTTTAAACTTCCGGTTTGCGCTTTTACTTTGTTGGCTTTTTCGTGCTCGCCAGATTTAAAAAGCATCCCGATTTCTTTGGAAAGTTTATTAGATTCTGCTAAGGTGTTATCTAATTCGGTTTGCGTAGCGCGACGGGTTTCGTCGAGTTGAAGCACTTGTTCAAAAAGTTCTTCAGCTTGAAAGTTTCGCTTTTTCAAAGCAGCAATAAAGCTTTCTTTGTGTTCTCTAATTTGAGCGACTTGCAACATCGGTTTTTAGTTTTGAGGTAAAATTACTTTTTTCAGAAAATATAAACTTCAAAGTTAATTAATCTCTATTTGTTTCAGGTAAAAAAAATCGACAACTTTAGGAATCTACACTTCATAATTTATATCTTCTTTTATCTACTTAAAATTAATTCATACTTTTTAAAAGCTTTGATTTTTATTGATTTTGACACGAATGTCATAAAAATGTCACACTAAAACCGTTAGATAAAGTTACGGGTTGTGCTAGTTTTGTGTCTTCAAAAAAATAAAATAGTATGGAAAAAATAGGTGAAAAAATTAAACAGATTAGAACGCAAAAAGGATTGTCTCAAGAATTACTGGCTGAAGAAGCGAAAGTGAATTTAAGAACGATTCAGCGAATTGAAAATAATGAAAGCGAGCCGAGAGGAAAAACTTTAAATTTAATTTGTGATGCCTTGAAAGTAAATGTTGAAGATATTGTTGAATATGGTAAAAAAACAGATCAAACTTTTTTAGTTGTTCTTCACCTTTCCGTGCTTTCTTTTTTAGTTATTCCTTTAGGAAATATTCTTATCCCGTTAATTTTATGGGTAAATAAAAAGGATAAAATTATCGGATTAAAAGAAGCGGGAGCAAATCTGCTTAACTTTCAAATATTTTGGTGCATCGTTACTTATTGCTTATTTATAGGTTATGCTTTTTTAAAAATTATGCATATTTCCGGTTTCACTATATTGATTTATTCAGCAATGTTTCTGGTTTTAATAAATATTATATTATCTGTGCTTTTTGCTATAATAAGCAGAAAAAAGATGTCTAAAAATCTTTATCCAACTATAGTGAAGTTAATTAAATAGAAGTTTATTTTTTAGATTTTTCTAAATTAGAAGGTAAAATCCAGTCGTTATGGGAAAAATAATTCCATTCGGCTTTTGCCATATCAACATTCGGGTCAATTAAGGGTTGAGATGGTCTATTATTTACCCGAACTTTTGCATTTACATAAATTGAAATATCTTCTCCTTTTTCTTCGTATTCTTTTTTGAGCCGTTGGCAAAATTGCCAAATTACATCTGGTTTTGTAGAAACGATGCCCATTTGTTTTTTCGATAAATAATTCCGTTTAGGAACAATTATCTTTTTTCCAGTGTTATTATCTACGATCGTGAATGTGCTGTGTCCACTTTTGGAACGCAACATCATTCGCCAACTTAATCGGTGACCTTCTTCTGTCCATAAAACGTTATCAGGAATAAACCAATGGCGAAGTGGAAGGCAAAGTTGAAGTAAAAACCAAATGACAAAAAAACTTACTAAAGCAGGTTTGTAGTTCGGAACTGTAACTTCTTCAAGTTCGTAAAATTTCTTTTTCGGTAAAAAACGTTGCTGAATACTTTTCGCCGGAAAGAAAAACAAACAAAATGCTAGTGATAAATAAGGGAAAATTCCTATTTGAAAAACAATGCTATTAAAAAGATGAAAGAAAATTGCAGCGATAAAAATGGGTTTTCGCGTTGGTTTCCACAATAAACAAGGAACCACAATTAAATCGAAAATTAACCCGAAATACGTAATTACGCCGGGAACCCAATCGTTCTGTAAAAAATCGCCAATAAGCCAATAATCCTGTTTGCTTTTCATTAATAAAGCCGGTACCGTTCCATCGAGCCAATCGGGATAAAGTTTCGCTACCGAGGCATACGTATAAACGATCCACAATTGTAGGATGATGAAAATGTTAACCCAATTAGGCATCGAGAATTTTTTTAATGCCGGTTTTTGCTTTACATCAACTGAAAAATAGCGATGCGCAGGAACAATTAGCATAAAAATGCAAATGAGAATCAATAAATAATAATGGTTATTATAACTCGATTTTTGCATAAAATACACACAAGACCACATGAGCGTGTAACTTGCCATGCTAAATCTGTATTTATAGCCGAGGGTAACAAAAACGCCAAATAGACCCATTACGGCGTAATAATAATACATTCCGTTACCGGGAAGCGGTTGTAAAAAATCGAGCCCGATAAAATTGAAGGTAAACGTAGGTTCAATTAAGGTTCTTCTAATCCAGCCGGTGAAAATTGCGCCCCAGGCTTCAATCGTGATGAGTAAACCAAAACAAACGCGAAAAACAATTAACGCGCTACTATCTACTTGTTTGAACAACCATTTTTGAAGCATTGCGTTTTAGGTTGATTTGTGTTTTTTAAGGTAATTAAAACTGTATTCTTCATCTTCTTTCATCGCCGAAATTAATTCATCTACATCATTAAAATTCTGCTCATCGCGAATTCGGGTAATTAAGTTGATGCTTATTTCTTTTCCGTAGAGATTTTTATCTAAATCGAAAAAATAGGTTTCGATGGTTTGTTCTTTTCCGCCAACGGTTGGATTGGTTCCAATATTCATCATTCCGTAATATTTTTTCTTGTCAATTACAGAACTTACCACATAAACGCCGCCTTTAGGAATAAGTTTATACTCTTCTTCAATTTGTAAATTTGCGGTAGGATAGCCTAATTGTTTTCCTAAACCTTTTCCTTTTACAATCTTTCCGGTAAGCATAAACGGTTCACTTAAATAAGTGTTTGCCTTTTCTAATTCACCATTTTCCAAGGCTTTTCTAATTTTAGTTGAACTTACGGCGACTTCTTCGATATCTTCTTTAGAGATTTCTTCTACTTCAAAATGAAATTGTTTACCTAGTTTTCGAAGATCTTGAATATCGGCGGTTCTATTTCTTCCGAAGCGATGATCGTAACCAATAATTACGCGTTTTGCTTGCAATTTTTTTACTAAAATAGATTGCACATATTCTTGCGCGGTTAGGCGAGAAAATTCTTTGGTGAACGGATAAACCACTATTTCTTCGACGCCGGCTTTTTTTAAAATTTTCTTGCGCTCTTCAATAGTATTAATCAGTTTAATTTTACTTTCTTGCTGAAGAACCATTCTTGGATGCGGAAAAAATGTGAGTACAGTTGCTTTTAAATGATTTTTTTTACCAGAATCTACCAAACGTTTAATTATTTTCCGGTGACCCACGTGAACGCCATCGAACGTGCCAATGGTAATTACTGCCCCTTTTTTCTGAAGAAATTCTTCCATATTAAAAATACTGCCGGTTTATTTTCCGTTAAAATTATTCATGGTATTCGAAACGCCCGCGGTACCAAACGATTTAATTAGTTCTATAGCTTTATCTAAACGTTCGGGCATTTGTTTTTTTTCATCTTCGCTCCATTCACCTAAAACATAATTAATTTGATTTCCTTTGGAGAATTCATCGCTAATCCCAAACCGAAATCGATTATATTTATTCGTATTGAGTTGTTGCTGAATATCTTTTAGTCCGTTATGGCCGCCGTCACTTCCTTTGGTTTTTAATCGAATAGTTCCGAAAGGTAAATTTAAATCGTCTGTAATGATTAAAAGATTTTCTAACGGAATTTTTTCTTTGGTTAACCAATAATTAACAGCTTTTCCACTTAAATTCATAAAAGTGCTTGGCTTGAGTAAAATAAACTTTCGTCCTTTGTATTTAAATTCGGCTCTGTCGCCTAGTTTAACGGTTTCAAAAGTTAGGGTTTCTTTTTCAGCTAAATAATCTAAAATTTTGAAGCCAATATTGTGTCGCGTGTTATGGTATTTAGGTCCAATATTACCTAAACCTACCACTAAAAATTTTTTCATGGAGTTGTCGCTTTCCTGATCTTTCTTTTTCTTACTTAAAATTCTACCGAAGAATGATAGCATTGTCTAGTTTTCAGTAAAAATAAAAAAAGCATCCCAATTAAAGGATGCTTTTTTATATAAGAGATAAAATGATTCTATCCGTCGTTAGAAGCAGCCGCAGCTCCTTCGTCATGAACTTCTGTTGCAGGTACATCTCCAGCATCTACTTCATCTTCGTCTTCATCATCGGTAGTAACAATATTACGCGATGTTCTAACTTGACAAATTACCGTGTTATCTGGGTGTAAAATATTGTAATCATCACTTTTTACAGCGGTTACATATAATTTGTTACCAATTTTAAGCGGTGTTACGTCTGCTACAATATAATCTGGCAATTTGTTTGCAAGACCTCTTACTTTCATACGACGTAAGTTGAAACGTAAAACTCCACCATTTTTAACACCTTTTGGCACGCCTTCTGAGTGAACAGGAATTTCCATGGTGATTTCTTGATCATCATCGAATTCATAGAAATCCATGTGTAAAATAGCGTCTGTTACCGGGTGAAATTGAATGTCTTGGAGGACAGCGTTCACTTTTGTTCCGTCTTCTAATTCAAGAATTACCGTATGCACATCTGGTGTGTAGATAAGACTGTTGAAAGACACTTCTGGTGCTGAAAAGTGCAATGGGTTTTCTCCTCCGTATAATACGCAAGGAACCTCTCCAGCATTACGTAAGGCTTTTGTTGATTTCTTGCCTACGCTTTCTCTTTTAGATCCTTTGATCGTAATTGACTTCATTTCTAAAAAATATTAATTAATAAAATAGTTTACATTAAAAATTTTGAACTGATTGATTTATTTTCGTGCACGCTTTTCATTACGTCAGCGAACAGTTCTGCGCACGAAACGACTTTTATTTTTTTCGATTCTTGTTTTAAGGGAATAGAATCGGTTACGATTAATTGTTGCAGTTTAGAATTTTCTATTTTTTCGTATGCATTTCCTGATAATACCGGGTGCGTACAAATAGCGCGAACACTTTTTGCGCCTTTTTCCATCATTACATCTGCTGCTCTGGTTAACGTACCTGCGGTATCCACCATATCGTCAACTAAAATAACGTTCTTTCCTTTAACATCACCAATTAATTCCATATGAGAAATCACATTGGCTTTAGCGCGTTGTTTATAACAAATTACTACATCGCTCTCTAAGACTTTAGAATACGCATAGGCTCTTTTTGAACCACCCATATCGGGTGATGCCATGGTGAGATTATCTAAACCTAAAGCTTTTAAATGTGGTAAAAATATTGTGGAAGCAAATAAATGATCTACCGGGCGTTCAAAAAACCCTTGGATTTGATCGGCATGTAAATCCATGGTGATAATTCTTGTAGCTCCTGCAGTTTCCAGCATTTTTGCTATTAATTTTGCAGCAATTGGTACACGCGGTTTATCTTTTCTATCTTGACGTGCCCAACCAAAATAAGGCATTACTGCTGTAATGTGTCTTGCTGAAGCTCTTTTTGCAGCGTCTAACATGAGTAGCATTTCCATTAAATGGTCGCTTCCCGGATGAGTAGAACCAATTAAAAATACACGTGCTCCACGAATAGATTGTTCAAACGAAGGTTGAAATTCACCATCACTATAGGTTGAAGTAATTACATTTCCCAATGGGATTCCGTAAGCCTTTGCAATATTTTCCGCAAGTTCTGTACTTTGTGAACAAGCAAAAATTTGTGCTTCTGTAATTCCTTTAACCATAATAAGATACGCTTCTAAAAAATTATTTTATATGCCTCTTTTAACAAGCTGCAAATTTAGGAATTTATTTGAAGCTAAAAAGTAATATTTTCACTATTTTTCCGCAAAGATGTAAAATTATTTTATAATTTTGCAATCCAAATTTGCTCGAGTGGCGGAACTGGTAGACGCGCTGGATTCAAAATCCAAATTTGAAATCGCGCAGAATTAAAGGCCGAAGTGGTGGAATGGTAGACACGATGGATTCAAAATCCATTGCTGATAAGGCGTGAGGGTTCGAGTCCCTCCTTCGGTACTAAAAAAGCTGAGATGAAAATCTCGGCTTTTTTTATGACTTGGTACAACATAGGTACAACATCTTGCTATTTTGAAGTCAACATTTTTATTGATGTTAAATTCTTCTATTTGTTTTTAAATCCTATGAATTTACAATCAAAATAATAAAATTTATCTAATCACGACCTTACTTCTTCGTAAGGGGAGTTTATTATCATACAATATACCCGCAAGGTAAACTCGTAAAATACTTCCATCAAAAGACTACGGCATAAAGCCAACGCTTCTTCGACTACTCATTTATTCCGTTTCCTTTTGAGCCAAGATTTTATCTTCCGTTTGGTTTCTGCTCAAATATTGTTTAATCAAAAATTTGAGTATTATGACAACAAAAGCGAGTGCCACAAAGAAGGGCAGTAGAGCTAAATCTACCGCCAAGAAAGAAGTAAACGGAAAGAAATCATCCGTACTTCAAATTCAGAACTTACCATTAGGCAACATCAAGCCTGACCCAGAACAACCAAGAAAGACTTTCAACAAAGATGCATTACAGCAACTTTCTGAGAGTATCGAAAATCACGGTGTAATACAGCCAATCACAGTAAGGCAATTAAATGGCCATTACATCATAGTGATGGGCGAACGCCGATATCGTGCAAGCAAGCTGGCCGGAAAAACGACTATCCCCTGTATCGTTAGGACTTATGAGAACAATGATGTCCTTGAATTTCAAATCATCGAGAACCTACAACGACAGGATGTAGAACCAACCGAGGAAGCTGAGGCAATTGCCTATCTAAGCGAAAAATATGCGCCAACAGAAATTGCCAAACGATTAGGTAGAACGGATAACTTTATCAGACAACGCCTAAAATTGGCAGGTTTGATAGAGGGTTTCAAACACTTTGTTCGCAATGGCGAAATGACGATTTCGTTAGGTGTTGGTGTCGCACTTTTTGCACCAGAAGAACAACAGATGATGTTGGAAACGATGGGCGAAGACTTTAATGCCCACCAAATAAACAGGATGATTAAGGATCAGACCTATGACTTGGAAAAAGCATCTTTCGATGTAGCGGATAAGAAGTTAGTGCCGAAAGCTGGGTCTTGTGTAGAATGTCCGTCTAATGCCACCAATCAAGGAAATCTGTTCGGCGAGGGTAAAATGGTCTGCACAAAATCAGCTTGTTTTGAAACGAAGAAAAACAAATCGTTCTTGAACTTGATTGAAAAATCCAAGAAAGAAAATATCCTATTGATTCCTGAAATACGACAGTACTGGGCAGATGACGAAAACAACCAGCTCATTATTTCACAGTTGGAAAAGAACGGTTTGAAGGTCTATTTGCTGGATGATGTTGAAATCATTGAAAATCCATTTGAGCCCACAATCGAAGCCATCAAAAAAGAGTACCAACATTACGATTATTCCGAAGATGAACTAAAAGCTGAGCTTAAGGAAGCCATTGAGAACTACGAAGAAGAATTGAAAAATTACAATTCGGCAACTGACAACGGATTTGTAAAAGGTATCGTATTCCATCCTGAAACCTACCAAAACAAGGAAGTGTTTGTCAAGATAATCGAGAAATCAAAAGATAAATCGAGCGAGTATTCAGAACCATTGGCCAACAGAAAAATGGCAGATTGTACACCCGAAGAACAAATCGTGAAAATCAACGAAAGGGAAATCCGCAAGAAGCACATCGAGAACAACAAGCAATTTGAAGAAGTTGTTGAAATGATACGAGAGACCGAATACATCAATTCGAAGAAGACACTTTCGACAGATGAAATGGTGGCATTCTCGATATCGCTCTTTGAAAATAATGTGGACTATATGAGCCAACAAAAGTATTTCTCAAAGTTCTTGGGCAACACGTCCAAGATGACCAAAGTTAAAATGGTCGAGAATTTCAAGAAGAATTTCAAAAAGGAAATCTTTCACAAGCTGATACGCTATATGCTTACAAAACAAGTGCATTTTGGCGAAAGCAATCACGTCAATAATTTGACGAATATTTCATTCTACAATGCAATGCAAGGATATTACAAATCCAAGATTGCCGATATTGAGAAGGAATATGCTGAAAAGAGAGACAAACGTGAAGTACGTTTGAAAGAGCGTATCACAGTTCTTGAAAAGAAAATTCAGGAACTCAACGATTAGCTTTTGTTGTTTGAAGAAGGGTCGGCATTCGTGCTGGCCCTTTTTCTTTTCATAACTCACCTGTTCTATTTATTAATGTTATATTAACTATGTTATTAAATTAATGAAAATATGAAAATTAAACTCGGCGTTACATTTGAAGCTTGTTTCCCTGAGGAAGAGCGAAAATCTTTAGATGAATATCTGAGTGGGATAAGTCGCGAGACTTTGCTAAAAACAGGGTCTCACTTTCTTGGTTTTGATACGGAAAAATCTAAGTACAGCAATGTTGTCGCTTTTATGAATATGTTCTTTTCGCAGAGGAATCAAGATTTTGCTCAAGACGCATATCAAAATTTAGTGAACTATGTGGCACAGGCAGAATACGATATAGGTGATTATGAAATTCCATACGTTGGCAGTAGTCTTTTGTTTTTTGAATATGTTTTTGATAATGTTTCCGAAGATATTGAAACAGAAAAAACCAACGAGGAAATGGAACGCGATATGTTTAAAGCGTACCTACATCTCAACCAAGTTGCATTTACCGATAGAGGTATTGCGCAAAGTGAGGCCGATGAAAAATCTGGTATAAAATTTACACCTGCACAGGCTTTGCTTATGTTGCAATTTCATAATTTTGATTTTATAAATTACAGAACTGACAAGGTGTTTACGTGTCAGTTCTTACGTGCCTTATCCTATTTTGAATTTCTTTCTGGTATTGAGCGATGTAAACCTTTACTAATAGCCTTTTACGAACACTATGGTGTTGAAAATTATAATGAATACTTGCGACGTCTTCTCGGTATAACTTATTCGGTTTTAATGAAAGATAAAGAGGCCCATACAGAAATCCATCTTGAAGACCCAGCCCACGAAGATTTTATAGATAAACACATTTTGTCGTCAGAAGAGATAGCAGAAGAACTTGATTTCGTGACTTTGAGGAGTAAACCGCTTTACAAAGTAGAGGACTTGAAATATCGTATTATTTCACCACTTTTTGTAATCGAGATGATTTATAATGGCCTGTATTTTCGATTAAAACTAATCAATGATGAACTTCCGGATGAACAAAGGGTAAAAGGGCTATACGGACTTAAAACTTATGAATATAGCGAGCAATACGCTCTCGATACCTTGCTGAGTGAAATTTTTGGAAATCGATACGTTCAAAAATCAGGAAAAGAGCTTGACGAGTTGATGGATGGTGCGCCTGACTACTATATCAGAAACGGAAAACGAGCAATGCTATTTGAATCTAAGGATATTTTGATATCGAAAGAATCAAAAACAAGTCCAGATTATACTGTGCTTGAAGAAGAATTCAGATTAAAGTTATTTGAAAACGAAAAGGGCAAACCAAAAGCTGTTAGACAGCTTACAGCAAATATTGAAACTCTACTTAAAGGTGAAGCAACCTATGACCCGAAGTTTCCATTAAAAAAAGGAATTATCAGACCTGTATTGGTCGTGCATTACAGAATGTTCAATACAGCGGGCACAAACAGTATAGTTAATAGTTGGTTCAAGGATGAGCTTACTAAGTTGGAGGAAAGTGGCCTGGATATTTCCAGAGTTCAAGATTTGGTCATTATAGATATTGATACCTTAATGTTCAATAAAGAAGCTCTTCAATCCAAAAAAATAAAATTATGGGATGTACTAATGGAATACCAAGAAGATTATCTAAGGTTTGAATTGTCGAAAGCCAAACCAAAACCACAATCTGAAGAAGAGGGAATTGCTATGCTAAAATCATCATACAAACCTTTTTCATTCTTTTTAGATAACAAGGTCGAAACAGCAAAGCTCACCAGAACACCAAAAGAATTATTGGATAGAGCAGCACTACTTTTTCCAGAGTAAAACATCTGTATCCCATTCAGCACATTCCCCTACATTCCACGCCTACCTGCTGAAAAAGGCAGGCAACCACTTCATTTCGGGAAAAGAGCTTCCCTACAAAAATCTTGGACACCGCACCCGATTTCTACTTTCCATTCCGCTAACCCTGCCCGCTGCACCGGGAAGGGACGTTGCATTCCCAATCCGAAATAGGGTACGAAGTCCGCTTTTCATCGGAAAGCCATCACTTCAATTTTCTTAACAGGATTTTCGGCGCGGTCTTCTTGATCCCTCACTCGAAAATCCCTAAAAACCAAACCGCTGTCTTACACATTTTAAGGGGTTTATAATGGATAAAGCCTGTGTTGTTTTTCGGGGCGTCGAAAAACAGGCACGCCATAACCAATTCTACACCTGCCCGTCCGGTCAGGTGGGTTAAACCCAGCCACTCATTTCGCTTAACTGTCGGTACGCTCAAATCGTAACCGGATTTAAAAGAATTGCTAATGCCCTTATGGAACTTGTCAAGACTGTACAAAGTTTTAGTGAAAAATAAGGTTTCTACTTCCTTGAAATTCCGAGGAATTTACTACGTCGCAAACACACCTGATTTATTCCCTAAAAGTCTTGACAAAACCCACTCTATCCATTGTGCGATGCACGAAAGAAAAGAACAAACACCCCTTAAAATTTAATCTGAATTGAAAAGGGAAATATTAATCAAGCCTGTAAAAGGCATTTAAAACCATTTAGTTATGAGTACTATTAGAAATCACGTACAGTTGATTGGAAACGTTGGACAAGAGCCAACCATTACGAACCTTGAAAGCGGTAAGAAAGTAGCCCGCTTCTCACTCGCTACAAACGAGTACTACAAAGACAGCAAAGGCGAAAAGCAAACCGACACCAACTGGCATACCGTTGTGGCTTGGGGCAAGACCGCTGAAATCGTTGAGAAATATGTTGAAAAAGGCAAGGAAGTAGGAATCACGGGAAAACTAAAGACCCGAACCTACACCACGGACGATGGAAACCAACGCTATGTTACCGAAGTCGTAGCCGATGAAATCCTTTTGCTTGGAAACAAAAGCGACAAGTAATTCAAAAATAAAGAGGGCGTAACCGTCAAAAGATGCGCCCTCTTTTCATTATTCAAATCTTAAAAATTTTAAACAATGAAAGCACAAGTTAACGAAATTAAAGAGCGGTTGCAATATTTTAATGGAACAGAAATGTTCTATCAAATCCCGCTATTGAAAACACGATTTACTGACGGTTTGAAATATTTATCAGAAGTTGCCGAATGTTTTTGGCTCATAACGGATGCTTCGGTAATTGCTAAAAGTCTGATGAACCGAAGCGAATTTATCACAATCGATTTTAAAAGATTGCCCGAAGAAAAACAGGATTATTTGGGTTACGAAGCCGAGATAATTTACAGTGATGGCAACGATACCATTTTGGAAAAACACGGCTATCGTGCCACCGATTTTCCACTCGATGAACTGCGGTTGTTTTTTGTAAATGATACGCTGATGCTACCAAGTGAATATTAAAACCTATCGCTATGGTATATCTTAATTTTACAGACTTGAGCGAGGAAGCTCAAAACCGACTTTTGGAAACGTCCAAAGAAGATGTGAAACGAAAATTTGGCGATAGCATCCGCAAATACGTTAAAGAAAATTATGGCTGTTTTGAAACGATGATTGAAGAAGAAGCACTTCGGAATTTATATTCTTACACCTATGTATTTAATATATGAAATTTTGAAACAATAAGGTAAACGCCTCTGAATTTTCAGAGGTGTTTTTGTGTGTAATTAAACCTACATCAAGAAAAAATCACTATCTTTATTTCGCTGAAATGCAGCATTACAAATTAAAGTAAGGTTATCCAATTTTCGACTTTCGCCGATACTCTTACACATCGAAAAATAACATATCGGAAATTCATTTTCCCTGAAAATGGCAATCGGCTTTTTTGCCGAATTGTATGGATTTTTGTCACGCTTGCGCGTGACGAAAAGGAATAGCAAGAGGGTAACGGGCTGCACCACGTTACATATTCTATTTTCGTTTTAATCTATTGATTTTTAATAAGTTAAAATCAATCAGGATTTAAAAATTCCAACAATTTGCGTCAAATGGTCTTGGAACACCAGTAAATAGGGATGGATTTACGTCAAATCTTTAAAAAAGCGAAAGGAAATGGATTCATTCATCACTATCAGGTTCAAACGAAAAACTGCCAAGCGGTTTCAGGAATTTTCCAAAATGCACTTTAAAACGCACACCGAAGCGATGGAAAGCATCCTTGATTTCTTTCTCTATAACGAGATTTCCCCAAAGGAAAAATTAGGACCAACCGGACGTACTATTGAGGCTAAGCTCTTGAAAAGAATCAACGCTGTAATTGCCATAATGCGTGATGTAGAAAAGACCCAAACCAAGCCCACGGTCGCAATGTTGCAATCCCTTTTTGTGATGGACGAACCCAAAAAGAAACCACTCATTTTGGAAAAGAAATATGCCGAAGAAAAGAAAGAAGTACGCTTTCGCGAAATCGAGTCTACGAGATTCACGAACGAAGAGAGAGCGAAGCGGTAAAAGCCAAATCTAAAAAACGAACTCTAATATTCGAGCTATGTACATCACAATAACACCTCAAAAAATGGGCGGTAACTTTTCCAAAAGTTCAGCAGATTTTGTGGGTTATTTAGAGAAAGAAAACCAAGGTTTGGAACAACAGGATATGGAACATTTTTTCAATCAATACGGCGATGAGATTTCTGCTGAGGAAGTCATTAAGGAAATCGATGGGAATACCGCAAAACTGGAAAAACACGAACCAAGATTCTACTCAATTACCGTGAGTCCTTCAAAATATGAATTGCGAAAACTTCAGAACAGTAGCGAAGATTTAAAACGATACACCAGAGAGCTGATGAAAGATTATGTGGCTTCATTCAATAGGGAAATCAAAGGGCGACCGGTAAACATCGATGATATAAAGTACTATGCAAAAATAGAGCATCAACGCACCTTTAAGGGAATAGATTTTCAGGTAAAGGAAAATCAACCCTTTGCAACAAAAATACTTCAGCTGAAAACTGAAATCCGAAACGTTCAGGAAGGACGAGCTGAAGGAAATATTAAAAGGATGAAAAAGCAAATCGCCAAACTGGAACGCCAGGCACCACACCAACAAAACGGAAAACGGATTGTCCAGGGAATGCAAAAAGATGGAAACCAAAGCCACATCCATATTATCGTGAGCCGAAAGGATGCATCCAACAGATTCAGCTTGTCGCCCGGAAGCAAATACAGAGCATCCGACGTGAAGTTAAATGGGGAAACCGTAAAACGTGGATTTGACCGAGATAAATTCTTTGAAAGAGCAGAAAAAACATTCGATAAGACTTTCGGCTATAAACGAAACTTTGCTGAGACCTACAAAGCCCGAAAGGATTTTGTGAAGAATCCCAATCTTTATTTCGCTGCCTTGATGAAATTGCCAGCCAACGAAAAGGCATTGGCGTTTAAAATGATAGCAAAAACAGGATTGCCGATAGCGCCAAATATTCCAGTTAGTCAAACACAGATTGCACTTCGGATTCTTAAACGGTTAAGGCGTGGTGCTGAAATAGCGATTAAATCAAGTTCCATAGGAATCTAAAATTATGCAGATTGACAATTTCATAACGATACTTTCAATTATTGGTCTGGCCAGTATCGTTTTCTATGGGATGTTTCGGGTAAGTAGGTACGCATTCATCGTTAATTTTCTGGTGCTTGGTGCGATGGTGTTTTACTTAAACGAGGAAAATGCATTGACTCTTATTGCCCTCTATCTGGTTTGCCCTCTCATATTAATTAACATAGGAATGTACGTGTTCCTTCACAAAACGGATAAACCGATAAATGGCGATAGCAAATATCAGGTCAGCTTTGACACCACCAAAGGAAATTTCAAATTGGATAACATCAAACGTGGTGCATCCATCATCGGTTCTGCCGGAAGTGGAAAGACCGAAAGCGTTGTGTATGGATTTCTGAAACACTTCCGGAAAGAGAACTTTTGTGGAATTATCCACGATTACAAGGATTTTGAACTGACCGAAATGGCGTACCCGCTTTTCAAGGATAATGATATTCCGTTTAAGGTCATTTCCTTTGATAAAATCATCCACAGGGTAAATCCTATCGCACCACGGTATTTAGAGAACGAGGAAAGCGTAAACGAAGTGTCAAGGGTATTAATAGAAAACCTTTTAGAGCAAAGAGAAAGTGGTACAACTGGCACGACAAAATTCTTTAACGATGCAGCTGAAGGTTTGATTGGTGGATTGATTTGGAAACTGAAAACCACCTATCCTGAGTTTTGTACCCTTCCACATTTGATTGCCATTTACCAATATCTGGATACGGACAGCCTAATCCAGTTCTTGGAAACCAACACCACATCGAGGGCGATGGCAGATGCTTTTATAAGCGGCAAGGATTCGGATAGGCAGACGGCTGGCGTAAAAAGTACTTTGGCCAATGCCCTGAAACGAATTAGTACACAACGCATTTTTATGGCATTGTCCGCAGATGAAGTGCCGCTCAATATCAATAATGTTCAAAATCCAGCGGTAATTTCTATTGTGAACAACCCAAAATTTGAAACGTCGTATTCGCCAGTAATTGCTACCATTATCCACACCATTACTAAACAAATGAGTGTACGAAATTCAAAACCGTCTTTCTTACTGATGGAAGAAGCACCGACCATCCGTTTGCTGAATATGCACCGCATTCCAGCAACGCTTAGAAGTTATGACATTGCTACGATTTACGTTATGCAGGACAAAATCCAAAACGATATGATGTATGGCGACAAGGCGAGTAAAGCCATATTGAGTAATTTATCCTATCAATTTTTTGGAAAGGTCAACGACCCGGACACCGCTAAATACTATGAGCGCTTTTTTGAGATTATCAAGGATCCTACAAAAAGCATAAGTCGAGGACATAATCTGGATTTTGATACTCGAATAACCACAGGCGAAAAGGAAATTCCTAAGATTAGAGCGGACGTGTTTTTTAGATTGAAACAGGGCGAGTTCATTACCTATGCAGATGGGAAAGATAAAAAGGTACAGTTTAAATTGCAGCAAATCCCGCGTGAGCTTCCCAAGGAATCAAAACAATTTACCGCGGCTGATTTAGAGGCTAATTTTGAGCAGGTTTATGATGAAGTGCGGTCGATATTTAGCTGATGTTATTCTTCCTCGCCTGACCTGTCAAAATTGATGTTACGAATAGATTTGTACGATTTCCAATAATTTTTATCAGTCATCAATCCTGGAATAACATCATCATAGCCAAACTCATAAGGATACTCTTCTAAGAGCTCAGTTTTATATTTAGAAATGTGTTCACCGTAAAACTGAATAATATCCTGATGATTTTTTACGATATCAAAAATGGATTGGGAAAGTAATTTAGCATAACGTTCCTCAGACTTGGACTGTTTGGTGTGGATGATTTCGTTTCGTAGGTTTTCAAGTTCTGTAAAAGACATCCACCAATTTTCTTGACTTGGATCCGGTGTATTTAATATAGGGCGTATTATTTTTTTGAATTTATCACGAAGCGGAAATTTGCGCTCTATGGCTTCTTTAGAGTATATGGTCTTTACGCCATTTGCTTCTGTTTGGTATTCCCATCCAGATGGGATACAGATGTTAGCGAAAGCTTCTAAAGCGGTATAGGCAAAGATTACCGCCTCAATTATTATCTCAAAATAATCATAATATTCTTTTTGGATTTCTAAAGACGGGAAGCTACCTGACCATTGCTTATGACGTGGCAGAATTACTTTGTCATAAAATTCGCGCGCCTGTTTTAAGCATCTTTCAGATATATTAGAATATAGGGCGACGTCATTTGGCTGAATCAACATTGTTTCTAAATGGTCAAAAACAAGTACCCAATTAGAATCAAAGATGAAGCGATGAGTAAAGTTATCCTGATTGAGCATTATATGAGGTTTCTTAACACGCCAATCCCTATCTTTTCTGTAGTTATTAGTAATTTCCTTTCCCACTTCTAGTAAAGGATTGAGAACTTTCCAGCTACCTTCTGAAAAGGTTAAATACTTTTTATTGTTTCTTCTTGAGTATGAATTGTGAATCGTATTTTTCAACTCGCTCTCTTTTTCTTGATGTAGGTGAGCTATTGTCTCAAAAGCTGATGAAAGCATTGATACGTAGTCAATATCCTTAGGTTTTGGATGAAATAGAAATTTTAAGACATACTTGTCTTCAAAGTTAAAATAGAGAGCAAAAGGCGCTAATGTCATACCTTCTATTTGTGACATACTTTTGAAAATATCTAAGAAGGAATCAAATTTTTCAAGAAAATCGGTATATGCCTTCGATGTTTGAATCACCTTGTTTTCAATAAAAGGAACAGAGGCATATATATCAAAAAGTGATGCATTGTAAATCCAGTCTCTGTCTTCAATTTCTATATCATCTGCTGAAACTACATTGGCAGATATTTCAACCGGTGCGTCTAATGTTTTCAAATTTTCAGTTAAGACTTTGTCTATATAAAGTTTGAACTCTGGTCTATCTGCACTAAAAAGTAGGTCTCTATCAAAAATTGTAAAACTCATAATTGTTGCATATTATCAACAAAAATAGTAAATTTGTGGTAAATATGCAACAAAATGAATTCTAAGAAAACAGTTCTATTACCAAAATATCAGAAAGTATTTGAGCAATTAGGCGAGAATATAAAGCTAGCACGAAAGCGAAGAAAGCTCACAGCTGAGCAGGTTTCCGAACGTGCGGGTATTAATCGGACTACATTGTATAGAATAGAAAAAGGCGACCCAGCGGTTGCCATAGGTTCTTATTTTAATATTTTCAGAGTTCTCAACTTGGAAGATGATTTTAAAAAGCTGGCAGTAGATGATGAATTTGGCAGAAAACTTCAAGACCTTGATTTATTATAAGAAAGATGGCAACAGGAAAATTTGACATATATGTTTTTGCTGATTGGGTAGGTCTTAAAGAACCAACACTAATAGGAACTTTATCGGCACATTTTGCCAAGGGAAAAAAAGCATTCAGTTTTGAGTATGATAAAGATTGGTTAAAAACCGATGCACAGAGATTGTTAGACCCAGACATCGATTTTTATTCTGGTCCGCAATATCCAACCAACAAAGAGAATTTCGGAATCTTTTTAGATAGTATGCCTGACACTTGGGGTAAGACTTTAATGAAGCGTAGAGCAGTTCAAGATGCTCGTGCAAATAATGAAAAGGCAAGCACACTTTATGAAATAGATTATTTGCTTGGGGTTTATGATGAAAGCAGAATGGGTGCTTTGCGTTTTAAAACCGAACTGGAAGGTCCTTTTTTAGATAATGATGATAGAACGCCAACACCACCTTGGTCATCATTGGGCGATTTACAAGAAGCCGTCAAACAGTTAGAAAGTGACGAACAAAATGATGATATACGAAAATGGATTGCAGTACTGATTGCGCCAGGTTCTTCATTAGGTGGTGCCAGACCAAAAGCTAACATTTTTGATACCCAAGGAAATCTATGGATTGCCAAATTTCCGTCAAAAACAGATACAGTTGACAAAGCTGCTTGGGAGTTTTTAGCATATCAATTAGCTACTGCAGCGGGTATAGAAATGGCAGATTCTAAAATAGAGAAGATTAGCGGTCAGTATCACACATTCTTAACAAGACGGTTTGATAGGGAAAATGGAAAACGCATTCACTTTGCATCCGCTATGACAATGACCGGAAATACCGAAGATATCATAAAAGAGTCTGCACCTAGTTATCTCGAAATCGTAGAGTTTATAGAAAATTATGGTGCAGATGTAGAAGCCAATTTGCATCAGCTTTGGCGACGCATCGTTTTTAATATAGCCATTTCCAACACCGATGACCATTTGCGAAATCACGGATTTATATTAACTAAAAAAGGTTGGGTTTTATCGCCAGCTTATGACCTAAATCCATCTATAGAAAAAGATGGCTTGTCTCTAAATATCGATATGGATGATAATGGTTTAAACTTTGATTTGGCTAAAAGTGTTGGCGAGTATTTTCGTTTAAGCGAAAGCGAAATGGAAACAATTTTGGATGAAGTGTTTTCCGTTGTAAAGAACTGGAAAGATGCGGCAAACGGGATAGGAATAAAAAATGCCGAAATAGAATTGATGGCTGGAGCTTTTCGAGTTTAATCATTTAATCAAATATGAGTTATTACCAAAAAGAAGAAGCAACAAAAAACCTCGTACAGGCAATACGACATAGTGCAATACGTTCACTTCAATTACATACTCAAAATATTGATTCTGAAACGGCTTGGGATGCTTCATTGTTCTATGCCGAAGTTCTTTGGTACGCTGATTTACCGATACGAACTGTAAGTAGAAAGGTGCTCAACTCAATGTCAAAAGAGTATGGTAAAGTAAATGTACCCATAAACGTCGATTCGATATTTAAGCGTTTTTGGCTTAGAGAGGTTCTGGGAATAATTCAAATTCCCTCAGCCATAAGAAGTATTCTTTTTGATTTCAATAAGTATAGAAATCAATATGACGAGCTTCGGTTTTTAAATTTCACTTACGGAAATGACCCTGAGAGAGTCTGGACAACCGCAGAATTTGAAACGGCTATGGGTGAATATAATAAAGCAGATACACTCGATACCGAATGGCTTTTAGATTCTGGATTCCTTAAAAAATCTAAGGTGAATGACACGTTCACCATTCGCTTTTCCGAGCATTATAACTCACTACTGGATAACTGGAACGATTTTAAATTCCTAACTCATATTCAAGAATACTCTGAAAAATTAAGAAAGAAGCCTATCACAATAAATGTATCGAATTTTGATAGTATTCTAAAGAGTCATTCTAAATGCTACTTACAAACACCAGGACTTAAATATTTTATAGATAAAAAACTGATTGCTAAGGTAGATGACCATTACGTTGTCCAAAACCTTCAGGATACTGATGTGTTAAGACAACAGGCCGAAGACCGGATTGGAGCTTTAATATGGCGAAAAATGGTACATCATAATCAAAACCAGAAACCGGAACAATTGGTGCTGGATTTTTTAGAGAAAATGAGTTCCATATCATATTCAGCAGTATTTGGCAAAAATTCAACTAAAAATGAATGTCAAATATTCGTCAAAGGTGCAATGACTTTAGTTTTGAATGAACGTGACTTGGAAGGACGTGAAAACGAATATGAAAAATGCAGATTGGATGTATCCTTAAGAGGAGCAGGGCTTCATAATAGCGCTACTTTTTCTAAAGACCAAGATCTTGTAAACGCCAAAGATATTACTGACCTATATCTTAGGATGGACCATATGGAGCACTTTGAGCATAATAATATTTTCTTCGACCAATCGAGCAGGAATCAATTGGTTCAGTTAATAGGTTGTATTATTGGGATGGACGAGGCGTTTGCTAAAGTTGATGATAATGGTAAATCTAAAACAGAACATTTTCCATCTGTTAAAAAATTATTGTTGGCGAGCTATGATAAGCCTTTTTTAATCTGGGACATATTTAGTTTACTCAAATGGAGACGGCCAGAAATAATACCCTATCTGCTGACCAATCAAGAGTTTGATGCACTTGCTTTTTTTATGCTTTCTTCATTAGGTGCTCAACATCCATATAAAAATCTTGAATATCAGATGAGAACAAAAATGCTTTTAGAAGCATTTTCACTTTCTATAAATAGTAGATTACAATCTGATGGTAATTCATTACGGCAAAATGCAGTATTTGTTTTTCGTATTTTAAAATGGCTCAACAAGGATAAGTACAGGAAGCGAATGGCAGGCAGAGATGTTGTAAAGGCTATCGAATTTCAAGCCCTTGTGGAAGAACGAGAAAAAGGCTTTTTAAAGATTTTAGAACAGCTTCCGGAAAAAGGCCATTATGTACTTACCAATAGCACCAAGTTGTTTTTACCGAAAGCAATTCCCGAAATTGTAAAGACATTACTTATTCATAAAGAAACGCGTAGTTCAGACAGAGGTGTTTTACAATTTCCCATCTTTAAATTTGATATGCTGAGCTGGCTGTGTTCCTTTTCTTTAAGGAACGAATACTTACCAGAGTTTATAGAAGAAAAAGGACTTGAAAAATTATTGGCCGAAAGTTTTTCAGAATTATATTTAAAGATACTGGAAACCAATGAGCTCAAAAAGTTAGACTATAAAACAGGTGATAAAGTTCTTGTGACCCCAAGCTGGTTAGAAAACCAAGAGCGTATAGAAAAAATCACTTGGTGGCCACTCTTCCTTTCTGTATTTAGAGAAGGAAATTTTAAAGAGCTGCTCGCCCCTCAATTTCATTTTAAAAAGACAGACGACATATACCTAGAGCAGAATCGATTTAACGCTAAAAAACTGAGAACCCATTTTACGATTATCCTTGAAGTTCTAGATAACATTCAAAACAAGTCTACTGAATCTTCAAATTTCAATGGGGACTTGTCAAAATGCAAGCTCATTCTAGAATCTCAGCTCATAGAATTTGTCGAGAAATATGGTGTATTGGCAAACAGATTCAGCGTTAATATTTTTGATAAATCATATGAAAGATTACTACATAATTATAGTGATGAACAACTCTTGCCACGTTTAGTAGAGAAAGCCAATACTTTTGATCAGCCACAACTTTTGTGGGATGCCCTTTCAAAAACAGAAAATCTGTTGCAACTGCTCATATTAGCAGATAACAATCTATCCTCTGGATTCAATGAGTATCTGTTGCAAAAGTTACGTTCAATCGATGTTAAGGCATTTATCACCGAGAATAATTGGGGTGAAGTAGAACATACCATTCAATTGCTTTCAAGAAATGCAGCATTAAGTAACGAGGCAGAAATTGCTTTTAAGTATTGGGATGAAAATGCACCAAAAAAGGGTCTTGGGAATAATTCAGAGAAACGCTTGTTTGATTCAAAATTAATGAAGGCTTTTTTAGATAAAGATGAAAGTGCAATTGATGTAATTGAAGAACCAAAGAGTTATGCTGTTACGCCTTCTGAAATGAAGCCATATGACCAAAAAAGATTTTATACTGCATTGATTCGCTTTGAACAAAAACCAGACAATGCTTATAACATATTCAACGATTTGGTTACAAATTACCCAAGTTATATTTCTCTTGCTCTCAATAGATTTGCAGCAAAAATTACCTGGGCAAAAAATGAAAACAATAAAAGACTTTTTCAAGAAGCACTTCAACAATGGGAAGCCTATGAAAAAGACACTTTGCCTGAGCTACTTGAGTTTGTGAAAGGAAAAATACTTTATAATATCTTGACTGTAAAACTACACCTCAAGGACTACAAAGGTTTTGATAGTGTTTACGCCAAATTGGATAAGGCGAGCGCCCTAATCGTGGATTATGTAGAGCTTAGGGTAATTTCATTACTAGATAGGAAACAAGTTAATGAGGCAAAATTAATAGTTGATGAAGCGATTACGTTTAATACCTACGAAGGAAATAGAGACGAAGTTCTATTAAATCTTCATAATAAACTCAAAAAGAAAACCTCAAGTGCTTACAAGGTCGCCGAAGAGCTGAAAAACCATCTTAGTTCCAAACACTCCCTTACAGAACACCTTAAAGAATCATTTCTAAAACCTGACGATTTTGGAAAAAATGTATCAAAGGAAATCTCCCAATCCATTCACGAATTACTGTCAAAAATTAAAAGCATTGACAAACTCAAAGATGAAAATGCATTCAATGATTTGTTAGAAATATTAGTCAGGACAAATCTGAAAAATTATGGTCTTACGGTAAAAGACCAATCCAGAGGTGGCTATTCTCAAGAAGGTAAAGATGCGGGAGAGCGCGACTTGACCGTTCTTGAAGGCACCCAAGAGTTGGCAATTATTGAACCACTTAATGGTATGGCTAAAAAAGGAGTGCAATCTCATATTTCAAAACTGTTCAATTACACATCCAAGCGGCAATATCTTTTTATCGTGGTATATGATTATGGCGTTTCAAATCGGTTGAATGAGCGATGGAAAAAATACCTTGACGATACGCTACTATCACATACATACCCTAAAGGATATGAACTTATTAATAATTCTATTAATGACATTACCGAGGAACTTGGGTTTAAAAATGACGCTTTAAGGGTTGCAATGACCAATCACGGTACAGATACCGAACTATATCACATCATTGCAAATATCAATTATAAAGCTCAATAGATACCAAGTTATCTTAAAATTAAAGCTGATTTTTGGTACAATATTTGCTTTTAATAAGCTAAAAATAGATAATCATTTACTCTATATAAGTTCTTTAAAATCTTGGTTTAGTAGTGTATTGGGTAAATAGCTTGATGCAAGAAGTTATTGTAAGTCTCGTGTGTAATTCTATAATTAAAAATTTAAGTAGTATGAGATCAATTTTCAATAAAATCGCTGAAGTTTCAAACTTCATATTAATATCAATGATATTAACCGTGTTATTTCTTTTTGGTGGGCAGACCCCTTTATCCAGCAGACTTGTCCAAACAGAAATTTCTTGTTGAGTGCCAACCACTACGAAGCTTGGGGATAAGTTTGAGGTTCGATTCCTCAGTCTGCTGCTATTTCAAAAGCCACCAATGAAGGTGGCTTTTTTACTTTCTACAAAAAAGGCCCTTTCTCTCTCGGTCCTTTGCTAGTCACTTTCCATTGGTTATCCTCTTTGACGAGTTTAAAGATGCCCGATTTTCCATCAAACGATGTTTTATATTTTACCCAGGCAATTTCACCTTCAATAGCCTCATCCAAGATTTCTACTTCGATTTCTTTGTCAGAATCAGGAAGCATATTTTGTACCGTAATCAAACTGGCATATCCTTCTGATGTAGTATGCTTTTTTAAAGCTGACTCATCTTTTGAGAAAAAGCTTTCAGCAACAACTTGCGCTGTTTCGGTGTGAGACATATTGTTATTCTCTGCGCAGGAAACAAACAGAAGTACTAGTGAGCAAAGGACTAATCTTTTCATAATAGTATTAATTTGGGTTATTGACATACCTATGTGCTATTTTCAGTTCAATATTTCGTTCGCCATCTTTCTCGTTCAATTCCAAAATGGCCCTGCGGTCATTAGACAATGAAAATTTGGGCAATACATAAACTAACCTTACCATTTCACCTTCTACAATTTTTGAAGGAAGACGGTGTCTATAAATAGGTTCTTGATATAAACGCTGTAAAGATTTCTTTTTTCCTTTTTGTCGAGTTTCGATGGAAAGGTTCAAGAAATTCAGGTCGTAATCCAAGGTGGAATTATTCTCAATCTGGATAACGAAGTAGAGTTCTTCTTTATCAAAAACAATATTCTCAACACTCAAAACAATGCTTTCGTTTCGCTTTTTAATTCGACCTATACGTTGGTTTCTGTTAAGAAGATAAGAGCAGAATTTTTGATAATAATACGTTCTGTTGTCTATACTTTTTTCAGAAGTTTCAGCCTGAATCGAATCGGTTACGATTGGTCTTTCATTCCCAATACTATTCGACAATGGGATGAAATAATTGAGCTTTGAAAGCTGCTTTTTATACCTTACAATATACGAAAAAATTGAGCCATTTCGGTTGACTACCAGCAAATTACTTTCCTTACCAGGCTTTGCCTGAAGCAGTCCAAAATATTGTTCTTTTTCACGATTGTAGGTAAAGACAAAATTATCTGAACCGGTTATGCCTTGCCGAATAGGTTCTGGAAAGAATAACGCAACATTCTTGGTGTCGTTTGCATAAATGGTGTCCAGTAGGTGTAAAGTTTGTGCGTTTGCTTTCGCGAAAGCAAAACTAATCACAAGAATAGAAATAATGATATGCTTTTTCATAAGAGTTTGTTTTTAAATCCCATTATGGGCTTCATAATTTAGGTTTTAGAATCAATCTGTAATTGTTCAACACAGTAACTTTTACGTTTCGGTTGTTACGTTTAAGTACTTTGGTAATTCCACCTACTTGCGGAACGGTGGGAATGTTGATGTCGCCAATAATGTCATCGAGGACTTCACTGGTGGCTTCGGCCCTAAAGTTGTTTTCCACATAGATGCCCTTGCTACCGTCTTGCAAATCGAAGGCTTTGAGTTTGGTGGGATGATGATTGATATTTTCAATTTCAATCAATGCTCTATTGGGCTGAAAGCTGATAAAACCGAAAATCGGTGTATTTTTTGGCATCAATTTGCCATTTACTGTAGCTGCTTTGGTAAGACGCATCCGTAATCGGGTATTTGCTTGAACAATTTGGTCGCCGTCGACGACCACGTAAATGGTTTCATCTGTATTACCCATAATTGAAACTTCATTGGGTTTGGGCGCAGCGGCAAAGAATAGTTGATGTTCCAAGCCCAGTTCCTTAGCTTCAATTTTTTTTTCTCTTTTAACTTCGGCTGAGTCAACTTCTGTCCTATTCTTAATGGCTGTTTTTCTCTGTCCAATATTTCTGTATGTCTTTTCAGAATACTGAATCTTGCCAGCATCATAAATGCTATCTAGAATGCGTTCTTTTTCCCGTTCCGGCAAATCTTGGTCGTAAAAGCCCAGGGAATCAATTAGTTTTTCATCATAGATGCTTGGTGCATTGGTTTCACGCACTTCCTTTAGGTCGTTAATAGCATCTAGCTTAGACTCGTACTCTTGCTGATTTTCTTCCAATTCTGGAACTAAGGTCTGTTCAAGATTTTCATTTTCATTCTCATCATCGCCCATCACTAAGACGGAATAGGAAATCAGGAAAATAAAAATCACAGCTAAGACTGCTGAAAAGACGATTTTATTTTTTTCTATCTTCATCGTTTAATTTTTTTAAGGTGTTCTCGAAATAGTTTGTAATCAACAATCCGTGTGGATTGTTTGGAAAGTTTCTGTCAACCGTTATGAGGTTTCCGCTGGAAACCAATTCATAGGTATCGATGATTGAACCCCTATTTATTTCAAAAATGGTTGTGGTCGTGAAACTGTAAGTGCCATTGCTTTCTGAAATTCTCGAATCGATACTCAATACTTTCTGCACCAATGAATACTGTAATAATCGGTTATAGACACCATCAGCTTTTTTCTGACGGTATAGATTGTCCACAGAACTATTGCCCAACCAAAGCGCCTTTTCCAAGTTCCGTTCATAATTACTGGCATCGATGTTATAGAAATAAGTGTGGAACAATTCCAGATGTGCCAAAGCTTCGACCCTGAAATTCTCTTTTTGGGTAACGAGCTTCAGCGGAATAATACTGCCATCAGTATTAATCGCAAATGCACTATTGAGGGCCTTTTGATTGGTGTTGAATACCATCCAAAACGAAAAAATGCTTGATAATAACGAACATAAAACGACTGCCAAAACGATAAACCGATTTAATTTTAAGACTTTATAGATATTTTTATAGGGTGTTTTCATTCTGAATTGAATTAGTTGGTAAACAATCTGAGTGTAAAGGAAGTGGCACGTCTATACAATTTGAACTTTAGGAAAACAATAAACCCAACTGAACCTAATTGAACGACAGGTGCAAAAAAGCCCTGGCCTACATCGGTCCCAAAAAGGTTTGTCCAGAAGTTGGTATTGATTTCGGTGTAGAGGGCATTTACAAATACGTTGACCAGAAAAAAAGCCGGAACCAACATATAGACCGCAGCATATAATTTAAAAAAGGTATAAGCAAGCGAACGGAACTTTTCAAATACGGCCAAGCTAATGACCAACGGGAAAAATGCCTGCATTATTCCCAAAAGAAAAAAACGTTCTGCTAAAAAGAGGGGATAGATGAACAAATCCAATATCCAAAGGAATAGGCTAATGATGAATGCAAATATTTTGAAACCATAAAGCGGTGTTACCAAAGCTTCATATAGGAGCGTCATAGCTGCCTGTGCCACTTCGATGATACTTACATCTTCCTCAATAGGGATATCCTGCATCTGCAAAGGCAATAAGGCTGGCGCGGTGCCACGATATTGGGCTTCAATGGAGACCAAAATACTATCAAAGAAACCAAGTACTTGAGTCGAAAAAATAACTAGAAGCACGACCGCAAAATTCTTTGCCAGCTCTCCTGGACTTAATCCCCAAGTGTAACCGTCTTTATCGGCAATACCTTCATTATATTTTTTAAGAATGTTGATCAAGAAAAAAAGTACAGCAAGCGTTTTCATTCCCGCAATGGTATATTGCGAAAAACTGCTGTTCTGTATGGTCTGAAAAACCGTATCGACGTATTCCAGCCCGATCCCTAAGATGATAGTCGCGGTCATACTTAATATTCTGTTTCGCGGTTATTTACTTTATCCTGCATTTTTCTGAAGGAAATTATGTCACGATAGCGTTTGGTTCTTATCGTGATATTTGAAACCATTTCATTCGATTCCTGCTCTTTCATTTTAAGTACTTCGGCACGTTCAGCATCGCTCATTTTCAAATAATCGCTGGATAGAACTTCATCAATGAAGTCCATTGTATCCAGTGAATTTTGGACGATGCCTTCAAATGATTCGGTAACTCGGGCAACTTCTTCGGGTTTGATATAAGGCGAGTTCAAAATATCCTGCAAGTCATTTTGCATTATCTGAATAAGACGCTGATTGTTATCTGCAATCTCCTGTACAGCTTTGAGCTGTCTAACCACGTTAGAAACTTTCTCGATGCTTTCCTTGGCATCTTTCAGAAACTTTACAGATTTGATAAGTTGGCTCGTCTGCTTTGCTGATTCTACTAATGACTTTACCAGACTGATAAAGTTGGTGTTGTCATACACTGGCATTCCCTGACAGGCAGCACGTGCAGGCAATAAAAAGATGAATGCCATTACGATGATTAAGATTTTTGTCTTCATAATATTATGTTTTAGAGGTGAATTCCCTGATTGCTTTTTTCATATCCTGATGCTCGTTGTAAAGCTTCATTATTTCCTCATTTTCCTTACCATCTGTGAGGTAGGCGGCATAGACTTCCTTCGGAACTTCAAGACGGAAAATGTTGCTTTCCTTACCGATTTTGATGAACATTTCCGTGTACTTGCGTGGCCCGGAAAGATTGTTCTTGATAGATTTTAACTGGTTTAAATCGTGCGTTGATAAATTGAGGCGTCTGACTAACTCGGCATAGCCTTTCTCGTTGTTCAGGCTATAGATGACCTGTGTGTTTTCCAAGATGCTCGCTGATGTTGAATTGTTCGGAAGCTGGTTTATTGACTGAAGAATAATACCGATAGCACCATTCTGTTTTCGGATAGCCTGATAGTAGAATTCCACACTTTCCAGTACGTTCTCAAACTTCAGTTGCTTGGCAAACTCATCAAAAAGGATGATGCCCTTTTCGGCCCGGTTCTTCCAAATAGTACGCTGAATTGCCGATTTGATCAATTTCAACATTACCGACAAAATTTCCCTATTGTCCTTGACTTCGTCCAGTTCAAACACTATCAATCGTTTGTCCTCAATTTTATAGGTTTGGTCTTCGCTCACTTCAAATAGAAAACTATATAGACCATCATCAACATACTCCGACATTACGTGTAGAAAACCCGTAACATTGAAGTAGTCAGGATGGATTTTAAGAGTATTCAGAAGGTCTTTCTGATTCCTTTCTATAAAGCTGTAAAAACCATCCAAAGAGTGGTTTTCTGAAGTGCTGTCGTAGTAATGGCGTAATATCTTTTTGACCGAAACCGATTGTGCTTTCGTCACATTTAGATCTGAAGCAAACAATTCAAATAAGAAAACTGACAGGTCTTCCAACCGTTCTGGTGTCAAGTCATTTTGGTTACTTATATAAAATGGGTTGATGCCAAGGTTCTTTCCACTTTCATAGCGCAGTACGGTATATTTTTCTGGGTATAGTTTGGCAAACTTGGTGTAGGATCCTCCGAGGTCTATGATGACCAAGCGGACACCACTTTCAAAATATTGGCGCAGGATGTTGTTGGCCAAGAACGATTTACCCTCGCCCGTAGGTGCGAAGATGGCAAAGTTCCGTGCCTTGATGCGCTTCTTGCGCTCGTCCCAAACATCCTTTAGAACGGGAATGTTGTGTTCACGGTCGTTAAAGATGATTCCGGTTGCATCGGACTTGTAATTGGTATTGTTGATGAACAGGCACAGGGCGTGCTTTAAGTCGGTAACGTATAAATCGTTGTTGGAAAAATTGGATGAAAAACAGCAATAACTGTTCAGTATATAATTCTTTCGTTCTTCGCCTCGTGGATAGTATGGGATGATGTCGAGTTCCTTAAATTCGGTTTTGATTTTTGAGGTAATCTTATCGAGTTCTTTGGCATCTTTAGACCAATACACGATATTGAGATGACCACGAATGATTCTGGCATTATCATCGGCATTGATTTGGTCAAGGATGTGCTGAATCTTCCCAAGCACTACCTTGTTCTGCGACCCGAAGTTTGAACTTTTGTTCAGCTCTTCAATTTTCTTATCCAGAAGCTTACGCCATTTCTGTTTGTCGTCGAGATAGAGAATCTGATTGACGATATGATTTTCGTTAAGCGTAAGCCCTAAACCATCAATAAACCCTTGATGAAACACAAAATCGTCAGAAGTGAATTTCTCATTGGTCTTGCTACTCTGTACACTTTCGCCAAAGCACAGTTCGCTATTGATGGCCAGGGCATCAAAATGGTTTTCGCCAATATTGACGCTTTTTTTATCTAAGATGATGTCGGTATCAAAGCCTTCGTTGAAACCATTGAAATAGCCATTTGTGAGTTGCTGAATCTCTTCCGCTTTAAGCGAAATAAATTCCATTTTTCGGCTATTATTAATGAAGGAAACGGAATCGCTTACCGAGTTTACAAAACTCTTAACATTTTCATCCAGTTCTTGCACAATTCCCTTAGAAACCTTCCGGAAGGGGTTGACATATTTTGAATTATTAAGTGCTTTGTTCTTGGTCAAAATGAAGAACAGATAGCACTTATGTTCTATGTGTCCACGACCTTTAAAATGCTCGTGGGTTGCTTTTTCTAGAAAGGTTTTGTTCGGAAGCTGTTCTGAAGTATAGGATTTCTTCAGGTAGATATCCTGCTTATGAACCACAGTCCCAACAGGCAATGATTTCAGAGCCTGAAACCAAGCTCCGTGCATATCCTCAAAATCCTTTTCGGAAAGGGAATAGATCTCGGGCAAGCTACCTTCGTAGCACAAGACCACATTGCCATTATTGGCAAAAATGATATTGTCTTGAATATCCGCGATGGGTAGGTACGCCGAAAGGTTAATCTTGTTCATAATCGATGCCGGAGTTTCGTTTGTTACTGATGATTTTTGGGAAGGCTTTTGCCATCTGGAAGATTTGTGAATTGTTCGTTATCTGCGTCAAGGCGATATACAAAGCTGAATTAAGAACCAATACACCAATGATGATCCCGAAGCTGAACGAGAAGATGATCACCAACAACGAAGCGAGGATGGAAACCATCATTAGGGCAAACAGGGATATGGGCAGTCCGAAAATGACCGCCCGTTTCCTGATGTTTTTATAGACCTCGAACTTTTTCATAAGTACAGTTGATTACTTTAAAAATGCCTCTTAGAGGCTTAGACTACGATGCCGATTAGGTAAGTAAAGATGCCCACGACCGCGCCGGCAATCAGAACAAATACAAGTACACGGGTAATCCCTTTTTTAAGGTCAGCGTTTTCCCCGAAGAAGTGCCCTGCATTGAAAAGGAAACCGATAAGGAAGATGACCCCAAGGATGATCGGGAAAATGGTTCTGATGGTATTGGAAACATCATCGACCGAATCTTCGATGCCTCCAATTTGGGCAAAAAGCGATGTTGAGAGCAAAGACAAAAAAGTTGCCAGATAGATTGATTTTTTCATAACGGAACAGTTTAAATTTTTGATTCATTTTCGTTAAGGGAAAAATACATATATTTGCTTACAAATAACTGATAATCAAATATTTGTGAATAAAATATTATTTGTATTGAATTGAATTTGGATGGTGTTATTTGATATCAAATTCTATGGATTTCGGATGGTAGGGTGTTGATAACTCGAAAAGTGAAAATGAAAAAAGTGCTCAAAAACGTCAGTTTTGTCTTTTTGCTCCTAAAAATGTGCTTCGTTTTGGGACAAGAACCGGTAACCCAAAAACGAATTGTTATTGATGTTGGGCACGGTGGAAAAGATTCCGGTGCGATAGGGTTAAATGGAATTAAAGAAAACGATGTGGTTCTTGGGATTGCAAAAGAAATATGCATACTGAATAAAATGATTTTCAAAGGCAGGTACGATATTTATTTAACGCGATACGATGACAGATTTATACCGCTTTCAGACAGGAGCCGATTGGCGAAGTCTTTAAACGCCTGTATGTTCGTTTCCCTGCATTGCAATGCTTCCACAAACAATTCCAGAGGAATGGAGGTTTATACCCTGAATTCCTTTTCTGAAGATTCAGAGCCGAACATTAAAAAATCGATTGCCCTGGGGACGGAAATTTTGGGCGAAGCCAAGCTTCATCTTAAAATTGAGGACAGGGGGATGAAATTTGCCAACTTTCAAGTGCTAAGGGAAACAATTGGGCATTGCCCAGCTATTTTGGTTGAATTGGGGTTTCTTACCAATAGCGATGAAAGTGCCTATTTTTTAGAAACCTCAAATGTCAAGGCAACGGCCTTGGCTATTTTGTTGGGAATGGATAACTACTTAAAAATACAACTATGAAAGAATTGTTTCTAAAAGTGATAAGAATTATTCGGGAATTGATATTGACCTATATAATAGTGATTTTGAAATGCCGAAATTAAAATGAGGGATTAATCAGGTACTGCATAAAGTTCATCATTCAATTTCTTAAATGCGACGTAATTTTTTTCGTTTTAACCAGATGAAATAACCAGATATGGATAAAAAAGGACCGGACAGCCCGACGATACAGTACATAACTTTACTGACCCAACCTCCGTATTGACCGAAGTGGAGCGGCAGGATACTACTATTGAACTTAGTAATGAAGTCTGCTTCATTAATCTTATAAATACTTACAACAGCTCCGGTTTTATAATCGACGGAGACCTTATTGTAATATTTACTTAAATAAAACGGATCATTTTTGAAAGTGCCATTAAAAATAATATTCCCTTTTTCTGAAGAGGGCAACCTAATGTAGCTTGCTCTGAAATTAGGATATTCTTTTTCAAGTTTAATTAAAGATGCTTCCAATGATGTTTTTACTATGGGGGGCGAAGGTTCTACACTTTCACTCAATCCTGAATTGACAACTTTATACGCCAAAAAGATCCCCGTGATTGCAATGACGAGATTCAATAACACGGCCCAGACCCCCACATATCGATGAAGGGCAGAATAAAAAGTCCTTTTATTGCTCTTTTTTATTTTAGTTCTAAATAAAAGCGTTTTAACAATCATTTTACGGTAAAGGATGATCCCGGTAAGCAAAGAAAGAAAAAAAGCAATTCCTGCAAAAAGCACCAGAAACCTACCGATAATCCCGGAATACAGGGAATAATGCAGTTTTAAAATCCATTTCGTAAAATGAGTGTTCGCATTTATAACTTTGATAATATTACCTGTACCGGGATTGACAAAAACATATTTTCTAGCTTCCGGTCTCCTTAAATTAAATAGAATAGTTTTGCCCTTCCCGAACTTAATTATCCTGGTGTCCCAATCAGGAAATTTTTCTTGAACTACTGCTGTGGCTTTATCTAACTGTAAATCGGTAGTGTTGTTTTCCACATCGTATTTACTAAAAAGCAGATGGTCTATATCTTCTGTAAAAACCAATACAGAGCCCGTAATGCCCATAACAAATAAAAATGTGCCTGCAATAATTCCGAAATAGGAATGGTATTTTAATAGGACCCTGTTTTTCATATAATCACACTGCTATAAATGTACGGTAAGCGACACATTAAATTGCGTCCCATTGGCCTTTATGTAATTGGAGTCCCTTGCATTCCATTGGGAAATTGGCGGGTAGTAATCTTCATTCAATAAATTTCTGACACCAACGCCTATTTCTGTAGTAGGGGTAAGTTGATAGTTTGTGGTAAGGTTAAATATATTAAAGCTGTTTACCGGGCCTTTACCATACGTATACCCCCCGTTTTCATTTGGTTCAAAGCGATTTCTATCGCCGCTGTAAATATGGGTTAGACGTGCATCAAACTTATTGTTCCATTTGTAGGAAACATAGGAAACAAGCTTTAGTGGTGGGATTCTATCCCCTCCTATAAAAGTGTCATAATCCCCATTATCTTGGGTATCTATTTTACCTTCTGTATAAGAAGCCGAAGTTCCAAAATTGACGTTCCTCAAAAGTTCGGTATCCAAAGAAAGCTCAAATCCGTACACTTTTTCAGGTTGCCTTAATATTTCAAAGGCACCGCTTGGGGTTTCCCTATAAGTAGAACCCAAATCTGAGGTACTGATAAAATATGCACCGCTCAAACTTGTGCTTCCTAAATGGGTATTAAAACCAGCTTCATAATTATTTGCTATCACGGCTTCAGAGTTTATTTGGTTGATAGTATTTTCTGTTGCAGAGCGTAATGTCCTTCCTAAATCTGCAACCGAAAAACTTTGGGAGAAACTAACAAAAGGTTTAAACGCCTGCCATTTGTTATAACGTATCCCCGCATTGAATACCGTGGCATTGTAATTTAATTCTCCCCCTTTAATATCTATCCCGCCACTATTGGGAGTTGTTTCGCCTACATTATACCTGGTAAGTGTGGTATAATCCGGAACCTGAATATTGATATTTTCTAATCTGATCCCTGCCTTTAGGACAAAATTTGTATAAAGTGTTTTTAATTGTGCATAAGGCGCAAAATTTTTCATATCCATTTGCGGCACCCATTTCCTGCCATCAACTAATTCCTGAGAAGTTTTATCATTTAAAATATCAACTCCATAAAGAATATTCCCCGTTACATTACCGAAAGAATACGGGGTTTTAAAGTTTAATCTTGCCCCTTTTTTTGTAGATAATATTGATGATTGTCCGCCATCGAAACCTAAATTGGGATCGTAAAAACTGTCTGTATAACCATAGACCGTTTTAAAATCCTGCAAATAGAGATTTAACCTGAAATCGGAACTCCCAAAAATATCATCGTAATCATAGGTTAATTGTGCATTATGATTGTACCTATTGCCCTGATCTTCCCCCAGGTCTTCCCCAAGGATACCAATGGTTGGGGTTTGGCCATAAATGCCAACCTCGGGAATATAATCGGAATCCTGGTTACTGCTGAAGTAATTGTACATTAACTCAACCCGTTGTTTTTCGGTAATTTGATAATTTAATTTGCCAAATAGGCTGTACTGACTTGTCTCTCCCAAACCATAAAATGGCGACAAAACCGCACCGTTCGCATCTTTATAAACACCTGTTTGCCTAAACCTTCCGCTTGTCACGTATCCCAACTTGCCAAGCTGCCCAGAAAATGTTTGGGTCACGTTGGCCCCTACGGTTTTATCAATATCCGCCAAAGCGCCTTCAGCCCCAATGGAAGTAGTACTTTCCAATTTTTTGGTGGTGTTGGGTTTTTTGGTGATGTAGTTTACAATGCCACCGTCTGCACCATTCCCATATATTGCGGTGGCACCTTTTATCACTTCAATTCTTTCCAAGGTGCTCGGGTCAATGGTATTTACATCCCTTCCTCCTTTACGAAGAGGTGTGGACTGTGGGATTCCGTCAATCAATATAAGCATATTCCTTCCTCTTAGAGTCTGTCCGGTACTGCTTGTTCGGTTAGAACTTAAGGCCAGGCCGGGTACTTCAGTCAGTACATCTGCGACAGAATTACTCGTTTGAGCTAGATTTTCGATTTGGCGAGCGTTCAATACCGAGACGGAAGAAGGCACTTCGTCCAAAGTTTCACGGGTCCTGTTGGAAGTGATTATGACTTCCCCCAACTCTTGGTTTGAGTCCATAAGGGTAAAGTTAAGTGTGATAGCTTTTTGGCTGTTTATCTCTATAAGTTTGTTCTTCGATTTATATCCCAAAAAACTAACCCTGACAGTATAATTGCCATTCTCAATATTTTTAATGGAATATTTTCCCTCAAAATCGGTAATGGTTCCCTTGGATGGGGTTAACATTATATTGGCTCCCATAAGGGGTTCGCCATTTTTATCTTTGACGGTACCCTTTAATGTTGTTTGTGCATATGCAATAGAACTAAATAAACTAAACGTGGCAAATAGTAATTTTAAGTTGAATTTCATTGGTCGATAATTTAATTTTTGCCAAATATAAAAATTATATTTATTTAGACTTATTATAAATTAAGGAATTTTATTTTTATTTTCTCTTATCCCCAGACATCTTATAAAAGGCAATTAAATTGAAAGAATTATAATTTTATTATTTAAGAATTTGCTTAAATAAGAAATAATCGTAATTTTGTTTTATGGAAAATAATTCTTGCATAAGACAACAAGCGGATATTGAACAAATAAACCGTTGCAAAGACACAGTTTCGAAATTAAGTGAATCGTTCGACTATTTAGCGAATGGACTTTCATTGGTCGGAAATAGCGTTCGGCTGAAAATACTTTACCTACTCTTTGAGGAAAAAAGACTTTGTGTTTGTGATTTAAGTGATATTCTCGGAATGAACATTTCTGCTATTTCTCAACATTTAAGGAAAATGAAAGACCGAAATCTATTGGAAACCGATAGAGAAGCCCAAACGATTTTTTACTCACTCACAACTGAATACGAAAAAATGCTAAATCCGTTTTTTGAGATACTTGATAAAAACAAAATTTTAGAAACGATATGAAAAGTGACAACAAATTAATAGGTGCAGGTGTGTTAACTGCAATTACAGCATCATTATGTTGTATTACACCAGTTTTGGCTCTAATCGCAGGAACAAGCGGAATTGCTTCAACATTTTCTTGGATAGAACCTTTTAGACCTTATTTAATCGGACTGACAATTTTAGTTCTGGGTTTTGCTTGGTATCAAAAGCTAAAACCTAAAAAAGAAATTGACTGCGAATGTGAGACGGACGAAAAACCAAAATTTATTCAATCAAAAAAGTTTTTAGGAATTGTAACCGTATTTGCAATTGTGATGTTGGCTTTCCCATACTATTCAGGAATTTTTTACCCAAACACAGAAAAGCAAATAATCGTAGTTGACAAATCGGACATTAAAACAACTGAATTTAAAATCAGCGGAATGACTTGTGCGAGCTGTCAAGAACACGTAAATCACGAAGTAAATAAACTAAATGGAATTGTAAACTCAAAAGCGTCCTACGAAAATGGAAATGCAATCATTGAATTTGACCAAACCAAAACGAACGAAACGGAAATTGAGAAAGCAATTAACTCAACAGGTTATAAAGTAACCGACAAAAAAGAAATCAATTAGTATGAAAGAATATGATGTATTTATAATTGGTTCAGGAATGGCGGGAATGACCATCGCCAACAAATGCGCTTCAAAAGGCCTGAAAGTCGGAATCACAGATGAATTACCGTATGGTGGCACTTGCGCATTGAGAGGTTGTGACCCAAAAAAAGTAATTATTGGCGCTACGGAAGTACGAGACTTTGCTAAAAGGCTTAAAGGTAATGGCATAGATACCATACCTAAAGTCAATTGGAAGGACATAATGGCATTTAAACAATCCTTTGTGGATGAAATGCCACCGAAAATTGAAAAAGGATATAAAAAAAACGGAATAGACACTTATCATAGTTCAGCAAAATTCCTGTCAGAAAACACATTAGAAGTCGGAAATGAGAAGGTAAAAGCCAACAAAATTGTAATCGCATCGGGTTCCAAGCCAAGAGTTTTAGAATTTGAAGGAGGGCACTTTGCCAAATCCAGTACCGATTTCTTGAATTTAGAAAAATTACCAAAATCGGTATTATTTATCGGTGGTGGATATATTGCTTTTGAGTTTGCGCATATAGCAGCTCGATGTGGAGCAGAAGTTACTATTGTTCATCGTGGAGAAAATCCGTTGGGAAATTTTGACCAGGATATTGTAAAACATCTTGTTTCTGCCACAAAAGAGTTAGGCATAAAACTCATTCTTAATACAGAGGTTACCGCTATTGAAAAAGTCGGTAACAAGTATAGAGTGAAAGGTAAATCCGTTGAAAAAACAGAAAATTTTGAAGCAGAAACTGTTTTTAATTCTGCCGGACGACCACCATCAATATTTGATTTGAATTTGGATAAAGCCGACATAGCCTTTACTAAAAAGGGCGTTACGGTAGATAAATATCTTCAAAGTACTTCAAACCCTCATATTTATGCAGCGGGCGATGCCGCTGATTCAAAAGGTTTGCCTTTAACACCCGTTGCAGTTTTAGAAGGTCATACGGTTGCTTCAAATATAATCAAAGGCAATTCTAAAGAAATAAGTTATCCACCAATGCCAACGGTAGTTTTCACTTTGCCAACTATGGCTTCTGTGGGATACACCGAATCGAAAGCGAAAGAGCTGAATTACAACATTCGGATAAATTATAAGGAGGTTGGCAATTGGTTCAATGCCAAACGCTTGAATGTAGAAAAATATGCGTTCAAAACTATAATTGACGCAGAAACTCAAACAATTTTGGGAGCGCATTTAATCGGACCCAATTCAGAAGAAACAATAAATATCTTCGCAATGGCCATAAAAACAAAGATGAAGGTTAATGATATTAGAACAATGATTTTCTCATATCCAACATTGGCTTCGGACATACCACATATGCTTTAATAAGAAAATCGAATGGAAACTATATTAAAATCAGAAATTACCTGTCCAAATTGCGGACATAAAAAAGTAGAAAATATGCCAACAAACGCCTGTCAATTTTTCTACGAGTGTGAGAACTGTAAAACGGTTCTAAAACCAAACGAAGGGGATTGTTGCGTTTTTTGCTCTTACGGAACTGTACCTTGTCCACCGATTCAGGAAGGAAATAGTTGTTGTTGAAAATTTTCCAACCAGCCTTTAGAGCGACATATTTAATAACAGTTTGTGCAACGTATTTATAAAAAGGCACTTTAATCATTTCCTTTTATCCCCGGCCTTCTCGTCAAAAGCAATTAAATTGAACAGTTCCCGCATCCTGCTTCGGACACGGTTCCCATAGCGTTCTTCCAGTTCCCCGGCATTGAGGTTGGTTGTTGCGTGGGTTTTGATCTTGTGTTTGGTTTGTAGATAAAGTTCGTATCGAGATAAAAGAACTTCGCCCATCACGTTCAGATCCTTTCCGTAAAACCTTCCGGCAGGTTCTACGCCCAAGTCGTCAAAACAGAAGAATTTGGTATTTCCATAATCCTCGATGGTCTTAAAACCAAGATGGTTAAAACTGAATGCCACATTCCGGCAAGGGATCATTTCATACGGGCGTTGCAACGGCACTAAATGCCGTAAAAGTTTCATCAAGCTGGTTTTGCCGCATCCCACGGGCCCAGATAGTAAAATGCCCTTTTCAACATCAATCTCATATTTTTGGCAGTTTTCGGTGTCCTTGATGAAGTAGGAACAGAGTTTTAGCAAAATATCCTTGTCCTCGTCGTAGATTTTAAATTTCTTTCCAAAGAGGAGCTTTCCCTTGGCATTCAGGTAAATCAGGATTTTTGGGAAATCGTAAAGCACACATTTCCCATCAAATTTGCCCAGCGAATATTCCACGCCACCTTCGGTTATTTTAGAGGGGTTGTCCATAATCTTTGTTCTTAGTGGTTCGCAAGTTGTCCTGATTTTGGGACGCTCCCTTTTTGTTTGGTTTGTTTTCTTCTTCGAAAAGCTCAGTTCTATCCATCCAGTTTGTGGCCAATGAGCGCCAATCGCGTATCGGTTTTCCGTCGCTTGTTTTCCATTCCCGGTCGGCATAATGCTGGTAGAATTTTTTTGCTTCATCAGCATCAAAATCTTTTTCTTCAAAAAATAAAATAACGGCCTGCCTGCCCTTTGGCTGTTTTATATTGTTTTCTTGTTTGTTATTGTTTGTATTAGATACCAATGCTTGTCCATCTATGGGACGGTCTTGGTACATAACCTGTCCATTTTTGGGATGGTGGTGTCCCTCAAGCGGTACACCTCTGGGATGGTACTGTTCCGCAAGCTGTTCCAATTCGGGATTGTACTGTCCCACAACGGGTTCATCACTTGTCCCGATTATGGCCATCTTGATTTTGCTGCCCTTGTATGGATTGTTGGAAGGAAAATAGGATAGATACTGCCAAGCATCCAAATCGACAATACATCTATGGTATGTTGATTTTGAACCTATCTTGGCACAGCGCATCACATCCCTACGGTTTACGTAAAATTCATCCATAAACCGAGAGCTGTTCCATTCTTGAAACAGCGCCATATACAAACTGATATGGGTAGGGTTTAGGCGATCATCAAAATAGAACTTTTCAAAAGCCGCATTAAGTAGCTTTATATAGTTCATTGCTTAAGAATTTAAACCGTGCTGTACACGGTTGGCTGTCATCACATTTTGAATTTCTTCTGCATCGTAATAGATAATGCCACCAACCTTTGTGTATGGTAATGTGCCATTGATGCGAAGATTTTGCAAAGTGCCTGGACTTACTTGAAGTAAATCCATAACCTCGGAAGATTTGAGGTACTTTTTTAGTTTTCCTTTTGACTGATTGGTAAGTAGTTTTTTGATATCATCGAGCAATTCCAATTTGAATTCCCGAAGATCGTCTGTGGTAATGATACTTGTTGGCATAATAGAACGATTTTAAAGAAAAGGGCAACCAAATTGCTTTAAGCTAATTTGATAGTCCTTCGCAGGATTTGACTTTCGTTCTACAAATTTGGGATGGATTATTGGATTTTGTTCCCCATTAAGACCGTAATACGGTGAAAATTTAACATCTTGAATTTTAATGCGTTTTGATTGGTTTTGAACCTTATATTAAGGTGTAGGTGATTGAAAATACCAACAAATTAAATGAGGCCAGCGAAGAAATAGGATTTCGGTATATAAACCGTAGTACGGTCTTTTTTTAACATTTTTTGAGGATTATTCTTCACTTTTGTTCATTTCAGAAATCAAGGAGGTACTGAGTAAATCCAGAAATAAAGTCCTACTATTTTTTCTGTTTTTTATATCCTGATAGGTTTTGTAGATTTTCTCAGATAGTTTAATGTCGAATATATTCTGAAGCGTATTAGACAATTTGATAATGCTCAAATCATTTTGTTTTGTAATTCCGGCAGCACTTAAAGCATATACAAATTCCACCCAATCTGTATTGGTAAATGGCCAGGGAATTTTTTTGGAGGATACGGTTTTAACATTCTCTCCTTTACAATTATTCTTAAGATTATATAATCTTTCATTCAGATAAAATATTAACAAATTGTAAGCTTTAAATTTTCCTAAAAGCATATCCCTGGGAGTGCAAAACTCAGGATCTTGAAAATAGAATTTCGATGTCGTTATATGGTAGCTGGCCAAATAATCCCGGGTGTAATATTCCTTATCAAAATGGGTCGCTTTTGAATTTACATACTGACCGAAATCTATATTGTATAGAAAGAATCGGTTTAATTTGCTAATTTTCTTTTTTAAAAATTTAAGTTGGGCTTTTTTATCGGCTTTCGGAAACTGTATTTCCAAAGAATGGATTTCTGAAAAATAAATGAGTTGTATCAGCGGGACTTGCTTTATGTTTTTAAAGAAGTCTATTTCTTGCTCTAAGGAATCAAAGTCATTTTCAATGATTTCTTTTTTAAACGAACTAAGTAGATTACGACATATTTCAATAGAACAAAAAGCCCGTTTTAAAATATTATTATTTTTGAGCTTGATTTCGTTCAGTTCTTCCATTAATATGGCTGCTTGTACCTGTAGATCCATCACCATCATTTTAAAGGTTATTTTTAAATTTTTAGGGAACAGTAACCTTTAAATATAAATTTATAACAATTATTTACTAGTAGATTAGTACGTATTTACCTACGAAAAATCCGTATTTTTCTACGGGAATCTGTAAAACTCCCGCATTTTCAAGGATATGAAATGCTACTATCTTATGTCTAATTTTTGAATTTTTTTCGAAAACGAGTTAAAAATTGACGTTTGTTCTTCACTCCCGTTTTCTTGAAGATATTTGAAGCGTGTTTAGATACGGTGCTTTCAGCAATGAATAAATCTTTTGCGATTTCTTTGTAAGTCAAGTTGCTTAAAATGGATAAAGAGACTTCTATTTCACGTCTTGTTAAGTTTTGATAGACGATTCCATTTTTTATTAGATGGTCATTTTGTTTTTCGTTCCAAGAAAAAATTTTATACATTTTAGTTTTATTTTCTAAAAAATAAAGGTGGCTATCTACTTTAATAGCAGTTACGCCATAAAAAGCAAGATTCATTGTGGTAAAAGTTAACCATTGATAATCACCAATAACGGTAAAAATTGGCAATAGTGCTATACAACTTACGCTTAGGACTGAAAATTTATTCCTTATAAGAAAAAAGCGGTTTGGATTTTCGAGGTTTGAAATTCTTTTATAAAAATACCAGAGAAATATAAAAGCCACTACAGATATAGGGATTGTAAAAAAGATGCGAGCCCAATATAGGGAATTGGTAAAAAAGTAAGGAATTAGAAACAATACAATAAAACTGGTACTTGCAAGAATTATCAGGTTTTGTATAGAAAAATGCATTCTAACAACAACAATATCATATTCTTTATACAAGTAATATATTAAATAAATACATAGGGTTATAGCTACACCATAGGTTATAATGTATTGCAGGATAAAGGGTCCTGGGAAATTTTCAAAGGGGAGGAATCCGCCAGTTGCGTTATAAGCTATAAAAAGCAATCCAAGCTTTAAGAACCTGAAATGATTACTTAAAATTTTTTTAGTTGAATGATGATAAAATATCAATAAAACTATAAACGTATCTATGAGCAAATAGAAAAAAGTGGTCCAATGTATAGAAGTGCCAAACATTTAATTATTCATTTTTTTAACATAAATTTGTTGGTTTCTATATTTTTAGTAACATTATTCCCAGGGAAAACAGTACCGTTCATAGCTACGTACACACCAGGCTTTAGAAGTTGTAAAGAGCTGATTGCAAAACCTAAATTGAAGGGGGCATCTGTATTTTTAAAGTGTCCCATAATAAATGAGCCTACGAGAACAATGGTTTTATCAAGTCCTTGTTTTCCAAGATAAGCTGCTGTTTCTTCCATCGTATAGGTTCCGTGGGTTATTAAAATATGATTGGAAGAAGAGGTCTTGATTTTTTCTAAGAGAACTTTCCTGTCTTCCTCTGTTATTGACCGACTATCTTTAGCAAATGCCTTTTCAATGATATATGGTGTCGAAACATTAGCGGAAGCAAGAAATTCCTTAATTACTATTTTACTTTGACTTATCTTATTTTCATAATCCAAGCCTTCAATAGTGCCTCCTGTCGTAAGAATGTGTATCATTTTATAAACTTTATTAGTTTGTAAATCCCCTCAACTCAATGCTTGTGAATATTCCCTTTCAGCACAAAAAAATAGAGCAGAAAGGCGGCAATCACCAAGAGAACAAGGGCAATAATGCCTTTTATTTTATCTTTTTTCGTTATTTTGTTCTTAGCTGGTTTTTGAGCTTTTTTCTTTCTTTTATTTCTTCTACTTTGAGACATCTTGTTTTACTATTTCCAATTCATTTTCTGTAAACGTATCGCGTTGAGGATGGCCAAAAAGGCTACGCCGACATCGGCAAAGACGGCTTCCTGCCTTATTGACATCCATGGACTCCTAAGTATAATACCGCTTTCAACTGCGAATGGCAGGGCGTATTGGTGCAAAAAGTTTCTTTGCTTTTCTAAAGAAATGTCCTTTCAGAAATTTATTTTTGTAGAAAATAAAATTTCAAGGAACAAATAGTGCAAATCATTAATTTGAACTCTATACTTATTTTAAAATTAGTACAGGCACTTCTGATTTGAAAATCATTTTTCTTCTCAAACCAAGTTCAGTAAGTTGTTCTATAAAATTATGTTCCCTGTATAATAGAGCCAAAATATCAATAGCGTTTTCATTTAGAAAATTGGTAATATTCTCTTCAGCTTTCCCTTCGGAAAAAAGGTGAACAGAAATATCTTTCAGATTAAAATTCTCCACATAATGATCCCTGATTTCCTGCTCATTAATATCTTCATCACTCTCTGAAAAATGGAAAATAAAAAGGCTGGCATTAAATGCCCTTAAAAGATCAATAAGAACATTTAATTTACTATCAGGTCTGAGATTATCTGAATCCAAGGCCAAACAAATTCTTTTTATACTAAAGGTTTCTAAATGTTCAGACACAACCAGTACAGGGCAGGAAACATCCTTACTTATTTTCTCACTGGTGGTTCCTGCAACGTAACCTTCTACAGTACCTGCTCCTTCTGTGCCCATAATTATTAGATTTACTTTTTCTTCTATTGCTAATTGTAAAATTATATCAGAAGTTATTCCAGAGGCTATAATACTTTTGTAATTTATTGTGGCAAGACGTGGAAAATTTTCGAGGAATTCAAGCATTTTCTCTTTGTATAATTCCTGGTAAGAACCAAAATTGTCGGATACCGGATAGGCTATAGCGCCATATCCGGCATATTGATAGCCTTGAGAATAGGCATGTACAAAAATGATTTCTGAATTTAAAGATTCGGCCACTTTTGTAGCATACTCCACTCCAGTTTTTGAACTTTGACTAAAATCGATAGGAACTAATATTTTCATGGTTTTCTAATTTAAATTACATATTCAGTTTTTAAGTATTCATTTTAATAAAAAGTCATTTTTTAATCCACTCTTTGGCAATTTCTTTTTCTTCCAGATCGAAATATTTTATTTCTGCATTCGTAAATGGTTTCATAAATTGGGTTATCCAATCCTGCCATTTTTTATTCCCAACCATCGCAATTTTTTCATAATCTTTTGCGTGGGCTGTATCCATTTTCAGGTCTTCCCATAATCCAGGAAAATCCCAACCTGTAAATTCCTCCATCTCAAAATACCAACGAACCTTCATTCCCTTGTCCAATATGGCGTGGATAAGTGGATGGATTTTTTCTATATCTTTTTTATCCAACTTACCCGAAGCTTTTGTGGCAACAATATTTTTTCCTTGTAACTCGATTATTTGTAACATTTTATATAGTTTAAATTAATTATTAACCTCCTAAATCGTAAAACCATTCTTCAGCCTTCACAATAGCCTCTGTAATAGCTTTTTCCTTTGAATAATTTTTCTCCTCAACTAATTTCTTGGCAATTTCCAGGGCTTTTTTCTTAACCTGTGGGTTGAGGGAATCCAGATCATTTTTGAAATCGTCAAACATCCAGTCCATAATACTCGATTAATGGTTAAACAATTCCTTTTCTTTTTCGGGGTCTATCTCTTTTTTTTCCCTTTTATCCAAAAAATAATCCAATATAATACCCACTACAATGGCTCCCGCAAAAGCAGCATAAACCTGCCAATTAAATTGTATGACCAAAGAGAGGCTAATAAGTATTGCCAAAATTGGCAATATTGGCACTTTCCCAACAGATAAAGGAACTTTAAAGGGCCTGTCTTTATCTGGTGCTTTGAAACGCAATACGATAAGGGCAATGTTCACGGCGACAAAAACAAGCAACGCACCCAATGACGACATTCCTGCTACGATTTTAATATCCCCCAACAACATAAATCCTGCAACTGCCGCCATAACCACAATGGTAGTAACCCAGGGTACTTTCTGTGCATTGGTTTTGGTCATTACTTTTGGAAGTTCACCCACGCTTGCCATTCCAAACAGCAACCTGCTGATGGAAATAATACCGCTAAAGGCGGCATTTGCCGTGGCAAAAAGTGCTGCGACCGCCAAGGCAACAGGCAACCAACTGTTGAGATTGGATGCCGCAAGCGACAGTGGCGAATCTATTTTTGCCAGTTCTGACGGGTCGGCAATGTTTAGAACCGTAAAAGCTATGAGCAGATAGATAACGGTGGTAAACACCATTGTCAATAGAAAGGCGCGCGGAATGGTCTTACCAGGGTTTTTCACTTCCGAACCTAATGCTGCCATATGTTCAAAACCTGTATAGACAAAAAACAAGGTTGCTGTTGCCGCCAAAGTTCCGGAAAAGGATTCCACCTTGAAAAACGCTGCCTTAGGCGGTCCTGTTTCGGCAAGCCCGACCGCGATGAGAATAAACAATCCCAACAGCTGTATGCTAACCATAATGATATTGGCGGTGGATGATTTCTTGATGCCTGTAATGCTTATCAACGAAAGCACTATCAGAACGCCGTAACTTATCAATAAGGAAGGTACACTAAAAAAAGTGTTGAAATATCCTGAAAAGGCCAGCAATACAGCGGCTATCGTGGCAGAACTGTGAAAGGCAATCGTCCAGCCTGTGAGAAAGGACGGTATGTCTATCTTTGGAAATGCTTTGCGTACAAAAATGAATTCAGCACCTGCATTGGGATAGGTGGAGGATAATTCTGCGTAGGAAAGTGCTGAAAAACTGGCGGCCACCGCAGCCAAAATAAAACTCAACCATAAGTCATAACCGGCCTGGCCGGCCGCAGCACCTATTACTGTGTAGATCCCTGCACCTACAATGGTACCCACACCGTAAAAGGTTAGGCGAAGCGTACCCAATGATTTTTTTAATTCTGCCATATATTATTTATTTAAGTTTCTCATTTCCATCTCTGCTTTTACAATGCTGCGTTCAAGGGCTTCCTCCCTGGAAAATTGGTTTATTGTATAGTATTTTTCAGCATACTTTACGGCCAATTTGCGGATGTTTTCATCCAGCATGTTCAGCCTCATCGAGTAATCTTTAAAAAGTTCCTTTTTCATCTATCAAAAAAGTTTCAACACGAAAAAAACCATTACCAGTAAATAAGCGATATATGCAGCGTCAAACACAAAAATCTGCCACTTTGCGAAACCGTGCAGTTCATTGCTTTGATGCACAAAAAGTGTGTAAAGCAGCGGCATAAGCCCGACAAAGGCCAGGTTGACCCAGAACAGTTCAAAGTCATCAATGGGGGTGATTACCAGCGCCAGCGGAAAAAATGCCAGCGTCATCGTCACGGCATTGTCTGCAATAACACTGGTGGTGCCCGCTGTAACCTCACCTCCCTTTACCACGCTCCAGGTCTTGAATATTTCCGGGGCGGTGGTCATTAAGCCCGTGATAAAAAGGCCGCCCACGATTTCAGAAATATTTAGGGCAGAAACGATATTTTCGGTCGCCTTCACTATGAAAAAAGCGCCAACTGCTATGGCCAAGGCCCCGGCAATCGATAACCAGACCTGTTTTTTGTTCCATTCTACTTTTTTGCCCTTTTCCTTGCCTTTTACTATGGCGTGGGCCAGGAATGCAATATATGCACCCAGCATAATCCACCCGTCTATTGGTTGTAGCCCGCGCCAGGGCTTTGGCAAGGTCAAAATGGCCACAAGGGCGATAATGCCCAGATAGGGAAGGGAGAGCACAGAAACCGATCGTTTGTTCAATGCCAGAACGTTTTTATCAAGATGCTCTTGATGTTCCTTGTTGTTCTTGAACTGTTTCCTTGAAGCAAAATAAGCTATGGTCACCATCAAGGGAATGGAAATAATATTGGAACCCAACAAATTGCCCAGGCCAATATTGGAAACGTCCCGTGCCGCACTGGTAATGTTAATGGCAACTTCAGGGCTTGCCGTGACAATGGCAAGGAATGCAGCACCTGCAGAAGCGGTAAGTCCCCATTGTTTACGGAGCAACTTTAAAGGGGTCAACAATTGATCTGCACCCCAGTGTGCTGCCCAGGCCGCTAATCCCAATATTATTACCCAAAGCCAGACATTCATTGTATATCGTTGTTTAAAATTATTCTGTTAGTATTAGTATATTCCAAATGTTTACTATTCGAGTTTTTTTGTCTTGTGATATTTTTTATGAAAAATCAAGAGTAAAAGAACTCCCGTACTGATCCAAACATCCGCTGTATTGAATACAGGGTCGAAAAACGTAAAATGTTCCCCGCCCCAAAATGGCAACCATTCCGGAAGCCTGGTGTCTATAATCGGAAAGAACCACATATCGACCACATTACCGTTTAAAAATCCCGAATAACCACCGCCCGACGGGAATATTTCCGCAATATTTTGAAGTGCCGGGTCACTTTTTTCAAAAATCATCCCGTAGAAAGCTCCATCAATCAAATTGCCCAGCGCACCTGCGTATATAAATGCTGCACTGATTAAAAAAAACTTGGCATATCCCTTCTTAATCATCTTATTGATATAAAAGGTTCCCCATATGATTGCTGCCAACCGGAATAAAATTAAAACAACTTTGGCCAGATAACCATCGCCAAACTTGAATCCCCAGGCCATCCCGGAGTTTTCCAAAAAATGTAACCGAAACCAATCCTGGCCAAACACATAATATTCCTCTCCATAATAAAAATTAGTCTTCACATATATTTTTATTGTCTGGTCTATGGCCAACAATAGTAAAATCAGCAGGATTATAGTTCTTTTCTTCATCATTAGTTTGTTGCCATTCGATACTTTTTGATGTTGTACATTCAAATTATTTCGACAATTTTAAAATTCTAATGCCCCCCCGCATCACAAAGGCAAACACAATACCGCCAATGACCAAATCGGGCCATTTACTGTCTAAAAAATAAACCAGCACCCCTGCCAGTATTACCCCGCCGTTCACAATAATGTCGTTTGAGGTAAAGATGGCACTTGCCTGCATATGCGCTTCCTTGCTTTTGGCCTTGTTTATGAGCCATAGGGAAACGAGGTTGCCGATAAGGGCGAAAATGGAAACGATGATCATCCATTGGAACAAAGGGGTTTCGCTACTGCTCAAAAACCTTCTCACGACTTCCGAAAATCCCAGAAGGGCCAACGCCATCTGAAAATAGCCGCTGAATTTCGCCACTTTCTTTTTTCGGGAAATAGCGCCGCCTACGGCAAAAAGGCTCAATGCATATACAATGGAATCGGCCAGCATATCCAGTGAATCGGCAATAAGACCCATCGAGGAAGAAATCCAACCCGTGGTCATTTCGATAACAAAAAAACCAAAATTGATGTACAAAACCCACCAGAGTATCTTCTTTTGTTTGGTCTCGTCTTCGGCAATAGGCGTTTCCGCCTTTTCTGTTCCCAAAAGTTTTTCCCCCAGCTTTAATGCACCCAATTCCACGTTTATTTCTTGGGCATTCCCCTGATGGTACACATCTAATTTCCTATTCGGAATGTCAAAGTCCAGATATTTTATTTGAGGGTTTGACTCCAGTTTCATCCGTATCATCTGCTCTTCCGAGGGACAGTCCATTTTACTTATTATAAAAGTACTTTTTTTCATCTGTTCATTTATATTTCTTTTTAAGGTAGATGTAATTCATCAATGACCATCCCGGTGGGTGTCAAAAAAAATTATTGATCAACTCATATTTCCTCCTTTACCAGTCTTTTCCAGAATTTTGGCATTTTTATTATTTTCTTTTGTTTGTGAGGTTAACAATAAAATAAGTACACCAATTAAGCCGGCAATAAAGGAAGCGATCAAAATGCTTATTTTTGAAACCTTTACCATATCTGGGCTAGAAAAAGCCAGGTTGGTTATGAATAGGGACATGGTAAAACCAATTCCCGCAATCATTCCAACACCAATGATATGTTTCCATTTTAAAGAACTATGAATGGCCGAAACACCTGCCTTCTGTCCAAGCCAGGTAAAAAGACTAATCCCGGCTACTTTTCCTACAGCAAGACCTATGATTATACCTAATCCGAGAGAGCTGGAAACCACCTCGAAAAAACTCACATCTAATTTCACTCCTGCGTTGGCAATCGCAAAAATTGGAATGATAAAAAAGGCATTGAAATCGATAAGGGCATTTTCTAATTTTAGTAAAGGTGGCCTTGAATTTTCCGTGTCAATTTTAATCGCTTTTAGAATTTTACGCTGTTTCATATCTTGAAGAGGATTTTTGGTTTTGAAATTTGTTTCCTCCATTTGAGCCAGGTTATGGGTAGTCCTTTCCTTAAGGTATTTACTATCCAGTTTAGGTTTCACAGGAATAGTAATAGCAAAGAGCACCCCTGCTATGGTAGGATGGACTCCTGAATTAAGGAAAAAGTACCATAAAAGAATTCCACCAATAATATACCATAAAAGGTTTTTTATCCCTACTTTGTTTAAGACCAGTAGTAAAATAAATATCCCCAGGCCACCACTCAGAAAAAACCAGCTTATTTCATTGCTATAGAAAAGAGCTATCACGAGAATGGCACCTAAATCATCTGCTATCGCCAATGCTACCAAAAAAATTTTTAGTTGTGAAGGGATTTTTTTTCCCAATAGTCCAATGATCCCAAGAGAATAAGCTATATCTGTGGCCATAGGTACGCCCCAACCCTTTATATAATCTGTTCCTGAATTCAAACTCGCAAATATCAGTGCAGGGACTATCATACCACCTAATGCTGCCAGCAATGGGGATGATGCTTTTTTAAAGGAAGACAATTCTCCTACCAGGATTTCTCTTTTTAACTCAAGTCCGGCCACTAGAAAGAAAATGGCCATCAGGCCGTCGTTTATCCATTCTTCAATAGTTAGCCCAAAACTAAAATGTTCTGATAACTCAATAAGGATCTCATCTTTTAGGTAATGATGATACATACCTGACCATTCGGAGTTTCCCAAAATAAGTGCGACGATAGTGGCAATAATCAATAAGATTCCCCCTGCCGTTTCCCTATCGAGAAATTTTTTAGCCGTTTCCCTGATATAAGCCAGTGTAGACTGGCTTTTTGCGGATTGATACATAATTACTGTGTTTTATTTGCCAATTCCATTTTTAAAAATCTATATATGCAACGCCCTGTCTTCGGTAGCGGCCAAGCAGGCTTCCTTAAAGGTTTCTGAAAATGTGGGGTGTCCGTGGGACATCCGTGCAATATCTTCTGCCGCTGCCCTGAATTCCATCGCCACGACAGCTTCCGTATAACTATCGGCTATGCGCGGACCTATCATATGAACGCCCAAAATCTCATCGGTTTCCTTGTCTGCAATCACTTTTATAAAGCCATCGGTGTCCATACTTATCTTGGCCCGTGCATTGGCCTTAAAGGGAAACGAGCCCGTTTTTATTGCTCTTCCTGCTTCTTTAAGTTCCTCTTCGGTAAGTCCCACACCGGCTACTTCGGGCTGTGTATAGACAATGTTTGGTATGAGGGAATAATTGATATGCGGCTTTTGTCCTGCAATGCGTTCGGCCACAAAAACACCTTCTTCACTGGCCTTATGGGCGAGCATCGCCCCTCGGACTACATCTCCAATGGCATAGACCCCTTTTACATTGGTCTCCAGGTTATCATCAACTTTTATTTGTCCTTTTTCGTTGGTTTCCACTCTCAGGTTTTCAAGGCCCAAGCCTGATGTAAAAGGTTTTCTTCCGATGGCCATCAGGCAATAGTCTCCTTCCAACTGCATTTCCTTGTCGTCTTTCCTGTTCTGTGCCGTAAGGGTTACCTTATCTTCTGCTGCCACAGCCTTTGTGACCTTGTGTTCCAGATAGAACTCGATATCTTGTTTTCTTAGGGACCTGTACAATTGGTGCCCTACGGATTTGTCCATTGAATAAATAAGCCCATCAAAATACTCTACGATGGAAACCTTTGAACCCAACCTGGCGAAAACCGAACCTATCTCGACCCCAATGACACCACCTCCAACGACCATCAAGTGTTTGGGGATTTCTTTAAGGGCAAGGGCTTCCGTAGAGGAAATAATCCTTTTCTTATCTATTTCTATGTTTGGCAAGGATGCAGGTTTTGAACCGGTGGCGATGACCATCTTATCGGTTTCTATGGTTTGTGTTTTGTCCTCGCCCTTAATTTCAATGGTGTTTTTGTCCTTGATGCTTCCGTGGCCTTCATAAACGGTAACCTTGTTCTTTTTCATCAGGTAGGCTACCCCGTTGATGATTTCCCCCACGACGTCCTGAACCCTTTGGTTCATTTTTATAATATCCACATTCGCTTCCTTGACATCAATACCGAAATCCTCGAATTGGTGTTTGAGCTTGTGGTAATGTTCCGAGGCTTCCAGCCAGGCTTTTGAAGGGATGCAACCCACGTTAAGGCAAGTGCCGCCAAGGGTGCTGTACCTTTCGATTATGGCCACTTTAAAGCCCAGTTGTGCAGCACGTATGGCACACACATAGCCACCCGGACCGGAACCAATAATTGTTAAATCATATTTATCCATTTTTCTGTTTTTTTAAGATCAAATCTTTCCAGCTTCACTCGAATTATTTGCCTTTCTGAAGGGCAGTCTATTTTGATTATTTTCAATATATTTTTTTCAATTTTCCAATTCTTTATACGCCAACAACTTCGCCACCTTGAAGGTAACAACCAATGGAGGGCCTTCGTGCGTTATTCGTATAGATTTTGCGTTTCTTCATCAAGCAAACCTTCAAACTCGGGCACAGGCCTTTTTTTCCTTTCATCTTCTGTTTCTACTACACCATTTTCTCTAATGTCATTGATCAACCACTGCATTTCCATTATTTCCCTGCGTTGGGCTTTGATAATTTCATCAGCCAGTTTCCTTACCCGTATATCCTTAATCTGGGCACGCTCACTTGTAAGAATAGCTATGGAGTGATGCGGAATCATACCTTCCATATAATCAACACCTGTAACAGTAATCTGGCTTCTCACCAGTCCAATGCCCCCGGCAATGAGCAAAATACCCAACGAAATGACGGCGATATTGGCACTACGCTTCTTGTACATATTGAGCATAAACAACAGCATGATGATAATCATGGAACCGGCCATGACCAGCGTCATAAAAAGCCTTGTTTCACTGAACCAGAAATGATCAATGATCTGGTAAGAGTTGGTATACATCAAGAAGAACATTGCTACCATGGCGGTTGCAATCATTGCAAAAAATTTTGCGTAATTTCCTTTTTTCATTTCTTTGTGATTATTTTCTTTTGAGTTCATTTGTTTTTGATTTTTTAATAGGTTTGTACTAATCGTTGACCATTTGGATAATTTGGGACAGCAAGGAATCGGAACCTACCCAAAGTCTACCACAGCAGTGGGTGCTGAGTGGTTACGGCGTCTAATGCCAAAACCAATATGGGCCTCGTGATAATAAATCCTTTTTTCATCCTTTAATTTTAATGTGAATGTTCACTGCTTTCCTTTTGGCCTTCTTCAGTTTCACTACCTAAGTATTTTCCTTGTGGGCCCACACCTTCAATATATACCAGTTGTGAGCCGTAGTGACCCGCCTGGGATACGGAATAGGCCGAAAATGCCATCACCAGCAACACGGCAATCTCGAAACCGCGTCTTAGTTTAAACCAAAACAGGCTTACCAATTTCATTACCGCCGCGACGGCACTTGACCACACGGTCCAGCTGGCATATTTATCGTGTTCTTCCAGTACTTTTTTGGCCATTTCGGTAAGTCCCTCGGTATCAGGATGAACCAAAGTGCCTGCTACATAGGCCCCTATAAATCCAGATCCCACTATTAACAGGATGACCCAATCCATAGTGTGTTTCATAACGAATAGTTGGATCAATTGCAAAATGGCGGCGAACAATAAAAGCACAATGGGAAAATGAACCACCATAGGGTGCAAATTTGGAAATTCATCAAAGTCTGCCTGTACATTCCCTGACTGCATGGCTACAGATGGGACGGTCATTAGTTCGGTGTCATCAACGTTACTGGACTCTAGACCTATAGCATAGGAAGGGGCTACAAACGCGATCACGGCAATTATTGCCAATCTTAAAAAAATGTTCCTAATGTTCATAATTATAGTTTTAATTAATTTCCGTTCAGTTCTTATAGTACAGATAAGTACGGCTGTAATCATGGCATACAGGACAAGATGGAATCCTTTCTTTGGTGCCTTTGTCTTGGGTTTTGTTTGAACCTGTTTTGCAAAAGTCTTTCATCGACTTTCATTTTTATAGATTTTGAGTTATTGATTAATTAATAATTGGTCTTAAAATCTTAATGATAGCCCACCTCCCGCACCAAAGCGGTTATCATAACTGCCCATTAGCGAAAAATTCTTGGATAAGAAATATTCTATACCGGTACTCCAGGTAATTTCTTTTTTAAAATTATCCCCTTGTGGCAACTCATCCACCCATCCAAAATCTGCCTGGTACTCGTAGGTTCCAAACAAGATGGTCCTTGGGAAGATCGATATGGCACGACTCAAACTTATCTGTGGCCGCAACTTACTGTCCATGCGAACATCAAGGGTAAAGAGGTAAGGGGTGAGGTACCGAATCCCGGCAATGGCAGTAGTTGTTATCTCCTCAAGGCTATCCTCCATTCCATTTTCAATATTCACACCACCAAAAACGGTCAAATAATCATATAGATACCTGTCATAAGCCGCTTCTACTTCCATATTTTTGTTCCAGCCGTATTCGGCCCTCAGGGAAAACTGGTTGCGTATGTTTGAACTTACCAGGTTCAATGCGGTCATATTGGAAGCGGCATCCACCATACCCCAAGAGTAGTACTGGTCGGTCTCATCAATAAGTTTGGACACAGGATATTCTTCCAACCTAGGGTCACGTGGCGTACCATAGCTTACTATGCGGGACATACCGCCTACCAGATGGTATAGAATATGGCAATGGAAAAACCAGTCGCCGTATTCATTGCCATAGAATTCAATGGTTACCTTTTGCATAGGGGGTACATTCACCGTGTGTTTTAAGGGGGAATATTCCCCGTTCTCGTTGATGACCCTAAAGAAATGTCCATGCAAATGCATAGGGTGGTGCATCATGGTGAGATTATTGAAGGTAATCCGGGTTACCTCGTCCCCCTTTATCTTTATCTTGTCCGCTTCGGAAAGGGGTACACCGTTCATACTCCAGACATACCGTTGCATATTCCCTGTAAGGTTCAATAGAATTTCTGTTACGGGCACATCGGGATCATAGTTGGTTTTTTCGGGGGCTTTCAAATAATCATAATTGTATTGTGAAAAAAGGCTCATTCCCTGCATATCTCCCGTTTCCCCCATTTTCATTCCACCCATATCAGCCATTTTCATGTCATCCATTCTAGTCTGTCCCTTCCTTTCAGGATCCTTTTCCATACCTGCCCGTCCGGCAGGCGGGTCCATTTTTGCCATTTTGGAATGGTCCATCTGCATGGAATCCTTTTTCATATTGGACTTCTCCCTGTTCATATTGCCCATACCTTCCGATCCGGCATTGGGCGCCATATCGTTCATCCCTTCCATCTGCATGGTACCGTCCATTTGCATTCCCCAATCCTCGGCCATTTTATAGGGATCTACCTTACCGGGCCTAAATTTTAATGCCGGGGCGCCCATTCTCATCTTCATCTTGGCCATTTGCTGCATCATCCCTATTTTATCCGGCTTGGGAACGTCTGCGGCAGCAACGATTGTGCCCTGGCCAAGATAGGCAGTTGCGGTACCGGAACCATCCTGGGCCATAATCTTGAATTCCAACTTGCCAGTTTCCGGTATGGTCACGATAAAATCGTAGGTTTCTGCAACCGCAATAAAGGTTTTGTTCTTTTCTACGGGAACCACATCCTTACCATCGGCTGAAACCAATAGTGGGTCTTCCCCACCAAAGGTCATCCAGAACGAAGTGGATGCAGAACCATCGATAATACGCAGACGTACTTTCTCTCCCGGTTTGAATTCAGGATATTCTACTTTTTGCTCCCCATTGATCAGAAACGCGGGGTAGTAAATGTCTGCTATATCTGCACTTTCCATACGCTGTCTCCAAAAATTAAATTGTGCGCCCAGAGCACCTCTTTTGATGACCTGGTTCAACGGTGTGGCCGTTCCCTTCCTGATGTTGTACCATTCCGTGCCCCGTTTTAAAAACCGCATTACGTCCCTAGGTTTCTCATTGGTCCAGTCTGAAAGCAGCAGTACCAGTTCCTTGTCATACTCCAAATCTGTTTTTTCCTTTGGTTGGATAACAATAGGGCCATAAACACCACTTTGTTCCTGAAGCATGGTATGGGAATGGTACCAGTAGGTGCCATTTTGCTTAATGGCGAATTCATATTTTAAGGTCTTGCCAGGTTCGATAGGTGGCGTGGACAGATAGGGAACGCCATCGTAGAAATTTGGCAACAGAAGGCCGTGCCAGTGTATCGATGATTCCACGCTCATCTCGTTCTTGACATAGATTACGGCGTATTCACCTTCATTAAATTCAAGTGTTGGTCCTGGTATCTGACCATTTATAGTCATTCCCATAACCTCCTTGCCCGCCTTGTTTACAGCTTCTTCCCGCAGTGTAAGGGTATATTCCCTTACGGGCAGGTTATCTACATTGCCTTCTACGGAAGGTTCGGTTTGTGCCTGTAACCCAACGGCAAATAAAAAGGCAAAATAGATAAATAGAGATGTTCTCATTGGTAAATTACTTTTACATTAAACTTTATTTATATGGTTCCTAATTTTCATAATATCCATCTAACCAATAATCAAATAATCTAGATTAACATTCAACCCGAATTTGTCAAAAAATATAGGCTTCTAAATCACTTTTATTTTTTATAAGCCAAAAGCCTTAATGCATTAAAAACCACTACCAACGTAGAGCCTTCGTGAACCGCAACGGCTATGCCGATACTTGCCCAACTCATTATGGTCGCAGGGATTAAAAAGGCAACTACCCCCAAACTTACCCATAAGTTTTGCCTGATGATCGCTTTTGCTTTTCTGCTCAAACCAATGGCAAAGGGAAGGGTTTCCAGTTTATCGGCCATCAGCGCTATATCTGCGGTCTCCAAGGCCACGTCGCTTCCCGCTGCACCCATTGCAATACCAACGGTACTGTTTGCCATTGCAGGCGCATCATTAACCCCATCACCTATCATTGCCAGTTTATTTTCCTGTTCAGCAAGTTTTTTGATGGCCTCCACTTTTTCTTCGGGAAGCAGGCTTCCGCGTGCTTCGGTCAAACCGATTTCCTCGGCTACAGCGTCGGCTACTTTCTGATTGTCGCCGGTAAGCATTATCATTTTCTTGATGCCTATTTCCTTTAGTTGGGCAAGGGTTTCCTTGGCTTTTTCCCGTGGCGTGTCCATCAGCCCGAGCATCCCTATAAATTCATCGCCCCTTTTTATTAGCATCGTGGTCTTTCCTTCCCCTTCAAGTGCTCTTACCTTTTCTGATACATCGCTGGGAACGCCTTTATCAATATCCTCAAAAAGCTCCAGGTTGCCTATGTAAATGGAATTCCCTTGATAGTTTGCCTTTATGCCCTTGCCCTGTACGGCCTCCAAATCATCGGCATCGGGAATTTTGGTGTCTTTCCCGAGCCGTTCCATTCCGTCACGTACAACAGCCTTTGCCAGGGGATGGTCGCTCAGTTCCTCAACAGCAATCGCGATTTCCAACAGTTCCTTTTTATCTATGTTGCCAAAACTTTCGACATCGGTAAGCTTTGGTTTTCCTTCGGTAAGTGTCCCCGTCTTGTCAAAAGCAAGAGCGGTAAGTACCCCTAAGTCTTCTAATGGGCGACCGCCTTTTATCAAAACCCCGCCACGCGCAGCCCTTGCAACGCCACTCAATACCGCAGAAGGTGTAGAGATGGCGAGCGCGCACGGACTGGCTGCCACAAGTACCGCCAGGGAACGGTACAGGCTTTCATTCCACGTTTCATCGATGACCAGAAAAGCAAAATTCAATAGTATGACCAATAAGATTACCGATGGCACGTAGTACCGCTCAAACTTATCGGTCAATAATTGTGTGGGCGATTTTTGGTCCTGAGCCTCCTGTACCATAGTGACCAAGCGGTTGAGGGTAGAATCTTTTGCCTCTTTAATCACCTTTATTTCGAGGGTATTGTTACCATTGATAGTCCCTGAAAATGCACGGTTCTCATCCGGGATATCGCTTTGTGAGGTATACTCCTTATCCGGATTTTCTATTGGTGTTTTATCCACTGGAACGCTTTCCCCGGTAATGGGTGACTGGTCTATACTACTATTGCCCTTTACAATAACACCATCGGCAGAAATCTTGCTGTTGGGGCGTACCACGATGATATCGCCCACCTGGAGCTCTTCAATCTCCACTTCAACAGTATCGCCATCCTTCTTTAGTAGGGCCGTTTTAGGGGCGAGGTCTGTTAAAGCCGCAATAGATTTTTGGGCTTTAGCCATTGCGTAATGTTCTAAGGCATGTCCCAAACTAAACAGGAACAGCAACAGTGCGCCTTCTGCCCATTCGCCCAAATAGGCCGCTCCTGCAGCTGCGACCAGCATCAGAAAATCGATTTCAAATTCGCCTTTGGACACTTTGGTAATGGCCTCCTTTAGGGTAAAAAAACCGCCAAAGAAATAAGCTGCCAGGTAAAGACCAAAAGAGATGTTATCTGAAACCCCTGTGAATTTTTCCAACAGGAATCCTGTAATTAATGTGGCCCCGCTTAAAATCGCAAAATAGAGTTCTGTGTTTTTTCCAAAAATTCCGCCGTGGTCATGATTGTGGCCATCATCTTTGCTGTGTTTGTCCTTTTCTTTCATATTATATTTAGTTTTATTATCGTTAATTAAGATTAATCCATTTTTTGGCTTGTACTTTCTCGGAAATATCAAAAAACTTAACTTCCGAATTGGTAAAAAAATCGGCCGCCTTAGCCGTCCCTTCCTGCCATTTTTTGTTGCCCACAAAGGCCATCTTACCGTAATCATCTAAGTGGGCCAAATCAATCTTTAGGTCTTCCCAAAAACCTTTAAGGTTATATCCTTCAAAATCTTCCATTTCAAAATAGAAATCCACTTTATGGCCTTTTTTTATAATGTTATGGATAAGCGGGTGCATCTTTTCCATATCCTTTTCTGTTAGTTTCCCGCTGATTTTAGCGGCAATAAGGTCCTCGTGTTCTAAGTTTATTACCTGTAACATATTTGTATATCTTTATTTTAAATCTATTTAAAATTTTTGCGCATGGTATATGCAACTAATATGCTTTACACGTCACACTAATTTCCTGATTTCAATTGAACTTATCTATTCATCTTAATTAATAATTCCTGCTTGTTACATCTTATTTCTTCCTTTACCGTACTTTGTTTTAAAAAATGGAAAATGATGCGAAACCAGCAATAGTATAATCAATAGTGTACTGGTTATCCCAATTAAGTACATCCCATATCCTATCGCAATGCCAACACCAGCACTGGCCCATATAGTAGCTGCTGTTGTCAACCCGGATATGGTATTTTTTGAACTGTCCCTAAAAATGATACCCGCTCCCAAAAAACCAATTCCAGAAACAATATTAGCGACAATCCTGGTTTGGTCTGCCACTTCAATATGCGTATTGATGATGGTTAATAGTGCAGCTCCCAAACAAACGGAAGCATAGGTTCTTATGCCAGCGTCGTGACCATGAATTTCACGGTCAAGCCCAATCAAGAAACCCAGCAACAAGGCAACCAATAATCTGGGAATTAGCGTTATTTCAGTTTGCAAATCCATATCATAAAACGTAATATGTTTCAGGTTTCTTTTTCTCGGGGATGTCCTCATCACCTGTCATCTGCTTTAAATTAATTTCTATAGTTTGAGCCAAATCGGTCATTGGTGTGTCCATTGGGTCGTTTTCAAAGGGATCCTGCATTAAAATCGAGGTCTTCTCAATGGCTATAAAGATGATAGGGATAGCGATGGTAAGCCCAATTTCCACAGATAGGTAATTATCAGACAGGCCGAATGGTAGCATTGTGGCAAATACATAAATGATAAGGTGGATTAACAGGCTATGCGCTTTGGGGAAAACCGTATTTTTGATCCTTTCGCATTTGCCCATTGAATCGCAGAGACGCGCAATAGTGCTATCAATTTGTACCTGTTGGAATTTATTGATCACCTTATCGTTAAGGGCTTCTGATAAGGCTTCAGAATGTTTTAATAGAATAGCATTAGGAACATTTTGATCATTAATGTCCTGAATTTTTAAAAAGCCAGCTACCTTAGGGGAAAAATCCACTTTCCTTAATGACTCACCCAGTGCATAGCACCACGTAATTTGTCGTAAAACTATTTCTTTAATCCTAAATTCATACTGACCATCCTGCCGGTCATAAAAGGTTATGCCCTGTCGTACCAAAGTACGGGAGTCGTTGACAATGGCGCCCCAAATAATACGGGCTTCCCACCAGCGTTCATAGGCTTGATTGGTTCTGAAACCTAACAGTAGCGCTACAGCAGTCCCGAAAACACCTGTAACGGCAATAGGGATCGAAATTTTACTCAGAAAACCAAATTGGTCCAAAACACCAATTGCTATAGCATAAAATACAATAAATAAAATATCATATTTAATATATTTAAGAAAGGACCAGATGGATATTCGTTTATTTAAGAGCATTTCATTTGATTATTAAATTACTGGTTGTCCAATTTCAAAACCATTTGGGCAAATTGTACCTCTATGGTGTCATCGATACCCTCTATTATGGAATCCAAACCAGTATTAGAAACCAATAATTGTCCAGTTGCACTTATAAGACACGACATACGTAAACCTTGTTCTATATGAGTGATGGTTGCTTTAAATTGTGATTTAAAGGCTTTTCCTTGATAAGTAACATCTATCAGCCAATTAAAGTTGATAGGGTCGTGCCGTTTTGACAAAAAATCAACAGAAGGCACCGTACCGGTAAACCGAAGCATCAAGGGGTCTTCCTGCCTTTCCAGCATTGCGCTGATTTCAGGGTTGTTGGTCGATAGCGTTTTAAGGTCGAGTACCCCACTGACCACTTTGGAATCATAGTCGAGATATAAGGCCAATTTATGACTTTCTGCCTTAATGGGTAAATTCTCAACCATTGCCATCATCTCAACGTGGCCTTCTTCGGTCCTGTAAATTTTTTGGGCGTTCGCTTTCAGAAAACCAAAAAACAGGATTATTAAAACATAGTATTTCATCTATTGTTTTATTTCAGTACCGCAATTAGGGCAAAATTTTGCCTCGACTGGCACACTCTCGTTACAGTTACTACACTTGGACTTGCCTAAAGGTGAACCGCACTTTTTACAAAAGGCTGCGCTCTCTTCATTTTTCTCACCACAGGCCGTGCAACGAATCATAACCTTTGCATCTGGATTATTTTCCCTATAATCATAACCGCGCTTATTATGATGCCCGCGGGAATGATGGCCTCCATATCCGGAGCCTCTAAATAAATGTTTTAAAAATCCCATATCAATATATTTTTAGTTTATTCTTTTGTTAATCACCAATGCCATGTCATTACTCACTTTCAATCCATATTTTGGCCTCCTGTTTCTCGTCTGGATCGAAATATTTAATTTCGGCATTGCAAAATGGTTTCATAAACTGGGCCGCCCACTTTCGCCATTTTTTTTCCCCTACCAATGCTATTTTTTCGTACTCCTTTTCGTGGCCAACATCTTTAGAGAAATCTTTCCATAGACCTTCTATATGCCAGCCTTGAAAATCGTTCATCTCAAAATACCATCGAACCTTTAATCTTTTTTCAAGAATAATGTGGATAAGCGGATGTATTTTTTCAAAATCGTACTGGTTGAGTTTACCGCTGGCAATTGAGGTAACCACATTTTCTCTTTTTATGTCTGTAATCTGTAACATCTTTTAAAATTAATATTATTGCATTTTTATGTGCAAACATCCATCCCAATTCCTCTGTTCAGGCATTGTTCTCAATTGTACTTTGCCATATCCTTATTTATGCATACCTGTATCTCGGACAGGTTCGACTCAGGTGGAAGTTTATCAACTTTACAGGATGATCTAATCATTCTACTTTTATAATCCTGTTAAACTCAGATATGTTTTTATATTAGCATAAATAATATCCTGAATTTTTCAAATTATAAGTCATAGATATTGACAGTCGTACCGTTCTCTCATTCCCCGGTCCTTTCATTTTTCTGTCGCGGGGCACAATAGGAATCAGGAATATCCATAAAATGAGGATTCTCGACAATTCCCACCATTTCCTCAGCATTTCTCCAAAACACTAATCATACGTACTTTTTAGATTTAAGTGTTATTATTTTATTTATCAATACCAATGCTCTTTGTTCGAGCTTTGCTAATTTTTCCGTTTCAGATTCAAAATTTCGAATATTGGTCTTGCTAAAAGGTAAAAGTATTTGGTAAACTGTTTCTGCTATTTAGCCCCAAAGTCCGTTAAATTTCTTCGGGAAAGGAAATATCCAAACTCTCACCGCTGCTTTATGTCATTATTTTTTTCGGAATTTATAATTTTGTATCATCGTCTAAACTTTTATTAGCAGATGAATGGGTTCTTTTTTTAAATTTCCTTGCTTTTCTACATTTTCCACAGGTTCCCTTTAAAACTAAATTCACATCAATTATTTCGTATTTATCGGGCAGACTATCGTACTGTATTTTATTTGGTAAACAAAAGGTGTTCCCGCAACGTACACAATGAAAATGCAGGTGCAAATCCAAACAGTTTTTATCTGAGTATGCATATTTCGCGATAGCTGATCCATCATCTATTTGATGTATTAAGCCTTTTTCATGGAACAGCTTTATATTCCTATAAATTGTCGTTCTGTCCCCTGTATGGTCACTTTTTTTGATGAGAGCCTTTTCTATTTCACTTAATGTTACAGCATAAAACTTTCTTTTGAGGTATTTATAAATAAATACCCTCATTTTGGTAGGTCTTATCCCGTTGCTTGTAAGTATTTTATTAGCTTTAATCATCTTATAAAATTAAACACCACTACATTTCTCGCATATTCCTTTTACTACCAGATTTACGTTTTCTGGCATGTATCCTTCCGGAAGATTAATATGCGGGATTTTATGGTCGGTCAAACAAACGGTTTCATCACAATACTTACAATGAAAATGGATGTGTAAATCCTGTTCTACTTCACAGTTAGATCGGGTTTCGCAAAGCGCGTATTTAGGTATTCCAGTGCCATCATCTATTTGGTGAACTATACCATTCTTTTCAAAAATCTTTATGGTACGAGATAAGGTGGCTCGATCAGCTTTTACAAAAGCGGTTTCGATCTCTGACAAAGCAATAGCCCGGTTATTTTTGGCCATAAATTTATAAATAAGGGTGCGCATTGCTGTTGGCCTAACTTCATAAGACTCTAAAATTCTTTCTACATCATTCATTTTAGCTTAATTTAGAGTTATTAGTTTTTAATGACTTTCCAGTTTTAATTTGAAAAGCATTTTCTATATCTGACAGATAAATGATACCATCACCGGGTTCTGTTGTTTTGCCGTTTTCAAGAATAATATCAATTGCTATCTGAGACTCCTCATTTTGGCAAACCAATTCTAGTTTAATTACCGGACTATCAGTAACACGAAAATCCAGAGAAGGCGATGCGCCCTTCGCTTTAAAAGCTCCTGTACCTTCCCCTTTCGAGATGGTCATACTCTTAAATCCGTGGTCACTTAGCGCTTCGATTACTTTCTGAGCCCTTTTTGGCTTTATAAATGCTTTTATTTCTTTCATAATTATATTTTAAATTTTCTAATAAGAATGAACCCACTGAAATTTTAATCAAGACAAACAATTATGACAGCGAGTCCATTCTTCTAATTTTTTTAATGCCCGTGGGAAGTTTGGCTCTTCTGCATTTCAGAAACCAGATAATAGGCATTGTTATAGGCAACCATCGTACCTTCCGGCAGTGGTTCCAAAAGTTTTATTTCTACCCAGCCATCTTCGGTAATCCCGGTCCTTACCTGTACTGGTTTAAGTTCCCACTCAGTTTCTCCATCCTCCTGGTGTTTTTGAGCTGTAAAAATATAGGGGTTACCATCTTCTTCAATAATTGCTTCTTCCGGCAGAGCGGTGACAGGTGAAGCACCAGTCCTGATTTTACCCTGTATGTACATTCCGGGAATCAGGTAGTCCTCTTTTTTGTCAATTTCGGCATGTACATGTACTGCTTTCGGGTTTTGTTCAAATTGTTTACCAACCGAATAGATCTCGCCAGTTAGATTGCTGCCGGGGACTGATTCCAGGCTAAAAGAGATTTTTTGTCCCTCTTTTACCTTATAGATATCTTTTTCAAAAACCATTAAATCGGCATGTACATGTTCATTGTCCACTACCATAAACATTCCGGTTTGGGGTTCTACGTATTGTCCCACCTGTACCTTTACTTTTTCAATATATCCTGCAATGGGGCTTACTACCGGAACATACTCATAAAGATCTCCATTCCTTACCTGTGAAGGACTTAAGTTTAATTGTCGAATTTGAGATTCATAGCCAGTTACTTCCCCCTTGACCGATTGGTAGTCTGACCGCGTTTGTTGAAAAGTCTTTCCGGAACCAACTTCCGCTTCATATAAACGTTTTTGTCTGTTAAATTCGTCTTCCAAAAATTGCATTCGGTTAAACGCATTGATGTAGTCTGTCTGAATCCTGGTTAGGTCGGGGTGGGCGAGGTAGGCCAAAACCTGTCCTTTGTTTACCTTATCACCTTCAATAACCTTTATGGATGTTACATTACCTCCAAGGATAGCGGTCACCGTAGCTTCATACTGCGGTGGTACTTCCAACTGCCCGTTGGCTTCCACAAGTCCCGAAAGCGCTTTTTTGGGTAAGGTATCCACCTTTATCCCTAAGCTATTGAATTTTAAGTCGGAAAGGTGCACCGCGCCCATACCTCCTTCTTCTTCGCCCTCCTCGTTGTGACCTTCACCCTCTTCAGTATTCGTAGTTGCAGTATCACGGGAAAGGTCTTCTCCTGTTTCAGAATTTTCTTTACATCCAAAGAAGAGGCTGAGGGTTAAGGCAAGTGTTAAAATATTTATTGATCTTGTATTCATATCGTTTTTATTACTTAGTTTTTAGTTTGAATTTTTCAGGTAATATTCGAGTTGATATCGGCTATCGAGATAATCATTAAAAGCGTTCCAGGAGTTTACTTCAATGCGGATGGCATCCCTTATGTTCTGCAGGAAAGTCACATAATCTATAGCTCCTTCTTTAAAAGCCAGGACAGATCCATTTTGTTGTTCTTTGGCTAAAGGAAGTGCCTCCTCTTTATAATAATTCCAGGAGTTTCGCCATTTAATATATTCTTCCCGCATATTTTTATATGCCGTTTCCAATTCTAGTTTATCCTGATAAAAATTTTGCTCTGCAATCTTGCGATTTACTCTTGCTTCCTGGGTACGGCCCAATTCAGGGCCAAAGAAAAGTGGAATCTGAATCCCTACCTGATACTGGTAAAAACCAGACTGCCCATTGACTTCCTGCCTCGCATACTGTCCCTGGAGTTTGGGCAGGAATTCTGATTTTCGTTCCCTGGTGACCGCTTTCGCCACTTCTACCCTTTGTCCCGATACCTGGAGCAAAGGATGGTTTTCCAGGGATTCCACTAGGAAATTTAGTGGTTTGTCCAGTACTTCGGTAGGCAAATCAGGAACGTTATATAAGGTATCAGATGCAAACCACAAATTTAAGCGCTGCAAAGCTTTTAAGTAATTTCGGTAGGACTGTTCCAATTGAATTTTAACTTCATTTGCCTGGTTTGAGGTAGCAAGATACTCTAATTTAGAGGTGGCTTCGGTCTCGTACCTAATTCTCGCGGCCCTTTCAATATCTTCAAAAATAGAATCCATTTTTTTATAGACCTGATAGGTTCTCTTCTGGGCATAAACTGCAGCCCAGGCCCTACTTACCTCACGTTCTATTCCTAAGCTGTTAAGGTCTAAAGCATTTTCTGCAAGAGCTACCCTTTCTTTTTGCAACTTTAAGCGGGGGACAATTCCGAAGATATCTATGCCCTGTTGCTGAACCCCAACTTTTGTATAGATACCGTCAGATCCATTCCCTACTTCTTCTTTTCCCGTGAAAATTTGGGTATTACCAAAATCATATGCTGTTTTTCGCAAAACCTCCTCACTTTCAATTTCAAGTTGAGCAGCTTTCAATCGTGGATAGTTTTTAATAGCCAACTCTTTGGCTTCTTCCAAACTGATAGTTTGTAAGGTATCCTGAAGTGGATATGCATAAGAAGTTGTATCAGATTGGGCATTAGCAGAAAATGATCCGCTTAATAACAACCCTATCACTAAAATTGTAGCTAATGATCGGGAATTGGAAGAATCAATTTTATTCTGTTCTTTCTTTTCCCTTCTCTTCTCTACAAAAGTATATAGGACGGGGAGAACAACCAGAGTAAGTAAGGTAGCCGTAAGCATTCCCCCAATTACCACTGTAGCCAAAGGTCGTTGAACTTCAGCTCCTGCAGAAGATGAAAATGCCATAGGCAAAAAGCCAAAAATATCTGTTGTTGCTGTTAACATAATAGGTCTTATTCGTTCTTTAGTTCCAGTGAAAATTCTGTCTTTAATACTGGTTACCCCTTCTTCTTTTAGAGAATTGAACCGGTTAATGAGCACCAGGCCATTTAGAACTGCTACACCAAATAGGACAATAAAGCCTACTCCGGCTGAAATGCTAAAAGGCATATCCCTTAACCAAAGGGCAAATATTCCACCAATAGCCGCCAGTGGAATGGCTATGTAGATCATAATGGATTGTGAAAAGGACTGAAGCGCAAAGTATAGCAGTACGAAAATTAAGAACAAAGCAATAGGCACTACAATTTGCAAACGGCCCTTTGCCCGCTGAAGGTTTTCAAATTCGCCGCCATAGGTAATGTAGTAGCCTGGAGGTAAATCTAATTCTTCATCCAGTTTTTGCTGAATATCATTTACCACAGATTCTACATCCCTACCCCGGGCATTTACCCCCACATACGTCCTGCGGAAAGTATTGTCCCTTGATATTTGCATAGGGCCTGGGACATAGCTAATGTCTGCTACTTCCTTGATTGGTACCTGAGTACCATCAGGGAGGTCTATATAAAGTGTCCTTAAATCATCAATGTTTTGGCGGTGAGCCTCATCAAAACGTATTACCATATCAAAACGTTTTTCCCCTTCAAATATGACACCTGCTGTACCTCCGGCAAACGCAGCGCTTATGTAGTCATTAATCTTTTCAATATCCAACCCGTATTGGGCAATTTTATCCCGGTTAAAGCGAACTGTCATCTGCGGAAGACCGGATGTACGTTCAGGGTTTACATCTCCTACCCCGGGAATAGTTTGTATTATTTCAGCCATTTGATTGGCTTTTTCAGCAAGGAGATCAAGATCTTCTCCGTATAATTTTACCGCTACATCTTCCCGGACACCGGTGAGTAATTCATTGAATCGCAGTTCTACCGGCTGACTAAATACAAGGTTCACCCCGGTAAGCTCATCATTGAGTTTTTCTTTTATCTTTTCAATCAATGCTTCTTTGGTATCGGCCGAAGTCCACTTATCCATATCCTTTTCCAATATTATGAACATATCGGCAATATCCATGGGCATGGGGTCGGTAGGAATATCTGCAACCCCAATCCTTGCTACAGCCGTTTTTACTTCGGGGAAATTCTCAAGAAGAACGTCCTCTATTTTTGTTGAAACATCAATTGTTTCACTCAAACCACTTCCGGGCCTAATTAAAGCCTGCATGGCAATATCCCCTTCATCGAGTTGTGGAACGAATTCCCCTCCCATTCTGGAAAAGATAAAACCCGCAATAATAAGCAGTACCACTGCAGAACCAAGTACTATTAATTTCAGTTTTAATGCTCCTTTCAGTAAAGGCATATAAACTTTTTCAATACCCCCAATAATTTTATCGCTTATTCTTTCCAGCCAGCGTTCAAACTTGCCAAACCAGTTTTTCTTATTTTGAATAGGTTTCATAAACAAGGCCGACATCATTGGAACATAAGTCAAACAAAGAAAGATCGCTCCAATCATAGCAAAGCCAAATGTAAATGCCATAGGACGGAACATTTTTCCTTCCACACCTGTAAGGAAAAGTATGGGAGCAAACACTATTAAAATTATAATTTGGCCAAAAAATGCAGAACCCATCATCGTACTTCCTGCATCGTAGGCTACTTCATCCATCTTCGCCTGATTGAATTTCACTTTGCCTGATCGAATACGTTTTTGTATTTCATAAACGGTGCCTTCAATAATAATAACGGCTCCATCGATTATAATTCCGAAGTCAATGGCTCCCAGGCTCATTAAATTTGCCCAAACATTGAATTGTTTCATGAGTATAAAGGCGAATAGTAAGGACAGGGGAATGGTGGTAGCAGTTATCAATCCCCCCCTTAAACTTCCTAAGAGGATAACCAAAGCGAAAATTACAATTAAAGCGCCTTCTATAAGATTTTGGGTTACAGTACTTGTAGTTCTTTCTATCAAAACACTTCTGTCCAGAAAAGGTTCTATTGATAAACCTTCTGGTAATGATTGTTCTACCGTTTCCATTCGATCCTGGACATTTGCAATTACCTTATTAGGATTAGCTCCTTTTAGCATTAAGACCATTCCGCCAACGGCTTCGCGGCCATCCTGGGTAAAAGCCCCATATCGTACCTGACTTCCAAACTGCACATCTTCTGCCGCATCTCCAATTGTAACAGGTACGCTATTTTCGTTCTTAATAACAATAGATTGTATATCATCCAAAGATCTAATTAGGCCTTCTCCTCGGATAAAATTGGCCATGTTGTTTTTTTCGATGTAAGCCCCCCCCGTATTAACATTGTTTTTTTGTAGAGCAGCAAAGACTTGAGAGATAGAGATGTTTAAAGCATTCAGCTTCTCAGGATTAATGGCTATTTCATATTGTTTGATATTACCACCAAAGGAATTAACTTCTACCACACCTTCTACAAGCGTCATTTGACGCTTTACAATCCAATCTTGAATTGTTCTCAGCTCAGTAGGAGAGTAAACCGTATCATATTCTTTTTGAGGTTTGATGGTATATTGATAAATCTCCCCAAGACCAGTAGTAATGGGTCCCATAGATGGACTGCCAAATTTTTCAGGTATTTGGTCCCTAACTTCGTTAAGTTTTTCCTGAACGAGTTGACGGGGCTTGTAAATGCCCATATCGTCCTTAAAAACAATGGTAACTACGGAAAGACCAAACCGGGAAACAGATCGTATTTCTGTAACTCCGGGTAAATTACCCATAGAAAGTTCTACAGGATAGGTAACAAATTGCTCTATATCTTCTGTAGCCAGATTAGGAGATTGGGTAATAACCTGGACCTGGTTATTTGTAATATCTGGCACCGATCCCAGGTTTACGGTAGACATGGACCAAATACCCGTCCCTATAAGCGCCAAGGTAAGTAGTCCAATAATAAATTTATTATTAATGGAAAACGCGATTATTTTATTAATCATATAAATAAAGATTTAATTCAGTTAAAATTCTAGACAGTAATTTTCTGCTTGACAAACTACCATTGGAACCAAGCATCTAGTAGGGGAACCAGATTTTGGTCAAAAAGGGATATAGCTATCCCATAAAAAAACTGAATTATAGCTGAGGAGGGTGGAAGAGTGATTCCAGATATCTGGAACTGAAGTTTATTTTATATAAGTTAGACTGTTTTTTATCTTTAAACTTTAACCGATTGGTTAGAGGCGTATTGTTGTTCGCAATAAATAATAATAAAGGATGACAACATTGATGATGAGAATGGACTGGTATATTCTCTTTATCTGGGTTATTATGATGCCCTTTATCTTTTGCATCATTGTCAATGTAATCTTCAACTACATATTCAAGGAAAGAGTCGCCATAGACTTTATGGTCTTGATAATGGGTAATAATGCTTGAAATTTCTTTAATTGGTCCACAAAAGTCCATATCTATACTAATTCCCTGAAAAAAGAATAATAGCGACATTGATATGGAAAAGAATATTTTCATAAAGCTTTACAAAGATACAAATTAATTGATGCACAGGGTGTGCAAAGATGCTATTGTCTGATTTGTTAAAATTTTTATAAAGTTGATTGTTTATTTTGGTTTTTTATAAATTTGCACTCCTATGAAGTCATTTTTCCATAAAATAGTATCCATAACTTTGGCGAGCTTGGTGTTTTTTGCCACAACCTCGTTTACGGTAGATATGCATTTTTGTGGACAAACTTTGGTTGACTTCTCCTTGATCCATAATGTTAAAACCTGTGGAATGGAAAAACAGCAACCGAAGAAAAATTGTGAATCTGAGGTTTCGAAAAAATCCTGTTGTTCAGATAACCAAATAATGGTTGAAGGGCAGGACAATTTAAAAACTTCATCTAATCAGTTGACTTTTCAGCAACAAGCTTTTGTTGCCACATTTGTTTATACTTATATCAATCTTTTTGATGGGCTGGATAAGAACATCATTCCGTTTAAAGATTATACGCCTCCCTATCTCATAAGGGATGTACAAAAACTACACGAAACGTATTTAATTTGATTTTAGACAGTGCCCGATTCTGATAGCGAATCTGGGAAACTTGCCCTTAGTTTACTACTCTAACGGGCTCATTTTGTTGTGTTTATCTTTCTGATAACCTCAGGATTTTATTCAATGTGTAACTGTTTAATTATCAATAAATATGCTAAATAAAGGCATAAAATTTCTCATAGAAAACAAACTCGTGGCGGTTCTGTTACTCGCCCTTTTTGTAGGTTGGGGTATCGTTAATGCCCCATTTAACTGGAATACCGGGTTTCTCCCTACAGATCCTGTAGCTGTTGATGCCATCCCTGATATTGGTGAGAATCAACAAATTGTATTCACCAAATGGGAGGGTCGCTCGCCACAGGATATAGAAGATCAGATAAGCTATCCACTTACTACTACATTATTGGGTATTCCGGGGGTAAAGACTATCCGTAGTTCTTCAATGTTCGGTTTTTCAAGTATCTATATCATTTTTGAAGAAGATGTGGAATTCTACTGGTCGCGCAGCCGTATTCTCGAAAAACTGAATTCCCTACCCTCTGGATTATTGCCTGAAGGGGTTAATCCTTCATTGGGACCCGATGCCACAGGGCTCGGACAGATTTACTGGTACACTTTAGAAGGACGGGATAAAGACGGCAACGTAACCGGGGGATGGGATTTGCACGAACTAAGGAGTATTCAGGACTATTACGTTAAATATGCACTTTCTTCAGCAAGTGGTGTTTCGGAAGTAGCTTCCATAGGTGGTTTTGTCCAAGAATACCAAATAGATGTAAATCCTGAATTGATGCGCCAATATAATATTGGTTTGTCAGCGATAGTTAAAGCAGTCAAGGAAAGCAATAAAGATATTGGAGCACAAACATTAGAAATTAATCAAGCCGAATATTTGGTGCGTGGGCTAGGGTATGTGAAGTCCATTTCAGATATTGAAAACGCGGTTGTTACTTCTGAAGATTATACTTCGATAAGAATTAAAGACATCGCAAACGTAAGTTTAGGACCCGCACCGCGTCGCGGAATTTTAGATAAAGAAGGGGCTGAAGTAGTCGGTGGGGTTGTTGTTGCCAGATACGGAGCAAACCCAATGGAAGTCATCAATAATGTAAAAGAAAAAATTGATGAACTAAAAGCGGGCCTACCATCCAAAGAACTAGCTGATGGCAGCACTTCGCAATTAACCATTGTCCCTTTTTATGATCGTACTGAACTTATTCAGGAAACACTGGGCACCCTTGACGAAGCTCTAACGCTCGAAATACTTATTACAATTTTTGTAATTATTGTAATGGTATTCAATTTACGAGCTTCTATACTAATCTCTGGATTATTGCCTGTAGCTGTGTTAATGGTCTTTATCGCAATGAAGTTTTTTAATGTGGATGCCAATATTGTGGCGCTATCCGGTATTGCCATTGCCATTGGTACAATGGTAGATGTAGGGGTCATACTTTGTGAAAATATCATCAGGCACCTCGACGAAGAAGAGGAACGCTTTCTCGAAAGAGGAGTAAAACAGCCTATCAATACAGTGGTCTATAACGCCACTGCCGAAGTATCAGGTGCCATACTAACCGCCGTGTTGACTACTATCATCAGCTTTATCCCTGTATTTACTATGATTGGTGCAGAGGGTAAATTATTTCGTCCCCTGGCCTTTACAAAAACAATGGCATTAACAGCTTCAATTATAGTGGCATTATTCTTAATACCTCCTTTTGCAGCATTTTTATTCCGAAGAAAAAGTATTAGAAAAACCAGCGCATATATCATCAACGGGATTTTAATCTTATTGGGTATTACAGCGATAGTCCTGGGGTATTGGTTAGGTCTAATTTTAATTGCTTTTGGAATTACGGCATTTTTAAAAGATGAAAAGATAGCTTCTAGAATTTCAAATACATTTACTTTATCAAACAAACAGGCCAATACTATAAATATTTTTATTTCTGCACTGGCCATAGTCTTTTTGTTAGCCGAATATTGGCGTCCCCTGGGTGTAGATAAAAGTGTTTTCTGGAATTTGTTGTTCGTAGGCTTTATCTGTTTCGGTCTATTAGGAATATTTTGGTTATTCCAGAGTTATTATACACGTATTTTACGCTGGGCACTACGGAACAAAATTTTATTTCTTTCAGTACCAACCGTTATTGTGGTTTTTGGAGTTCTGATTATGCAAAACACCGGAAAAGAATTTATGCCTTCTTTAAATGAAGGGTCTTTTCTTTTGATGCCAACCTCCTTGCCCCACGCAGGTGTTGAAGAAAACAAAAGGGTATTGCAACAATTGGATATGGCGGTTGCTGGCATCCCAGAAATTGAAACTGTAGTAGGTAAATCAGGCCGTACAGAATCAGCTTTAGATCCGGCACCTCTCTCAATGTATGAGAATATTATTCAGTACAAGTCTGAATATATGCTAAACAAAAATGGAAAGCGCCAAAGGTACAAAGTAAATGATGATGGATTATTTGTTCTTAAAGACGGAAAATTAGTAGTTAATCCCAATAGTGAATTAGATGAAGATGGGGATTATTTGGAATCAGAAATAAAAGATCCTTTTCTGGTTGAAAATCAACATCTTATTCCTGACGACGATGGAGAGTTTTATAGAAACTGGCGTCCAGAAATACAGTCACCAGACGATATATGGAATAAGATAGTAGATGCTACTAAATTACCTGGTGTTACCTCTGCCCCCAAGTTACAGCCTATCGAAACCCGTTTGGTAATGTTGCAAACAGGAATGCGTGCCCCGATGGGGATTAAGGTAAAAGGCCAGGATTTACGGGAAATCGAAGCTTTCGGGATGAAACTGGAAGATATTCTCAAACAATCTGAAGGCGTGAAAAAAGAGGCGGTTTTTGCCGATCGTATTGTAGGTAAGCCATACCTTCTTATAGATATTAAAAGGGAACAACTCGCGCGCTACGGGATTTCTATTGAAGATGTACAACGGGTTCTTCAAGTTGCAGTTGGCGGGATGCCGCTCACACAAACGGTGGAAGGTCGCGAACGTTATGGGGTGCGGGTAAGGTACCCTAGGGAACTTCGTGGTAATCCTGATGACATCAAGGACATTTACGTTCCAGTGGAAAAAGGAAGCCCAGTCCCTTTAGGGGAACTTGTGGAAGTTCGTTATGAGCAAGGTCCACAGGTAATTAAAAGTGAAGATACGTTCTTAGTGGGATATGTATTGTTTGATAAACTTGACGGATTTGCCGAGGTTGATGTGGTGGAAAACGCCCAAGCTTTAATCCAGAAAAAAATAGATGATGGGGAATTGACCGTTCCTAAAGGGATCAATTATCAATTTACAGGCACCTACGAAAATCAAATAAGAGCAGAAAAAACGTTGTCAATTGTTGTTCCTTTAGCATTGGCTATTATTTTCTTAATACTGTATTTTCAATTCCGTTCCGTGTCCACTTCATTAATGGTTTTCACAGGTATCGCCGTTGCTTTTGCTGGTGGTTTCCTAATGATTTGGTTTTATGGTCAGGAATGGTTCTTAAACTTCAACTTTTTTGGAGAGAATTTACGCGACCTGTTTCAGATGCATACCATTAATTTAAGTGTAGCGGTCTGGGTAGGCTTCATCGCATTGTTTGGCATTGCTACCGATGATGGGGTGGTAATGGCTACCTACCTTACTCAAACTTTTGACCGTAACAGCCCTGAAAATAAAAAAGAAATAAGGGACTCCATCGTAGAAGCAGGGCAAAAACGTATTCGTCCGTGTTTAATGACCACGGCTACCACAATTCTAGCTCTTTTACCAGTGCTAACCTCTACGGGAAGGGGAAGTGATATAATGATACCAATGGCTATACCGAGTTTCGGCGGAATGCTCATTGCGCTTATCACGCTGTTCGTTGTACCAGTGTTATTCAGTTTAAAAAAGGAATTTCAACTTAAAAGATTGAACAAATGAGATATTTTTTAATCATAGGAATTATTCTATTTACGCTGCCGAGAATGAGTGCACAGCAATTGCAGTCCTATATTCTTGAAGCGGAGACAAACAATCCCGAAATTCAAGCTTTTGAGTTGCGTTATAATATTGCTGAAGAAAAAATAAATGAAGTAAATACCCTGCCAGATACCGAATTTGGAGCCGGTTATTTTGTAAGTGAACCCGAAACGCGTACCGGGGCGCAGCGTGCCCGCTTTTCGGTCAAACAGATGTTGCCTTGGTTCGGAACCATTACTGCCAGGGAAAATTATGCTTCGTCGATGGCCGAAGCAGAATATGTGGAAATGGTCATCGCCAAAAGAAAACTAGCGCTTTCGGTATCACAAGCCTATTATAGACTCTACGGAATAAAAGCAAAACAGAAAGTCTTGGAAAATAATATTCAATTACTCGAAACTTACGAAAGGCTTGCACTTACTTCATTGGAGGTAGGTAATGCTTCGGCGGTAGATGTTTTACGATTACAGATCAGGCAAAATGAACTTCAGCAGCAAAAGGAAATACTTAGAGAAGATTTTATAGCCCAAAAAGTTGAGTTTAATAACTTGTTGAACAAGGAAAAAGCTGCTCCTATAACAGTTGTGGACAGTATGGTTTTACCTATTCAGGAACTATCAGTGTCCAGCCAAGATTTAACTCTTCATCCTGAACTTTTGAAATATGAAAAGTTATATGAATCCATTACCCAATCTGAAGCACTAAACCAAAAAGAAAGCTTGCCCAATCTTGGATTTGGGCTGGATTATATTCCGGTTGAAAAAAGACCTGATATGAATTTTGGTGATAATGGGAAGGATATTTTGATGCCAATGGTCTCTGTATCCATACCTATTTTTAACAATAAATATAATTCACGTACCAGGCAAAACGAGCTTAGACAGCAAGAAATCAATATGCAAAAAGAGGAACGCTTAAACAAACTGGAAACCCTTTTATCACAGGCTGTCCAAAGCCGTAATTCTGCAAGGATAAGTTATGATATTCAGTTGAAAAATTTGGAACAGGCAGAAGATGCAGAAGATATCCTGATCAGGAATTATGAAACAGGAACCATCAATTTTAACGATGTACTGGATATTCAAGAACTACAATTGAAGTTTCAAATAAGCCAGATTGAGTCGATCAAAATGTACTATGTGCAATCGGCGATCATTAACTATTTAATCAATTAAGAATGGAAAAAACATTTTATATAAAAAATATGGTTTGTGACCGTTGCATAAAAGTTTTAAGAAATGAGATACGTGATGAAAACATTAAAGTTTTGACGGTTCGGCTGGGAGAGCTTGCAGTAGATATAAGCTCAGAAAATGAAGTTTCTAAAATTCAAAAAATAGTCGAATCCAATGGTTTTTTTCTTATCGATGATAATAATCTGAAACTGGTGGAACAAACAAAAATAACCTTAATCAGTTTATTTGAACACTTACCGTTAGTGGATAAAAACCTTTCCGAAATAATAACAGATAAGTTAAAGCAGGAATATTCCAAAGTCAGTAAAATATTCTCGTATAATGAAAAAATAACCTTGGAAAAATACTTTATAAAGCTGAAGGTGGAAAAAGCTAAAGAATTAATCCATAATAGAGACTTAAATTTTACCAAAATAAGTAGGCTGTTAAATTATAGCAACTTAACGCATTTAAGCAATCAATTCAAGGCAGAAACAGGGATGAGCCTCACGGAATATAAAGCAATGGAAAAGAACTTTAGAAACCCTTTAGACCAAATTATATAAGTATAAACCATAATTATGTAAAAATTATGTCCTTAAATATCAATATTTTTATGTTAAAATTTCTTTTATGAAAACGCTACTGTCAACATTTTGTGCTATGCTATTTATAGTAACAATTCAAGCGCAAACAGCCAATAAATCTGAAGAAAATATCGACAATTGGCCAGAACGTGTGTATAATTTGACTATTGATTATGAAACAGTCAACTATACTGGAAAAGAGGTAAAGGCGATGACCATTAACGGTGGTATTCCCGGGCCTAACTTAGAATTCACAGAAGGGGAATTTGCCATAATTAATGTAACCAATAATATGGATGAAGAAACATCGGTACATTGGCACGGGTTGATATTGCCGAATTTTTTTGATGGTGTTCCCTATCTTACTACACCTCCCATTCGTCCAGGAGAGACTTTTCAATACAAATTCGCCCTCAAACAATCAGGTACATATTGGTACCATTCCCATACAGGATTACAAGAGCAACGAGGGGTTTATGGCTCTATCCAAATCAATCCTAAGGAAACCGAGTTGGAATATGATAAAGACTTAGTTCTAGTATTATCCGACTGGATGGACGAAAATCCAAAGTCACAATTGAAGAATCTGAAGCGAGGTAATGAATGGTATCTCATCAAAAAAAATCAAGTACAAAGTTGGGATAAGGTTATTGCTAAAGGTGCTACTGGTGCTAAGTTGAAAATGATGTGGCAACGTATGCCCGATATGGCCATCCTTGATAACTACTATGACCTGTTCTTTATAAACGGAAAGGCCGAACAGCAATATCCAGAATTTCAACCTGGAGAAAGGGTACGCTTGCGCTTTGTAAACGCTGCAGCTGCATCCTATTTCTGGCTTACGTTTGGAGGAGAAGACCCATTGTTGGTCTCAGCAGATGGATTGGATGTGGTTCCCGTAAAGAAAAACAAAACCCTTATTGGTGTTGCCGAAACCTATGACTTTATAGTAACGATTCCGGATAACGGAAAACTTGAAATTCGTGCCACATCCCAGGATGGATCGGGGCAGGCTTCTGCCTATTTGGGAACCGGCGAAATTTTACAGGCGCCTATTGTACCGAAACCAGATTTGATTAAGCAGATGAAGGAAATGATGTCAATGGGTATGAAAATGGGTGCGCCTGCCGCAAAATTCAATCCTTCAAAAAATGATTCTATCAAAAAAATGAAGAAATATGCGATGGAGATGGATGGAATGCAAATGGATATGAAAGATGATAAAATGAAGCACGATAAAATGATGAATATGAAGAAGGATTCTAGCAAAATGGACCACGACAAAATGAATCACGGCGATATGCAGATGCAGAATGAAAAAATGGAAATGAAAGACGGGATGAAAATGGGTTATATGGTACCACAAGAAAAAGTGATTGGCGACAATAAGAAAACGGGTGGTAACCCCGAGTTCAATTATAACTATTTAAAAGCTCCCGGAAAGACCGAATTTGAAAATGGAAAACCCATACGCGAAATGCTGTTCAACCTGACCGGAAATATGAACCGTTACGTATGGTCCATCAACGGCGTACCTCTTTCTGAAACTGATAAAATAAAGATTAACCAAGGGGAAGTAGTACGCATCACTTTGAATAATATGACAATGATGCACCACCCAATGCACTTACACGGGCATTTTTTTAGGGTACTAAATGAAAATGGCGAGCGAAGTCCATTAAAACATACAGTAAATGTAGCTCCAATGCAAAAAGTAGTAATTGAATTTGATGCTAATGAAACCGGGGACTGGTTTTTCCATTGCCACATACTTTATCATTTAAATGCGGGAATGGCCAGAGTTTTTAGTTATGATACCCCGCGTGATAAACGATTAAAAGGGTATCCTTTATCAAATTTGACTACTGAGGCAGACCATATGTGGACTTGGGGCGAAGTAACAGCAGCCAGCCATATGACTGAACTGTTCCTAACCGCAACCAATATACGCAATCAGTTTATCGGTAGGGCAGAATATGGATGGAATGAAAACCTTGAAGCCGAAATTACTTATGAACGTTGGCTAAATAGTTACTTTCGGGTGTTTGGTGGGGTAAACCTGGAAAATGAAATGAAAGATAGTCTTGATGAGCTTTCCACCACGGGAGTGGTGGGTGTACGTTACCTTTTGCCTTTACTTATAGATGCTGATTTACGTATAGATAATAAGTTACGTCCACAGATAGGCCTTTCTACTGCTACAATGATCACCCGCCACATTGCGCTGTATGGAGAATATGAATATCAAATGGATTTTGGCTGGGTAAACGATTTTGAAGCAGGGACAAATTTTGAAGAAGAGAATACCTGGCAGGTAGGACTTGAATACGTATTTAGCAGAAACTTTTCCTTAATGGGGAGCTACGATAACCGATTTGGTGTGGGTGGCGGACTTTCCGCAAGGTTTTAAAATTAAATGTTATGATGTACGAATGGGATTGGTTGATTTTACTTGGGGTTATAGTTCTCTGTATTTTTATTTATGCAGGCAGAAAGAAGAAAAAGCGTAAGGAAGCTATTAAAATTTTAGATGAAAGATATGCCAAAGGAGAAATAACAGAGGAAGAGTATAAGAAAAGTAAAAAACTGATTTATAATGGCAAACACTAAGAGCGCAAATATCAAAAACTGTAACCATTTTTTGATTTCAACAAAGTAACCGATTATTAATTTAAATATAGAGAACCTATGAAAAATTCAAAATTGATTGAAGCATTGAACAACTGCGTAGCACATTGCAATTATTGTGCAGATGCCTGTCTGGATGAAGATGACATCAAAATGATGGTAGATTGTATCAGGGCTGACAGGGCTTGCGCTGAAGTATGCAGCAGTACTGCAAAATTGCTTGCCACGAATTATTCAGATGCCCCAGAAATGGTGGAATACTGCCATAAAATTTGTAAAAAATGTGCAGATGAATGTGAAAAACACGATGCCCAGCATTGTAAAGACTGTGCAGAGGCGTGTAGAAAATGTAAAGAAGCTTGTGAAGCGTACCTCGCATAATAAATTTGGAATCCCTCTTCTTATCTTCTTAAGAAGGGGAATTCCTATTAACTATGAAAAAATAAAATGAAAGCGCTATTAAAAACATCATTTATTGCCTTTGTGCTAATTGCATTTATAGGGTGTAAGGAAAAGCAAACGGTAAAAATCGATACACCAGAACAGGTGAAGAAAGAAGAAAAAATGACGGCTGATATTGCAGATCAGGATTTTATAGATGGGATGACCGGTAAAATATGGCATAACTATCTGGAAGTAAAAATGGCATTAACCAATGACGATGTAAGCCAAGTGCAAAATACAGCTAAAAGTATGGCAGCTTCTTTCGGTAAAGAAAGAATGGAAATGAAAGATCTTTCCCAAAAGATGGCAAATACCGATGATCTGGAAAAACAACGCGAACTATTTGCGCAATTTACAAAAAAGGCTGGGCCAATGTTTGAAGATGCACTTTCTGGCGGGACAATCTATAAAAAATTCTGCCCAATGGCCTTTAATAATCAAGGTGCTTATTGGTATGCCGATGTGGAGGAAATCACCAATCCATATTTTGGAAAGAAGATGCTCAAATGCGGATCGGTAAAGAAAACTATTTCAAAATAATTAACTATTAATTAAAATAATTCAAAATGAAAAAAATAAGAAAAACAATAAGTATTATAACAATCGCTGTATTGGCCTTTACTGTAATATCCTGTAAAGATGGAAAAAAGGATGATGCCGCTGCACCAATGTCCAATGAAATGCATCAAGAAGATGGACATAATCACGAAGACTCGAAAAAAATGAGTGCGGATAATTCAGATAAAGGCGAATCCTCTGCAATCATCGAAAATTACCTTAAAATCAAAAACGCTTTGGTAGCCGATAACCAAGAAGATGCCGCTAACGCAGGTGGAATGTTGGTGACTGACTTTGAAGATTTTGATAAGAGTAGTTATTCTTCAGAAGAACAACAGGAATTGAGTGATATTATTGAAGATGCAAAGGAACACGCGGAGCATATTTCAGAAAGCCCTATAGAGCATCAAAGGGAGCATTTTGATATTTTAAGTAAAGATGTAATTGATATGATTGCCATAACTGGTACTGATAAAAAGTTATATCAGGATTTTTGTCCGATGTACAACAACAATAAGGGAGCCCAATGGTTGAGCACTACCGAAGAAATCAAGAACCCATATTTCGGAAGCAAAATGATGGGGTGTGGAAAAGTGCAGAAAGAGATCAATTAATTGAAAGTTTTTAAGACTGTAGCGTGGATCTTATTGATTGCATTTGTAGGGATCCAATTTTTTCCCACGGAGCGTAATCAAAACAAGGCCGAATATGTTACCGATTTTATGCTGGTCAACAAGGTACCGCCAATGGTGCAGAACAAGATAAAGGTGTCTTGCTATGATTGTCATAGCAACAAAACTGAATATCCCTGGTACAATAAAATACAGCCAGTAGCCTGGTTTCTTGAGGACCATATTAAAAATGGCAAAGCCGAATTGAATTTCAATGAATGGGGAGATTATTCCGACCGAAGAAAAAATAGCAAACTACGGTCGATTATCAGTCAGATTGAGGATGATGAAATGCCGTTGGATTCCTACACGTTTATTCATTGGGATGCTAAATTTTCAAAATCGGAAAAAAAGGAAATCATAAAATATATGACCCAGCTTAAAAATAAGCTGTAACATTTGAAATTTAAACGATGTTCAAGAAATGAAATAAATACAATTGTACCCGAAAAAAGAAGAGAAATTTTTTCATTGATTGGTTAATTAGTTAAACTTTTTAGGATATGATAAAAGTCCTGTAAGGGAAAGGTATTCTTAATCTAAATAGCATAAAAAGTTCTTTCCCTTTGCAGGCACAAAAAAGAAAGCCAATGAAAGATTGTTGCAAAACAGGAAATGAAAAAGATCACAAGAAAGGAGGCTTTAAAAAATGGTTCAATTATATCATTTATGGAATCATAGCTATTATAGTAGCTGTAGCATTATGGCTTCAATTAACCGAAAATAAATAATTATGAACGATTTTTTTAAACAATGGGGAGAGGCCGCCTATACCACGGCCGGATTTTTCTGGATGGCATTATGGGCATTTATACTGGGATATATCATAAGTAGTATGATCCAGATTTTTGTTACCGAAAAAAGGATGCAAAAATCAATGGGTGAAAATGAATCCAAAAGTATGCTGCTGGGTACATTCTTCGGTTTTATTAGCAGCTCTTGCAGTTTTGCTGCACTTGCCTCCACAAAATCAATCTTTAAAAAGGGAGCAAGCTTTGTTTCATCTATCGCGTTTCTTTTAGCATCAACGAACTTGGTGATAGAATTGGGAATCATCATTTCCATCTTTTTGGGCTGGCAGTTTGTAGTAGGAGAATATGTAGGTGGAATCCTCTTAATCCTCATTTGCTGGATACTTATTCGCATTATAAATCCAAAAAAACTTATCTCAAAGGCCAGAAAAAATTTAGAAAGTGAAGATGGAGATGATATGGATGATTCCAAAGATTGGAAAAAACAAATTCAAAAGGAGACTAGCTGGGCGAGAGTTGCTAAGAAATACAAGATGGAATGGCAAATGGTATGGAAAGATGTGACCGTAGGCTTTACCATTGCCGGTATCGTGGCTGCCTTCGTTCCTGATTCATTTTTCCAAACGCTTTTTATCAATAGCGGTCAAGGCAACACAGATTTTACTTTTCTCGAAATTCTGGAACATATTATTGTAGGGCCTATTGCCGCATTTTTAACTTTTATAGGTTCGATGGGAAACATTCCCCTGGCGGCATTGTTGTTTGGAAAAGGCGTAAGTTTTGCGGGGGTAATGGCTTTTATTTTTAGTGATTTGGTAGTGTTTCCTGTTTTACGGATTAATGCTAAATACTACGGATGGAAAATGTCGTTGTTCATTCTATTCCTATTATTTACGGCCTTAATAGGTACTTCACTTGCTTTGCATTACAGCTTTGATTTGTTCAGTATTTTACCAGACCCTTCACAAGTAAAAATTCAGGACAGCGAGTTCTTTAAAATAGATTACACGTTCTTTTTGAATCTGGTGTTTTTAGCTATTTCTGGCTATTTGATATACCTCGGTTTCTTCAAAAAGAAAGATGTAGAACATTCTATGAGTGAGATGGCACCTAAAAGTCCATTGTTGGAGAATATTTTAAAATATGCAGCATTTATTTGCTATTTCTGGTTAGCCGGAGGGCTTATTGTCAAATTTTTTATCAAATAAACTATGAAACATACGTATCATATACACGGAATGACCTGCGAAGGTTGTAAAACCCACGTAGAAAATACCCTTGCTAAAATAGAGGGGGTAACTAATGTCACTGTTGATTTGAAACAGGCCGAAGCCGAAATTGAGATGAAATCTCATATTCCTATTGAAAAATTTCAAGATACCTTAGAAAAAGATGGGAGTGGATATTCCATACATATGCCCGGCGACCATCAACATACACCAGCTAAAAAAGAGCAAAAGAAAAAACAAAAAGGGACGGGCACATTCTATTGCCCGATGCACTGCGAAGGTGATAAAACCTACGATGAGCCAGGGAATTGTCCTGTTTGCGGAATGGACTTGGTCGAAGAACAAACGGTTTCCTCAGCTTCTGCATCTACTGAAGAATGGACCTGCCCCATGCACCCCGAAATAGTAAAGGATGAACCGGGAAGCTGTCCTATTTGCGGAATGGATTTAGTGCCAAAACAGCCAGATCTTTCCGCAGAAGAAAAAACCTATAAAAAATTGCTTAAAAAGTTTTGGATTGCTGTGTCCTTTACACTACCAATCTTTTTAATTGCAATGTCTGAAATGCTCACTAACAATCCACTGTATAATATATTGGAATTAAAATACTGGAACTGGATACAATTTGCCCTCTCTATCCCCGTAGTTTTTTATGCCACTTGGATGTTTTTTGAACGCGCCTACCGCAGTATAAAAACGTGGAATCTTAATATGTTCACGCTTATTGGTATTGGTGCTGGTGTGGCTTGGATATTTAGTGTGATTGGTTTGTTAATCCCAGATTTTTTCCCTGATCAGTTCAAAACAGAAGCGGGAACGGTACACGTTTATTTTGAAGCCGCTACGGTTATTTTGACTTTGGTGTTGCTTGGTCAGTTACTTGAAGCCCGTGCCCATAGCAAGACTAATTCTGCCGTAAAAGAACTCTTAAAATTAGCGCCTAACAAAGCTATTAAGGTGGTGGATGGTCAAGAGGAAGAAGTAGCTATCGATAAAATTGAAATTGGGGATATCCTCCGCGTAAAGCCCGGAGAGAAAATTCCTGTGGATGGTATGATTACTGAAGGGGACACTTCAATAGATGAATCTATGATAACGGGAGAACCCATACCCGTCAGCAAATCTAAAGATGATAAAGTAAGTAGCGGTACGATTAACGGTAACCAGTCTTTCTTGATGGAAGCTGAAAAAGTAGGTGCTGACACCTTATTATCGCAAATTATCCAGATGGTGAACGATGCCAGCCGTAGCCGTGCGCCCATACAAAAACTTGCAGATACAGTTTCCGGTTATTTTGTTCCCATTGTGGTATTGATTGCCCTTATTACATTTATTGTATGGGCGATATGGGGACCAGAACCTGCTTATGTGTATGCTTTGGTGAATGCTATTGCCGTTTTGATTATTGCCTGCCCCTGTGCTTTAGGACTCGCCACACCAATGTCTGTAATGGTAGGGGTTGGAAAGGGTGCACAGAATGGTGTATTAATTAAAAATGCCGAAGCCCTTGAGAAAATGGACAAAGTCGATACTTTAATTGTAGATAAAACAGGAACTATTACTGAAGGTAAGCCAACTGTAGAAAAGGTGGGTTCTTTTAATACTAGTTTTAGTCAAGATAAGGTACTTCAATTTATTGTCTCGTTAAATAACCTAAGCGAACATCCATTAGCAGAAGCTACTGTTAACTATGGGAAAGAGCAGAAAACAGAACTTTTAAAAGCTGATGGGTTTAATGCGGTTACTGGTAAAGGAGTCGAAGGAAATGTTAGTGGAAAGAAAACTGTTTTAGGAAATGCCAGAATGATGGAAGAAGTAAATGCAGAACTTTCTAAAACAATGTTAGAAGAAGCCCAAACCTATCAAAAACAAGGGAAAACGGTTTCTTATTTGGCGGTAGAAGGTAAAGCAGTCGGTTATGTGGTTATCGGAGATAAAATCAAAGAAACAAGTGCTAAAGCAATCAAGGAATTACAGAACAACGGTATTGCCGTGATAATGCTTACGGGAGATAATCACGATACTGCACAAGCAGTAGCCGGCGAACTAAATTTAGCTGATTTTAAAGCGGGAATGCTTCCGGAGAACAAACTAGAAGAAGTTGAAAAATTACAGGCCAGAGGGAAGACAGTGGCGATGGCGGGTGACGGTATTAACGATGCTCCTGCTTTGGCTAAAAGCGATGTCGGCATAGCTATGGGAACAGGTACTGATGTAGCAATCGAAAGCGCGGCGATAACTTTGGTTAAAGGTGATTTACACGGAATTGTGAAAGCTCATAACCTGAGCGATGCAGTAATGAAAAACATCAAACAAAACTTATTTTTTGCACTTATTTATAATACGCTCGGAATTCCTGTGGCAGCGGGAGTACTCTACCCAGTGTTTGGCATACTGTTGTCCCCAATGATTGCTGCTCTTGCTATGAGTTTTAGTTCGGTTTCTGTAATCGCAAATGCATTGAGACTAAGAACAAAATCTATCAACTAATCAATAAAATTCAAAAAATGAATTCAAAAGAAAAAAATCAGAATGGAATGAAGAATACTAGCTATGGTAGATTTATGGCAATGTTGGGTCTCTCTTTTATAGCAATGTATGTAACAATGTATATGAATACCTATGAATGGGATCACGTATGGTTTAGTCTTACGAGGTTTTATATGACTTGTTTGGGAATTGCTGCAATGGCAGTAATTATGCTTTCATTAATGTTAGGGATGTATAAAAACCGAAAAAAGAATATTGCCATTTATTGTGGTAGTTTATTGCTTTTTATTAGCGCACTCAGCTTGGTAAGGGCACAAAGTCCAATTATTGGAGATGTGTTATATATGAAAGCAATGATACCTCACCACTCAATTGCTATTTTAACAAGTAAAAGAGCCGATATTCAGGATCCTGAAACAAAAAAACTGGCCAAGGAGATTATAGAAGCGCAGGAACGGGAAATTGCACAGATGAAGAAAATGATTTATAGACTTGAACAAGAAGGGAAATAAATATTACCCTTTAAATTAACTTTCCTCACGTAGCTAATGGTTAGGAACAAAACGAAATAATATGAAAAAGAATTTAATCTATCTTACAATTGCAGTAGGTATTGGTCTAATAGCAGGCTACTTTATTTTCAATGGTTCTGCTGAAGATTCTATAAATAGTAAAAATTCAGCTGAGATGTCTGATGGTCACGATCATTCTGCTGAAACTGCCAATCAAATGTGGACTTGTTCAATGCACCCGCAGATTATGCAGCCCGAACCGGGAGATTGTCCAATTTGCGGGATGGATCTCATACCGGCTGAATCTGGAGCTGATGGTCTTTCTGCAAATGAAATTAAAATGACTAAAAATGCGATGGCATTGGCCAATATTCAAACCAGCACAATTGGAAATTATGAAAGTAAGAACGGGAATGTTACCTCATTATCAGGAAAGATAGTAGAAAATGAAGAAGCAAATTCAGTTCAAGCCAGTTATTTTGATGGAAGGATCGAACGCCTAAATGTAAATTACGAAGGCCAAGAAGTAAAACAGGGACAGCTTCTGGCTACTATATATGCGCCTAAACTGGTAGCGGCACAGCAAGAACTTATTACAGCATCATCTCTTAAGGAAACTCAGGCAGAACTTTATAAAGCTGTAAGAAACAAATTGAAGCTTTGGAAACTTTCGGAAAACCAAATCAACAGTATTGAAGAATCAGGGCAAGTACGTGAAAACTTCCCAATATATGCCACGGTTTCTGGTACAGTTTCTGAAAAAATGGCGGAAGAAGGTGATTACGTAAAACAAGGTCAGCCTATATTGAAACTGAATAACCTAAATACGGTTTGGGCAGAGTTTGATGCCTACGAAAATCAAATTTCGCAATTTGAAAAAGGACAGAAAATAAAGATGATTACCAATGCCTATCCCAATAAAGAATTTGACGCAACAATATCCTTTATTGATCCCATATTAAATACACAAACCAGAATAGTAACGGTAAGAGCTACTATACGGAATAAGGATAATCTACTTAAACCTGGGATGTTTGTCACTGGAAAGGTTAAGGGTGTCGATACTTCCACAGACCAGCAACTTCTTGTACCGGCGTCAGCGGTTATGTGGACCGGAGAGCGCTCTTTGGTATATGTGAAAACCAAAACGGATGAACCTGTATTTGAAATGAGAGAGGTAACCATAGGAAACAGAAATGGAGAAACTTATAGTATTACTAGCGGTCTTAAAAATGGCGACGAAATTGTCACCAATGGTACATTTACAGTAGATGCGGCAGCGCAGTTACAAGATAAAAAATCTATGATGAACCAAAAAAGCGAAACATCATCCACAAAAAAGGAAAATCAAAATAGAATGCTAGAGAATGAAAGAATGGATGTTTCGGCTAAATTTCGGGATCAACTAAAAAAGGTCTTTAACGCTTATATTAGTTTAAAAGATGCTTTAGTAAATGACGATACTCAAAACGCTCAACTAGCTGCTAAACAATTAGAAAAAAATCTAAATGAAGTAAATATGAAGTCGCTTAAAAATGAAAAAGCCCATCAACAATGGATGTCCATTCAAAAGCAACTTAAAACTTCTATTTCGACCATTTCAACCTCTTCGAATATTAAAATACAACGAAATAACTTTAAAAGTCTGTCTGAAAATATGATAAAAAGTGTTCAACTTTTTGGGGTGAATCAAAAGACATATAGTCAATTTTGTCCAATGGCCGATGATAATAATGGAGCATACTGGTTAAGTCTGGATGAAGAAATTCGTAATCCATATTATGGACAAGCAATGTTGACCTGTGGTGAGGTCAGGGATACTATCGATTAACTATCTAAAAGGTTTATAGGACTAAAAAAACATTTTCTAATTAAAATTTAGATATAGATGAATGAGTGAAAACAGAAGAAATAGAAGGAAAAATGAAAGAGAAAATGACAAACAGACTAAGAAAACTTCTGTTACCAAAAAAGATAAAATTTATGGGATCATTGCTATCGTTATTCTTTTTCTTCTGGCTGTTTCTGCAGCAATTTACGCAAGTTTAGCTGGATGGAAATAACTCTTAAAAATTAATTACGCTATCCAAAGCATCATCAGCATCCTTGTGGATGAAGTTGGCTTGATATTTTATAGTAGTGGTTACAGATGAATGTCTATAAAGCTTTTGAAGCATTTTAATCGGAATTTTGTCCTCTGAAATATGACCGAAGCTATGTCGAGCAATATGCATAGTTACTTTTTTGGAAACTTTTGCTTTCTTCGCAACCCCAATCAAATATTTATTGAATTTTTTTGTAGCCGTTTTTGTCTTGGCATATACATCTTTTGCATCTTTGAAATCTGCCTTTTTCATTTCTGGAAAAACAAAATCATCATTGTTCTGTTTTTCAGATTTATAGCATTCCAAGATTGGAAATACTTTTTCGGGTATTTTGAGTGATAGTAATTTGGAATTTTTATTCATACGGTAATGAAGTCTATCATCATAAATATCCGACCATCTAATTTTAAGTAAATCGGCAGCCCTAATTCCCGCAAAATAGAAACTGAATAACCAGACATTACGTGCGTGTGTTTCATTGTTAGTTAGATTTTTAGCAGATTCAAATGCCCTTATATCTTTCTTGGTCAATCCTATTTTTTCAGTTTCAGGAAATTTTATCCTAATCTTACCTGAGCCAAATGGATAAAACTTTCTATCCACAACACCCATTTTTATAGCTCTATTATAAATCGTTCTTATGACCACAAGATTATTAACAATTGACCTATCCGAAAGATTTAATTTCTTCAGATAAATTTTGAATTTTCTTAAAAACGCTTCGTCTATTTCTTGAAAGGTCAGCTGTTTTGTCTTATAAAAGTTAATGACGTGATTTACACGAGCCTTATCTGTTGACAGTTGAGATAGCTTTTTATTTGATTCTAGTTCGGAAAGAAAATCATTTGCGACTTCATAAAAAGTACTTGACTTAGAATCTGAATAAAGAGCTTCTTTAATTTGATTTGCAGAAAAGTCCTTTTTATCGGACTGTAAATCTACAAGTGTTTTGTGAGCCTCTAAAAGTTTTGTGGAAACCAAATTATTTAATCTGTCCGCATTGGTATGGGATTTTCTAACCCGTAAGTTCTTCTTATCCCAATCCTTTAAATCTATATAATGGCCAACATAGTGGTACGTTGAGCGACGATTCTTTGTTATACGGATTGCCAAAGGGTAAAGCCCCTCTTTGTTTGGTTTCTTTCTAACAACTACTTTTGCATTTGAGGCCATACCATTGAATTTTAGAATATAAAGATAATCAATTTTGGTACAACATAGGTACAACATTTATTGATTTTAAACGATATTAAATGAAATCAAATATAATTAAACATTTATTAAACAGTTGATTATAAGTGAAGTTAGTGAAATTTACAGTCAAATACGCTGGATTCAAAATCCAGTTTCTTCGGAAGTGCGGGTTCGATTCCCGCCTCGAGTACAGAAAATGAAAGCCCTTAATAGTAAGGGCTTTTTTGTATAAAAAATTTAAGTTAAGCAAGTTTACCTACTATTTAATAGTAGGTAAACTTGCTTAAAGGTTCCTATCATTATTAGATTTAGAAATCAAAAAGAATAATTTTAACTAATTATCTTTATTTAATTTTTTCTCTATTAATTCAATTTTTTTTCTTAAGTAAAACATATAGCGACGATAAAATTTCACTATAAAAATAAAAATTAATATAATTATTATTATGGTAATAAATTGAGATATTGTAACTAATACTTCTCCGAATAAACTATCTGTATGTTTTTCCATAATATTTAACTAAAATTTAATCTATCGACTCACAAAACCACCATTCTGTATTTCCTGTAATTTCGTTAATCCAAAACTTAAATACATATCTTTGTGTTATGTATAATCCATATCCGCCGATCATTACACTGTAGATACCCAAAAAATTAAGACAGTAAGTTTAGATAACCAAATTTGCGAATATGACAAGAAGAAAATTTACATCGGCTTTCAAAACGAAAGTAGTTTTGGAAATCTTAAAAGAAAGACAAAATCTTGCCGATCCTATCTGGCACAAATACGGTCAAATATCCATTTCAATTTTTTTAATTTCCTGTTTCCCATTTTTAGTTCTATAACTAATAGATAATATTATTCTACCTTTTGTTAAGTCTTCAGTTAAATCTACCACAGTAGGATTATTTAGATCTTTTATAAAATATAGCTTGCTTTCAGAATACTCACCTGTATTTACTATCGAAATTATTAAATCTACTAGGACTTCTCCAGTACCATCAAAGTAGTCTTCGGGGGTGTTTTTTGGATTTGCTTGTTTTAATATTGTTACTTGATTAGAACTAAACTCTTTTGTTATAATATCATTCCAGTAAATATTACTAAATATGTAGTTGGCCTTACTATTAGATTTATCTATAATTGTTTGGCCTGCAGAATTGCAACCATACAATAACATTGAAGCTATTATTAATAATAAGCTATTTTTCATAATACAAATTTTAAGGCTTTCTTGTTGAAATATGGATATGATCTTTATGTCCTCCGATAGGGTGATTATAATACCATGTATCCGTTTCAACTTTATATTTATGTTTAAAATGTGGTCCGAAATTTTCTCTCATGTATTCATATTCATCAAAAGCTTCTTGTAATTTTTTAATTTGATTGTAACAGCAGGTACCAACTATTTTCTTTTATGAAGTCAATAATCTCTTGTTTAAACACTTTGTATTCAGTAGAGGTAAAATTCCACCAAAAAATAAGTTCTAGAGAAGGGTTATCAAAAAAATATTTACAGAACTCAATTGATTTAATAAATAACCTTTATAAGCTTCTTCGGCATCATTTGGATTTTTTAAATTAATCTCTTATAATTTTATTATTCTCAATCTTATCTAACTCATTAATAGAAATCTCATCGCATTTATTTTCTTTTATAGCTCTTTTGATTTTTAACATTAAAGATTTTGAAACATAATAAAACTTTTCTTTAGTTTTTATCTTATAAATATTTTCACTCTTAATTGAACTTGGATTTAAAACATAGCTACCATTAGGTAATCTATCATATAGTTTTTTATCTGTGATCCCTTTTCTTATTTCTTCACAACTGAATAATTTCTCTTGTACCTTATTACAATTTAATAAAGTACAAGAAAAATTTAAAATTAACATTAAGAATTTAATCATAATTATTAATATTATATTATCATTTGGGTCAAATTCAAAATATCCTCCATTAAATAATTCCTCAAAAAGATCTCCTAACTCAAGATTTGGCGACTCTTGCAAATCTCCATCAATCTTAAAAACTTGGTAATACCAATTTATATAACCGAGTAATCAAAAACTAAAGTATATTTAATTGACAAATGAATTTTCAGTAAATTTGATATATCTCATTTTGCATTGCATTATGAATAAGAAATTAGTTCTTCATTACATTAATTTTATATAAATACTAACTTTATATTGAATTAAAATTGAATTAAGTCTACCTCATTCACATTCCACTCATCTTGATTATTCTTATTTAGTTTCGCTTGAATTTCAATATTTTTTGAAACATAAAATAAATTAATATATATTGTATCATTTTGAATAGAATATTTCTTTAAATCAATAAAGTCATATTTTTTTTTAAATCTCTCATCAACATTAACCCATAGCTTATTACTGTTATATTTTGGTGTTTCAGCTTTGGAAAGGGTAATAAATAATTTATTTTCAATATTACAATTAACATTTTCAGTTAATGAAATATGAACTTGCTCTCCTTTTTCAACCTTTGATTTAATATGTGTGTAGATTTTTTTATTAACCAGTATTTTCTCGAGCGCAACTTCTAACATATTACACTCATTGAGATTAGTAAGTGTAGAGCAACAAAAAAATAAAAATACTGAAAATAGAATATGTACTTTATTCATCATTTTTTATTAGGTTAACATAAAACTTTCTTAAACCACTTACATATTCTTTTCCCCAAACCATTAGTTCAAAATAAGTACCATCTTCTGATGTATAAGTTCTTTCATTTTCATTAACTCCTAAGTGAACGTATTCATGTAGTACAGTAGAGATAAAAAACAAGTGTAAATTATTTGATTCTTCGGGTGTCAAGTCACCATTTTCTATTTTATTTACTAAATCTATATCAAGAAAAAGTTTATCCGGTTCATTTGGGTCAAATAATCCAGCAGTAAATTCATCACAAGTAGTACATTCTTCTCCATTGTTAGTGTAATTGTCAAGATCTTGAATATGAATCTCAGGTCCTTCATCCCATTTTAAATCTTCAGCTATTTCTTGTTCAGTTAAACCTGTAATTTCTTCGATTGCATCAACAATTTCCTGATTATCTATTGATTTAGGTATTTGATCAGAAAGATATTGCGTTGTCTCAGGGTAATCATCTTCATAATTACTTCCATCAGGATATTTAAAAAACGGATTTACAGAGATTAAAGTTTCATCATCTGCTGCGTCAATCATTTCTAGCGCAAGCTCCATTGCTTCATGAATAAAATATTCATTATCTTCATCAAAACCATTTTCGTTTAAAAAGTTTTTTATTTCTTCTTTTTGCTCCGAGTTTGCTGGATCTTCCCACCAGTCCTTTAGATTAGCATTGTTTGGTTTGTTTAAATAATTATATTCAAAAAACTTATCTGGAGAAAATAGTGTAAGTGATACCCCTATATTATTTTCTGGGCCTGGTAGATTAGGAAATGCTCTTCCAGGGTCTGTCCCCGGGGGATAGTATTCTCCGCCTCCTATACCGGTAAAGTAACCACCATTGGTAGGCCCACCGTTTACATCTACCGTTGTATAGGCACCCGTTACCGGGTAACTGCCATAAGAGGGGCCTGCATAGGCGGGGTTGGAAGGCGTTCCATAATTGTTCTCTCCGCTTCCCACGGTGGAAGGGTTAATATCTTCAAGCCTATTGGGCGCTCTTTTTACACCGTCAGGGCAGTCTGTTTCCTCAAAATAGTAGCGTGATGCCACAGTTTGCCCGTGTTCATCAACATATTCTGCGCTTTTGTACAAACCGTAACAGTTACCATCTGAATATAAATGGATACCGATTAATTCGTCCCCATGGGTTATTTGGGTATACTCAAGGAGTATATCATTTAAGTAATTGCCCTCTACGTACCCTGAAACTATTTTGTTAAGTTTCCCCTCCGGGCTATTTTTTACATAAAAATTGTAAGCAGTATAGTGTTGGTAAGTAAACTTACCTATCTGAAAAGTATCGAGCTCAAAACCTTTACCCTCCATCCTGCCTATGGCTTCTGACAATTGTGGCTCATCATTATAATCGCTTAGTTTGCCAATTGTAATTTGTACTCCATTTTCACTCAATGTCGAAAAGTTATTTTTTGAAGATATATCTTTCTCTGTTTCAGGTTCACAACTTATCAAAGTAAGTAAAGAGAAATATAGAAACAAGCTAAGAATAGAGTAAACAATTTTATTTATACTTGTTTTTTTCATAATAAGACTATTATTAGATTAAGTTACCTCTCAAATTTAATTAAAAAATTTATATAAAGGCGTACCGGTTATCGGGTATTTTTAGGCTCGGTTAATAATCAAAAAATTCTATAGAAAGTAATTAAAAGTTTGGTGTTGAAGATAATATAGCCGATATTGTTTTTTGAAAGTGTACCTATAACCGCACCTATTTAACATTAAAAAAGTTCAATTTAAAATTTTAATAGCCTGATAATCAGTACCTGTTTTTTATAAAAATAGAGGATCTTTATTCAAAATCCAGTTTCTTCGGAAGTGCGGGTTCGATTCCCGCCTCGAGTACTTGAATTGAAAACTCCTTTTTTTAAAGGGGTTTATTGTTTTATAAACACCGTTAGGCATTTTAACTTTACCGGAAATCACTACTATTTCAAATTGAACGCTTTTTAATTATCTTAGCTATAATTATTGAAATTTTTCAGCGGGTTATTCTTCAGCAAAACGTAAAATGTTTAGTCCTAAATTAAAAAGAAATATTAGTAAAATTGTTCCATTTGGAATTATTTGGCTAACGTTTGGTTTAATTTTTTTATTCGTTGAGTACGCGGCAATACAAGACTGCGCTTATGCTCCAAGCGGTGCAATTTCATTAGATTATAAAGTTTTTGCTTTTGCGATTTTAGCAGTCACTTTTGTAGGTTTTTTTATCGGAATGATAGAAGTTTTGTTCATTAAACGCTTCTTTGCAAAACGTAGTTTACTAACTAAAATGCTCGGTAAATTTTTTATTTACACCCTTTTTCTCTTTTTAATTATTAGTATAACTTATCCTATTGCTGCAAGTATAGAACTTCAGCTTGGTGTTTTCGATCCACGAATTTGGAAGAAATTTTTTGGTTTTATAAATAGCATAACTTTTTTAAGCACCGGTTTTCAAATGCTTATTTCCTTAATTGCTTCGATTTTTTACACCGAAATAAGCGATCATATTGGTCGCGGGGTTTTTATAAATTTTATTACCGGCAAATACCATAAACCCAAGGAAGAGCGAAGAATTTTTATGTTTTTAGATATGAAATCTTCCACATCAATAGCAGAAAAACTTGGTCATCTTAGGTATTTCGATTTGCTTCAATCTTATTATCATATTCTATCGAATGCGTTGGTAGAGTATTATGGCGAAGTTTACCAATATGTTGGAGATGAAATTGTGGTATCATGGAAACTGAAAAAAGGAATAAAAAATAATAATTGTATTGCCTGTTTTTTCGCCATGAAAAAAGACCTCGATGAAAAAAGCGATTGGTTCGAAAAGAAATTTGGCGTTTGCCCGACTTTTAAAGCCGGTTTTCACATCGGAAAAGTTACTACGGGTGAAATAGGAAGTATTAAAAAAGAAATTATTTTCACCAGAGACGTCTTAAATTCTACCGCTAGAATCCAGAGTCTTTGTAATGAATATCGAGTCGATATTTTACTTTCAGAAACATTGGTTAGAATTTTAAACTTAAAAAAATCTTTTCACCTTAAATTCTTAGGGAATAAAAATTTACGTGGTAAAGAGAAACCCATAAAATTATATACACTTTCCAAAAAAGCGATATAAAATTCAATGTAAAAATCACTTATATTCAAAGCCGAAAAGTTTTGGCTTGCTGTTTGTTACTAGATTTTAACAACTAACTTCATTTTTAAATCTAGTCTTATGAAAAAAATTCTAGCAACACTTTCACTTTTAGCGGTTTTGTCGTGTAATTCTTCCTCTGAAAACGATACTAATTTTGAAACTTCTTCATTAAAAGAAACTTCTGCGGTAAGCAACTCAATTATTGAAAAGCCACAAATTCCGAGTAATCGAAAAATAATTTGGAATGCAGACTTAGAATTTCAAGTTGAAAATGTAGATCGTTCCACTCAAAAAATTTCTTCGCTCTGTAAAAAATACAATGGTTTTATTTCTAATATGAAACTAAATAATACCAATTACGAAGTTTCTAATGAAATTACCATACGAATTGACAATAAAGATTTTGAAAATTTAATAAATGAATTAAAAGGTATTTCGGTATTTAACAGGAAAGTGGAAATTAATTCTAACGATGTAACCGAAGAATTTATAGATATTCAAAGTCGATTAGAAACCAAAAAACAAGTTCGAGAACGCTATATTGATATTCTAAAAAACCGAACCGGAGAAATTAAAGATGTTCTTGCTGCTGAAGACGCAATTAGAAAAATCACCGAAGAAATTGAAGCAAAAGAAGGAAAGTTACGCTATCTTAATGATAAAGTAAATTACAGCACGATTAATTTAGAAATATTTCAGAAAGTAGATTTTAAATCGGCTCCCGAGACATTTGAGAAAAGTTTTTTAACCGAAGTAAAAGAATCGCTATCCAATGGATGGGAAATAGTAATCGGTTTTATTTTACTTCTATTAAATATTTGGCCATTACTTTTAATATTAGTTATTTGGTTAGTCTGGAAAAGAAAATGGTTAAAAAGAAAACTGAAAAAATAGAACTCATAAGTTTTTTATTCATTTGTATAAATTAAGGTAAATGAAGAAAACTGCTTTTAAGAAGATTGTATGGTTTTTAGTGACAACTATGCTTCTACTTTCTATTGCGCCAAATATTTTCCCGAACTATTGGTTTATAGATATTTTCGCCAATTTCAAAGTTCAGTATCTCATTTTTTCATTTTTATTATTGGTTATCTGTTCAATTTCGTTAAAACGAAAAATCATTCCGCTGATTTTACTCTTAATAGCCATTACGTGGAATGCGTTTTATATTGTTCCATATTATTTTAATTCTACTGAAGCGAAAAAAACTTCAGCCCAATTTAAGATTTCCAGTATAAATCTTCTTTCCACTAATTCAGAAACAGCTTCAGTGAAAAAATATTTGGAAAAGGAAAACCCCGATATTTTAATTTTATTGGAATTTACTCCGCGTTGGGAAAAAGAATTAAGTTCCATGCTCGAAAATTATTCATATAAACAAATAGTTGCGCAAAATGATAATTTTGGGATTGCGCTTTTAAGCAAATTTAAAATGAAGAGCTCCGTAGATTATTTTCAGCTTAACGATAAACCTTCTATTATAGGAAATATAACTATTCATCAACAAGAATTTTCTGTAATCGCAACGCATCCAGTTCCGCCAGTTAATCAAAGAGAGTTTACCGATCGAAATTTGCAATTAACCAATATTGTAAAAAGAAGAGCGCAATTTTCTGAAAACTTAATTATCGCGGGAGATTTTAATAATTCTTCTTTTTCCACCCATTTTTCTAATCTGTTAAAAGGAGATTTAAAAGATAGTAGAAAAGGTTTTGGGCTTTTACCTTCTTGGCCTGCAAATTTTGGAATTTTACAAACAACCTTAGATCATTTTTTGGTTTCAAAAAACATACAAGTCTTAGATCGCTCAACCGGAGAAAATACAGGTTCAGACCATTTGCCTATAACGATGGTTGTAGGTTTGGAGTAAAAAAATATAAAATATCCCCATAATCGGGTATAGATTTGCGCGTTAAGAAAGAAGAACTTTACCATATAAAATAACAACGATATGGCTAAGTTTTCTGTATATTTATTTTCCTTAATTACAATTGGTTGTAATGTGGTAAATTTTATTTCTACACGTAATTCTATTGAAAAAATTGAAGAATTAACCCCGATAGAAATACAAAATTCTACTTCAGAAAACCATAATTTTCAATCTTTAAATGGAAGATTAAAAATTATGCGTTCGCACTAGTCTATTTATTCTAAAAATATTCCAATCTCGATTATCGAGTAAATTCTAAAAATTTCCATTATATATTGTAAATTCGTGAAACCTATCTCGAAAATTAATATATGGATCAATTCTGGATTTACTTTAAACTTGGACTAACACACGTTTTAGACTGGAACGCTTACGATCACGTACTTTTTTTAACCGTTTTGGTTGCCGCCTATACATTTTATCAATGGAAACAGGTTTTATGGCTGGTAACTTTATTTACAATCGGTCATACGTTATCGCTAATTTTAGCCGCCTACGGAATTGTAAAAGTAGATTCCGGTTGGGTAGAATTTCTAATTCCTATAACAATTTTCATTACCGCGCTCTACAATATTTTTACAGTAGGAAAATCTAACAAAAGAAACGGAATGAACCTCTTGTTTTTTTCCACCTTGTTTTTTGGGGTTATTCACGGATTAGGATTTTCTTCGTATTTTAAATTAATTACCGAAGGAACCAACTCTAAATTATTGCCACTATTAGAATTTGCCTTAGGAATTGAAACCGCCCAAATAATTGTCGTTTTCGTAGTTCTTTTATTAGCTTTTATTTTCCAATCAATTTTTAGATTTTCAAAAAGGGACTGGGTTTTGGTAATTTCATCTATCGTTATCGGGTTAATTATTCCCATGTTAATCGAAAATTATATCTGGTAATAAAAAACGGCATAATAGTTTCTATTGTAAAGCTAGTAAAAAGCAACATTCTTCCATGTCAGCAAAAAAACAACTCAAATTCGATAAAGCTTACCTTCGCATCGCTGCGGAATGGGGAAAACTTTCACATTGTAAACGCCGTCAAGTAGGCGCTTTAATCGTGAAAGACCGAATGATAATTTCAGATGGTTACAACGGAACGCCAAGCGGATTCGAAAATTGTTGTGAAGATGAAGAAGGTCTCACAAAATGGTACGTTCTTCACGCCGAAGCAAATGCAATTCTTAAAGTTGCGGGTTCTACACAATCCTGTAAAAATGCTACATTATACATCACGATGTCGCCTTGTAAAGATTGCAGTAAACTCATTCATCAAGCAGGAATTAAACGATTGGTTTACCAACAAGGTTATAAAGATAATGCAGGCTTGGTTTTTCTTGAAAAAGCAGGAGTAGAAATAGTTCAAATAACAGATCCACGCGAAGAGTGAAAAAATACGCCTCAAAATATTTGCCGCTCATAATTGGTACTGCGTGCGCTGTAGGAATTTTTCTGGGTTCTTCGCTAGACTTTTCAGATTCCTCAGAAAGCTTATTCAATTCAAATCCGAAAAAGGAAAAATTAAACCGATTAATCGACTACATCGATTATGAATATGTAGATGAAGTAAATACCGATAGCATTGTTGACGTTACGGTGAATAATATTTTAAAAAATCTCGATCCGCATTCAACCTATATTCCGAAGCAAAATTATGAAGAAGTAGCTGAAAATATGAAGGGAGATTTCGTGGGTATCGGGATAAGCTTTTACAAAATTAACGATACAATTGCTGTAATTCGTCCGTTGCCCAATAGCCCGAGTGAAAAAGCGGGAATAAAAGCAGGCGATAGAATTTTATATGCCGATGGAATTCCGCTATTCAGTCAAAATATTACAAACGATTCGCTTACGCATATTTTAAAAGGCGAAATAAATTCTAAAGTAAATTTAAAAGTTTGGCGAAAAAACGAAGATGAGTTACTGGAAATTCCTGTTAAACGCAGTATTATCCCAATAAAAAGTGTAGATGCGGCTTATATGCTAACGGCAAATTTGGGTTATGTAAAAGTAAATCGTTTTGCTGAAACTACGTTTGCTGAATTTGAAAAAGCGATTGAAAATTTAATCGATAAAGGCGCTTCAGAATTAGTACTCGATTTACGTGATAATGGTGGCGGATATTTAGATGAAGCAGTAAAGATAGCAGACGAATTTTTGGAAAAAGAAAAACTGATTTTATTCACTAAAAATAAAAACGGAAACATCGAAAAAACGTTCGCTACCAAAAAAGGAAGGTTCGAAAACAGCAAAGTTTACGTGTTAATTAATGAAAATTCAGCTTCAGCTAGTGAAATTGTAGCCGGCGCTTTGCAAGACAACGATGTAGGTATAATTGTAGGTCGCAGATCATACGGAAAAGGTTTGGTGCAACGCGAAATGGAATTGGGAGATGGAAGCGCAGTTCGTTTAACGGTGGCGAGATATTACACTCCAACCGGAAGATCCATTCAAAAACCGTATGATAACGGAAATAAAGCTTATTTTAAAGAATATCAACATCGGTATGAAAATGGCGAATTAACCAATAAAGATAGTATTTCAGTAAACGATTCTTTAAAATATACCACGCCAAAAGGAAAAATAGTCTATGGTGGCGGCGGAATAATTCCTGATATTTTTGTTCCGAAAGATGTAAATTATAAAAGAGAAAGTCTAACTTATATGTTGCGTGGCGGCGTAATGGATCGGTTTATTTTTAATCAGTTGGAAAAAGACCGCGAATTTTATAATAAATTAAGCTTAGAAGAATTTAGTGAGCAAGAAATTATTTCCGAAGAAATTGTACAGGAATTTATTGAGTATTTACGTCAGTTTAATTACGATTACCAGACCGGAAAATACAAAGATTTATTGCAACAATATTTAAAAGCCACCATGGCTGAACAACTTTTTGGAAGTAATGCTTTCGAAAAAATAGTGAATCAAAACGATGCGATGATTCAGAAAGTATTGCAACTAGAAAATCAGGAAAATTAAGCCTTTACCTGATTTTTTATGGTTCTGGAAACTAGCAAAATTAGCATTAGCACAATAACGCAAAGTGCACATAAAATACAGGCAAGTGCAACGCTACTTTCTTTTCCGAAGATGTTATTGTAATCTAAAAGTGTGAAATTATAAATAAGCATTGCTACTGCAGATGCAATTAAAAAATAAATTAAATACTTCATGTAGGCTATTTAAATAGATTTTGAATATTTGCTGTAAACAGCTTTACGGCAATGGCTAGCAAAATTACACCAAAAATTTTACGCACCACACTAATTCCTTGTTTTCCTAAAACGCGCTCAATTCTTCCAGACGATTTTAAAACAAGATAGACAAATATAATATTTATGATGATAGCTACAATAATATTCACAATATGATATTCCGCTCTAAGTGAAAGAATTGAAGTCATTGTTCCCGCTCCTGCAATTAACGGAAAAGCCAACGGCACAACCGCTGCGGTTTCTGGCGCGTCATCTTTATAAAGTTGAATTCCTAAAATCATTTCTATGGCTAGAAAAAATAAAATGAAAGAACCGGCTACGGCAAAAGAATTTACATCAATCCCGATGAGGTTTAAAATTTCTTCTCCTACAAATAAAAAAACGACCATTAAAATGCCGGCCACAATCGAAGCTTTTTCACTTTGAATATGTCCTGCTCGTTTACGTAAGTCAACTATAATAGGAATACTACCAATAATATCAATTACGGCGAACAAGATCATACTTGCCGTCATCATTTCTTTAAAGTTAAAACTCATCACTTTCAATTTTTTAAAAACGCGCGCAAAAGTAATAGATTTTTAGCGGACCTAAAACCGTAATACTGACTATTTTCCTAAAAAAGATAAATATGAATTTGAAGCTAATTATGGTAATCGAAAAAAAACATTCTACCTTTGTAAAATGTTTCAATTAGGAAAAACAATAGTATCAGAAGACATTCTTACCAAAGATTTTGTCTGTAACCTTTCGGCGTGTAAAGGCGCTTGTTGCGTAGAAGGAGAAGCTGGAGCACCGGTAGAAAAGGAAGAAAGCGAAATTTTGAAAGAAGTTTACTCAAAAGTAAAACCTTTTTTACGCAAAGAAGGAATAGAATCTATTGAAAAACAAGGGCTCTATACTGAAAATGATTTCGGTGAATTAGAAACTCCTTTGGTAAACGGAGCAGAATGTGCCTACGTAACATTTGATGATAAAGGAACAGCACTTTGTGGAATTGAAGCTGCTTATCGCGCCGGAGAAATTTCTTGGAAAAAACCTATTTCTTGTGAATTGTATCCAATTCGAATTCAAAAATATTCTCAGTTTTCAGCGGTAAATTATCACCGTTGGCCAATTTGTGATGATGCTTGTAGTTTAGGTAAAGAATTACAAACTCCAATTTACAAATTCGTAAAAGAAGCACTTATTAAAAAGTTTGGCGAAGATTGGTATAATGATTTAGAAAATACTGCGAAATCCATCGTAAAAGACTAAATGCTAAGAACTACTTTAATTTAAAAATCATGAGATTTATTTAAAGCCTTATTTTACAAGGCTTAGTTAACTACGCGTTTTGTAAATTACTAAAAAACAGTAAATTATATTTAAAATCTGCTAAAGCCTTTACCAGCTTGGGTTTAGCTCCCGTGTTAAAAACTTGTTGAAAAACTCAGTGCTTATTTTTATCAAATAGGGTATTAATTTGTGATATTTGTTAGTCCTCAAAGGAAAAGAAATTATAACTCAAAATAAAGAAAAGCGATGGCGCAAGTAGAACCAATTTTACAGGAAAATAAAGATCGATTTGTCATATTTCCAATTCAACACGAAGATATTTGGGAATGGTATAAAAAAATGGAAGCTAGTTTTTGGACGGCGGAAGAAATCGATTTACACCAAGATCTTTCAGATTGGGAAAACAAATTAAATGATGACGAGCGCTATTTCATAAAACACATCTTAGCATTTTTTGCCGCTTCAGATGGAATTGTAAATGAAAATTTAGCTGAAAACTTTGTAAACGAAGTTCAGTATTCTGAAGCAAAATTCTTTTATGGCTTTCAGATTATGATGGAAAATATTCATTCTGAAACCTATTCGTTACTGATTGACACTTATGTAAAAGAAGAAAAAGAGCGTGATCGTTTGTTTAAAGCCATCGAAAACTTTCCCGCGATCAAGAAAAAAGCAGATTGGGCATTAAAGTGGATCGAATCAGATTCTTTTGCAGAACGACTTATTGCATTTGCCGCTGTTGAAGGGATTTTCTTTTCAGGGTCTTTCTGCTCTTTATTTTGGTTGAAGAAAAGAGGAATTATGCCTGGGTTAACTTTTTCAAATGAGTTAATTTCTCGCGATGAAGGCGTTCATTGTGATTTTGCCGTGCATTTGCACAACAATCACTTGGTGAATAAAGTTTCAAAAGAACGTATTCGAGAGATTTTAGTTGATGCCTTAAATATTGAACGTGAGTTTATTACTGAATCTTTGCCGGTAAGCTTAATTGGTATGAACGCGAAATTAATGACACAATACCTTGAGTTTGTAACCGATAGATTATTGGTAGAATTAGAATGCGAAAAAGAATATGGAACCGCGAATCCATTCGACTTTATGGATATGATTAACCTACAAGGAAAAACAAATTTCTTTGAAAAACGCGTAGGTGAATATCAAAAAGCTGGTGTAATGAATAAAGATAAAGAAGACGATAGAATCAGTTTCGATGCCGATTTTTAGTCAGCTTTTCACCCCAATCCTAAATTAAATAACCCGAAATCAACTTAATTTTTTAATAGAATTAAGTTTAGAATAATAAAAAATAAACCTTGCGAGATAGCGGCGAGCAGCCACTTCTTCCGCTTAATTTAAATAGAGTAGCGCTATGTATGTAATCAAAAGAAACGGACAAAAAGAGCCGGTGATGTTCGATAAAATCACCGCCAGAGTTAGAAAATTATGCTATGGTTTAAATCCATTGGTAGAACCTACAAAAGTCGCAATGCGCGTAATCGAAGGTTTGTACGATGGCGTAACAACCAGCGAGCTTGATAATCTTGCCGCAGAAGTTGCCGCAACCATGACAACCACGCATCCCGATTATGCACATTTGGCCGCGAGAATTTCGGTTTCAAACTTGCATAAAAATACCAAGAAAACTTTTTCTGAAGTAATGACCGATTTATATGAATATGTAAATCCGCGTACCGGTGAAAAAGCACCTTTGCTTTCAGATGAAGTTTATAATGTAATTATGGAAAATAAAGATATTCTAGATTCTAGAATTATCTATAACCGCGATTTTGGTTACGATTATTTCGGTTTTAAAACCTTAGAGCGCTCTTACTTATTAAAATTAAACGGAGAAATCGCAGAACGTCCGCAACATATGTTGATGCGTGTTTCCGTAGGAATTCATTTAACCGATATCGATTCAGCGTTAGAAACTTATGAGTTGATGTCTAAAAAATATTTTACACACGCTACACCAACTTTATTTAATTCAGGAACTCCTAAACCGCAAATGTCATCTTGTTTTCTTTTAACCATGAAAGATGATAGTATTGATGGGATTTACGATACCTTAAAACAAACGGCAAAAATATCGCAATCTGCCGGCGGAATTGGTTTGTCTATCCACAACATTCGCGCTACCGGTTCGTATATTTCAGGAACTAACGGAACTTCTAACGGAATTGTACCGATGCTTCGTGTCTATAACGATACCGCACGTTATGTAGATCAAGGTGGAGGAAAACGAAAAGGTTCATTCGCAATGTATGTAGAACCTTGGCATGCTGATATTTTTGATTTCTTAGACTTGAAGAAAAATCACGGAGCCGAAGAGCGTCGCGCAAGAGATTTATTCTATGCGATGTGGATTCCAGATTTATTCATGAAACGAGTAGAAGAAGATTCTACGTGGACGCTAATGTGTCCAAATGAATGCCCAAATTTATTCAACGTTCATGGCGAAGAATTTGAAAAACTTTATACCAAATACGAAGAACAAGGAAAAGGAAGAAAAACTATAAAAGCGCGTGAACTTTGGGAGAAAATTTTAGAATCTCAAATTGAAACCGGAACGCCTTATATGCTGTATAAAGATTCGGCAAACAGAAAATCGAATCAGAAAAATTTAGGAACTATTCGCTCGTCTAATTTATGTACAGAAATTCTGGAATATACCAGTCCAGATGAGGTCGCGGTTTGTAATTTGGCTTCTATTGCTTTACCAATGTTTGTAAAAGATGGCAAATTCGACCACAAAGAATTGTTCAAAATCACTAAGCGCGTTATTAAGAATTTAAATAAGGTAATCGATAGAAATTACTATCCTGTAAAAGAAGCTGAAAATTCTAATTTCCGTCATCGTCCGGTTGGTTTAGGTGTTCAAGGTTTAGCCGATGCGTTTATTAAATTGCGTATGCCATTTACCAGCGATGAAGCAAAACAACTGAACCAAGAAATCTTCGAAACGCTTTATTTTGGTGCCGTAACCGCTTCTATGGAATTGGCAAAAGAAGAAGGTCCTTATTCAACTTATGAAGGTTCACCAATTAGTCAAGGAGAATTCCAATATAATTTATGGGGAATAAAAGATGAAGATTTAAGCGGAAGATGGGATTGGAAAAACTTACGTGAAAAAGTATTGAAAAATGGCGTTCGGAATTCATTATTACTAGCGCCAATGCCAACAGCATCTACTTCACAAATTTTAGGAAACAACGAAGCTTTTGAACCATATACGTCTAACATTTATACAAGACGTGTACTTTCAGGAGAATTTATCGTGGTAAATAAACATTTATTGGAAGATTTAGTGCGTTTAGATTTATGGACCGATGATGTAAAAGATGCGATTATGCGAGCAAACGGATCTGTTCAAGATATTGATGTGATTCCACAGGAATTAAAAGAACTGTATAAAACCGTTTGGGAATTATCGATGAAAGATATTATCGATATGTCGCGTCACCGCGGTTATTTTATCGATCAGTCGCAATCGCTTAACTTATTTATGGAAGGCGCAACGATGGCAAAATTAACATCAATGCATTTCTATGCTTGGAAAAGCGGACTTAAAACGGGAATGTATTACCTGCGCACAAAATCTGCCGTAGATGCTATTAAATTTACGTTGAGCAATGAGAAAAAGGCATCGCCAGAACAGCAAGAAACTGCTGCAAAAGCTGCTGAAAAATTAAAAGCTGAACGTCAAAGAATGCAACAAAAAAGACAAGAACCCGTAACGCCGGAAGGAACTTCGCTTTCACCGGAAGAATTGCGGGAAATCATTAAACAATCTAAAGAATCTGAAGGAGACGATTGTTTAATGTGTGGTTCTTAATTTTGATTTTCAATTAGTTAATAAGAAAGACGGAAGCCTTTAAAAGCTTCCGTTTTTTTATATTTTTATCTTTTCAATTATAATTTTATGAACTGGCACCAATTACTTTCTTTAAAACGCGCGGGAGACACACAAGTTAGACAGCGAAAAAATCAAGACGAAACACGCTTAGGTTTCGAAGTAGATTACGATCGCGTTATTTTTTCTTCCGCATTTAGAAGTCTGCAAGATAAAACCCAAGTAATTCCACTTTCAAAAACCGATTTCGTGCACACGCGATTAACGCACAGTTTAGAGGTTTCGGTTGTGGGACGATCATTGGGAAGAATTGTAGGAAAACAGTTGCTAGAAAAATATCCGGAATTGGCGAAAACGTATGGCTATCAATTTAATGATTTTGGAGCAATTGTCGCAGCAGCAGCTTTGGCGCACGATATTGGAAATCCGCCCTTCGGGCATTCAGGAGAAAAAGCAATTGGCGAATATTTTAAAACCGGAAATGGAAAACGCTTTAAAAATCAATTAACTGAAAAAGAATACCACGATTTAGCGCATTTTGAAGGAAACGCTAACGGATTTAAGTTATTAACTGAAACCAAAAACGGGACAAAAGATGGCTTGCGTCTATCATACGCAACACTTGGCGCTTTTACTAAATATCCAAAAGAATCACTTCCGCATAAACCTTCAAAAAAAATAGGCGATAAAAAATTCGGCTACTTTCAAAGTGAAAAAAATATTTTTGAGGATGTGGCGAAAGAGCTTGGATTATTATCAACCGGAAATGATGGTGATGTTCATTTTAAACGGCATCCACTGGCATTTTTAGTTGAAGCTGCCGATGATATTTGTTATACCATAATTGATTTTGAAGACGGTATAAATCTCGGTTTAATCGAAGAAGAATTCGCCTTAGAATATTTAATAAAACTAGTAAAAAACACCCTTGATATTGAAAAATATCATGCGCTAACCACTAAAAACAGTCGGTTAAGTTATTTACGTTCGTTAGCCATAAATACTTTAATTCAAGAAGCTACACGCGTTTTTATTGAAAACGAAGAAGAAATTTTAAGCGGAGAATTTTCAGTTTCACTGTTAGAAAAATCAAATTTTACCGCTCAAATAGAAGATATTCTCTCCATTAGTCGAAATAAAATTTACCAAAGTAATGAGGTAATGGAAAAAGAAATTGCGGGTTATAAAATAATTTCTACGTTGTTAGACGCTTATACTTCAGCAATAGAACACAAAAAAAACCATAACGCCACAAATTACGATAAGTTAATTATAAATAGCTTATTGAAAGAAAACGAATTTGAAGAAAAATCGACATACGAATGGCTAATTAGTCTTTCAAGTCAAGTAGCTTCCTTAACCGATGGAAACGCATTACGCATTTACAGAAAGTTATCGGGTTTTGATAGTTATTAAATTTAAAGAAAATCTGTAACTTGTTGAAATAAAGTGAATTTGTTCGAGAATCAAACATTGTAGTTTTTAATATTCGATGTTGTAAATAACTAAATGGTTTTGCGGTTTTATAAGCAATGTTTTATTAAAAATAATTCCATGAATAAATATTTGTATTTAATTTTCAGTCTGTTATGTTTTTCTTTTTCAATTGAAGCACAAGAAAATAGTCTACGGTTATTTAAAGAAGTACTCTTAAGAGATGAAGAAAACTTTACTGCCCAAGATATTGAAGCGATAAAATTATCAAGTCAACATACTTCAAAAAACGGAGAGATTACCTATGCTTATTTTCAGCAATATATTAATGAAGAACCCATACTAAATGCGTTAGGGTCCGTAGTTTTGAAAAATGGAAAAATTATTTCTTATCATCAAAAGTTTGTTTCACAAATCAATAAAAAGCTGACAAATTCTTCCATTAAAATTTCTCCTTACGAAGCGCTGGAAATCGCTACTGAAAATTTAAATATAGAATATAGAGGAAATATAGAATTAATAATCGACGATAAGAAAAAACAATATTTTAAAGCACCTTTAATTAGCCAAGCTGAAATTCCTATTGAAAAAGTATATGTTGCAACAGAAGAAAATTTAAAAATAGGATTTAAACTTATTGTAAAAACCAAAAATCATTGGTGGTCTATCGTAATCGATGGATCTTCTCAAAATATAATATGGAAAAATGATTGGGTAACCAGTTGTAATTTTGATTTGTGTGATACTAACACGAATGAAAGTATATTAGAAAAACGTGTTTCTTCAAATTCTGCTCCAAATGCTAGTTACAAAGTTTATCCAATTCCCACAGAATCTCCAAATCATGGAAATAGAATACTAGTAAATTCACCCGAAAACTTGAATGCTTCTCCATTTGGTTGGCATGATGATAATGGAATTGATGGTGAAGAATATACCGATACGCGCGGAAATAATGTTTGGGCTTATGAAAACCGAAATGGTGATAATTCGTTAGGAGAATTTGCTGATGCACAAAATGCGTTAGTTTTTGATTTCTCTTTAGATTTAAACCAAGATCCAATAGCTTATGCTGATGCCGCTACCGTAAATCTTTTTTATTGGAATAATCTCATGCACGACGTTTGGTATGAATATGGTTTTGATGAGGCAAGCGGAAATTTTCAAGCGATAAATTATGGTGGAACTTCTCAGCCAAATTCAGATCAGGTTTTAGCTAGAGCGCAGGACGGGTCAAATTTTGGACCGGGTAATAATGCTACATTTGGAACTCCTCCCGATGGAGAAAGTGGTGTTATGCGAATGTTTACTTGGGGCTCAGAAGATTTCCCTATTTTGTTGAATATTAGTTCTCCGCCTTCGTTGGCTGGAAATTATGAAGCCTTACAAGCAGGATTTGCAGCAGATATACCGAGTAGCGGAATTCAAACTGAGTTAGTGTTAATTGAAGAATCAAATTCATTCACTTCAGATCCTTATGACGCTTGCGAAGTAATCTCAAATACAAACGAATTAAACGGAAATATTGCTGTAATTAGAAGAGGAACGTGTTCGTTTCTTACCAAAATTCAAAAAGCTCAAAATGCAGGTGCTATCGGAGTAATTATTGTAAATAATGTAGGGAGTGATATTATTTATATGCAGAGCAATACCAGTGCTAACATTACTATTCCTGCTATAATGATTTCTCAAGCCGATGGAACTTCATTAATCAACCAGTTAATCAGTGGTGAAAATGTAAATGGATCTTTAGCAAATATCGGTCCTTTTCAGAAGGATGGCGATTTTGATTCAGGAATAATTGCGCACGAATATGGTCATGGAATATCCAATCGATTAACCGGTGGAGCATCAAATTCAGATTGCTTAATGTCTTGTGTTGATTATGATGAAGAAGGAAACTGCATACAAAAGACAGAGCAAATGGGAGAGGGTTGGAGTGATTATTTTGCTTTGGTAATGACTATGAAAGAAAGTGATCAACCCGAAGATCCTAGAGGAATCGCAACTTATGTAACCAACCAACCTACAAACGGAACAGGAATTAGAAACGCACCTTATTCAACAGATTTTTCTGTAAATGATTTCACTTATGGAGATACCAACGATACTTCTCAACTTTCAGCTCCACACGGGGTAGGTTTTGTTTGGGCAACAATGCTTTGGGATTTAACGTGGGCTTTTATAGACGAATATGGTTTTGATGCTGATATTTACAATGGAACTGGCGGAAATAATAAAGTGATGCAATTGGTTATCGACGGACTCAAATTACAATTCTGTAATCCAGGTTTTATAGATGGTCGCGATGCTATTTTACAAGCAGATGTCTTAGAGGATAATGGCGATAATCAATGTCTAATTTGGTCAGTTTTTGCAAAACGCGGTTTAGGATTTAGTGCAACTCAAGGAAGTTCTTTTTCTAGAACAGATCAAATCGAAGCTTTTGATTTGCCACCAACTTCAGTATTAAGTTGTGATTTAAATACTTCCGATAGTAACGGGAGAGAATTTAAGATTTATCCTAATCCTGTTGATGATATTCTTTATATTGAACACGGAAAACAAGAATTTGCGGATATTTCAATTTTTGACATAAATGGAAGATTAATTTATTCGGAAAAAGAAACGAAAATTCAACAAAAAAGTATAGATGTTTCTTCTTTTGAAGCTGGAATATATTTAGTGGAAATTAATTCAAATTCAACAAAAGAAACCTTTAAATTAATAGTTAAATGAATTTCCAATTAAACACTTATATCATCTTAATTTGTCTTACAATTTCTATGATTTCTTGTAAGAATAAGAATTCAAAATCTGAAAAAGAGAATGAAAAGGGGGTAAATTCAGAATTTAAATCTTCCGTTGATGAGGAAAAAATAACGGAACAATTACAAGGAAATTGGAAAGAAACAGAATATCCTTTTCGTAAAGTAGAATTCAAAAAATCAATGGTGAAATTTACAGAAGAAGGAATGGTTGAAGAACCAAGTTTTGAAAAATTTCAAATTTCCACAGAATGTCCATTTGATGTTAGAAATATAAAAAATACTGAAGCAGATGATATCTTTATAGTGTTAGAGAAAAATAATCGTTGTGAAAAATTAAAAATAAGTAATGACTCGTTAATTATTAGTGGTTATAATGTAGCTACAAAAAATAACTACCGAATTTTCTATAAAAAAGAAAAATAAAAGATTTAAGTTAAAACCTCATCCAATGTTTTCTTTATTGCTTTTACTGAAATTCCGGCTAAATTTTGTAACTCTTCAATTGTTCCGTGTTCAATAAATTCATCTGGAATTCCTAGCGGAATTATGGAAGAGTTATAACGATGTTGGTTTGCAAAACTAATGACCGCTTCATTAAAACCCCCTGAAATAGCACCATCTTCAACCGTGATTATTGTAGTGAATTTTTTAAAAACCTGATGTAATCTTTTTTCATCTAAAGGTTTTACAAAACGCATATCAATAATTTCAATGAAGTTTTCAGAGAATTTTTTTGTAGCCTCTTTTACATTTTGAAGCATATTACCGACACTTAAAATAGCAACTTTTTCACCCGACTGAATTTTACGGGAACGACCGATTTCAATTTTCTTAAAGGTTTTTTTCCAATTATTAATATTTCCGCGACCGCGTGGATAACGAATAGCTATAGGATTTTCTAAACCTAAAGAAGCCGTATAAAGAATATTTCGCAATTCAACTTCATCAGCAGGTGTTGCGATAATTAAATTCGGAATGCAACGTAAATATGCAATATCAAAAACGCCTTGATGCGTAGCGCCATCTTCACCAACCAAACCAGCGCGATCGATACAAAAAATTACCGGCAAATTTTGTAAAGCTACATCGTGAATTACTTGATCGTAAGCGCGTTGTAAAAATGTAGAATAAATGGCGCAAAAAACTACTTTTCCTTGGGTTGTCATTCCTGCGGAAAGCGTTACGGCGTGTTGTTCGGCAATACCGACATCAAAAGCGCGATCGGGAAACTCTTCCATCATAAATTTTAAAGAACTTCCGGTTGGCATCGCGGGGGTAATTCCGATAATATTTTTGTTTTCTTTCGCTAATTCAACTAAAGTCAACCCAAAAACATCTTGAAATTTTGGCGGAAGTTTTTCTTCATTTTTCGGAATAACTTCGCCTGTTTCTTTATCAAATTTTCCAGGTGCATGGTATTTTACTTGATCTTCTTCCGCTTTTTGTAAACCTTTTCCTTTTTTGGTAATTACGTGGAGAAATTTTGGTCCTTTTACTTTCTTCAATTTTTCAAAAGCTGAAAAAAGTGAATCAAAATTATGACCGTCAATTGGTCCGGAATAATGAAAATTAAGCGCTTCAATTATATTGGCTTGTTTCGGTTTTTTACCAATTCCGGCTTTCGTTAAATATTCTTTTAACGCGCCAACGCTCGGGTCAATTCCAATAGCGTTATCGTTTAAAATAATCCATAAATCGGTATCGGTTACGCCGGCATGATTTAAGCCTTCAAACGCCATTCCGCTTGCAATCGAAGCGTCGCCAATTACAGCGATGTGTTGTTTTTTTTCTCCATTTAATTTAGAAGCGATTGCCATTCCTAAAGCGGCAGAAATTGAAGTTGAACTGTGACCGACGCCAAAGGTGTCGAATATACTTTCTGTTCTTTTCGGAAAACCGCTTAAGCCATTTAATTTTCGATTGGTATCAAAATTCTGTCTTCTTCCGGTTAAAATTTTATGTCCGTAGGCTTGGTGACCAACATCCCAAACTAATAAGTCTTTTGGCGTATTAAAAAAATAATGCAACGCGATGGTTAATTCAACTACACCTAAACTCGCGCCTAAATGTCCTTCTTTGGTAGCCACAATATCTATTATAAATTCGCGTAACTCTTTAGCGAGTTGTGGAAGTCTTTCCGAAGATATTTTACGTAAATCTTCGGGTGAATTTATGGTATTTAAAATTGAAGTTTCCATACCTTGCAAAGGTAACTTTTGAAATGATATTAGAAACATTATGATAGAAGCTTTTGACGATTCGTATTTTATGAAGAAAGCTTTAGCCGAAGCCAATTTAGCTTTTGAACGTGATGAAATTCCTGTAGGAGCGGTAGTGGTGAGCAATCAATCTATTATTGCACGCGGCCATAATTTAACTGAAATGCTTACCGATGTAACCGCTCATGCCGAAATGCAAACTATTACAGCAGCGGCAAATTATTTAGGGGGAAAGTTTTTACGTGATTGTACAATGTATGTGACGTTAGAACCTTGCCAAATGTGTGCAGGAGCTTTATATTGGAGTCAACTTTCGCGACTAGTAATTGCCGCTCCGGATGAACATCGCGGATATCGAAAAATGGGTGCACAATTACATCCAAAAACGACAGTAGAATTCGGGATTTTGGAAGCGGAGTCTGCTTCGTTATTGAAAGAATTTTTTAAGAAAAAACGTTAATCTGGCGGTTGATAATTTAATGGAAGAAGCGAGGAAACTTTCTGTTTTCCCATTTCTCCACCAAAATAGAATAAAGTTGCCGGATAAAAATTTCCATAATTATCAATGATAAATTTTAAACTATCTTTTTCAGGATAAGTCGATTGAATATACGATTGATTAAAATCTTTGTGCAGAATCGTTAAGCGATTTGTAAGCCAAGTGATTTCCGATTCATTTTCTTTCTGTTCTACTTTTAAAAATTTATAGCGGGGTCTTTCAAAACTTTCATAAAAAATACGGTAGTCGTTTTCTTTCAAATTTTTCTTAGATAACGAGCGCATAAAATGCATAATTGAACCATAATAGGTTTCCTTTCTTCTTTTTATATATCTTCTACGCACTCTCTTTTTAAGTTCTTTAAAATAACTTGAACCTGAATGAAAAAATGCTTTGGGAGTGTAATGTTGTTGACCGCTCTGTAGAATTCTCTCTGCTGAAGTAAATTTTATTGAAAAGTCTTTTAAGGAATATTCTATGATATAGCCTAAATAAGGATTTTCAATTTTAAGAGGTACATCACACCAGGCTTTTAATTCTTTTTTTGAAGGTCTGAATTTTAATCGAATTTTATCTTCGTTTAAAATTTTGCATTCTTTTTCTCGGTAATCTTTTCCTAAAAAATAATCTCTGAAATATTCCAACTTCTTTTCTCTTGACCAAGGATCGGTTTCTAATACTACACCTTCTATGCTTTCGGGCTTTAATTTTAAAGCAATTGTGCCAAAGTCGATTTTTGTTTCTTCAGAAGAAATGGGTAATACTTTTGTTTCGTAACCTAAATATCGAATAATTAAAGGCGCTTGTAAATTTTGTTCGGTTTCCAGTAAAAATTTTCCGTCTGAATTTGTGATCGTTCCTAAACTAGAACCATCTATATAAACGCTAACACCTTCCAAATTCTTATTTGATTCCTCATCAACAATTTTTCCTTTTAGGCTTTGTTGCGCAGTAAGAAGTAAGGATGAAAAAACAAAAAAAACTGTTAAAAATAATTTATGGGTTTTCATTCTGTTTTAAAATATTTCTTATTTTCGGAAGATAAATCTTTTATGTATAATTTTAAAATCAAATTGTATGATTAAAAAAACCACTAAAATGCTAGCAGTTGTTTTTGCAAGTGCATTGTTGCTAACCTCCTGTTATTCGTACACAAGTACTGTTGGAGAAGGAGCTCAAGGAAATAAAGAAGTAACAAAATGGAATCATTACGTAGTGTATGGCTTAGCACCTGTAGGTGTTTCAGATTCTAAAGAAATGGCCGGAGGAGCAGAAAATTATACGGTTCATACCAGACAAACTTTCGTAAACGGATTAGTTTCTTCTTTAACTTTCGGGATGTACACTCCAACTACAACCACGGTTACAAAATAAATTTATTAAAATAGGCTGAAGTAATTTCTTCAGCCTGTTTAATTTAGAGTTTATGAAAAAAGCATTATTTTATTTCTGCGGATTTATCGCAATTATATTGTTCATCAATATTTTGAAAATAGTATTTACCGATTTAAGTAGACTTACTGAGTACGGTTACGGCTATCTTGTTGGGAAAATTATTTTATTTATTGTATTTAGTGGAATAGTTATTTTATTAAAACGAAAAATTGATTTCTCAAGTAAATAAAAACTTAGAAATTTATATTGAAAATAAGAGTAGAAATTTTCCAAAAGAACTTTTATAATCAGGAAAAATTACTTAATCATTTTCGTTATTTTCCATTTTTCGTTCCAATTCTTCTTGAAACTCTTCCATGACGGGTTTTACGGTAGATTCGGGTAAATCTGCAATTCTAATATACATTAATCCGTCAACCGAATTATTAAAAAGCGGATCTACATTAAAAGCCACTACTTTTGCATTTTGCTTAATGTATTTTTTCAGTAAAACAGGCATTCGTAAACTATCGGGTTCTAACTCATCGATTAATTTATCGAACCTATTTAAATCGGCTTTACTTTCATCGAACACAAAATCTTTATCGACATCTTTCAATTTAACTTTGTATTCTTTTTTAGGTCGAACGTATTGCGCAACATAAGGATCGTAGTAATGCGATTTCATAAACTCGATCATCATCGATTTTGAAAATGAAGAAAATTTATTGCTAATACTCACACCGCCAATTAAATATTTATGTTCAGGAAAACGCAACGTACAATGCACAATTCCTTTCCAAAGCAAAAATAATGGCATCGGTTTTTGCTGATATTCTTTTACAATAAATGCACGACCCATTTCTATGGATTCGCTCATAAGTTTATGGAGTTCAGGTTCAAACCTAAATAATTGCTGAAGGTAAAAACCATCGATTCCGTATTGCGGAAAAATTTTAGCACCAAAACCCATTCGGTAAGCGCCCACAATTTTATGCGCTTCGTTATCGTATAAAAACATATGATGATAATAATCATCAAATTCATCAAGATCTGTTGCATTATTGGTTCCTTCGCCAATTGCACGAAAAGTTATTTCGCGAAGTCTACCTATTTCATTCATAATATTGGGAATGAACTCTCGTTCGGCAAGAAAAACTTCGTAATTTTTACTAATTAATAAACGCTTATCGTTTTCGCGGCAAAAATCTACTTCTTCTTGCATTAAATGCTCAGCAGTTTCGCCCACAATTTTTTTAGGGCTCCGCGGAATTTTAATCTGCGTAGGAATATTAAGGTTATTTAGTAAACTTTTTTTATCGAATCCGCTGGAAAGCATATAGGTTTTTTTCCGAAGAAAGAAAGTGAACTCTTCTAAATCTGAATATTCTTCCTGATCTTCAACCGAAATAGGATTTCCTATTCTAACTTTAATTTTCCTGTTCTTTTGCGAAAGCATTTCGCTTGGTAATTTTGCTGTTCGCAGTGTTTCATTTAATTGCGAAAGTTTATAAAACGAAGCGCTATTTTTTCCGTGGAAATAAATAGGAATAACCGGAACTTTAGATTTCTGAATTAATTTCATCGCTTCAGGCAGCCACGGTCTATCGACAATCGTTTTTTCTTCTTTATGCGTAGAAACTTCACCTGCGGGAAAAATTCCTAGCGGATGTTCTTCTTTTAAATGCGCAATGGCACTTTTAATTCCCAACACGCTCGATTTTGCTTCCTTGTGATTTTCAAAAGGATTTACCGGCATAATGTAAGGCTGCAAAGGGTCGAGACGATGCAATAAAAAATTAGCGATTACTTTAAAATCGGGACGCTTTTCAATTAAAATTTTCATCAGTAACATTCCGTCAATTGCGCCAAGCGGATGATTAGAAATGGTAATAAACGCCCCGTTTTTAGGGATTCGCTTTAAATCTTTTTCAGGAATTTCGTAGTTTACTTCTAAATAATCTAGAATTGAATCTAAAAATTCAGGTCCGTCTAAATGTTTGCGGTCGTCGTAAACTTTATTGAAGTGACTCAATTTTGTGATTTGCATTAAGGCAGCACCAAAAGCGGTTCCTAGAAAACCGAATTTTTCTAAATTTAAACCTTTTGCTACTTCTCGAGCCGTTACAAATCCCATCTACTTTTTATACAAATATAGTAAAAACTTGCTTGCAGAAGGGCTAGTCTTTTGTAACCAATTGTACGGTTTCTCGTGTAAGTTGTTTTAAAAGTACGGTTTTGTCTTTTTCTAACTGGTTTATAGCTTCTTGTGTAAAGTGGCGAATGGTGTAAAGCGATACATTTTTATTGAAACTTACCCTAAATTTTGCTTGAAGATGCGCGATTAATTTATCGATATTGTTAAATTTATTATCTACACAAACCGAAAAACTGATTGCGGAATTCTGGATTAAGTCGACTTTTATTTGATATTTATGAAAAAGCGCGAAAATCTCGCTGATGTTTTCTTCCACAAAAAATGAAAAATCTAAAGCTGAAAGTGATAATAAAACCAAGTTCTTCTTCACAATAAAACAAGGAATATGCGGCGTGATTTTAGAACCAATTCCTACAATTGTTCCTTTTTCTGAAGGATTAAAAAAGGATTTTACAAATAATGGAATTCTCTTTTTCTGTAAGGGTTGTAAGGTTTTTGGATGAATAACCGAAGCACCATAAAACGCCAATTCGATTGCTTCTTGATACGAGATTTCTTGTAAAAGTGTAGTTTCTTTAAATTCCCGAGGATCGGCATTTAAAACGCCTTCTACATCTTTCCAAATCGTAACATCTTCTGCATTTAAACAATAGGCGAAAATTCCTGCGGAATAATCGCTTCCTTCTCTTCCAAGCGAAGTGGTGAAATTATGATGATCTGAACCGATAAAACCTTGCGTAATAATTAATTTTTCAGGATTTATTTTTGAAGAAATATTACTTTCCGTTTGCTCCCAATTTACTTTTGCATCGCGATAGGTTGCGTCGGTTTTTATGAGCGTTCGCGCATCTATCCACGTATTTTTTAAGTTCTTTTCAGTTAAATATTCACTTACAATTGTGGTGCTTATTAATTCGCCAAAACAAATTACTTGGTCATAAACATAGTCGTAATTTGGAGATTTATTTCGGTTTAAAAAGCTCTCTAATTCTTCAAAAAAATAATTGATTTTTCTAAAAACTGTTTCTTTGTTTTCCGTAAATAAATCTTCTATTATTTCTTCGTGAAAATGTTTTACCGCTTCAATACTTTTAGAAAGTGCTGCTTTTTGTTCAAAATAATGTTGAATCACTTTTTCTAACGCGTTTGTGGTTTTTCCCATTGCCGAAATAACCACCAGTTTTTGACTTGGTTCGGTTTGGTTTAAAACCTGTAAAACATTTTTAACGCCTTCAGCATTTTTTACAGAAGCTCCTCCGAATTTAAAAATTTTCATGCTTTTCTGTTTAAGTAATTTTTAAATGCTTTTTCTTCAAACTGAACGGTATTCCATTCTTTAAAAACGCTTGCACCAGAATTTTTATAAAAATCTACAGCGTTTTTATTCCAATTTAAAACAACCCATTCTACGCGTTTTACATTATTTTCTACCGCAAATTGTAGCGTTTTTTTATATAAAGCTTTTCCAATTCCCTTTCCTCTAAAGTTTTGCTGAACAATTAAATCTTCTAAATGAACGGTTTTTCCTTTCCACGTAGAATAGCGAAAATAGCATAACGCCATTCCTACAACAGTTTGGTTTATTTCAGCTACAAAACAGGTAAAAAGCGGATTTTCCTGAAAACCATCTTGCAATAAATCTTCTTCTGAAATTTCTACAGCTTCAGGTTCCTTTTCAAAATCGGCCAATTCCTGAATTAGTTTTAAAATGGAAGAGACATCTTCGCGCGTTGTTTTACGTATTTTAAAATCCATACTTTGGGTAGTTTAGTGTCAAAAATAAGCATATCAAGCGCTTTTTTTCTATTTTTGTCGGGAAATATACTTTCATTATGGCAAGAAAAAATCAAACACTCGGTGAGTTTATCATCGAAAATCAATCTGCATTTCCTTATTCTTCAGGTGAACTTTCCCGATTAATTAATTCTATTCGTTTAGCAGCGAAAGTAGTAAATCACGAAGTGAATAAAGCGGGATTGGTAGATATTATAGGTGCTGCAGGAGAAACTAATATTCAAGGAGAGGAGCAACAAAAGCTTGATGTTTATGCCAATGAAAAATTTATTCAAACCCTTACAAATAGAGAAATTGTCTGTGGAATTGCTTCCGAAGAAAACGATGAATTTATTACCATTCAAGGTCAAAATAAAGATCATCAAAATAAATATGTGGTGTTAATGGATCCGCTTGACGGAAGTTCAAACATTGATGTAAATGTTTCCGTCGGGACAATTTTTTCAGTATATAGAAGAGTTACGCCGTTAGGAACTCCTGTAACCGAAGAAGATTTTTTACAACCCGGAAACCAACAAGTTGCCGCGGGTTACGTGGTTTATGGAACTTCAACAATGTTGGTTTACACAACCGGTCACGGTGTAAATGGTTTCACATTAAATCCTGCGATTGGAACCTACTATTTATCGCATCCAAATATGCAATTTCCTGATTCGGGTAGAATTTATTCGATTAATGAAGGAAATTATAATCATTTTCCGCAGGGTGTAAAAGATTATATAAAATATTGCCAAGCTGAAGAAGAAGATAGACCCTATACTTCACGATATATTGGTTCGCTTGTTTCTGACATTCACCGAAATATGATTAAAGGTGGAATTTACATTTACCCGAAAAGTTCTAAATCTTCTAACGGAAAACTTCGACTTTTATATGAATGTAATCCAATGGCGTTTATTGCTGAACAAGCCGGCGGAAAGGCAAGCGATGGTTTTCAACGAATTATGGATATAAAGCCAACCGAGTTACACCAGCGTATTCCTTTTTTCTGCGGAAGTAAAAAAATGGTAGAAAAGGCTGAAGAATTTATGAAAAACGCTCCCGAATAGAGAGCGTTTTTTTGGCGCTGCCAAAGAGTATAATATCCCGAGGTTTGCCTCTAAATAGTTAAATGTTTTTCCAGTCTGTATCTCTTGGACTTACCTTAAGATTTTTGATTGGATAATCGAGATTTTAAATATCTTGGAATTATTAATTTATTTTCTTTCCAATAAGTAAAGGTAATCGTCGAAACTTAATTGGCGACCTAAAATTTTTATAGAACGTTTAATAATCGTTTCAGAATCTTCTGAAGAAAAACCTAGCGCAACTGCATAACGTTTCAATAAAAATTCTTCTTGGGCATCCATGTCATGATCTGCAAAAATAATTGTTAACGCGTCGTATAAACGTTCTAAACGGCGTTCGATAGTATTTGGTGGATTCACCGGAAATTTTTCCGGAGTTTTCATCGTTTGTTTATATTCACTATCGTCGATGTCCAATTTAATAGCCAATCTGCGTAATACTTTTTCTTCTTCCGGATTAATCTCCCCATCCACAGCGGCTAGATTAACAATAGAGGCAAAATGCCCTAAGTTTCTTCGGTGTGTTCCCGAATCAAATAAATCTGAAAATGACATAATTCTATTTTTTTATCATACAAAGATATAGAAAGATGTTTTAAATTTCGGTTTCAAATTTACTCTTTAATCACTTTTTTGATTGTTATATTTCCTTCGGAATAAATTTTAAAAAAATACACGCCGCTTGGCAATTCAGAAACATCAACTTGATTCTTTACACTTTTGAATGTTTTTAGTTGCTTTCCAGAAATATCTATAACCTGAAGTTGATTAATTTGTTGATGATTATTTTCAATAAAAACGGTTTCTTTTGCTGGGTTGGGGTAAATATTTATATCTCTTTTATAACTAAAGCCATCTGTTGATAATAGCGGATCGGAAGAGAAGAATAAATAGTTTTCAGAGGAAGTATCATAAATTCCAAATGTTTGTGGATTCTCCACATCGAGTGTATATTGTAAAGACATTATTTTTTTATTTTGTGCTTGTTCTATTAAAAAACCAAAATAAAGATTTTCTAAAGTAGTTGCATTTGCGGTAGAACATTGATCCGTTCCGTAGGCTAAATTATTGCAATTAATAAAGAAATTATTATTGATATTTTGTAAGCTTGTAAAATCAGCAGTAAGTGTATTGCAAGCAAAAAAAGAAAGTTCTCCACGATAAGAAAAAGATGCTTTTGCATTATTTCCAAAAGCATTACTAATATCGGTAGGACTGTAATAATTGTTATCTATATTCATACTTGCTAAATACCAGAAATCTGTCATCTTACCCCAATAACCGTTATCATTAAATAATTCTCCAAAAGAACCTGAATTTTCGTGAGGAGAATTATGTAAAATAATAGTTTCTCCACTTGTATTATTCAATTCTAAAATGCCAGGAAAAATATTTTGTGTATTTATATTGTAATTAATCGTTTCATTTTCTGAATTTTCAAAAAAATCCTGGACTAAATCTACAAAACTAGTATTCCCAGTTTCAGTGCAATTTGTAGCAGTATTGGTAAAATTTGAACCTTGAAAATTAGAATTATTTGCATCAACATTTATATCGAGTTGAAAATTCCCGCCACAACATAAATCACTCATTAAAATATTATTGCTGAGGTCAAAATCTAATTGAATAGTCATTTCTGGAGAAAATGGTTTATCGGTAGTATTTCCATTAAGTTCATAAGAATGTACATACCAAGTATAATCGTCGATTTCTATAGTTTGACTAGAAGATGAAAAATAGCTTATTGCTATTAAACAGAAGAGTAGAGTTTTTTTCATAATAAAAATTAAGCACATAAAATAAATAACTCTTAAAGATAATGAAAAAATTGAAATAACTTGATAGAAACTTTTATTCCATTTTTAATTTTATTCGTATTTATACGAAGGGTTTTTTGTCTTTTTAATTGAGTGGGTTTGCTAAAAATCCTTAATTTCGCAACTTATTTTCAAAGCGTAGATTATGAGTAGAAAATTTGCTGATTATAAAGGACTTGAACTTCCCGAAATTGCTGAAGAAATTCAAAAATTCTGGGAGGCTGAAAATATTTTTGAAAAAAGTATTGAAACTCGAGACGAAAATAAACCCTTCGTATTTTTTGAAGGACCGCCGTCAGCAAATGGACTTCCGGGTATTCACCACGTAATGGCGCGAACCATTAAAGATATTTTTTGCCGTTATAAAACTCAACAAGGTTTTCAAGTAAAACGTAAAGCCGGTTGGGACACGCACGGACTTCCCGTAGAATTAGGCGTAGAAAAAGAGCTCGGAATTACCAAAGAAGATATCGGAACAAAAATTTCTGTTGAAGAATATAACGACGCTTGTAAAAATGCCGTAATGCGTTATACCGATATTTGGAATAAACTTACCGAAAAAATGGGCTATTGGGTAGATATGGACGATCCATACATTACCTATAAGTCAAAATATATGGAAAGCGTTTGGTGGTTGCTTTCAGAAATCTATAAAAAAGGCTTAATTTATAAAGGCTATACTATTCAGCCGTATTCACCAAAAGCAGGAACCGGTTTAAGCTCGCACGAATTAAACCAACCGGGAACATATCAAGATGTAACCGATACTACCGTAACTGCGCAGTTTAAAACAATTCCGCACAGTTTACCCGATTCACTTGCCGGCGAAAATGGCGATGTTTATTTAATCGCTTGGACAACCACACCGTGGACATTACCAAGTAATACCGCTTTAACCGTCGGACCAAAAATCGATTATGTATTGGTGAAAACGTACAATCAATACACCTTTGAGCCTATAAATATTATCGTAGCTAAAAATTTAGTAGCAAAACAATTCGATAAAAAATATAAAGAAACCGTAAACGAAGATATTTTAAAAGCCTATAAACAAGGCGATAAAAAGATACCTTATTTAATTGATGGCGAATTTAAAGGAAAAGATTTAGTCGGAATTAAATATGAGCAACTCTTACCTTACGCAAAACCTTATAAAAATCCTGAAAACGCCTTTCGCGTAATTGCAGGAGATTTTGTGACTACTGAAGACGGAACAGGAATCGTTCATACCGCGCCAACTTTTGGTGCAGACGATGCTTTAGTAGCAAAACAAGCTACGCCAGAAGTTCCGCCGATGTTGGTTTATGATGAAAACAATAATCTCGTTCCGTTAGTAGATTTACAAGGGAAATTCAGAAAAGAAATGGATGAATTTGCCGGAAAATACGTAAAGAACGAATATTATGATGAAGGCGAAGCACCGGAAAAATCAGTAGATGTAGAAATTGCTATTAAATTAAAAGAAGAAAATAAAGCTTTTAAAGTCGAAAAATACGTTCACAGTTATCCAAATTGCTGGCGAACAGACAAACCAATTTTATATTATCCGTTAGATTCTTGGTTCATAAAAGTAACCGATGTAAAAGATAGAATGCACGAGTTAAACCTCGGAATCAACTGGAAACCGAAATCAACCGGAGAAGGCCGTTTCGGTAATTGGTTAGCCAATGCAAACGACTGGAATTTATCACGCTCACGTTTTTGGGGAATTCCGCTTCCTATCTGGAGAACAGAAGACGGAAAAGAAGAAATTATGATTGGTTCTATTGCTGAATTAAAATCAGAAATGAAAAAGGCAGTAGAAGCCGGGATAATGAAAGTAGATATTTTTGCCGATTTTGAAGTCGATAATATGACTGATGAAAACTACGAAAAAGTAGATCTTCATAAAAATGTGGTCGATAAAATTACCTTGGTTTCTCCTTCCGGAAAACCGATGAAACGCGAAGCAGATTTAATCGATGTTTGGTTCGATTCTGGTTCTATGCCTTACGCGCAATGGCATTATCCGTTCGAGAATAAACACAAAGTTGAACAAAGCGAACGAAAAGCAGATTTTATCGCAGAAGGCGTAGACCAAACTCGTGGTTGGTTTTATACCTTGCACGCGATTGCTACCATGATTTTTGATGATGTAGCGTATAAAAATGTAGTTTCCAATGGATTAGTACTCGATAAACACGGGCAAAAAATGTCGAAACGTTTAGGAAACGCTGTAGATCCTTTCCAAACTTTAGCCGCCTTTGGTCCCGATGCTACGCGTTGGTATATGATTTCGAACGCAAACCCGTGGGATAATTTAAAATTCGATATTGAAGGAATCGGTGAAGTCCGTCGTAAATTCTTTGGAACGTTATATAACACCTATTCGTTCTTTTCACTTTACGCAAATATCGATGAATTTACTTATGCTGAAGATGATATTGCCTTAGAAAAACGTCCTGAAATCGACCGGTGGATTCTTTCAGAATTACATACGCTTATCGGGAAAGTAGAGAAGTTTTATGAAACGTACGAACCCACAAAAGCAGCAAGAGCAATTTCAGAATTTGTTCAGGAAAATTTAAGTAACTGGTTTGTGCGTTTAAGTAGAAGACGTTTCTGGAAAGGAGATTATAAAGAAGATAAAATCTCAGCTTATCAAACCTTATATACGTGTCTGGAAACAGTAGCAAAACTCAGTGCGCCAATCGCTCCATTTTATATGGACCGACTTTACATAGACTTAACGAAAGTTACCAAAAAAGAAACTTCAGAAAGTGTACATTTGGCAAGTTTTCCAACTCAAAATAAAGACTTTATCGATAAAGCTTTAGAACAGAAAATGGAAAAGGCGCAAATTATATCTTCCTTAGTGTTATCGCTTCGGAAAAAAGAAATGATTAAAGTTAGACAACCTTTACAACGCATTATGATTCCGGTGTTAGATGACAAGGTTAGAAATGAAATTGAAGCCGTTTCAGAACTAATAAAATCTGAAGTAAACGTAAAAGAAATCGAGTTAATCGACGACACTTCGGGAATTTTGGTAAAAACCATAAAGCCTAATTTTAAAGTGCTCGGTCCCCGTTTTGGAAAAGAAATGAAATTAGTAGTTGCGGCTATTAATAAACTAGAAGCAAAAGATATTTCCACCATAGAAATTGAAGGAAATATTGATATTGAAATTAACGGAAAAATTACTACTTTGCGCCTCGATGAAGTTGAAATAGCTTCACAAGATATTGAAGGTTGGCTAGTTGCAAGCAATAATGGCCTAACTGTTGCGTTAGATGTTACATTAACAGAAGCGTTAAAACAAGAAGGTATCGCTAGAGAACTTGTAAATAGAATTCAAAACCTGCGTAAAGACAATGATTTTGAAGTAACCGATACCATAGAAGTTAACATACAAAAAGATGGCGTTGTCGAGAACGCTGTTAAAGAAAATTTGACCTATATAAAAAATGAAACGCTAACTGCTAAACTCGACTTAGTAGATAACATAGACAATGGAATTGAAATTAATTTTGATGATGTGAGCACCAAATTGTCTATCACAAAACACAATTAAATTATGGCAGCACAAACGCAAGAGAAAGAAAGATATTCAGATGAAGATTTGGCCGAATTCAAAGCCATTATTCAAGAAAAAATCAGAAAAGCTACCGAACAATTAGAAATGTACAAAAGTGCATATATGAACGATAGTTCGAACGGTACAGACGATACTTCACCAACGTTTAAAGCTTTTGATGAAGGAAGCGAAACAATGAGTAAAGAGGCAAACTCTCAGTTAGCTATTCGTCAAGAAAAATTCATTAGAGACTTAAAAAGTGCTTTAATTAGAATTGAAAATAAAACCTACGGAATTTGCCGTGTAACTGGAAAGCTTATTAAAAAAGAGCGTCTAAAACTGGTTCCGCATGCAACCTTAAGTATTGAAGCGAAAAACCTTCAGAAATAAAAATAAAAACGCTTCTCTGTCGGGAAGCGTTTTTTAACCTTTGTGAAGTCATGAAAAGATTTCACAATTTTTACGCTACTTTTATAATTGCCTTACTTTCTTCAATTTCAGGATTTGGGCAACGAGAAAGCGTACAAATTTTTGAAGCTGAAACCATTTCAGAACTTTACATAAATGCCGATGAGGTTTTTAAAATTACCTTAGAAACCACCCAAACCGATAAAATAAAATTAGCCGTATTTTCTGAAGGAGAATACACGCAACAAATCGGGATAAAAACGGAACAAAAAGGAAATCAACTTCATATTTTTTCAGCATATCCAGAAATTTTAACCAGCGGTTATGATAAACTAAGCGCGCATAAAGTTTTTGCGGTTATACTCCACATTACGCTTCCCAAGCATAAAAAAGTAATTATACAATCTAATATAGCCTCGGTTTACGCCAGCGGAACCTATAACTATTTCGAAACCGAATTAACTTCAGGTAAGTGTAGTTTAACTTCTTTTAGTGGCGAGGCGATTATAAATACCATAAAAGGTGATGTTTTAATTGAAACCAACCAAGCTAATTTAGAAACTTCTTCTACTTACGGAAGTATTAAAACGCCGCCAAAACATCCCGACGGACAAAAAATTTCAGCAAAAAGTATCTACGGAAATATTATTGTTAAGAAAACGCAATAAAAAATGTATTTTTACGCGCAAAATGAAATTTAAATGTCGTTAAAGAAGGCAACTCTATTTATAATTATAATTCTGATTATCGATCAGATTTCAAAATTTTACATTAAAACCAATTTTATTCTCGGTGAAGAAGTAAAAGTATTCGATTGGTTTAGAATACTTTTTGTTGAAAACGAAGGAATGGCTTGGGGTGCAAAAATTCCCGGAGAATACGGAAAACTCACGTTAACCTTATTCCGTTTGGTGGCAATCTGCGGAATTGGATATTGGCTTTGGGATTCCGTAAGAAAAAAGAATTCCAGAATTTTAGTAATTTCTGTAGCGCTTATTTTTGCCGGTGCTTTTGGAAATATAATCGATTCGGTTTTCTATGGATTAATTTTTAACGACAGCCATAATCAAATCGCAAGTTTTTTACCCGAAGCCGGTACTTATGGAAGTTTGTTTCACGGAAAAGTGGTCGATATGCTTTATTTCCCGCTATGGAGTGGTTATTTACCGGAATGGATTCCTATTTGGGGCGGTCAATATTTCACTTTTTTTGAACCGGTTTTTAATATTGCCGATTCTGCCATTACCATTGGCGTAATTTTATTGATTATTTTTAATAAAAAAGCCTTTCCGAAAGAAGAGAAGAAATCAGAAAATATATAACTAGAATTAAAAATGCTTATATTCATAGTATAAATGTATTATGAGTAAGTCTTTAATTATTTTACTAGTATTTTTTGTCTTTAGTTGTAATAAACCAAGAAAGTATAGTCTTTCTAAGAAGGAAAAGGAAATCTTAACTGCAACAATTGATTCAATGTATAAATGGGATCAAGGCATAAGATCTAAAATGTCCGATTTGGATTCAGTTTATGGTCTTAACTCTAATCCTTACGAAGCTTTAAATAATAATGTGTATCGATTTAAGAATGATTCACTTTGGGATATAGCTCATAAAATAGATGAAGAAAATACCAAGAAACTTATTGAAATAACTAAAACTTATGGTTTTCCTAACAATAAAAGGTTAGGGGTTTATAAATCTAAGGCTTATTTGATTTTTGTTCATTCTCCCAAAGAATATTTTTCAGTTATAGATTCTTTAATCAAGGAAGAATTTGAGCAGAATAGGATAAGTGAATATAAAAAGGAATACATTTTTTGGCATACCCAAGGTAGAAACGGAATGCCCCCAATGGCAGGAAAAAAAGATGAAGTTATATTTCTTGATTTCTAAAATCTATAAATCTTCTCAGGAGTTACACAAAAATCGAGTTTAATATCGGTGGGGAAAGTTTTAAAATTTTTCTCTTCAGCTTCAAAAAAAGATAAGCCTATTTTTATGGCTTGCGGTGAGCATTTTTCTAGAAACCGATCGTAAAAACCTTTTCCGTAGCCAATTCGGTGGCCGGTTTTGTCAAAGGCTAAAAGCGGAATAAAAATAACGTCTAATTTTTCAGGTTGAATTTCAATTCCGTTAACGGGTTCGGGAATTCCCCATTCATTATTTTTTATCGCTGTGGAATCGGTTAGTAAAAAATGATTCATTTCTAACGTCTTAAAATCACTTTTAGAAATCACTATATTTTTATCTTTTCCGCTTAAAATATGCAATAAAAATTCAGTATTTATTTCTTGAAGTTTTTCAATACTTAAAAAAATATGGTAAAAAGAATATTGCCAAATGTCGAGCTCTAAGGTTTTATTGGCAATGGCTAAACTTTTTTCATAAATTTCTTCAGCAGAAAGTTGGGCACGTTTTGTTTTATAATTTTTTCGAAGTTCATTTTTCATTCCTAGTTTTTTGATAGGTGAAAAATAGCATCACCTTGATAAACAATTGGCGATTGATTTACATTAATTACATAACCGGTTGCAGTAGCTTTTACTTTATGTCGAAAACTTCCGTAAGGATCGGTGATAATAGCAATATACTCTCCTTTTTCTACGTGTTTTCCAATAGGGATTTTTACGTGAAGCAATCCGCTAAACTTGGCTCGCATCCAAACGGTTTCATTTATAATAATGCTTGGTTTTATAGGTTTTGGAGGTAGAAAATCTTCTCCTAGCATTTGCAAATGATCTAAAAAGCGTAGTGTTCCTTCAACGCCATATTTCGCTATTTCTTTGTTACTGTCTTGCGATTTTCCGCCTTCAAAAAGCAAAAACGGAATATTGAGTTTTGCGCAGGTATCACGATAGGATTTTGAAATATTTTTCGAATAAACCGTAAACGGTGCGTTAAAAATTTCAGCAAGTTTTAAAAGTTGGTTATCTTCGGGTCGAATACGAATTTGTGCTGCGTTAAATCTACTAGAACCGCCGGTATGAAAATCTAAACAGTAATCTGCAGCGGGTAAAATCTCTTCTTTAAATTGATAAGCAATTCTACTGGCTAATGGTCCTTTTTTTGAACCAGGGAACATCCGATTTAAATCTCGGCCATCAGGAAATTCGCGGGTCATATTTAGAAATCCAAAAACATTTACAACGGGAATACAAATAATTGTTCCGCGTTCGGGTTTATTAATTCCTTTTGCAATAATTTGACGTACTATTTCTACGCCATTAATTTCGTCACCATGAATTCCGCCGGTAATTAAAACCGTAGGACCTGGTTTTTTTGAGCGCTCAATTATTATAGGAACTTCTACTGCAGTTGTGGTGTACAATTTTGCAGTATTGAAATTCATTTTAATGCTGGTACCCGGTTTTATTTTTTTATCGAGAAGGGTGAGAACATTATTTTTGTCAATAAATTTCATTATTAAATATTTTTCTCGATATATCTGATAATGGTCTTCGCGATATCTTTTCCGGTAGCTTTTTCAATTCCTTCTAAACCAGGTGAAGAATTTACTTCTAAAATTAAAGGCCCGCGGCTACTTTGTAGTAAATCTACACCGGCTACGCCAAGTCCCATAGCTTTACAGGCTTTTACCGCTGCGATTTCTTCTTCATCGGTTAATTGAATAACTTCAGCAGAACCACCACGATGTAAATTAGAACGAAATTCACCTTCTTTTCCTTGTCTTTTCATTGCGCCAACAACGTGACCATCGACTACAAAAGCACGAATATCGGCGCCTTTTGCTTCTTTTATAAATTCTTGAACAATTACACGTGCTTGTAAACCGTTAAAAGCTTCAATAACCGATTCAGCTGCATTTTTTGTTTCAGCTAAAACTACGCCTAAACCTTGTGTTCCTTCTAATAATTTTATAACAAGTGGAACGCCACCAACTTGTTTTATAACACCTTCTACATCACGAGAATAATTGGTGAAAACGGTCTTTGGTAATCCTATTTTTGCGCGGGAAAGTACTTGTAAACTGCGTAATTTATCGCGACTTCTTACCAAGGCTTCAGAATCTGTAGTGGTAAAAGCGCCCATCATTTCAAATTGTCTTACCACGGCAGTTCCGTAGAAGGTTACGGAAGAACCGATTCTAGGAATGATAGCGTCTACATCTACAATATAACCACCTTTGTAATAAATATTGGGTTTTCTTTTTTCAATAACAATGTCACACTTTAATGGATCTACCACTTCTACAGTATGTTTTCGTTTTGTAGCGGCCTCAACTAAACGTTTGGTGGAATATAAATTTGAGTTTCGAGATAATATTTTAATGTTCATAAGTTTAGCGTTGTTGAGCGTTGAAGGAAAGATCTTTTAATTGTGGATCTACGATGAATTTATTATTTAAAAATTTTCTTCCGATTAAAACGGGATATTTCATTTCTTTTCGGTCGCTCAAAGAAAGTGAAATTTTATAAGTTTTACCGAAAATTTTTATAGTCGATTTTATTTCATAACGTTTTTGAGCAATACCGTTACTGCTGCGCACTTTTATAGTGTTATATTCTTTAAAGATAAAGGATTTATGATTGTAATTTGGATGTTCTTTATCTAAAAATTTACAGTGTAACTCTCCGTTTTCTTCGTGAATATCTTCACAATGAATAGAAGAAGTGTACGCGCCGGTATCAATTTTAATAGCGATTTCCTGTAAATTTAATTGAGGAAATTCTGCTTTGTCAATACGTCCGATAATTTTTTTACTCATACTGCAATATAGTAAAAGCTATGCGTTTATAACAATGTGTTTAAGTTTTGCATAGTAGATTATTCGAAAGTAATAATTTTTTAAATTTTTGGTAGCGAGTTTAAACAATATGAAGCGATAATTTTTTTGAAGTCGCAATAAGTTTTAACTTTGAGGTAATGACAACAACTCCGTTAGAAATTCAATTAAAAACCTTGCCTTCCAGTCCGGGAGTCTATCAATATTACGATAAAAAAGGCAAGATTCTCTATGTTGGTAAAGCAAAGAATTTAAAGAAACGAGTAAGTTCTTATTTCAATAAAAAGCATGATAGCCATCGTATTGGTGTAATGGTAAAAAAAATTCACGAGATAAAACATATTGTCGTGAATTCTGAAACCGACGCCTTATTGCTGGAAAATAATTTAATTAAAAAATACCAGCCGCGCTTTAATGTAATGCTGAAAGATGACAAAACCTACCCATGGATTTGCATTAAAAAAGAACGTTTTCCAAGAGTTTTTATGACGCGTCGTGTTATAAAAGACGGCAGTGAATATTACGGACCGTTTACCAGTGTTAGGACCGTAAAAACTTTGCTCGGTTTAATAAAAGAACTCTATAAATTGCGCACATGTAATTATGATTTATCTGAAGAAAAAATTCAGCACGGAAAATATAAAGTTTGCTTAGAATATCATTTAGGAAATTGCCAAGGACCGTGCGAAGGTTACCAAACTGAACAAGATTATAACAATAATATCGAGCATATTCGGCAAATTGTAAAAGGAAATTTTAAAGATTCACTTTACAAATTTAAAGACCAAATGAAAGCGCACGCCGAAAAAATGGAGTTTGAAGACGCGCAACGAATAAAAGAGAAAGTAGACATTTTAGAGCGCTACCAAGTGAAATCTACCGTAGTAAATCCTAAAATAAATAATGTCGATGTTTTTTCCATTTTAAGTGATGAAAGTTATGGCTATGTAAATTTTTTACAACTTTCGCACGGTTCTATTATTCGGTCGCATACCATCGAGATGAAAAAAAAATTAGACGAAACTGATGAAGAACTGCTCGAACTCGCTATTACTGAAATAAGACAACGTTTCGACTCCAAATCTCCAGAAATTTATGTTCCTTTTAAAGTTGATGCCGGTGAAAATGTAAAAGTTACCATTCCTAAATTGGGTGATAAAAAAGCTATTGTAGATTTATCGCTAAGAAATGCGAAATATTTTAGGCAAGAGCGTTTTAAACAAATGAAGATTGTAGATCCAGATCGACATGTAAATCGTTTAATGGCGCAAATGAAAAAAGATTTACGGTTAAATGAAGAACCCCGACATATTGAGTGTTTCGATAATTCGAATATTCAAGGAACAAATCCCGTTGCGGCTTGTGTGGTTTTTAAAAATGGAAAACCCAGCAAAAAAGATTACCGAAAATTTAATATAAAAACCGTAGAAGGTCCAGACGATTTTGCCTCGATGGAAGAAGTTGTTTTTAGAAGATACCGAAGATTATTAAATGAAGAAGAACCTTTGCCACAACTTATTATTATCGATGGCGGAAAAGGTCAACTCTCTTCCGCAGTAAAAGCTTTAGACGATTTAGGCTTGCGCGGAAAAATAGCTATTATCGGAATTGCAAAAAGATTAGAAGAATTATTTTATCCAGGTGATTCAATTCCGTTATATTTGGACAAGAAATCTGAAACCTTAAAAGTGATTCAACAACTTAGAAATGAAGCGCATCGATTTGGAATAACTTTCCACCGAAATAAAAGAAGCAGCGCAGCTTTGGGAACAGAATTAGAACAAATTTCAGGAATTGGCGAAAAAACCGCTATCGAATTATTAAAACAATTCAGATCGACAAAAAAAATAGCGAAACTCAGTAAAAAAGAGCTTGCCGATGTTATCGGAAATTCAAAAGCAACCTTGGTTTATAATCATTATCATTCCATAGAATAAATGAAGAAAATACTACTTTTCATCTTGCTAATTGGTTTTGGAGTTTTTGCGCAAGAAACGCCCAATAAAGCACGTGATTTAAAAGTAGGTTTGGTATTAAGTGGTGGGGGAGCAAAAGGTTTGGCGCATATTGGCGCGTTAAAAGTAATCGAAAAAGCCGGGATTCGGGTAGATTATATTGGCGGAAGCAGTATGGGTGCCATTATTGGTTCTTTATACGCTGCGGGTTATTCACCGGAAGAACTAGATTCCATTTTTCAGCGAACAAACTTTAATACCTTAATTCAAGACGATTTGCCGCGTGGCGTAAAAACGTTTTATGAAAAAGAAGAATCAGAACGTTATGCTGTAAGTTTACCGTTCGATAAGTTTAAAGTGAGTTTTCCATCTGGACTTTCAAAAGGACAAAATATTTACAATCTTGTTTCGCAGTTAACTTCGCATGTAAACCATATAAATAATTTCGAAAAATTACCCATTCCCTTTTTCTGCATCGGTACCGATATTGAAACCGGAAGAGAAGTAATTTTAAACAGCGGTTCGCTTGCGCAAGCGGTTTCAGCAAGTGGTGCAATTCCATCATTATTTAGTCCCGTTCCTATAAATGGAAGATTAATTACCGATGGTGGCGTTTCAAATAATTATCCTGTAGAAGAATTACGTAAAAGAGGCGTAGATTACATTATTGGGGTTGATGTTCAAGATAGTTTGGTAGACCGAAAAGACTTACAGTCGGCTTTTGAAATTCTAACGCAGGTTAATAATTTTAGAACGATTAGAGACATGCGCGAAAAACGCAAATTAACCGATTTATACATTAATCCCGATATTACCGATTTTTCAATTTTATCGTTTGATAAGGGAAAAGCGATAATCGATTCCGGTGAAGAAGCTGCACTGGAAAAATTGGCAGATTTACAAGCAATCGCGAGTCGACAAAATATAAAAGAAAATCTAAAAGCTGAACGAAAGCGAATTGTAAACGATTCGGTTTACATTAAAAATATCGATATTGCCGGAAACAGTAATTATCCGCGAAGTTATATTCGGGGAAAATTAAAAATACCTACCGATACTAAAATTCCGTATCAAGATTTAAACGTTGGGATTAATAATTTATCGGCAACCGGAAATTTTAAGCGTGTAGAATATAATTTAATTCCTCAAGGAGAAGGCAAAAACGACTTGCAAGTAGTTGTCTATGAAAATAATAATAATACTTTGTTGCGTTTTGCCTTACATTACGATGAACTATACAGAAGTGCGGCTTTACTGAATATTACCCATAAATCACTTTTTTTAACTAATGATATTACTTCTTTTGATGCCATTGTTGGTGATAATTTTCGGTACGATTTTAGTTATTATATCGATAAAGGAAGTTATTGGAGCATCGGCGTAAACTCGAGTGTTAAGCAATTTGAGCACGATGTTGGTTTCGACTTTGTAAAGAAAAATTCTTCACTTCGCGATTATGATGTAAACCAAGTAGAAATAGATTATCTCGATTTCACCAATCAATTTTACGTGCAAACATTTTTGGTAAAAGCATTTCGGTTTGGGTTAGGATTAGAACATAAATACACAAAATTAGAAACAGAAACAATTATAGAAAATAAAGAGAATGAAAATCTTCCTTTTACCGTTTTAGAGCAAAGCAATTTATATAGCACGTATGGTTATTTAGAATTAGATACCTACGATAACGCTTATTTCCCAAGTTCTGGAGCACATTTTAGAGGCGATTTTCACTTGTATTTATTCGATTCGCATTCCTCTTTTAGTTTTTCTGAATTTTCTATTGCCAAAGGTTCCATCGGTTACGCGTTTAGTCCTATTTCAAAATTTTCGGTTAGAACAACCACAGAAACCGGTTTTAGGTTAGGAAATAGCGAAATGAATACGTTAAAATTTTTCTTAGGCGGCTACGGAAATAATTATGTAAATAATATTGAACCGTTTTTCGGCTATAATTTTTTAGATCTTTCTGGTGATAGTTATATCAAAGCTTTAGTAGAAATAGATTATGAAATTTTCAAAAAAAATCATCTTATAGCAAGTTATAATATTGCCAATGTGGAAGACGATCTTTACAAAACCGGAAATTGGTTTAGCACGCCAGACTTTACAGGTTTTGCGATCGGTTACGGTATAGAAACTTTTTTAGGTCCCTTAGAAGGAAAATATTCTTATTCACCCGAACGCGGCGAAAGTGAATGGTATTTAAGCTTAGGCTTTTGGTTTTAATAAGATTTAAGAAAATTTTCATCAAAATTTGTCGATATTTGTAGAAGTATCTATTATTTATTGGCTCATAGAAAAATTATAATTATGCCTTTCTATCATAAACTCGGAAAAATACCCCATAAAAGACACACCGTTTTCAAAAAACCTGACGGAAGTCTTTATTACGAACAACTTTTCGGGACCATTGGTTTCGACGGGATGTCGTCTAATTTATATCACGAACACAGACCAACACAGGTTAAAGAAATAAAAGGAAGTTACAACGTAGCTCCAAAAATAGCGATTGGAAATAATTTAAAAAGTTATCGCTTTAAAGGTTTTAAAATCGTTCCTGCTCCAGATTATTTGGAAAGCAGAAAACCGGTATTAACCAATAGCGATGTTACCATTACGTTAGCAGCACCACAAGAAAGCACAGAAGATTATTTCTATAAAAATTCTGATGCCGATGAATTGCTTTTTATTCATAAAGGAAGCGGTAAATTACGTACACATTTAGGAAATATAGATTTTAAATACGGTGATTATTTATTAATTCCACGCGGAACGATTTATAAGTTAGATTTCGACGATGAAAATAACCGACTTTTCATTGTAGAATCACGCCGACCAATTTACACGCCAAAACGCTATAGAAATCATTTTGGTCAATTGTTAGAACATTCGCCATTTTGTGAACGTGATTTACGAAGACCACACGAATTAGAAACCAACGATGAAAAAGGCGATTTTCTAATTAAAGTAAAAAAGCAAGACGAAATTTTTGATATGGTTTATGCGACACATCCATTCGATGTTGTGGGTTATGACGGCTATAATTTCCCGTATGCATTTTCCATTCACGATTTTGAACCCATTACCGGGAGAATTCACCAACCGCCACCGGTTCATCAAACTTTTGAAACCGATGCGTTCGTGGTTTGTTCATTCTGTCCGCGATTGTACGATTATCATCCCGAAAGTATTCCCGCGCCTTACAATCACAGTAATATAGATAGCGATGAGGTTCTTTATTATGTAGATGGCGATTTTATGAGTAGAAATGATATTGAAGAAGGTCATATTTCATTGCATCCCGCGGGAATTCCTCACGGTCCGCATCCGGGAGCGGTAGAGCGAAGTATCGGTCAGACAAAAACTGAAGAATTAGCCGTAATGGTAGATACTTTTAAACCTTTAAAAGTAACCGAAGACGGAATGAAAATTGCCGATGAGACTTATCATACTTCTTGGTTAGAACACGATTAAGAATAGATTGAATTGAAAAAATTAGTTATTTCAGCACAAATGCGAGCAATGTGGTAACTTTTCAACTAAAAAAAGTCAACCATTAATTAAACGCATAAATTTAAAATTATAAAATCATGAGTAAAGATATAAAATCAGTAGACTACGGATTAGAAAAAATTTTTGAAGGTGCACAAGACTTCTTGCCTTTATTAGGAACAGACTATGTAGAATTTTACGTAGGAAACGCCAAACAAGCGGCCCACTTTTATAAAACCGCATTCGGCTTTCAGTCACATTCATATAAAGGTTTAGAAACTGGAAGTAAAGACACCGTTTCGTATGTATTAAAACAAGATAAAATTAGATTAGTATTAACTACGCCATTAAATTCTAAACACCCGATTAATGACCATATTGTGAAACATGGTGATGGGGTAAAAGTAATTGCACTTTGGGTAGAAGATGCAAAAAAAGCCTGGGAAGAAACAACTTCTCGTGGAGCAAAATCTTTTATGGAACCTAAAGTAGAGAAAGACGAACATGGCGAAGTAGTACGATCAGGAATTTATACTTATGGTGAAACTGTTCACATGTTTGTAGAACGAAAAAACTATAACGGCTCATTTTTACCAGGTTTCGTAGAATGGAAATCTGAATATAATCCAACGCCTACCGGATTAAAATATATTGATCACATGGTAGGAAATGTGGGTTGGAACCAAATGAATACTTGGGTAAAATGGTACGAAGATGTAATGGGATTCGTTAATTTCCTTTCTTTTGATGATAAGCAAATTCATACCGAATACTCAGCTCTAATGAGTAAGGTAATGAGTAATGGAAACGGAAGAATTAAATTCCCGATAAACGAACCAGCTGAAGGAATGAAAAAATCTCAAATTGAAGAATATTTGGATTTTTATGAAGGTTCCGGCGTTCAGCATATTGCAGTAGCTACCGATGATATTATTAAAACAGTAGCCGATTTACGCTCTCGCGGAGTAGAATTTTTATCAACTCCACCAGAAACATATTACAACGAAGTGCCAGAACGATTAGCAGAACACGATCATGAGCTTCGAGAAGATATGGAAAAACTTAAAAAACTTGGAATAATGATCGATGCCGATGAAGAGGGGTATTTATTGCAAATATTCACCAAACCGGTAGAAGATCGTCCAACGTTGTTTTTCGAAATTATTCAACGAATGGGAGCAAGAGGTTTTGGAGCAGGAAACTTTAAAGCCTTATTTGAAGCAATTGAAAGAGAACAAGGTTTACGAGGTACGTTGTCTTAATCCTTAAAATAATTAGAAAATAACCATTGAAAACTATTTTTTGATGAAATATTTTCAGTGAAATGTTAAATATACGTTTTTGCTTGCGAATATTTTAAAGTGAACGTATTTTTGCATCCGCAATTTCGGGGTGGTTACCGAGAGTGCAATTTGAGAAAGTATTTTTTCATAAATTTAAGTTTTAGTTGGTTAATAAGCATAAAACCCTGTCAATTAATTTGATGGGGTTTTGTGTTTTAATACATTTGGAACAGTAATTGTATTTTCATTGCCAACCGCTATAAAACTAGCAGCTTAAATCTATTTATATGAAAAATAAAATTCTAATATACCTGTTATTACTTGTTCCTTTTTTGCAACTTTCTGCGCAACAAAAACAAGCATACAAAGCTGGCGAATGGTTTAAATTCAGAATACATTACGGTTGGTTTAATGCAAGTTTTGCAACTTTAGAAGTAAAAGACGATAGCTTTAATAATACCGATGTTTATCACGTAATCGGTGAAGGAAAATCTACAGGCTTATTGCATTTATTTTTCGAGGTAGACGATAATTACCAAACCTATATTTCTAAAAAAGACAATTTACCAGTAAGGTTTATTCGAAAAATTAATGAAGGCGGTCACAAAAAAAACCGTTATATCGATTTTAACCAAAACCTGCATTCAGCTAAAGTTCATGATTTAAAACACCAAACCATAAAAAGTTATGAAACCAAGCCGAAGGTACAAGATATGCTATCGGTGTTTTACTATTTGCGGAATAAAATAGATGAGAATAATATTAAAGAAGGTGATGAGATTATAGTAGATCTTTTTTTCGATAATGAAAATTATAAATTCAAAACTGTTTTCCTTGGAAGAGAAACACTAAAAACAAAATTCGGAAAAGTAGCCGCTTTAAAATTTAGACCTTACGTGCAAGCCGGAAGAGTTTTTGAAGAAGAAGAAAGCTTAACTTTTTGGGTAAGCGACGATGCTAATAAAATTCCATTAAAAATTGAAGCTGACTTAGCAGTTGGTTCACTTGAAGCAGATTTAGATGCTTTTAAAGGTTTAGCGCATCCATTTAAAATTATTATGGATTAACTAAAATTCAGTTTTCAGTAATTTTAATTGAACTTCAGCATTTTTCAAATCCTTATATCAAGTAAAATAATTAGTGTGAAATTAAGTTGTATAGAAGTTTAGCTTTAAATATTTTTGAAAACCCTTTATTATCCTAAACCCAAACGATTTGAAAAGAATATTCCCCTATTTTTTAGTTATTTTTTGTTCATTCATTTTATTTTCATGTGACGATGAGCCGAAAACAAAACCTATTTCTGAGGTAAAAGCTAAAAAAAAGCCCCCAATTTTAAAAGAATTCGGGTTTTCACTTAATGATTATAAAGTGGTAAAAGATACCATTCGTTTAGGTGATAGTTTCGGTGGAATAATGGACTCAAACGGCGTGAGTCGGGGTAAGGTTTTTCAAATTTCAGAGCAGATTAAAGATATTTTTAATCCGGCGAGAATTGTAGCAGGTAGAGCTTATACCATTTTAAAATCTAAAGACACTTCAGAAACTGTTCAGGCTTTTATTTACCAACAGGACAAAATAAATTATACGGTTATCGATTTGCAAGATAGCGTGGTGGTAAGAAAAGATAAAAAACCAGTTACTATAAAACGAAAAACCGCTAGCGGTGTAATTACTTCGTCTCTTTCTGCAGCGATGGATAATGAAGGATTAAGTATTCTTTTGGCCGATAAAATTGCAGATATTTATCAATGGAAAATAGATTTCTTCAAAATTCAAAAAGGAGATCAATTCAAATTAATCTATAATGAAAAATATATAGATGATACTATTTATGCCGGTTTAGCAAATATTGAAGCGGCGGTTCTTACTCATTACGATAATCCTTATTATGCTTTTCAATTCGGAAAAGATAGTTTAAGCGGTTTTCCAAAATTTTATGATGAAGAAGCACAATCTTTACAAAGTTTCTTCTTAAAAGCACCCTTAAAATTTACCAGAATTTCATCTCGTTATACCAAACGCAGATTTCATCCTGTTCAAAAACGGTGGAAAGCTCATAAAGGAACCGATTATGCTGCACCAACCGGAACTCCAATTTGGACAACCGCAGACGGCGTAGTAATTCGTTCAAGCTATACGCGCGGAAATGGAAATTATGTAAAAGTTCGCCATAACGATAAATACACTACACAATATTTACACATGACGAAACGAAATGTAAAAGTTGGCCAACGTGTAAAACAAGGTGATATCATTGGTTTTGTTGGAAGTACAGGTTTGGCTACCGGACCGCATGTTTGTTATCGCTTTTGGGTTTACGGAAAACAAGTAGATCCCTACAAACAAAATTTACCAAGTTCAGAACCTTTAAAGGAAACGATGAAACCCGAATTTTACAAAACCATAGAACCTTTAAAAAAAGAGCTTGATGATTTAAAGTTTAAGAAAATTTAATATTCCGTTAAGCTCGTAATATTCAGCTAAAGTTTTTTACATAAACGTAACCTAATCAAGGTTTTTTGTTAATGCTTGCTTAAAAGCGCTCTTCGCTTTTTCCAGTTCATTTGTACCTGCAAATCAACATTTATAACAAGCATTAACATGAAAAAATTATTCTTTTTAGTATTGTTTTTTACGGCTAATTTATTGTTAGCGCAAAAAACAGTCACCGGTACACTCAAAGATGTCGAAACCGACACGCCGCTTTTAGGAGCAAATGTCATGGTTGTAGGCACGAGTAACGGAACTACTACCGATTTCGATGGTAAATTTACCTTAGAAGTTGAAGAAGATTCAGGAGAAATAAAAATAAGTTATATAGGTTTTAAACCTATGACTGTAGCTTATTCCATAGAAAATGGAACTACTGCCGATTTAGGAGAAATTATGATGAAACCCGACGCGAACGCTTTGGGTGAAATTGTTGTAATTGGCCGCGGTGTAATCGATTTAGAAGAAGATAGAGAAACACCAATCGCGGTTTCTACCGTAACCCGACAAGAAATTCAAAAAAGAGCGGTTGGTAACGTAGAATTTCCACAGGTTTTAAAAAATACACCTAACGTTTATGTTTCGAATCAATCGGGAGGTTTTGGAGATTCGCAAATGTTTGTAAGAGGTTTTGACCAAACCAATACCGCGTTTCTTTTAAACGGACAGCCAATTAACGGGATGGAAGATGGAAAAATGTATTGGTCAAATTGGGCAGGAATAACCGATATCGCAAACGCGGTTCAAGTTCAACGCGGATTAGGGTCATCTAAATTAGCGATTTCTTCCGTAGGAGGAACTGTAAATATTGTTACCAAAGCTACCAATAGGACAGAAGGTGGTTTTGCAAGATTTTTAGTAGGAAACGGAAGTTATTTAAAAGGAACGGTATCTTACGATACAGGAATGAATGAAAATGGTTGGGGTTTTTCTTTCTTATTAGATTACTGGAAAGCACATAGCAAATACGCGAATGGAACTAAAGGGGAAGGTCAAAATTATTTCTTTTCCGTAGGGAAAAAAGCGGGAGATCATAATTTCAATTTCTTGTTTACAGGGGCTCCGCAGTGGCATGATCAAAATTATTCAAAAGATCGAGAATTATATGATCGTTATGGAATAAAATACAATAATAATTATGGTTTTAGAGATGGTGAATATTTAAGTTTACGAAGAAATTATTACCATAAACCTGTATTAAACTTAAACTGGGATTGGAATATTTCTGAAAAATCCAATTTATCAACTGTAATTTATGCATCTTTCGGTCGTGGTGGCGGAACGGGAGATTATGGAAATGGTCCTGGATATATAGATTATCCGAACGAGTCTGAATTACAAGGTGGAGCGTACGGTCCAAATAAAGGTTTAATCGATTGGGATTATATAGAAAATGTATACAACACTTCTCTAACGCCAGATGCAAACGGAAATCGTTATGCAAGACCTGCCGATTATGAAGGGACGATTTTAAGAGCTTCAGTTAATAATCACGCGTGGTACGGTTCAGTAATTAATTATGAAAATAATATTTCTGAAAATCTTACCTTTAATGTAGGAACAGATATAAGATTTTATAAGGGAGATCACTTTAGACAAATCACTAATTTGTTAGGTTTAGATGGTGTAAGAGAACCATTTGGTGGAAATCCTGAAAACACAGTTAGTACAACTTTTAATCCAGATCCTTGGGCAGCTTTATTTAATTATGCCGAAGAAGAGGAAAGAATTGATTATGATTATTCTGAAAATATAAATTATCAAGGAGGCTTTGGGCAAGTAGAATGGGCAAATGATAAGTTTTCAGTATTTTTTCAAGGTGCATTATCTAATCAATCCTACAAAAGAGAGGATCGCGGTAATTTTGAAGAAACCAAAGAATCGGAAACCGTAAATAAAACTGGATACAATATTAAAGGAGGTGCATCTTGGATGTTTCTTGAAGGACATACCATTTTTGGTAATGCCGGAAAATATTCCAGACAACCTTATTTAGATAATGTTTTCCCAAGCTATGCAGATAATACGCAATTAGCAGATCCTGAAGTGGACAATGAAGAAATTATTGGTTTTGAAGCGGGTTATCGTTTCCAAACAGATGATTTTCAATTAAATTTTAATGCCTATATTACTACTTGGAAAAATAGATTTTTAAGTCAAGGAGGCGTTTACGATCCTAATGGAAATGAACAAAATCCAGAATACAATGATGTAACTTATCTTTATACTGGTATTGGTCAAAGACATAAAGGTCTTGAGTTAGACATGAAATGGAAACCAATGCGCGATTTAATGTTAAGAGGTTACGCTACGATGGGCGAATGGCGTTATATTAATTCTTCTGATTATAGAATTAGAAATAATACTTCAACAACAATTCTTTTAGTGGATGAAGCAGATTTTACAGGAACTAGAATTGGGCAAGCTCCGCAAGCTTCAGCTGGTTTAGGGACTAATTATGATATTATTTCTAATAAACTTTCTGTCTCAGTAGATTGGAATTATTACGCAAACCTTTGGGGAATTGCAGAACCAGAAGATGCACTTATACCTAATTATCAACCCGAAAAATTAAAACCTTATTCGTTATTCGATTTAGGAGCGTATTATAATTTTGATTTCGGTGATAGTAAAATTCAATTAAACGGAAACATTTACAATGTATTAGATCACGAATATATTTCGCAAAAAGACAATTATGGTTATTTCTACGGAAATGGTTTAACGTGGAACGTTGCTGTAAAATATCTTTTCTAAATTAATTAAAATTTTTGAGAAAATCCGCTGTCTTTGATAGCGGATTTTTTTTTGAAAAAGATGTACCTTAGCTTTCAAAAAATAGACTTTATGTATACCGCTTTTTATCATTTACATTCGTTTTGGGCATATTTAGTTGTGTTGGTTGTTTTTTTAGCAACAGTTAATGCAATCATCGGCAGTGTTGCCAAACGATCTTACGGACCCAAAGACTTTAGAATTTCATTATTCGCTTTAATTGTAACACATATTCAATTACTCTTTGGTATTGTTTTATTTTTTATATCTGATAAAATAAGATGGTTCGATGCAGATACAGACGTTTCTTTAATAATGAAAAATGATCTTTTACGTCTTTATAATGTAGAACATCCATTATTAATGATTATTGCAATTGCTCTCATAACAATCGGCTATTCGAAACATAAGAAGAAATCTATTTCGGCTTCAAAATTTAAAACCTTAGCCATTTTTTACACCTTAGCTTTTATAGCTATGCTTGCTATGATTCCTTGGTCGGTTTGGCTTTAAAAATTATTATTAAAATAGCGTCTTTTTAAATAGTTTATCATTAAATTTATAACGCATACCTGTAAAATTTAATGACAATGAAAATTGAATATTTCAAATTAATATTCCTAATACTCTTTTGTTTTTCCATAAATTCTTATTTATATGCTCAGGATAAGAATCTTTTTGCAACTGTTGAAAAGGATGATTATAAAATAGTAGCAGATACCGTTAAATATAAATCATTTCTAAAGAAATATTTTTACCCTAATGAAGAAGATGTTTCATTTGATAAAATAAGTATAAAAAAACAATATACTGTAGGAGAAAGAAAAGAGCTGTATTATTTTATACTTGCAGAGAGTTTTAAATCCAATATAAGATTAGCGTCTTGGTTGGAGAAAGAAGACTCGAAGCTTTATAGAATTACTGAAGCGGATTTGAATAATAAAAATGCAGGTATTACTGTTAGTTATTTAGCCTGCCAAGGACAATCAAGTTGTACACCTAATGTTTCTATTATTGAGGGTGAAAAATATTGGGGCTGTTCAGATCGTGCCGATTTAGCTTGTGGATTTATGGAAGATTGTAAAGCTAGCACAATGATAATTTCAGAATAAAATTATTAATAAAAAAAGCCGCTAGATTCTAGCGGCTTTTTTATCTATTAAAATGAATTCAATTACATTTCTTTAACTAATAAAACATAAACCGGAAAGTGATCACTATATCCTCCGGAAAATCCACCGCCAGAAAAACTTCTGTACGGGTAACCTTTGTAACGTCCTCTTGGGTTTGCTAAATAATTAGGATTAAAAACACCGGCTTTATAGAATCGGTAAGAACTATAATCGTCTTTTAGAAACGGTTCAGATAAAATCATTTGATCGAATAAATCCCAGCTATCACGATAGGCAATTGTTCCAATTCCTTTTTTCTGCATATTTTCCATCGGATTGTATAATTCTTTTAATTTAAGATCGTCTTTTTCAGCTTTTGCACCCAATACATCTTTTACACTAGAATTATAAGGGCCATCATTTAAATCCCCCATTGTTATGATTTTAGCATAAGGATCGTTAGCTTGTAAAGAATCGATTATTTTTTTGTTTAAAGCCGCTGCTTTTTCACGTTTACTTCTACTTGCAGCTTCACCACCACTTCTAGAAGGCCAGTGATTTACAATAAAGTGAATTTCCTCGCCATCTAATAAACCTGAAACCAATAATTGGTCCCGCGTGTAATCTCTATCATCAGGATCATTTTTATCGTATAGAACTAATTCGTGAGAAGAAATATGGATAGGTCTAAATAAATTTTTTCTGTAGAGTAAGCCAACATCAATTCCTCGTTCATCAGGAGAATCAAAATGAACAATACCGTAATCAGCATCTAAAAGCGCGGGTTCATTTACTAAATCTTCTAATACTTTTCTGTTTTCAACTTCACAAACCCCAATCACAGCCGGAGGTTGTTTAGAAACTTTTTTTCCTATTTCAGAAATTACGCGCGCCATATTTTTTAACTTTTTCTTGTATACATCGGCGCGTAATCCTTCAGCCATTTCCATCATTGGGCTTGCTTCATCATATTTATCGGGGTCGTTCACAGTATCAAAAAGATTCTCTAAATTATAAAAAGCAATCGTGTTCACTTTATAGGTTTTTTTCTCTTGGCTAAATGTTAACTGACCAAAAAGAATACAAATCGCTAGGAGTGAATAACTTAATTTTTTCATTTTTGTTAATATTATGTTATCGTAAAGTTTTGGCAAATGCCACGCCAAAAGTAGGTATTGTACTTAAAAAATGTAAATTTGCAGCCGGAAAATAATATTTTCTTAACTCAAACAAGTATTAATGAATAATTTTGAAATGAAAAAAAGAGTTGTTCTTTTTGTATTATTGCTATGCTCAACCGCTGTTTTATTTGCACAAAAAACAAAGGTACAAGGAAAAGTAGTTGATGCTACAACCGATGAAAATTTACCAGATGTTGAAGTTACTATTGAAGAAACTGCTTTTACTGTAAAAACAAATGCAGATGGTAATTTTAACTTCGATGCGTTTTCTGTTCCATTAGGAGAGCAAATTATTTCCTTTGAAAAAGCTGGTTTTATTAAAAAAAGATTTCCAGTAATAATTAACGAAGGAGAAACACTAAACTTAGAATTAATTGAACTAGAAGTTGATATTAATGAAGAAAACTTTCAGATAGGTACGATTAGTTTGTCTGATAATGAGTTAAATAATGAAGAAGGGTCAGCAGATAATTTGTCGGGCTTACTTCAAGCCTCAAAAGATGTTTTCTTAAATGCCGCTTCGTACGATTTTAGTGCTACATTTTTTAACCCAAGAGGATACGATTCTCAAAACGGTAAAGTTTTAATAAACGGTATTGAGATGAATAAAATGTATAACGGAAGACCACAATGGAGTAATTGGGGTGGTCTAAATGATGCTCAGAGAAATCAGGTTTTTTCGATGGGATTATCGGCTAACGACTATAATTTTGGCGATCTTGCCGGAACAACTAATATAATAATGCGTGCTTCTCAATACCAAAAAGGAGGACGTATTTCTTATGCTTCTTCTAATAGAACTTACCGCGGCCGAGTTATGGCTTCTTATAATACTGGCTTGCTTGAAGATGGGTGGGCTTTTAGTTTTTTAGTATCTAGAAGATATGGTGAAGAAGGATATAGAGAAGGTTCTTTATATGACGCAAATTCCTTTTTTGCTTCCGTAGAAAAAAAATTAGGGGAAAACCACAGCTTAAACTTCACTACTTTTTACACGCCTAATAGAAGAGGAAAAACTTCAGCGAATACACAAGAAGTTTATGATTTAAAAGATACAAGATATAATTCATATTGGGGATATCAAGACGGAGAAATAAGAAACTCAAGAGTAAGAGAGATTGAAGAACCGGTATTTATGTTAAATCACTACTGGGATATTACTGAAAAAACACGACTTAATACAAACGTATCTTATCAATTTGGAAAAATAGGAAACAGTCGTTTAGGTTATGATGATGTGTTGAACCCAGATCCAGCTTACTATCAAAAATTACCAAGTTTTGAGTTAGCTCAAGACGGAGGTCCTAATTATGCAGGCGCTTATCTAAACTTAACAGAATTCCAACGAGATGGGCAAATAGATTGGAACTCTTTTTATGAAACAAATACAGATGATAACGGTAATGGTTTAAACTCGAGATATTACCTTTATGAAGATAGAAATGACGATGATAAAGTTACAGCGAATACTATTTTAACTTCAGAAATAAATAGTAATATTACTTTAAATGCAAAATTAAATTACACAAATCTTACTTCACACAATTTTGCTAATATGATAGATTTATTAGGGGGTTCAAGTTATTTAGATATAGATAGCTTTAACGATGTTCCTAATGACTTAAATAATCCAAATCGAATCGTAGGTGAAGATGATACATTCAGATATAACTATAAACTTTATGCAAGTGAATATAATGGTTTTGCACAAGCGCAGTTTAAGTACAATAAAATAGACTTTTACTTAGCTGGAAATTTAGGAAAAACTAATTATCAAAGAGAAGGTTTATATAAAAGTGGAAATTTTAAAGATAATTCATTAGGAAAAAGTGATGAACTCGACTTCACTACTTATGGGCTAAAAGCAGGAGCAACGTATAAACTAACTGGAAGACATTTAATAGATGTCAACACCGCATATTTTATAGATGCTCCAACATTGCGTAATACTTTTTCAAATTCTAGATATAATAACAGTACTGTAAATGGGATTACAGAAGAAAAAGTCAAAAATGTAGATGTAAGTTATATATTCAGATCACCTACAATAAATGCTAGATTGACAGGATATTACACAAAAATTGAAGACGCTTCAGAAATTTCTTTCTTTTTTGCCGATGGGATTGCAAGTTTAGGGAGAGATGAAAATTCAGCTTTTGTTCAAGAAGTATTAACAGGCTTAGACAAGCAACATCTAGGGGTAGAACTAGGTATTGAGGCTCAAATTACCTCAACTATAAAATTAAAAGGGGCAGCAGCATTTGGTCAATATACGTATGCAAATAATCCGAACGTTTACTTAACTTCTGACGACTTTATTTCAATGTCAAAAAATAATGAGTTGATTAACGACAGAGGTGAATATAATTTAGGAAAATCTTACTTAAAAGATTATAAAATCGCAGGAGGTCCGCAGCAAGCTTATCAAATAGGTTTTGAGTATAGAGATCCAGATTACTGGTGGTTTGGGGCAACTTCTAACTTTTTCTCTCATGCATATGTAGATGTTTCTCCAGTTGCAAGAACAAGAAATTTCTATCAAGATGTAGATGGAGCTCCATTTGATAATTATGACCCTGAAGTTGCTAAAGATTTATTAAGGCAAGAACAATTTGGAGATTATATGTTAGTAAATCTAGTTGGCGGAAAATCTTGGAAAGTGGATGACTATTTTATAGGCTTTTTTGCGACAATAAATAACGTATTCGACAAAGAATATAAAACTGGTGGTTATGAACAAGGAAGATATTCGACTTATCAAACATTAACAGAAGACACTAGTAATAGTAAAAGAATATTTGGTCCTAAATATTGGTACGGTTACGGGACAACGTATTATTTAAATGTATATATCAGATTTTAATAAAATAAATTATAATAATTATGAAAATTTCTAAAAATTTCAGGTTTTTAAGCTTCCTATTTATTTTAGGAATAGCGTTTACTTCTTGTGTGCAAGATGACGATTTTCAAACGCCAGAAATCACCTATGAAGAACCAGATGTAAATGTTAATACAACTATTGGTGAAGTAAAAGAATTATATTCAGGAGGGAGTCCGGCCCTTATTACATCAAATGCAAATGGAGACCCTAGTGACCCAATGTGGTTAGAAGGTTATGTGGTTTCTAATGATGAAAAAGGCAACTTTTATAAAACATTAGTTATTCAGGATAAACCAGAAAATCCTGAACACGGTATTTCTATTTCAACAGAAGCGCAAAATATTTTTTCTACCATAACGCCAGGAAGAAAAGTTTATGTTCGTGTAAATGGATTGTCTGTGGGTGAATATGCTGGACTTCCTACAATTGGAACGTTAGAAGGGGGAACTAATATAGGTCGAATGAGCGTTCAAGATTTTGATGATAGAGTCAAAAGATCATTAACTAAAGAGGATATAATTCCAAATAAAATAGAAATCGATTCTCTCTCTAGAAAAAACTTGAATACATTAATAGAACTTGACAGCGTTCAATTTTCTAAAGCTGATATAGGTGAAGTGTATGGACAACTTAATAGTACACAAAGTGTTAATAGAACAATTGAAAATTGTGAGGGCGATGAGATTATTTTAAGAAATAGTGGTTTTGCAAGTTTTTCACAAATTCCTATTCCAGATCAAAGAGGAAATTTAATAGCGGTTTATAGTACTTTTAATACAGATGCTCAATTATTCATAAGGAGTACAGAGGATGTAAACTTTACTAGTCCACGATGTGGTAGTGAACTTGCAGGTTCTATACAAATCCCTTTTACTGAAACCTTTGAAGATCAGTCGGATGGTTCTACATTAAATGTAGAAGGTTGGACTAATTTTAGTGAATCTGGATCTGTTAAGTGGAACGCTTTCGAAGATACAGAAAATAATCCTTCAATGGGTATTGGAGCAATAGCTAGTGCCTTTGAATCAGATAGTGAAGAAAATGTGATGTGGTTAATAACTCCAGGGATGGACTTTGATGCTCAAGATGATGAAGTATTAACTTTCAAAACTTCAAACAGTTATGCTGATGGAAGTGAATTAAAAGTTCTCATTTCAACCGATTGGGACGGTAATCCAGATAATATTACTGCAGCAACTTGGGAAAATTTATCTTCTGCAAATATTGTTAACAATGGAGAGGATTTTAAAAAGGTGATAAATTCTGGAGAAATAAGTTTATCTTCTTACTCAGGAACGGGTTATGTTGCATTTAAATATACTGGAGGAAAAGCCGATGAAATTAATGGAACTTATGAACTAGATGATGTTAGTGTTAGCGTTGGTGGAGGAGGTTCTGAAGAGAATATTATTTTTCAGGATTCTTTTGACACTAATTTTTCTAAATGGTCTACTTACGATGTAGATGGTAATCAAGAATGGGAAATTTCAGACCAGTTTGGAAACCCGGCACCAAGTGCTGTGATGAGTGGTTATGATAATAATGCTAACAACTTAAATGAGGATTGGTTAATTAGTGAAGCAATAGATTTATCAGGAGTATCCTCAGCATTTTTTAGCTTTGATAATGTAAGAAAGTTCAGTGGTAACCCTATAGAGGTTTATTATTCTACAGATTACAATGGAGGTGATCCTAATAGCGATGGAACTTGGCTTCAATTGTCGCCTAATTTAGATACTGATACTTCTAGTTTTGGTAATTGGGTAGATTCTGGAGATTTAGATGTTTCAGCAGCTGCAGGAGGAAATTTATTTGTAGCTTTTAAGTATACTTCTACTACTTCTGCTTCAACTACTATTGAAATTGACAATGTTATTGTAAAAGGTAATTAAATAAAAGGAAAAGGGAGGTATAAATAAAAAAAGCCACTTCAATTGAAGTGGCTTTTTTTATACAAGTAAAAATTAATCTTCATCTTTTAATTCTCCTGTATATTTATCATAATCTGGGTATAAAAAATTATTATATGGAAAGCGAGTAATATGAATTTTTCGAACAGCTTCGTAAACCTTTTTTCTGAAATCTTCCATATTCTCTTTATTAATTGCTGAAATAAACAAAACATCATCTCCCAGTCTATTCATCCAAGTTTGTTTCCACTCTTTTAAAGTGTTATGAGCTGTAGTTTTTTCAGTTACTAGATCATCTTCCTCAATTTTTTCAGGTTTATAGGCGTCGATTTTATTAAAAACCATTAAAGTTGGTTTGTCGCCACCTTCAATTTCATCTAAAATTTGATTCACAGACGCAATATGATCTTCAAAATTAGGATGTGAAATATCTACTACGTGAAGCAACAAATCTGATTCTCTAACTTCATCTAAAGTGGATTTAAAAGATTCTACCAATTGTGTAGGAAGTTTTCTAATAAAACCAACGGTGTCGGTAAGCAACAACGGTAAGTTTCTAATAACTACTTTTCGAACGGTTGTATCTAGTGTTGCGAATAATTTATTTTCAGCAAAAACCTCACTTTTACTAATCACGTTCATCAAGGTAGATTTTCCAACATTGGTGTAACCTACTAAGGCAACACGAACTAATTGACCTCGATTTCCACGCTGAACTTCCATTTGTTTGTCAATGGTTTTCAGTTTTTTCTTGAGTAAAGTGATTTTATCGCGAACAATTCGTCGGTCAGTTTCAATTTCTGTTTCTCCCGGTCCGCGCATTCCAATTCCTCCACGTTGCCTTTCAAGGTGAGTCCATAAACCGGCTAAACGGGGCAATAAATATTCATATTGCGCGAGTTCCACTTGTGTACTCGCATAACTCGTTTTAGCGCGTTGCGCAAAAATATCTAGAATAAGATATGTTCTATCTACAACCTTGCATTTTAAAATGCGCTCGATATTTTTTTGTTGTGCCGGACTTAATTCGTCATCAAAAACAGCCGTATCAATGTCATTGTCTTTAATGAAATTTAGAACCTCTTCCATTTTACCGGTTCCGATAAATGTTTTAGGATTGGGTGTATCGAGTTTTTGAGAGAATCTCTTTATGACCTCTCCACCAGCAGTATAGGTTAAAAACTCCAGTTCATCTAAATATTCTTTAGATTTTTCTTCATCTTGGTATTGGGTAACCACTCCGATTAACACAGAGCGTTCGTAAACTATATTTTCCTTTTCTATCATAGGTTCAACTTAATCATCTCAAAGTTATAAAAGTTGAGGCTCACTTTACAGCAATTTAAGATTTTATATAGAATTTATAATCTCTGCAGCTTTTTTTAAGGTTTCTTCTTTCTTGGCAAAACAAAATCGAAGCATTTTATCATCTTGCTGATTTTTATTAAAAACAGAAACGGGAATGGTAGCTAGCTGCTTTTCTTTAATTAATTCGATAGCGAAATCTGTATCTTGTTTATCGGTGATATTTTTATAAGATGCTGTTTGAAAATAAGTTCCTTTTGAAGGCGTAAAGCTAAAACGAGAATCTTTAATTAATGATAGAAAATAATCTCGCTTATGCTGATAAAATTCAGGTAAATTCAAATAATTATTTTCTTTTTGTAAATATTCGTTTAAAGCAAATTGCATTGGGTGATTCACACAAAAAACATTGTATTGGTGAACTTTCTGAAATTCTTTCATTAATTCTTTTGGCGCTACGCAATAGCCCAACTTCCAACCGGTAACGTGGAAGGTTTTTCCAAAAGAATACGTAATTAGCGAACGTTTTTGCAATTCAGGAAAACGAGCAACGCTTTGATGAGCTTCGTTATCAAAAATGATATGCTCATAAACTTCATCGCTTAATACTAAAATATTCGTATTTCGGGTAATTTTTTCAAGTTGCTGAAGATCATCTTTTTTCAAAATAGTTCCGCTTGGGTTGTGTGGCGTATTTATGATAATCATTTTGGTTTTTTCAGTTACTTTTTCAGTAACTTCTTTCCAATCAATTTTATATTCAGGCGCTTTCATTTGAATAAGAACCGGCTTTCCACCATAAAGTTCAATTGCTGGTTCATAACAATCATATGCAGGTTTAAAAACAATAACTTCATCATCTTTTTTTATAAAAGCTGAAATTGCGGTAAACAAAGCTTGTGTAGCTCCTGCGGTAATAGTGATTTCGTTTTCAGGATTATAACTTGAATTATAAGCCTTTTTCAATTTAGCACACAATGTTTCTCGTAAACTCGGTAAACCTGCTAAGGGCGCATATTGATTTTTATTGGAAGTCATCGCTTTGTAAGCTAATTCTAATAAATGATTATCAGGTGAAAAGTCAGGAAAACCTTGCGAGAGATTAATGGCGTTATAATCTTGTGCCATTTTGCTCATTTTTGTAAATATAGTAGTTCCTAAATTGGGAAGTTTAGACGCTGGATAATTCATATTTTTCGCATTTCTGTGGAAGTTAAAAACAAAAAATCCCAAACTCAAAAAGAATTTGGGATTTTTAGAAATAATTTTTTAAAAGCTATCCTTTAGTAGAAGCTTTTAAATATTCACGATTCATTCGTGCAATATTTTCTAATGAAATTCCTTTAGGACATTCAATTTCACAAGCTCCAGTATTACTACAATTTCCAAAACCTTCTGCATCCATTTGGCGAACCATCGCTTTCACACGTTCTGTTGCTTCAACTTTTCCTTGTGGAAGTAATGCATATTGAGAAACTTTTGCTGAAGTAAATAACATTGCACTCGCGTTTTTACACGCTGCTACACAAGCTCCACAACCAATACAAGTTGCTGCATTAAAAGAATCATCAGCATCGTGTTTGTTTACCGGAAGTGTATTCGCATCAATTGTATTTCCTGAAGTATTTACAGAAACATAACCACCCGCTTGCTGAATTCTATCGAAAGCAGAACGATCTACAATTAAATCTTTTACTACCGGAAAGGCTTTTGCTCGAAAAGGTTCAATATAAATAGTATCACCATCGTTAAATGAACGCATGTGCAATTGACAAGTAGCGATTAATTTATCGGGACCGTGTGGTTCTCCATTAATCTGTAGCGAACAAGAACCACAAATTCCTTCACGACAATCGTGATCAAACTGAATGGTATCTTCTCCTTTAGCTACCAAATCTTCATTGAGTACATCTAGCATTTCTAAAAAAGACATATCGCCTTCTATTCCATCAATCTGGTAGTCAACCATTTTTCCTTTAGCATTGGCATTTTCCTGCCGCCATATTTTTAATGTTAACTTCATATTTTGTAGTTGAAGATTTGACAATTTGAAAGCATAAAACTTTCAATATTCAAATTATTTATAACTTCTTGTTTTTAATTCTATATTATCGAAGATCAAGTCTTCTTTATGTAATTTTGAATCTCGAGGATTACCGGTGTATTCCCACGCTGCTACGTATTTATAATTTTCATCATCACGTAAGGCTTCTCCTTCTTCGGTTTGGTATTCTTCTCTAAAGTGACCTCCACAAGATTCGTTTCTATGTAAAGCATCTTTTGCAAAAAGTTCTCCTAACTCTAAGAAATCTGCAACGCGACCTGCTTTTTCTAGCTCAGCGTTTTTAGAATTTTCGGTTCCCGGAACTTTTACATTCTTCCAAAAATCTTCGCGTAATTCTTTTATTTCGTCTAATGCTTCTTCTAAACCTTTTGCATTTCTAGCCATTCCGCATTTATTCCACATAATTTTACCAAGTTTCTTATGGTAATAATCAACAGAATGTTGACCGCCAGCGTTCATTAAGCGATTAATTTTATCTTTTACCGCTTTTTCAGCTTCGTCAAATTCTGGTGTTTCTGTAGAAATTTTTCCGGTTCTAATATCGTTAGATAAATAATCACCAATCGTATATGGTAAAACAAAATACCCATCGGCTAAACCTTGCATTAAGGCTGAAGCTCCTAATCGGTTAGCACCGTGATCAGAGAAGTTAGCTTCTCCAGCCGCGTAACAACCCGGAATAGTGGTTTGTAAATTATAATCTACCCAAAGGCCGCCCATCGTGTAATGAACTGCAGGGTAAATCATCATTGGCGTTTCATACGGATTTTGATCGACAATTTTTTGATACATATCAAAAAGGTTTCCGTATTTCGCCGCAACCGCTTCTTTTCCTAATTTTATAATTTCTTCTTCTGAAGGGTTTTTATGACCTGCAGTAAAAGCTTTTTCTTTTCCGTAACGTTTTATTGCACTTGCAAAATCTAAGAATACGGCTTCCCCAGTTTTATTTACTCCAAAACCTGCATCGCAACGTTCTTTTGCTGCTCTTGAAGCAACGTCACGTGGTACCAAGTTACCAAAGGCAGGATATCTGCGCTCTAAATAATAATCGCGTTCTTCTTCAGATAATTCGGTAGGTTTTTTCTTTCCTTCTCGAATAGCAATTGCATCTTCTTTTTTCTTCGGTACCCAAATTCTTCCGTCATTACGAAGCGATTCTGACATCAAGGTTAATTTTGATTGATGATCGCCTGAAACCGGAATACAAGTCGGGTGAATTTGCGTATAACAAGGATTGGCAAAATATGCTCCTCTACGGTGCGCTCGCCAAGCTGCCATTACGTTACTTCCCATTGCATTTGTAGAAAGGAAAAATACGTTTCCATAACCACCAGAAGCCAAAACTACTGCGTGAGCAGAATGACGTTCAATCTCTCCGGTTACCATATTTCGAGCGATAATTCCTCTTGCTTTTCCATCAACCAACACTAAATCCATCATTTCGTGACGGTTGAACGATTGAATTTTACCGCGATTGATTTGGCGGTTCATCGCAGAATAAGCTCCTAATAATAATTGTTGTCCGGTTTGTCCTTTTGCGTAAAAAGTACGCGAAACTAACACACCACCAAATGAACGGTTATCTAAATACCCGCCATATTCTCGGGCAAAAGGAACTCCTTGCGCTACACATTGGTCAATAATATTTCCAGAAACTTCAGCAAGTCGATAAACGTTTGCTTCACGAGAGCGGTAATCGCCACCTTTTACAGTATCATAAAATAATCGGTAATCTGAATCACCGTCACCTTGGTAATTTTTTGAAGCGTTTATTCCACCTTGAGCTGCGATAGAGTGAGCACGTCTTGGCGAATCTTGATAGCAAAATGTTTTTACGTTGTAACCTAACTCAGCTAAGGTTGCTGCTGCACTTCCTCCTGCTAAGCCTGTTCCCACTACAATAACATCTATATTACGCTTGTTTGCCGGATTAACCAGGTTAATATTATTTTTATGATTTTTCCACTTTTGGTCAAGTGGTCCTTCTGGTATTTTTGAATCTAAAACTGACATAAATCGTACGTATTATAAGTTATTAATATAGTGAAAAAGCGCTATAAAAATAAATCCTAGTGGAATGATAATTGAATATGCAACCGTAAATCTTCGTAAACCTTTTGAGTATTTGTTGTTCCAACCAATAGATTGAAATGATGAAGAAAACCCGTGGAGTAAGTGAAGCATTAGGAAAATAAATGCAATCACGTATAATCCTGTTCTTATTGGACTTTGAAATTTCATCACTAAATCATCATAATATCTAGAGACATCTGGTTCTACCGGAGAACTTTCAACATATTTATGAATTAATTCGGGTACCCAAAAATCGTAAAAGTGCAATGCTAAAAAAGCTAATACTACTAATCCAGACCAGATCATATTTCTAGACATCCAACTAGAGTTTGCACTTCCTTTAAATTTTATGTAACCGATATCACGCGCATTTCTGTTTTTAATTTCTAACACAAAACCCATAATGAAGTGAAAAACCACTCCAAAAATTAAGACCGGCTGTAAAAGTGCCTGAACAAAAAAGTTAGTTCCCATAAAATGGGATAACTCATTAAAAATCTCCGGACTAATTACCGAGGTTAAGTTAATTGTAAAATGTTGTGCTAAAAAAAGGACTAGAAAAAGGCCAGAAAGCGCCATCGCAAATTTCTTCGCTGTTGAAGATTGTATTAATCCACCCATTGGTTTTGATTATTTTATAGAAATTCTCAACAAAAATACACTTCAAAATAGTTATTCACAAACTTTCCACAGTGTTTAGGAATTATTTAGAATAAGTTTAAGCAAGCAATTTCATTTTACTTTAGTAAAGATTTACGAAGTGAAAAACGAGACGTTCAAACTCAAATTCCTATTTTTGAAAAAATAATAACACGTAATTATGAGATATACACCTATAGATTCCAATTTATTTATAAAAAACCGAAAAAACTTTATGGCGCAAATGCGACCTAATAGTGTAGCGGTTTTTAACTCTAATGATGTTTATCCTATTGGTGCAGATAGTACAATTCCCTTTCAGCAAGACCGAAATATTTATTATTTAAGCGGCGTAGATCAAGAAGAAAGTATTTTGGTTTTATTTCCCGACGCACCAAAAGAAAAGCATCGTGAAATTTTATTTTTAACTGAAACAAACGAACATATCGCTGTTTGGGAAGGTGAAAAATTAACCAAAGAAAAAGCTTACGAAACTTCTGGCGTTAAAACGGTTTATTGGCTAAAAGATTTTCATAAAATCTTCCACGAACTTATGGCGCAAAGTGAAACCGTTTATATTAACACCAACGAGCATTACCGCGCTAATGTAGAAACCGAAACACGAGAAGCGCGTTTCAATAAATGGTTAAAAGAAAGCTATCCTGCACATTCGGTAGCAAAAAGTAATCCTATTTTACAACGCTTACGTTCGGTAAAAGATCCAATAGAATTAGAAGTAATGCAACAAGCTTGTAATATTACTGAAAAAGGATTTCGAAGAGTGCTCGATTTTGTAAAACCCGGCGTTTGGGAATATGAAATTGAAGCAGAATTTATGCATGAATTTTTAAGAAATCGTTCTCGCGGATTTTCATACACGCCAATTGTAGCTTCCGGTCAAAATGCGAATGTGTTGCATTATATCGAAAATAAAATGCAGTGTAAAGAAGGCGAATTAATTTTATTAGATGTTGGAGCAGAATATGCGAATTATTCAAGTGATATGTCACGTACAATTCCGGTTTCAGGAAAATTTACAAAACGTCAAAAGGAAGTTTACAGCAAGATCAACGCTATTAAAAACGAAGCTACAAAAATGTTGGTTCCCGGAACAATGTGGGAAGAATATCATAAAGAAGTAGGTAAAATGGCAACTGCAGCATTTATCGAATTAGGTATTTTAGATAAAGCGGATGTAAAAAATGAAGATCCAGATTGGCCGGCATATAAGAAATATTTTATGCACGGAACTTCGCATAATATTGGTTTAGATACCCATGATTACGGGTTATTACACGAACCAATGAAAGCGAATATGGTTTTCACTGTAGAACCCGGAGTTTATCTTCCTGATGAAGGTTTCGGAATTCGTTTAGAAGATGATGTGGTAATTCAAGAAAAAGGTGAACCTTTTAATTTAATGCGCAATATTCCTATTGAAGCTGATGAAATTGAAGATCTGATGAACAGCTAAAAATGTTCAGGAAATTAAAAGAATTAGGACCGGGAATTTTAGTAGCAGCAGCTTTTATAGGTCCGGGAACAGTAACAACGGCTTCCATTACGGGAGCCGCTACTGGTTATACGCTACTTTGGGCAGTTTTATTTTCGATTATTGCGACAATTTTTTTACAAGAAATGTCGGTTCGTTTGGGCGTTGTTGCAAACTTGGGAGTTGGCGACGCGCTTCGGAAAAAAACACAGCATTCTTTTTGGAGAATTCCGGTTATTCTTTTGGTTATTTCTGCTATTGTAATTGGAAATGCGGCTTATGAAGCTGGTAATATTACAGGAGCGGTTTTAGGTTTTCCTAATTTTTTTTCTTCAACTATTAATCCGCTAGTTTTAATTGTTGCCAGTGTAGCATTTCTCTTATTATTTAGCGGAAAATATAAATTGATTGAAAAAGCGATTCTCGTTTTAGTGAGTATTATGGGAATCGTCTTTTTAATCACTGCAATTTTATTGAAACCTGATTTTCAGCAAGTATTTAAAGGTTTATTTATTCCCTCATTAAGTGAAGATACCGCGTTGTTGGTTGTAGGGATTATTGGAACAACTGTCGTTCCGTATAATTTATTTTTACACGCTTCAACTGCAAAAGAAAAATGGAAAGACAGAAAATCACTTGCGTTCGCACGTTTAGACACAATTCTTTCTATTCTTTTAGGCGGAATAATTACGATGGCGATTTTGATAGTTTCTGCAATTGCGTTTGAAGGTCAAGCGAAAAATATCACCGATATTAATGATTTGGCTTTACAGCTTGAACCACTTTTAGGAAATTGGTCTTCGTATTTTATAGCATTCGGATTTTTAGCTGCAGGAGTTTCTTCAGCAATTACCGCGCCACTTGCTGCTTCTTATGCAACTGCTGAAATTTTAGGTTGGAAACAAGATTTAAAAAGTAAAAAATTACGTTTAGTGTGGATTCCTATTTTATTGTTAGGCGTATTTTTTTCTTCTTTAGGCTACAAACCGACTTCTATTATTTTATTTTCTCAAGTCGCCAATGGTTTATTATTACCAATTATTGCACTTTTTCTCGTGTGGATTGTTAACGATAAAAACCTGCTGAAAAATCACGTAAATAATTTTTGGCTGAATTTAATTAGCGGGATCGTAATTTTAATTTCCATCGGCTTAGGACTAAAAAGTATTCTTTCGGCTTTGGGTTATTTTTAGAACAAAGCAAACTATTCAACTTTATTTTACAAACATTTCATGATAATTTTATACAAACAAAACGAAATTTATTTTGAGGTTTCCGGTGCTGGAAAACCGGTAGTTTTATTGCACGGTTTTTTAGAAAACAGAACGATGTGGAACGATCTTATTGAAGAATTTTCAAATGAATATCAATTTATAAATATCGATTTATTTGGTCATGGAAAAACCGGAAAAGTCGGCTACATTCATTCGATGGAACAAATGGCAGAAGCAGTTAATTTGGTTTTGCAAAAATTAAATATCAACATGGCCACTTTTTTAGGACATTCTATGGGCGGTTATGTTGCTTTAGCTTTCGCGGAACATTTTCCTGATAAAACTGAAAAATTATTGTTGATAAATTCTACTGCTGAAGCCGATAACGAAGAGCGAAAGAAAAATAGAGATCGCGCTAAGCGCTTAATAAAACAAAATAAGGAGGCTTTCGTGAGTATGGCGATAAAAAATTTATTTGCTGAAGAAACCAAGGAAACTTTCCCCGAGGAAATAAAAAAAATGGTATCAGAAGCCAAAGATATTCCAACTGAAAATATTATTGCATCCATAGAAGGTTTAAAGAATCGAAAAGATAGAACCGAAATTCTGAAGAATTATAGCGGTAAAAAAATTTTACTAGCTGGCAAGCACGATCCGGTTGTTCCTTTTGAAAGTGTAGAAAAACTTTCCGCAGAAACCAATTCAGAATTAATTACGTTTCCTAACGGACATATGAGTTGGCTGGAAAATAAAAAGGATTTTTTTAAGGTTTTAGAGGAACTATTAAAATAAAAAACCATCCATCGAAAAAGATGAATGGTTTTTCGGGGCAAAAATTAAACTAGGTTAAGTTTAAAAATATAATCGTTTAACAATTGTAAAGTTTTAGGCTTATCATTTGTGTTTACTAATAGCGAAATGTTGTTATTACTTCCTCCGTAAGCAATCATTCGCACATTAACATCTTGTAGAATTTTAAAAAGTTGCGGCGTAGTTTCATGATGAATAATATTATTGCCAACTAAACAAACAATCGTCTTATTTTCTTCAATTTCAACATAGGCGAATTTTAATAATTCAGTAGTAATTTCCTGTAAATACGTTGGGTTGTCGATGGTTAATGAAACGGCAATTTCTGAAGTAGTAATCATATCGATTGCAGTTTCGTATTTTTCGAATATTTCAAAAATTTTCTTTAAAAAACCATGCGCCAAAAGCATGCGTTCCGATTTTATTTTAATCACCGTAATGCCATCTTTCGCGGCAATTGCTTTAATTCCTTCACCAATAACTTTATTGCAAATTAACGTTCCTTCAGCTTCTGGTAAATTGGTATTTTTTAACCGAACAGGAATTTCTAAATTCCGTACCGGAATTACGGTTTGCGGATGCAATATTTTTGCTCCAAAATAGGCTAATTCCGCAGCTTCATCAAAAGAAAGTTGAGCGATAGAATGTGTGTTTTCAATAAAACGCGGATCGTTGTTATGAAAACCATCAATATCGGTCCAAATCTGAACTTCTTCCGCTCTAATTGCCGCGCCAATAATACTGGCGGTATAATCGCTTCCGCCACGTTTTAAATTGCTAATCGTTCCGTGATTATTAAGGCAAATAAAACCTTGCGTAATATAAATTTCCTGTTCGGGTTTTTCGTTTAAAAGGCGACTAAGATTTTGCTGAATATAAAAATAATCGGGTTCTCCTTCTTTGTCAATTCGCATAAAATCTAACGCTGAAATTAACCGAGATTTTATGCCTTGTTCTTGCAAATATTGATTCACTAAATAGGTTGAAAAAAGCTCGCCTTGCGCTACAATTTCATTGTAATTGTTCAGTTCATTTTCTACCAAATAAATAAGATGATCGGCTAAAGAATAAATATATTTTTCCAGCGCTTCGGTTCTCGTCTTTTCAGTAAGTAAACCTTTGGTGACTTCTAAATATTTATCGGTTAGTTCCTGAATAATTTTTTTACTTTCTTCCTGCTGATTGGTTTTAATAAATTCAGAAATTTCTACTAATTTATTTGTGCTTCCGCTTATAGCAGATAACACTACAATTTTAGATTCTCCGTCGTGAATAATCTCGGTTACTTTTTTAATATTGGAAATCGATCCTACCGAAGTCCCTCCAAACTTTAAAACCTTCATTTATTAATTTTTAAACGAATGTAATTGGCTTTTAAATTATTACCGCATAAATGAATTTATTTTACTAATTTTATACAGAAAGTTAATTATTTAACAAAATGAAAACTGTAGCGCAAAGTGTAGAGCAATTGCTGAAAAGCCGACCGTTTTTAGAAGAAGCACTTCAAGAAAATATTATAAATTATAGTGCGTTAGCTGAGAAATTGCAACCTGAAATAAGTTTGTTGTTGAAAAAATCTGTAAAAACCGGAGCTGTAATGATGGCGTTGCGTCGCTACAAATCGCCTGTTGGTGTAAGTAAAAATTTAAAAATTCAGCAAGCGTTTAAAAATTTGGGTGATATCACGGTGCGTTCAAATATTTCGGCGTTTACATTTCGAAACACCAATACGTTAGTAAATTGCCACGGAAAATTATTAGCTTTTGTTTCCGATAATACACATTTATTTTATGCGTTTACCCGAGGAATTTTAGAAAGCAATATTATGATTTCAGGCGCCGAAGCAGAACGTGTAAATTCTTTTTTTAAAGCTGAAAAATTATTAAATAAGCGCGATAAATTAGCGGCGGTAAGTGTTCAATTACCACAAGACAACTCAAAAGTTGCCGGTTTGTATTATCAATTATTTAAACATTTGGCGTGGAGCAATATTGCCTTATATGAAGTGGTTTCCACAACTAATGAATTTACCGTTTTAGTTGAAGAACCTGTTGTAGAGCAAGCTTTTTCAGTACTAAAAAATTTAAAGAACTAAATCTGTTCAGCTTATATTAAACTGAAAATTTATTCTGAATCGGTTTCATCTTCAAACGAATTCCAACCGCGAGCTTTAATCGGTATTTTTTGATTGGCGCGCGTAATAAGATGCATTCCTTCGTTTTCTTCAGTCATATGACCGATTACGGTTAAATTTGGATTTCCTTTAATTTTATCGAAATCGTCTTGAGAAATTGTAAAAAGCAATTCGTAATCTTCACCGCCGCTTAAAGCGATCATCGTGCTATCGATATTGAATTCTTCACAAACTGAAATTACCGCAGGATCTAACGGAATTTTTTCTTCAAATAAATTTACACCGGTTTTCGAACTTTTACATAAATGAATAATTTCAGAAGAAAGTCCGTCGCTAATATCAATCATAGACGTAGGTTGCACTTCTAAAGCCGTCAATAATTGCGGAATATCTTTTCGAGCTTCCGGTTTTAATTGGCGTTCCACAATATAAGAATAAGGCTCTAAATCGGGTTGCGCATTCGGGTTGACTTTAAATACTTGCTTTTCGCGTTCCAAAACTTGTAATCCCATATAAGCTGCACCTAAATCCCCGGTTACAACTAATAAATCGTTTGGTTTTGCACCGCTACGTTTGGTAATCTTTTTCTTTTCAGCTTTCCCGATCGCGCTAATGCTAATAACTAATCCAGCAGTTGAAGAAGTGGTGTCGCCACCTACTAAATCGACTTTATAATTTTTACAAGCCAAAAGAATTCCAGCGTATAATTCTTCTAAAGCTTCTACAGGAAAACGATTTGAAGCTGCTATGGAAACCGTGATTTGTGTGGCTTCAGCATTCATTGCGTAAACATCAGACAGGTTTACCATAACCGCTTTATAACCTAAATGTTTTAGCGGCATATACGCTAAATCAAAATGAACGCCTTCTACCAGCATATCGGTCGTAAGTACAATTTCTTCATCTTTAAAATGAAGAACGGCGGCATCATCTCCAATTCCTGTTTCAGTAGAATTTTGTTGGAGTTCTACGTAGCGGGTTAGGTGTTCAATTAATCCGAATTCTCCTAATTCAGAAAGATTGGTTTTGCTGTCTTTATTGTCGAACATAGCTTCAATTTAGATTGCAAAATTACAAAGAATTTATGGGGAAAATTCAGCAATTAAAAACTAAAATAAAAGCGGTCTTAAATTCCTAAAAAGTAAAGAAGAATAGGTGCAGGAAGAACTATTTTTTATTGATAATACTTTCTTATAAAAAGATAAGTTAGATATATGTATACATATATGGTATTCACACGACTAAATGGTATATTTGCAAAATAATGACAACTAAGGTTTACTGATATGATAAAGGTAAGTGATACAGCGAAGAAAAAATTAACCGAGTTGATGGCAGACGACGGGTTTAACGTAACCGAAGATTATGTTCGAGTTGGTGTTAAAAGTGGCGGTTGCTCGGGACTTTCGTACGATTTAAAATTTGATAAAGCACAAATAGAAGGCGATAAACTTTTTGAAGACAACCAGGTAAAAATTGTTGTAGATAAACGTAGTTTTCTCTACTTGATCGGCACGACATTAGAATATTCTGGCGGATTAAATGGAAAAGGATTTGTGTTTAACAACCCAAATGCACAACGCACTTGTGGATGTGGTGAGAGTTTCTCACTTTAGGAAGTTGAATGTTAAAAAGTTAGAAAGTGTAAAAGTGAATGGCAAATTTTAATTCTTTTGAAGAAATTATAGCCTGGCAAAAGTCTAGAGAATTAAATTCTGAAATTTACTTTATCACAAACAGAGGAGATTTTGTACAAGATTATGGTTTAAAAAATCAAATAAGAAGAGCTAGTATATCTATTTTCTTCTAATATTGCTGAAGGCTTTGAAAGAGAAACATCAAAAGAATTTATTCGCTTTTTGTACATTTCTAAAGCTTCAGCTGGCGAGTTAAGATCGCAGCTTTATTTAGCTTTCGATTTAAAATATTTATCAAATGAAGAATTTGAGAAGTTAAAGTTTAAAGTAAATGAAGTTTCAAAATTAGTAAGTGGTTTAATAAAATACTTGCTTTCTACTTTATAAACTTTTAAACTTTACAACTGAAATCAAGAAAAACAACTATGGCATATACTGAAGACGATTTAAAAAAAGAACTCGAAACCAAAGAGTATGAGTATGGATTTTATACCGATATAGAATCTGATACTTTACCGAATGGTTTAAATGAAGATATTGTTCGAGCGATTTCTAAGAAAAAAAATGAACCCGAATGGATGACTCAATGGCGTTTGGAAGCCTATAGAATTTGGGAGCAAATGGAAGAGCCGGATTGGGCAAATGTGAATTATCCAAAACCCGATTTTCAGAATATTTCATATTATTCAGCACCGAATAAAAAGCCGAAATATGAGAGTTTAGATGAAGTAGATCCAGAATTGTTAGATACTTTTAAAAAACTCGGAATCTCGTTAGACGAACAAAAAAAATTAGCTGGTGTTGCGGTAGATGTGGTTATGGATTCAGTTTCTGTAACGACAACATTTAAAAAGACTTTAGCTGAAAAAGGAATTATTTTTTGCTCTATTTCTGAAGCAATTCAAGAACATCCTGAATTAGTGAAAAAATATTTAGGAACCGTAGTTCCGAAGAAAGATAATTTTTACGCCGCTTTAAATTCAGCAGTATTTAGTGACGGTTCATTTTGTTATATTCCAAAAGGCGTAAAATGCCCGATGGAACTTTCAACCTATTTTAGAATTAACCAAGCCGGAACCGGTCAATTTGAGCGTACCTTAGTCATTGCTGAAGAAGGAAGTTACGTAAGTTATTTAGAAGGTTGTACTGCACCAATGCGTGATGAAAATCAATTGCACGCGGCTGTGGTAGAATTAATTGCGTTAGATGATGCTGAAATAAAATACAGCACCGTTCAAAACTGGTATCCAGGAAATTCTGAAGGAAAAGGTGGTGTTTTCAATTTTGTAACCAAACGTGGTTTGTGCGAAAAAAACGCAAAAATTAGTTGGACGCAAGTTGAAACCGGAAGTGCCGTTACGTGGAAATATCCAAGTTGTATTTTAAAAGGCGATAATTCAATCGGTGAATTTTATTCTATTGCGGTTACTAATAATTATCAGCAGGCAGATACGGGCACGAAAATGATTCACTTAGGAAAAAATACAAAAAGTACCATTATTTCCAAAGGAATTTCAGCTGGAAAATCACAAAATTCGTATCGCGGTTTAGTTCAAATTAATTCAAGAGCCGAAAACGCCCGGAATTTTTCACAATGTGATTCCTTGCTAATGGGTAACGAATGTGGAGCACACACCTTCCCTTATATTGAAACAAAAAATAAATCAGCCAAAGTAGAGCACGAAGCAACTACCAGTAAAATTGGGGAAGATCAAATTTTTTACTGTAACCAACGCGGAATCGATACCGAAAAAGCAATCGCTTTAATTGTAAATGGATTCAGTAAAGAGGTTTTAAATAAATTGCCGATGGAATTTGCGGTAGAAGCTCAAAAATTATTAGAAATATCCTTAGAAGGTTCAGTAGGGTAAAAACTACCGAACAAGTTTCATATTAAACAAACCAAAATCATGAAAAAACACCTATTAGCGATTGTTGTAGCCACTTTATTTGTGGTAGGTTGTAAAGAAGATTCTAAAGAAAAAGAAGAAAAATCTGCAGAAACTGAACAAACTACTGAAAATAACAAAACGAAAGATTTAACAATTTTAAGTGGCGAGTTTATTTATGTTGAAGAACAAAAAGCAGCGGTTTTAAAAACCAATACCGAAGTTTATGGTGTTGTTTTAGACTCGATGGCAACAAAACTTTCTAAAGAAGTGAATTCGCTAAAAAGGGAAGATTTAGACATGGTTCCGGTAATCATTCAAGGGAAAATAAAACCAAACCCAATGGAAGATGGCTGGAAAGAAGTGGTTGAAATAAAGAAAATTATTAAAGTAATGACGCCGAAAGCAGAACCTGCAATTCGAGTAAAAGGCGACAAAAAGGAAGTAAAGTAAAAAGAAACCTATGCTAAAGATAAAAAACTTACACGCAAGTGTAGAAGATAAAGAAATTTTAAAAGGAATAAATTTAGAAATTAATGCCGGAGAGGTTCACGCGATTATGGGACCAAACGGTTCTGGTAAAAGTACGTTAGCTTCTGTTATTGCCGGAAAAGAAGAGTTTGAAATGACTGAAGGAGAAATCATCATGGAAAATGAAGATATCTCTGAAATGGAAGTTGACGAGCGCGCACACAAAGGAATTTTTCTTTCTATGCAGTATCCGGTAGAAATTCCGGGTGTTTCGGTAACTAACTTTATGAAGACCGCCATAAACGAAACACGAAAAGCGCAAGGTTTAGAAGATATGCCGGCAAAAGAAATGTTACAAAAAATTCGTGAAAAGTCAGAAATGCTGGAAATGGATAGAAAGTTTCTTTCACGTTCGCTAAACGAAGGTTTTTCAGGCGGAGAAAAAAAGCGTAACGAGATTTTTCAAATGGCAATGATGGAACCAAAATTAGCTATTCTCGATGAAACCGATTCTGGTTTAGATATCGATGCGTTACGGGTGGTTTCAGACGGTGTAAATAAATTACGAACAAAAGATAACGCGGTATTGGTAATTACACACTACCAACGTTTATTAAATTACATTGTTCCAGATTATGTACACGTTTTATTAGACGGAAAAATTGTAAAATCCGGCGGAAAAGAACTTGCTCATAAATTAGAAGAGCAGGGGTACGATTGGTTAAAAACCGAAATGAAATCAGTTTAAAACCATTTTGCCTAAATCCTCAAAAAATAAACTATGAGTTTAAAAGATAAATTAATTTCTTCCTTTTTCGCTTTTGAAGAACAAGTAGATGTCGGTAGCGATATTCATACTATTCGAAATAAAGCGCTTAAAAATTTTGAACAAAAAGGGTTTCCTACGCGAAAAGACGAAGCTTGGAAATACACTTCCTTAAATTCAATTTTAAAAGAAGATTACAGTATTTTTCCTAAAAAAGAAAGTACAATCGAATATCGTGATGTAAAAAAATACCTGATTCACGATATCGATGCATATACCATTGTTTTTATCGACGGAATTTATTCTTCACATTTATCACAAACTACGCATGATAAAATAGATGCGTGTTTAATGTCTTCGGCTTTAGACAAACCGAAGTACAAAGACATTATGGAGAAATATTTCAATAAAATAGCTCCTAGCGACGACAGTTTAAATTCGTTGAATACCGCATTTTCTCGTGAAGGTGCTTTTATTTATATTCTAAAAAATACCGTTGCCGATAAACCCATTCAAGTCTTAAACCTTTCTACGGGAAATGAAGCGGCTTTAATGCTTCAGCCAAGAAATTTAATTGTGGTGGGTGAAAATTCGCATGTTCAAATTATTGAGCGTCACCAGAGCTTAACTGAAAATCCGGTGTTTACCAATTCGGTTACTGAAATTTTTGCTGAAAAACGAGCAATGGTCGATTATTATAAAATTCAGAATGATAATATTTCGGCTTCTTTAATCGATAATACGTATGTCGAACAAAAAGACGAAAGTAATTGTTCGGTTCATACTTTTTCTTTCGGCGGAAAATTAACGCGTAATAATCTAAACTTCTATCAAAAAGGAGAACATATCGATTCTACGATGAAAGGCGTGACGATTATTGAAGGAAAACAACACGTAGATCACAATACATTAGTTCATCACGCGCAACCAAATTGCGAAAGCCATCAAGATTATAAAGGAATTTATGACGATAAAGCGGTGGGCGTTTTTAACGGGAAAGTTTACGTAGAGAAAGAGGCGCAAAAAATAAATGCTTACCAAAGCAATAATAATATTTTGGTGAGCGATAAAGCGACGATTAATTCGAAACCGCAATTAGAAATTTTTGCAGACGATGTGCAATGTAGTCACGGTTGTACGATTGGTCAATTAGATGAAGAGGCTTTATTTTATTTAAAATCCAGAGGAATTCCAGCTAAAGAAGCGCGCGCTTTATTAATGTACGCATTTGCGAATAATGTACTTGAAAGTGTGAAAATTCCGGAATTGAAAAAGCGTATCAATAAACTTATCGCGAATAAACTGAATGTAAATTTAGGGTTTGATTTGTAGAGATATGAAGAATTTTGCGTTAAGCTTCCTCTTTTTTTTTCTGTTTTGTAGTCTTGGTTTTGCTCAAAAAATAACCTACGGTTTATCACTTGGAGCAAATTATATTTCAATTGAAACTGATGGCGATGATGAAGGATTATATGCCGGCGATAGTTATTCTCCTTACAACAAAAAAGGATTTCCGGTAAATATTGGTGGTTATTTCGATTATTCTTTTAATGAATCCTTCGGAGTAAAAGCTAATCTTTTTTATAGCAGAAATGTAGATGATTATACTATTTATTTAGGAAATTATAAATCCGAAGAACTAGATTTAATAAAGTCTTCTATCAAGTTTCAACCTTTATTGAAATTTGATGTAAATAAAGAATACGGAAAAGGTTTTTATCTATTAGCGGGTCCTCAACTTTCATTTATTTTAAATGAAGAAGACGCGCGTAATAACTTTGATTTAGAAGAAAACTTTTATAAAACCACGAATATTGGAGCAAATTTAGGATTCGGAGTTCAATTTTCATCTTTAATCGGCGCTGAAATTATTGGTTATTACGGATTGAGCAATTGGATCGATAATGAAAATATCGATACTTCTACTGCGGGAGCTTATTTCAATTTATATATAAATCTAGCATCGCTAATCAACAAATAAATTATGAAAATTAGCACAATGAATATTGAAAAAATAAGAGCCGATTTTCCGATACTTTCACGAAAAGTAAACGGTCATCCGCTCGTGTATTTTGATAATGCCGCAACCTCGCAAACGCCAACCGCGGTGATTGATGCGATAGTTGATTATTATCAGAATTACAATGCCAATATTCATCGTGGTGTTCATACACTTTCGCAAGAAGCAACTGAAGCTTATGAAGAAGCCCGAGAAACTATACGCGCGCATTTTAATGCCCAAAAAAAGGAAGAAATTATTTTTACTGCCGGAACTACACACGGTATTAATTTAATTGCGAATGGTTTTGCTTCCGAAATAAAAAAAGGAGATGAGGTGATTGTGTCCGCTTTAGAACACCATTCCAATATTGTTCCGTGGCAAATGTTGTGCGAGAAAACAGGTGCTAAACTTCGCGTTATCCCGATGACGCAAGAAGGCGAACTTGATATGAAAGCGTTTCATGACTTGCTTTCAGAAAACACAAAATTGGTGTTTGTAAATCATGTTTCCAATGCGTTGGGAACAATAAATCCTATTGAAGAAATTATTCACGCTGCGCATCAAAAAAATGCAGTGGTTTTAATCGATGGTGCCCAAGCTGCGCCCCATATTCAAGCAGATGTTCAGCAATTGGATGTCGATTTTTATGTAGTTTCAGCTCATAAAATGTGTGGACCAACAGGCGTTGGAATGCTCTACGGAAAAGAAAAATGGCTGAATAAACTTCCGCCGTATCAAGGAGGTGGAGAAATGATAAATGAAGTTACATTTGAAAAAACTACTTACGCCGGTTTACCGCATAAATTTGAAGCTGGAACGCCAAATATTTGTGGGGGAATCGCCTTCGGAAAAGCAATCGATTATTTACACGAAATAGGTTTCGAGAATATTGCAGCATATGAACACGAATTATTAACCTACGCGACCGAAAAATTAATGGAGATCGAAGGAATGAAAATCTTCGGAACTTCAGCTAAAAAAACCGCGGTAATTTCGTTTAATATTGAAGGTTTGCATCCTTATGATATTGGTACAATTGTCGACAAATTAGGAATCGCCGTAAGAACTGGTCATCATTGCGCTCAACCAATTATGGATTATTATAAAATTCCCGGGACAGTACGCGCATCTTTTTCATTTTATAATACAAAGGAAGAGATCGATAGTTTTGTAAAAGCTGTAAAACGAGCTAAAATTATGTTATCATGAAATTATTTAGAAAAATAACAATTTTAAGCCTGTTGGTGATTTTTGGAGCTTGCCAAAGCAATGAAAGTAAGATAATCGACAGCGAAATGAATTTTGAAGTGTTGCAAGTAAATCAGCAGCAAGTTGGCGATTCATTAAAAGTCACTTTAAATTTTTCACCGAAAGAAAATAGAATTTCAGGAATAGTTTGCAATTCTTACAGCGGCGAACTGACGATTGAAAAAACCAAAGTTCAAATTAATAAAGTCGTTTCTACCAGAAAAATGTGTGCAAATGGCATGAAAATTGAACACAATTTATTGAGTAACTTTGAAGAAGTTTCGCATTATATGTTCGACGGAAATACGCTTGAATTGAAAAATGATGCCAACAAAACTTTAGTAAAAGCAAGAGTAAAAAAACACGAGTAGATTTTGAGTACAATAAAAGAAACACAAGAAGAAATTATAGATGAATTCGCATTGTTTGATGATTGGATGCAGCGTTATGAGTACATGATTGAACTCGGTAAATCACTTCCTTTAATTGAAGAAAAATATAAAACCGAAGAAAATATCATTAAAGGTTGCCAAAGTAAAGTTTGGGTTCATGCCGATATGGAAGACGGAAAAGTAATTTTTACCGCCGATAGCGATGCAATTATCACCAAAGGAATTATAGCAATTTTAATTCGCGTGTTTTCCAATCAGCCACCAAAAGCTATTTTAGATGCCGATACAGAATTTATAGATGAAATCGGTTTAAAAGAACATCTTTCGCCAACCCGAGCAAATGGTTTGGTGAGTATGATAAAACAATTGAAAATGTATGCGTTGGCATATCAAACCAAAGTGAATTAAAACTGGAAAAAGATGGCAGAACAAAAAATTGATACCAACGAATTAGGAGAAAAAATCGTAAAAGTTCTAAAAACAATTTACGATCCTGAAATACCTGTAGATATTTACGAACTCGGTTTAATTTATGACGTTTTTGTAAATGAAAATTATGATGTAAAAATCTTAATGACCCTTACGACACCAAATTGTCCTGTGGCAGAAAGTCTTCCGCAAGAAGTAGAAGAAAAAGTAAAGTCACTTGATATGGTAAATGATTGTGAGTTGGAACTTACCTTCGATCCGCCGTGGTCACAAGATTTAATGAGTGAAGAAGCGAAACTAGAATTAGGAATGCTGTAATTATATTGTATGGACGAAATTGTAAACAGAGTCGCCAAAAGTAAACTCACCACATTTAATCTCGAAGAATATTATCCAAACGGAGAACGAATACTTTTTGATATTAAAGACTGGCTTTACGAAGGTTTTGTACTCCGCGAAAAAGAATTTCGTCAAGCGATAAAAGAACACGATTGGGCGGTTTACGAAAATAAATTTATTGCGCTAACCTGTACTTCAGACGCAATTGTTCCTGCTTGGGCTTTTATGCTTATTACTACCGAACTTCAACCTTATGCTAAAAAAGTAGTTTTAGGAAATTTAACCGATTTGGAAAATAGTCTTTATCAAGAAATTATCGATCAACTCGATGTTTCAGCATTTAAAGATTTGCCCGTAATTGTAAAAGGTTGCTCTAACAAACCCGTTCCTGAAAATGCTTATATTCAAATTGTTCAAAAACTTCAGCCTGTAGTTAAAAGTCTAATGTTTGGCGAAGCTTGCTCATCAGTCCCGCTCTATAAAAAGAAGCGATAATCAGATAATTCAATTCAGTTTTAATATAACTTTAAGAACCTATTCTTGAAATAAATTAACTTTGTAGGCAATAAATTTTGAAAAATTATTGCTTTATGAAGAAACCAATACTAGGTCTAGCACTTTTTATAGGAATTTGTATGTCTGGCTTTGCGCAAGATAGCGACGAAAACGAAGAGCCAAAAGAAGGTTGGCAGAGTTCAGGAACCTTTTCTCTACTTTTTAATCAAGCTGCTTTTAATGCGGAATGGCAAGGCGGTGGAAGTTCAAATTATGCCGGAAACGCAACCATTAGTTACGATTTAAATTACCGAAAAGACGATTTTACTTGGGATAATAGATTTTTAGGTGATTTTGGTCTTACCAAAACGAAAGGTGATCGCTTCTCACGAAAAACCAATGACCGAATTGAAATAAATTCTGTTGCGGGTTGGCAAATTGAAGAAACCAATTGGTATTATTCTTTCTTTGCAAATTTTAGAAGTCAATTTGCAAAAGGATATGAATATAGTGAAGAAGATGTGTTAGATCCAGATACCGGAGAGGTTATCGATACGCAAACCGTTAGAACAGAAACTACCCATTTTATGTCGCCTGGATATTTACAAATTGGTCCTGGCATTTTATGGAAAAAGAATGAAAATCTTCATGTCAATTTTGCTCCTGCAACAGCTCGATTTATTTTTGTAGACGATCGATTTACCACTGTTCCGGGTTATGTAGACGGTGATTATTTTGGCGTAGATCAAGGTGAAAGTATGCGATTTGAATTTGGTGCTTCTATTGGCGCTTATGCGAAATTCACATTGGTTGAAAATGTAACGATGGAAAATATGCTGAATTTATACTCTAATTATTTAGAAGATCCTCAAAATGTCGATTTAGATTATACCGGAAAAATAAATATGAAGGTGAACGATTATCTTTCAGCTAATTTTATTTTCCAAACTATTTACGATGATAATGCTGTTAGAGCCTTTCAGGTGAGAGAAGTATTAGGCGTTGGTTTTACCTATAAAATAAATCCTGAAGATTAATTTTAGAATAATTTATAATAAAAAGAAAAAGGGCTTTCAATTTTGAAAGCCCTTTTTTATTTTAGGTTTTTGAAACTTGTAAAGGCTTCCCTCTTTTCTTTCTAACTTTAATCTTTCCGCGGTTACTTAAATAGAACATTACCGGAACAACTACTAAGGTTAAGAATGTGGCAAACGTTAACCCGAAAATTACCGTCCACGCTAATGGTCCCCAGAAAATTACGTTATCTCCACCAATATAAATTTTCGGATCGTAATCTATAAATAATGAAAAGAAATCGATATTTAAACCAACCGCTAGCGGTATTAAACCTAAAACGGTGGTAATCGCCGTTAATAAAACCGGACGCAAACGTGATTTTCCACCGGCTACAATTACTTCAAAATATTGCTTTTTCGTTAAGTGGTCTTCTTCTTCTAAACCTAATTCTTCTTTTTTTCTATCGATTAGAATTTGCGTATAATCTATTAACACAATGGCATTGTTTACTACAATTCCTGCGAGGGAGATAATTCCCATCATTGTCATAATAATTACAAAGTCCATTTGGAAAATTACCAATCCTAAGAAAACGCCGCCTAAACTTAATAAGACTGCCATTAAAATAATCAGCGGTTTAGAAATTGAATTAAATTGAGCAACTAAGATGAGTAAAATTCCGCCTAAAGCGATAAGAAGTGCTTTTATTAAGAAATTCATATTCTTTTCTTGCTCTTCTTGTTCACCGGTGAAATTAAAATTGATTCCGGTAGGCGTTTCGTAATTTTTAAGCTCTTTCTGAATTTGACTTACAATTTCATTTCCATTATAGCCTTCTAAAACATTTGAATAAACCGTAATTACACGTTTTAAATCTTTTCGTTTAATTGAACTAAACGTAGCTGTAGGCTTTTTAGTTACCAAAGCTGAAATCGGAACTTGAACTAACTCGCCCGTATTCTGATTTTTAAAGGTAATTGGCTGATTGAAAATCGCATTTTCCTGATAACGGAAGTCTTCATTAAAACGCACATTTATTTCATAATCGTCTTCACCTTCTTTATAGGTAGAAATCTCTTCCCCATAAATCGCACGGCGCAAAGTTTGTCCCACAGAAACGGTTGAAACTCCCAATCTTCCCGCTTTTTGACGATCTACGCGAACATCTAATTCAGGTTTTGCTTTATTTACATCAATTTTAAGTTCTTCAATTCCTTCGATGCTGAGGTCTTTAATAAACGAACGCAATTGTTCAGCTTCAGCTAACATTTTATTGTAGTCTTCACCGCTAACTTCAATATTTATCGGATAACCTGATGGTGGTCCGGCAGCATCTTTTTCAACAATTACTGAAGCTCCGGGAAATCCTTTTACAGCTTCACGAACTTCAGACAAAACAGTACTACTTTTTACGCCTCTTCGCTCGTTAAATTCACGCATGGAAAGGGTAACTTTTCCTTTATGCGGCATTTCATTCTGTTGTCCGCCATCGGTTTGTGGATTTCCGGCTCCTTCACCCACTTGCGAAATAGCAGATTCAACCATATAATTGTAGCCATCTTCGTCTTCATATTTCTTTATGGTTTCGAAAATGCGCTCTTCAATTTTTTTGGTCAGCTCATTGGTTTTTTCAATTGCCGTTCCTTCAGGATATTCAATATAAGTTATAATCTGATTAGGTTGATTTTCAGGAAAGAAAAGTACTTTTGGCTGAACAATACCTACCAAAACAAAACTGAAAAATAAAATTCCCAAAGTTCCGAAGAAAAATAAATAGGCTTTCTTCTTGTGTAGAGCGAATTTTAAGAATCTTTCGTAAAAACTCTCTAATTTCTTTAATGACTTATACTGAAAATAATAAACCGCTTTTTTCAGGAATAATCGGTAAACCCAAACCATTATAATCATAAATAAGGTTAAGTTTCCGAGACCACGAAGTAAACCCGAATCGAATACAAAACCTCCGATTAAAAATAAAACCCCAACAATGGCAAAAATGATACTCAAACGAATTACACGTTTTCTTTTTGCTTCTTTTTCGTTTACTTCCATGTATTGAGAAGTAAGCATGGAATTTATAATTAACGCCACAAATAGGGAAGAGCCTAATACAATTGATAACGTAATAGGGAAAATAACCATGAATTTACCAATGGTTCCTGGCCACAATCCTAATGGAAAAAAGGCCGCCAGTGTAGTTGCGGTAGAAGCAATAATTGGCCACGCAATTTCACCTAGACCTTGTTTGGCAGCTTTAATTCGTGGCATTCCTTCACTCATTAAGGAATAGACGTTTTCAACAACTACAATACCGTTATCTACCAACATTCCAAGTCCCATCACTAAGGCGAAAAGCACCATTGTGTTTAACGTATAGCCTAAACTTGAAAGAACTATAAATGATAAAAACATAGAAAGCGGAATGGCAATTCCCACAAATAGCGCATTTCTAAAGCCTAGGAAAAACATTAAAACGCCCACTACTAAAATTACCCCGAAAATGATGTTGTTCACCAAATCATTTACTTGGTTTTCAGTTTTTATAGATTGATCGTTGGTGAGCGAAATATGCAAATCTTTCGGATAATAATTTTCTTTTTCTTCTTTTACAATTTGCTTAATTTCTTCAACCGCTTCAATCATATTTTTTCCTGCGCGCTTTTTAATATCAAGCATTACTACAGGGTCACCATATTCTCTAGCAAAAGTGGTAGGATCTTTTTCGTGGAAATTAATATCGGCAATATCTTTTAGGTAAACTACACCTTCATCTCGTTTTACCACTACATCGCCTAATTCTTGTGGATTTTCAATTTCACCTAAAACGCGAATGTTCTTTTCTACGCCGTTTTCAGTAATATTTCCACCGGAAATAGTTTTATTCTCTAAACGAACCGAATTAATAATATCATCGAAACTTACTTTTGAAGCGGTCATCTTGTAAACATTAACCGCAATTTCCACTTCCTTTTCTTCCGCTCCGCGAATAGTTGCTTCTTTAATTTGAGGAAGCAATTCTATTTTATCCTGAAGATGTTCCGCGTAATCTTTTAAAGCCTGAACGGTATAATTCCCTGTTAGGTTAACATTTAAAATGGGTTGTTCTTCAGAAATATTTAAATCGAATACGTTGGGTTCTACTTTTGCGCCGTTATCTAAAGTTGGCCAGGTAGTTTCGGCTTTTACCAAATCTACTTTGTCTTTTACTTTTTGTTTGGCGTCGGGAACTTCAATATCTTCTTCAAACTCAACAATTACAATAGAATAATCTTGTAAGGTTGTAGAGGAGATTTCTTTAATTCCGGCGATATCATTAAACTCTTCTTCTAAAGGTTCGGTAATAAATTTTTCGACATCTTCGGCAGAGTTTCCGGGGTTTACAGAACTAACGTAAATCTTGGTTTCTACAATTTCCGGAAAAGCTTCTCGCGGCATACTGTAATAAGAAAGTAAGCCGCCAATTACAACAATGGCGATAATTACGAAAACCGTCATTTTGTTGGTAATTGCCCAAGAAGAAATCGGAAATTCTTTATGTGTGTTTTTAGCTGCCATAGATTATTGCTTAACTTTTACTTCTTGTCCGTCACGAATTGTTCGCGCGCCTTCTACAATAATTTTTTGTCCTTCTTTAAGTCCAGAAAGCACTTCGATTTTACTATTGTATGCCAAACCGGTTTTTAAAACTGCTTTTCGGGCTACATTTACCGTATCATTTTTTGGTTCAATATAATAGGCAATACTTTCGCCTTGTGCGTTTTCTTGAAGAATACTCTGCGGAATTACAATGGTTTTTTCAGCTGTATAATCGTTTAATTTTACGGTAGCAATTAAATTTGGTTTTACAAAACCTTCTGGATTAGGAACAGAAACTTTTACTGAAAAACTTCGGTTATTTGGATTTACGAAATCTGAAACTTGTTCTACTTCTCCTTCAAATTCTTTCCCGATGGAATTAATTTCAACTAAAACCTGGCTTCCTTTGGTTACTTTTCCTAAATAATTTTCAGGAATTTCTGCAGTAATGTACATATCTTTTAAGTTCACCAAACGGAATAATTGATTTTGCCCCGGGTTAACAACTTGACCTTGATCTGAAATAACTTCATCTATTACGCCGCTAAACGGAGCTCTAATAACAGTTTTCGCTAATTGCGCGCGTAGTTGGTCTACCGATTTTTGCATGGCGTTATAATTGGTTTTTGCTTCTAAGAATTGAATTTCTGAACCAATTTTTTTATTCCATAAACGTTCTTGACGTTCGAAAGTGGTTTTTGCTAATGATAATTGCGCTTCAGATTGTGCTAATTGACTTGAAAGTCCGCCGTCATCAATCTTTGCAAGTTTTTGTCCTTTACTTACTCTTTCACCTTCTTTTACATAAATGTTAGACAGAATTCCCGAAAATTCAGGATAAATAATAATATTTTCATCGGTTTCTACATCACCTTGAACTTCTACGTAATGTTTAAAAATAGTATCGTTTAGCGTTTGTACGGTAACTAAAGGATAAGATTTGCTTTTATCTCTTTTTTCAATCTCTTCGTTGAGTTGTTCAATTTTATCTGAAATAGTATTTTGTTGTGTTCGTAATTCAGATTTTTTGGCTCTCATTTCTGATAAGTTTCCTTCAGAAATAATATCTTCAACAGATTTTTCTTTCTTTCCGCAAGAAATTACTGTGATTACAATTAGTAATAAAACTAGGAGTTTTTTCATTGCTGACTATTTAGTTGTTGGTGAAATTAAGGTTTGGTGTGTTTAGTGCGCTTTCTAAAGCTGCTTTCGCGTTTAATAAATCGAGCATCGATTGTAAAAGTTCTTGCTGTGCCGTGTAAAGTTGTGTTTGAGCTTGGCGCAATTCGAAACTTGTGGCAATTCCTTCTGTAAATTTTATTTGATTTTTATTTTCAATTCGATTGGCCAAGTCTAAGTTTTCTTTAGAAGTTCTATATTTTTCTACGGCAAATTGATAATTGTTTTTTGCACGTTTAATTTCTAATCTTATTTGCTCTTTCGCTTGTTCAAATTGTGTGTTCGCTTTATCTAACGCAATTCTGGCTTGTGCTGTTCTCGCGTTTCTTTGAAATGAGCTGAAAATAGGAATATTTAAACTTACACCCCAAATTGACGATTGAAACCAGTCTTGATTATCGTTTAAAAATGTAAATTCTTGGCTGTAACCGCTCGTTCCGTAATTTACAAAAGTGCTTAAGGTTGGAAGCGCTTTACTTTTTTCTAAATTAAGTTCGTGCTCGCGTTGTTCAGTTAAATTTCTGGCGAGTTTATAATCTAAATTATTTTCAATATCGGCCGGTGCGTTTAAAAGTTCTAAACTGATATTTTCTTCGGCTAAAGAATCTAAATCATCGGTAAGAAAAACTTGCTCTTCTAAAGGAATCCCCAATACTAAATTCAGCATTTCTTTCGTGATAGAAATCAAACGTTTAGCGTTTCTTAATTCGTTACTAATTTGTAAATACGTAATTTTTAATTGTTCTACGCTTTCTTCTTCCTGCAAACCATTTTCGAACATTGCTTTAGTATCCTCCAAATTATCTTCTAAAGTGGTTTTGTTTTGTTCTAGAATAGCAGCGCTTTCTTGTGCTAATAGAACATTTCCATAGGCGTCGATCACATTTTCACGAATTTCCAAAGCGGTTTTTTTAGCATTCGTATCAGTATATTCTAAAAATGTTTTAGAAGCGCGAACGGCAACAATATAAGAACCGTCGAATAATAATTGCGAAGCAGTCGCGGTAGCAGACATTTGTTGTTTTGTACCAAAAACCACCGGAATAAAGGTTCCTGGAGGTCCACCGGTAATTTCTGCAGGTAAAAGTTGAACCGGTTGTTTTAAATTATTTTGGTAATCGATATTGGCATTTATCTGCGGAAGACCGTCTGCTGTAGTTTCCCACTTTTTTTTAATCGCAGAAGCAATATCTCTTCGCGCATTTATCGCAGTATAACTGCTATCTAAAGCGAAGTCTATCGCTTCTTCTAAACTCAAGGTATAAGTTTTTTGAGTTTGGTTTTCTTGTGCGTATATCACACCAGAGAAAAATAGTATTAAATAAGTAATACGAAGATTCATGAATTGCATTTTTTAGCTAAATTATTGATATAGGTTAGTCCTTTTTCGGAAACAATTCCGCGTAAATGATAGTCTGAAAAGTTTTTTACAAGAAAAGGGATCGAATATTCTGCAACAGAAAACATATCACTGCTTCTAATTCCTTCGAGTGTCATAAAATAAAATCTGAATACCAGATCGATTTCAATTTCAGGTCGATAATATCCTTCTTTTACACCTCTTTTTAAATTATTAACAACACATTCTTGCATGCGTTCTATTTTTTGCTGTCGAAGTTTTCTTTCTATTTTTGGATAATATTTTTGAAGCTGATATTGTGGTGATGCTTTTTCTTTCTTTAACCGGGATAAAATAAATCGGTGAATATTAAATGATTCATCGATTGGGTTATGTTTTTCAGCAATAATTTCATCAATTCCCTCCGTTATCGTGCAAAATAAATTTGCCGCACAATCTTCTACTAATTTTCCTTTTGTAGAATAATGTGAATAGATCGTTTTCTTGGAAATTCCAAGACTTTCAGCAATGTCATCCATCGTAACGCTTTTGAAGCCCAGTTCTAAAAACAATTCGATAGCTCGTTTTAAAATTTTCTCTTTCATAATCGGCGCAAATGTAAGTAGAAACTTTAAAAACAAAAAAAGTTTCCGTAGTTTTTATCTAAAATTTACATTCCCTTAAAAGAACATTTGAAATCAATTGAATTATGGTATTTTAGCGGAAAATTTTTGTCCCCATGCACGATATCGCATTTTACCGTTCCGCGTTTTTATCGCATATGAAAGAAAAAATTACCGCTAAAGAACCGGCAGGTCTTTATGAACCCATGCTTTATATTCTAAATATTGGTGGAAAACGCTTGCGTCCAGTAATGGTTTTACTTTCAGCAGAAATTTTTGGAAGCTCTTATAAAAATGCGCTCGATGCCGCGTTGGCAATTGAAGTTTTTCATAATTTTTCGTTGGTTCATGATGATATAATGGATGATGCGCCATTAAGAAGAGGAAAAGAAACCGTTCATGAGAAGTGGAATATTAACACCGCAATTCTTTCTGGTGATGCCATGTTGATAAACGCTTACCAATTATTTGAAAATTATGAAGTTCATACGTTTCAGGAAATGGCAAAATTATTTACCAGAACTGCAATTGAAGTCTGTGAAGGACAACAATACGATGTGGATTTTGAAACACGAGAAAATGTGAATATCGATGAATATTTAAAAATGATTCGGTATAAAACAGCGGTTTTGGTCGGTGCATCCTTAGAAATGGGAGCAATTGTTGCTGGTGCTAAAAATTCGTGTAGAAAGCAAATTCACGAATTTGGTTGTTTATTAGGAATTGCATTTCAGCTTCAAGACGATTATTTAGATGCGTTTGGAGATCCTGAAAAATTCGGAAAACAAGTCGGTGGCGATATTATTGAAAACAAGAAAACATTTCTATATTTAAAAGCAATTGAGCAATCTAGTATTGGTGAAGCTCGACAGTTAGAACATTTATATACGATCGATCCGCGTGATGCTTCTCAGAAAATAGAAACCGTGAAAAATATTTTTGAATTAAGCGGCGCGGCAAAAAGTACCCAAAAAGAGATCGAAAAATATACCGAAAAGGCCTTTGCATTGCTTGACGAAATTGCCATTGAAGAGAGTCAAAAAATGATTCTCAGATCATTTGGAGATTCTTTAATGACGCGAACCGTTTAACAAAAAAGGTAAGTAGTTAGAAAATCTTATTCCGTATAAGATAAATTTATCTAATGAGGAGTGCTGTTTTTAGTAAAAATTGTATTTTTGTTTTGTTTAAAAAAACACAACTCTATATTCCTCTATGGATCAATTTTCATTTCTCAATGCGGCACACACCGCTTACTTCGCAGAATTATACGACCAATACCTGCAATACCCTGATAGTGTAGAACCTAGTTGGAGAGCTTTTTTCCAAGGTTTTGATTTTGGAAAAACCCTTTCTGAAGACGAAATATCATCAAATGGTGATGGTTCGCACACATTTAAGGAACCAGGAAACGGTACAGAAGTTAATATTCCAGATAGTGTTTTAAAAGAATTTCAAGTAGTTCAGCTTATCGATGGTTACAGAACACGCGGTCATCTTTTTACGAAAACCAATCCTGTTCGTGAGCGTAGAAAGTATGAACCTACTTTAGCGATCGAAAATTTTGGACTTTCTAAAGAAGATTTAGATACCACTTTTAATGCAGGAGAAATTTTAGGAATTGGTTCTTCAAGCTTAAAAGATATCATTGATCATTTAGAAAGTATTTACTGCGATGCTATTGGAATTGAATATATGTATATTCGTAAACCTGAAGAAATTCAATGGATTCAAAGCCGCTTAAATATAAATGAAAATCATCCACAGTTTGATGAAAATCGAAAAAAACATATTTTAAAGAAATTAAACGAAGCGGTTTCTTTTGAAAGTTTTTTACATACAAAATATGTCGGTCAAAAGCGTTTTTCATTAGAAGGAGGAGAAACTTTAATTCCCGGGTTAGATGCTTTAATTGAGGAAGCTGCTGAAAGAGGAATTCGAGAATTTGTTATGGGAATGGCACATCGTGGTCGTTTAAACACCTTAACCAATATTTTCGGAAAAAGTGCTAAAGATATATTTAGTGAATTCGACGGTAAGGATTATGAACAAGAAGTATTTGACGGTGATGTAAAATATCATTTAGGATGGACTTCTTGCCGAAAAACCGATAGCGGAAAAGAAATTAACTTAAATATCGCGCCAAATCCTTCACACTTAGAAACCGTAGGGCCGGTCGTTCAAGGAATTGCGCGTTCAAAACAAGATAATCATTATCTTGATAATCCTGAACACGTTTTACCAATCGTAGTTCACGGTGATGCTGCAATTGCGGGTCAAGGCGTAGTCTATGAAACCGTGCAAATGGCACAATTAGAAGGTTACAAAACACAGGGAACCATTCATATTGTGGTGAATAACCAAATCGGGTTTACTACAAATTATTTAGATGGTCGTTCTTCTACGTATTGTACAGATGTAGGTAAAGTAACGCTATCTCCGATACTTCACGTAAATGCAGACGATGCCGAAGCAGTAGTTCATGCAATGTTATTCGCTCTAGATTTCAGAATGAAATTTAAGAGAGATGTGTTTATCGATTTATTAGGTTATAGAAAATATGGTCATAACGAAGGTGACGAACCACGTTTTACGCAGCCAAAGCTTTACAAAGCAATTTCTAAGCACGATAATACGCGTGATATTTATGCGAAAAGACTTATTGAAGAAGGTCTTATTGAAAAGGATTACGTCGAAAAATTAGAAAAAGAATACAAAGATAAATTAGAAGAAAACTTAGAAAGTTCTAGAAAGGAAGAAACCACTATCATTACTCCAATTATGCAGGATGAATGGGATGGTTACACTTATGGAACTGAAAGTGATATGATGGAAAACGCAGATACGAGTTTCGATTTAGAAGAGCTTACACGTATTGCGGAAACCATTACTACCCTGCCGGAAGACAAAAAATTTATGCGTAAGATTAAAAAACTTACCGATACGCGTAAAAAAATGTACTTCGACAAAAATAAACTCGATTGGGGGTTAGCTGAATTATTAGCCTACGGAACACTTTTAGCTGAAGGTCATAATGTAAGAATGACTGGACAAGATTGTGAACGCGGTACCTTCTCTCACCGTCACGCTGTTTTAAAAGTTGAAGAAAGCGAAGAAGAAGTAGTTCTTTTAAATAAAATAAAAGAAGATCAAGGTCAATTTTACATTTACAATTCTCTATTATCAGAATATGGCGTTGTAGGTTTTGATTATGGATATGCAATGGCGAGTCCAGATACCTTAACTTTATGGGAAGCACAATTTGGAGATTTCAGTAATGGAGCTCAAATTATGATCGACCAATATATTTCAGCTGCAGAAGATAAATGGAAATTACAAAACGGACTGGTAATGCTTTTACCACACGGCTATGAAGGTCAGGGAGCAGAACATAGTTCCGCTAGAATGGAACGTTATTTACAACTTTGCGCAAAAGATAATATGTATGTGGCAGATATTACAACACCTGCGAACCTATTTCATTTATTACGCAGACAAATAAAGGCATGTTATAGAAAGCCTCTTATTATTTTCACGCCAAAAAGCTTGTTAAGACATCCAAAAGTGGTTTCCACTAAAGAAGAATTAGCTACAGGAAGTTTTCAAACCGTGATAGATGATAGCGAAGCTTCGGTAGAAAAAACAAAAAGTTTAGTATTCTGTACCGGAAAATTCTATTATGATTTAGAAAAGAAAAGAGAAGAATTAGAGCGTGACGACGTAGCTTTAGTAAGAATAGAACAATTATTTCCGTTACCAACCGGTAGAATATCAGAAATAATAAAAAAATACGAAAACGCAGACGATGTGGTTTGGGCGCAAGAAGAACCAAGAAATATGGGCGCTTATAGTCATTTATTATTACATTTAGATGAAGCTAGAAACTTTAGAATTTGCAGTAGAAAATTCTATGGTTCACCGGCCGCAGGAAGCGCAGTTCGATTTAAAAGAAGACACGAGCGTGTAATGGAAAGCGTATTCGATAAAAGCTTAACCGATAACTAGAAATTACGATATACAGAAATAAATAAAATTATGGCTTTAGAAATGAAAGTCCCTTCACCGGGAGAATCTATTACAGAAGTTGAAATTGCAGAATGGTTAGTTCAAGATGGTGATTATGTTGAAAAAGACCAAGCCATTGCAGAAGTAGACAGCGACAAGGCAACTTTAGAACTTCCGGCAGAAGCAAGCGGAATAATTACGCTTAAGGCGGAAGAAGGAGACGCTGTTGCAGTAGGAGAAGTAGTTTGTTTAATCGATACCGAAGCTGAAAAGCCAGGTGGTGACGATAAAAAGGAAGACAAAAAAGAATCTTCTTCAAAAGATAAAAGCGCAGATAAAGACAAAGCTACACACGAAGAAAAAAGTAGCGATGAAAAGCTTGATCCTAATAAAGAAACACCTTCTAAATCTTCTACGCCAGACCAAAAGCAAGATGATAAAAATTATGCATCAGGAACACCTTCTCCTGCAGCAAAAAAGATTTTATCTGAAAAAGAAATTGATGCTAAAGATGTAAAAGGAAGCGGTAAAAACGGTAGAATTACCAAAGAAGATGCGGAAAACGCAAAACCTTCTATGGGCTCTCCAGGGAATGGAAACCGAAGCGAGTCTCGTAAAAAAATGTCGATGCTTCGCCGTAAAGTGGCAGAGCGTTTAGTAAGCGCGAAAAATGAAACCGCGATGCTTACTACGTTTAATGAAGCAGATATGTCGCCGATTTTTGAGCTTCGAAAAAAATACAAAGAAGACTTTAAATCTAAGCATGATGTAAGTTTAGGATTTATGTCTTTCTTTACCAAAGCAGTCATTCGCGCCTTAGATCAATATCCAGCTGTAAACAGTATGATCGATGGAAAAGAAATGATTACTTACGATTATAAAGATATTAGTATAGCTGTTTCAGGACCAAAAGGATTAATGGTTCCTGTAATTAGAAATGCTGAAAACTTAAGTTTCCGAGGAATTGAATCTGAAGTAAAACGTCTTGCTTTAAGAGCTAGAGATGGAAAAATTACCGTCGATGAAATGACTGGTGGAACATTTACTATTTCTAACGGAGGTGTTTTCGGTTCTATGTTATCAACACCAATTATCAATCCACCGCAAAGTGGAATTTTAGGAATGCACAATATTATTGAGCGTCCAGTAGCAATTGATGGAAAAGTGGAAATTCGACCAATGATGTATTTAGCCCTTTCTTACGACCACAGAATTATTGATGGAAAAGAATCAGTAGGTTTCTTAGTGGCTATTAAAGAAGCTTTAGAAAATCCGGAAGAATTACTGATGGATAACGATGTGAAAAAAGCCTTAGAATTATAAATTATTTTTGTAGTATCAAAAAAAGCGACTCCTTATAAAGAGTCGCTTTTTTTATTGGCACCGCCAAAGAGTTTAATACCTCGTGAGCTTTTTATGTAAAATATTATTTTAAATAGACACACTTCCCTTTATAATCAATTACCGCTTTTCCTTTCTTTAGAACGTCAGCACCAATTATTCCGTGAACTGTATTTGCGTCATGATCACTCAAAGCTTGGTTCACGTGACTTAAATCGAAAACCACGAGATCACATTTTTTCTTTTTCCAATTTCCTATTTGCAAGGTGTTTTTTGTGGAAACGCGTGTTAGCATATTTGTTGCGCCGGCTCCGGCAGCTTTTATATCACTATCTTCAGCAAATAAATCAAAATATTTTACCGCATCAGTTCCTACGCAAGAACTAGATGCGCCGGTATCTAAAATAAAACTACCTTCAACGCCGTTTATAGAAGCGGTTAATTCCAAATGGTTTGTTGCTGTAGTTTTCAATTTTATACGTTGAAAACCTTTTTCTAATAAAAAATTCCGTAAAGAAGGCATTAAATTTTTTTCAGCAAAGATAACCTAACATTTTAATTGCGTTTAAATTTTTTAAAACACTGGTAAAAAATAGTGCTTTAACCCATAAAAAGCTTCTGAATTTGCTTCGTTAAAATTCAGCTAGAGTTCTTAGATTTGCAGCATGAAATTAATTGATACACATACGCATTTATATAGTTCAGCTTTCGACGACGATCGCAATGAAGTTGTAGGACGTGCAATTGAAGCAGGAGTAGAACAGTTTTTTTTACCGGCAATAGATTCTGAAACGACAGAAGCAATGTACGCGTTAGAAAAAGCCTATCCCGAGAGAATGTTTTTAATGATGGGACTTCATCCGGTTTCGGTGCAGGAGAATTATGAAGAAGAATTGGCGCACGTAGAAGAGCAACTTGAAAAGCGAAAATTTGTGGCTATTGGAGAAATTGGTATCGATTTGCATTGGGATACTTCAACGCTTTCTATTCAACAGGACGCGTTTCGACGTCAAATAAAATTGGCAAAAAAATATAAACTTCCTATTGTAATTCATTGCCGAAAAGCTTTCGATGAAATCTTTGAAATTTTAGGGGAAGAAAAGTCGCCGGATTTATTCGGGATTTTTCATTGCTTTACCGGAAGTTTAACCCAAGCAAAACAAGCTTTATCATATAATATGAAATTAGGAATTGGTGGTGTGGCGACTTTTAAAAACGGAAAAATAGATCAGTTTTTAGCTGAAATTGATTTGAAAGAAATCGTTTTAGAAACCGATTCGCCTTATTTAGCGCCCAAACCTTTCCGTGGAAAACGAAACGAAAGCAGTTATTTGGTAAAAATTCAAGAAAAATTAGCAGCTATTTACGGAGTTTCTAAAGAAGAAATTGCGAAAGTCACTTCAGCGAATGCTGAAAAAATATTCGTGTTAGCATGAGAAACCATTCCAAAATATTACTGATCTATACCGGCGGAACTATTGGTATGATTAAAGATTTTGAAACTGGAGCATTACGTCCTTTTAATTTTGATGAATTATTACATAGTATTCCGGAATTAAAATTGTTAGATCACGAAATTGAAACAGTAAGTTTTGAGGAGCCGATGGATTCTTCGAATATGAATCCTGAATATTATAAAGAAATTGCCACTATCATCGAAGAAAATTATGAAATCTACGATGGTTTTGTAGTGCTTCACGGAAGTGATACAATGTCTTATTCAGCTTCTGCCTTAAGTTTTATGTTCGAAAATTTAAGCAAACCTATTATTTACACCGGTTCACAATTACCGATTGGAGATTTAAGAACCGATGCAAAAGAAAATTTAATTACTTCAATTCAATTAGCCGGTCTAAAGAAAAACGGAAAGAATGTAATCGCTGAGGTTGGACTCTATTTTGAGTATAAACTTTATCGCGCCAACCGGACTACAAAAATTAATGCAGAACATTTTCAGGCATTCAATTCTTTAAATTATCCGGCTTTGGCAGAATCAGGCGTTCATTTAGAAGTAAATGAACCGATGTTAAAAAAAGCAAACCGAAGAAAAAAATTAATTGTTCACAAAGAATTGGACAATAATATCATGATTTTAAAACTTTTTCCAGGAATTAACGAAAATATAATACACCAGTTAATTTCAACAAAAGGATTAAAAGGAATTATCATGGAAACCTACGGTAGTGGAAATGCGTGTGATGAAGATTGGTTTATAAATTTATTGCAAGAAGCTATGGAAAACGGCATCTTTATTGTAAACGTAACTCAATGTATTGGCGGTAGTGTAGTTATGGGTCATTACGCCACCAGTACGCGTTTGGAGAAAATAGGAGTTATTTCAGGAAAAGATATTACCACAGAATCTGCAGTAGCAAAAATGATGTATTTACTACCTAAAGAATTGTCGCCTAAAGTATTTAAAACTATTTTTGAAACTTCTTTGCGGGGTGAAATGTTATGAAAAATTAACGTCCCATATTTTAAGGACTTATTTTTTTTTTGTTATTTGCCGTCCCTTTAAAAAGTGATAAATTAGAGAGGTGGCCGAGTGGTCGAAGGCGCACGCCTGGAAAGTGTGTATACGTCACAAGCGTATCGAGGGTTCGAATCCCTTCCTCTCTGCTAAAGCATTTTTTATTAACTAAGATTTTTTATATATATTTAACCCTTTAACTAATTAAATTAAGACAAAACGTAATGAAAAGATTATTTTCTATTCTGGTAATCGCTACAATTATGGTCTTCGGAGGCCTTACTGCGAACGCGACAAATAATGCAAATGCGTTTCCATCTGTTGTTACTGCCAATTTTATTCAAGAAGATGAGGAGGCAGCTCCCGCAGATAATGCTGATGAACAACTTAGCTTTCATCAAACCCTTAAAAAACGTTTCATAGAAGGTGGTCCTGTATTTATGGGAATTGTACTTTTATGTTTAATCTTAGGGTTGGCAATTGCCATTGAGCGTATTATTTATTTGAATTTATCTACAACTAATTCAAAAAAATTAGCTCAAAACGTAGAAGATGCACTAAATAGCGGCGGAGTTGAAGCTGCAAAAGAAGTTTGTAGAAATACAAAAGGACCAGTTGCTTCTATTTATTACCAAGGTTTAGATCGTGCTGATGAGAGCATCGAATCTGCTGAAAAAGCTGTGGTAGCTTATGGTGGTGTACAAATGGGGCAACTTGAGAAAAACGTATCTTGGGTTTCTTTATTTATTGCCTTAGCGCCAATGCTTGGGTTTATGGGTACTGTACTTGGTATGATTGAAGCATTCGATAGAATTGAAGCAGCAGGAGATATGCAACCTTCTTTAGTAGCAGGCGGTATTAAAATTGCACTTTTAACAACCGTATTTGGTCTTATTGTAGCAGTTATTCTTCAGATTTTCTATAACTATATCATTGCTAAAATCGACAGTATTGTAAATGATATGGAAGATGCATCAATCACATTGATTGACATTCTTGTAGACTATAAGAAAAGAAGATAATTTATAATTAGATATAACTATTATGACTTTACATAAAGTTTTAAAATATTTAGCAATCGTCATCGGTGTTATCGGTCTCATTCTTCTTGCAAGAATTGTGATCGAAGGTGATGCTGCTATCGAGAGTTCTGCAGATTTGCAGTCTAGTATGATAAATCCGCTTATATACTTAACATATGCGGTGTTTGTTGCTGTAATTATCTTAGTACTTATTTTTGTACTGAAAGATTTATTTACAGGAAATGTAAAAAACACATTGTTATCTATAGGGGTTTTCGCTATTATAATTTTTATCGCTTATTTAATTCCTGGAGATACTACTCCAGTTGAAATGAATAATGGTGAAATGCTATCATCAGGCGGTGTAACCTTAGTGAATATGGGTCTAAGAACATTTTATATTTTGGCTCTAATTGCAGTAGGTGCAATGGTATTCTCAGGAATTAAGAAATTAAGTAAATAATTATGGCAAAAAGATCGGCACCAGAAGTAAATGCAGGTTCAATGGCAGATATTGCCTTCCTACTCTTAATTTTCTTTTTGGTGACAACTACTATTGAAACCGACAAAGGTTTAAATAGTAAATTGCCGCCTATTGAAGAAGAACCACAAGATCCACCACCTGTAAAACAAAAAAATATTTTCCTTGTATTAATTAACGGAGGAAATGAACTTTTTGTAGAAGATGATAAAATGGAATTAACAGAACTTCGTGAATCAGCTATCGAGTTTTTAGATAATGGTGGCGGTTCTGGAAGTGAAGCGTGTGAGTATTGTCAAGGACAAGGAGATCCAGAATCTTCAGATAACCCTGTAAAAGCAATTATTTCATTACAAAATGACCGTGAAACCGATTACAGTATGTATATCGCGGTTCGTAATGAGCTTACAGCAGCGTATAATTTCTTGAGAGATAGAGAAGCGCAACGATTATTTGGAACCTCTTTCAGAAAAATGGAAGAAGATTTTAATAGTCCAGAGTACGATGGTAATAAAGCGCAACTTGAAGAGAATATCAAGGTGATTAGAGAAATGTTTCCTATGAAACTTTCTGAAGCAGAGCCTAAGAAGAGAAATTAATTCAGACTAATAAAAAGAAATTATGTCTAAATTTAAAAAGAAAAAAAGTGGTGAATTACCTGCAATTTCTACGGCATCCTTGCCAGATATTGTATTTATGCTGTTATTCTTTTTTATGGTAGCAACGGTAATGAGAGATACTACTTTAATGATAGAAAACGAACTTCCGTACGCAGATCAAGTTGAAAAATTACAGAAAAAAGACTTGATTATGTATATCTACGCGGGTAAACCTAGTGATCGATATAAAAGTCAATACGGTACAGAATCTAGAATTCAGTTAAATGATAAGTTTGCTAATATTAAAGATATTCAGCAGTTTATTATTGAAGAGCGGGAGTCTAAAAGAGAAGAGTTACAGAGTGAGTTAACAACCGCTTTAAAGATTGATAAGGAAACTAATATGGGATTGGTTTCGGATATTAAATATGAATTAAGAAGAGCAGAAGCTTATCGTGTAAATTACACCACCAAAACGGGTGAAGCTTCACAAAACCTTCAGTAATATTTATTTAATCAGAATAGTTAAAAACATCCAAATAATTTATTTGGATGTTTTTTTATTTTAGATATTTTCTATCTTTTCCGTATGAAAAAGTATATCTGTTTTGCTTTCATTTTTTATTTGAGTTCTCTTCCATGCTTTAGCCAAATAGAAGCTGAAAATGAACAAAATGAATCGATTGTAGTTGGAACAACAAAAATTGACAGTCTCTATCGAGAAGATCAGTTTTATTTAGGATTCACTTTTAATCTACTGGTAAATAAACCAAGAGGAGTTGATCAATCCGGTTTTTCCGGAGGAATGCATTTAGGTTTTATCCGCGATATGCCGATAAATAAAAAGAGAACTTTAGCATTTGGCGCTGGACTGGGAACTTCAATAAACTCATTTGGTTACGATCTTTTGTTGACCAAAGACGCACAAAATACTACTGAATTTCAGGTTATTGATGAAGATATTAATTACGACACAAACCGGCATACCATTTATTTAGCTGAAGTTCCTTTGCAATTCCGTTGGCGTAATTCAACACCGACTTCGCATAAATTTTGGCGAATTTATGCAGGAGTTCGTTTAGGTTATATTTATTATTTTAAAGCAAACTATAAAAATTCAGGTGAACAAATTAAATTAAGAGATATTCCTGAACTTAATAAATGGCGAACCGGACTTACGTTTACGTTTGGCTACAACACATTTAATTTTCACGTGTATTACAGTTTAAATGAATTTTTCGACGGAACAATAAAAAACTCTACTGAAAGCGTGGGTTTAAATACAATTAAAGTAGGTTTTATGTTTTACATTCTTTAATGGTGAATGTTCGGAAGAATTAGCAGCAATAATTGAGGTAAACAACCGCAAAGTAAGCCAAGTAAGATTTCTTTTTGAGTATGTGCTTTTAACGCCAATCGAGAAGAACCTATCCAACCTAACATAAAAATTAAAAAGCCAATTACATAGGTTAAATTTGTACCGTATAAAACACTCAATGAAATTAAAAAAGTGGTGAAACCTGCAGCGCCCATCATATGTAAACTGACTTTTATCTTGAAAACACTAGAAAGAAGCGCAAGTAAACTTGAATATAAAATTCCGCTAAAAAAATAATAGAGTTCAGGATAATTATTATTTCCAACAATAAAGTTTAAAATGGTGATTATGAGCAAGGAAAAGAAAAGTAGCGGTAATCTCCGTTCGTGTGTACTTTTTAAATGAATTGATTTTGTCAAACCTAAATTCTTCAGCAGGAAAAAAAATATAATCGGGATAAAAATAGTAAGAATTAAAATCGCTAAGATTTTCGCTTTCACAATAGGAAGCGGAAAAAAACGTGGACTAATTAAAAAATAGACCAACGTCCCAGCCAACGGCATCCAAAGAGGATGAAAAAGCTGTGAACCGATTTTAAAAAATATTTTCATTTAAATTTCTTTACGAAGCCTCGCTACCGGAATATCAAGTTGTTCACGATATTTTGCAACCGTTCTTCGCGCAATAGGATAGCCTTTTTCCTTTAACACTTTCGATAATTTATCATCGGTTAACGGTTTTCGTTTATCTTCTTCGCCCACGGTAATTTCTAAAATCTTCTTGATTTCCCGTGTGGAAACATCTTCTCCTTGATCGTTTTTCATCGATTCAGAAAAGAATTCTTTAATTAATTTTGTTCCGTAGGGCGTATCTACATATTTGCTGTTGGCCACGCGAGAAACTGTAGAAACATCCATGTCGATTTCTTCGGCGATATCTTTTAAAATCATCGGTTTTAAATCACGCTCATCACCGCTTAAGAAGTATTCGTATTGATGATGCATAATTGCATTCATCGTTACAAAAAGTGTCTCTTGACGTTGTCTAATCGCTTCGATAAACCATTTTGCAGCATCTAACTTTTGCTTTATAAAAAGGACCGCATCTTTTTGCTTTTTGGTTTTCTCTTTCGATTCTTTATAACCTTTCAGCATATTGTTATACTCACGAGAAACATGCATTTCCGGTGCATTTCTTCCGTTTAAAGAGAGTTCTAATTCGCCATCTTTAATTTTTATAGTAAAATCTGGGACCACGTGTTCAACAATACGCGTATTGCCGGAATAAGCACCACCCGGTTTTGGGTTTAAATGCTCAATTTCTTCAATAGCACTTCGCAGCTGATCTTCAGAGATATCGAATTTTGAAAGTAATTTTTGATAATGCTTTTTAGTGAATTGGTCGAAACCATTTTGCATAATATCAATGGCCAATTCCACACTTTCTGTAGGGGTTTTTCTGCGTAGTTGAATTAGCAAACATTCTTGTAAAGAACGCGCACCAACTCCCGCAGGATCTAACTTGTGAACATACTTAAAAATTCGTTCTACCGTTTCCTCATCGGTATATACATTTTGAGTAAATGCCAAATCGTCGACAATATCGGGAACATCTCTTCTTATGTAACCACTTTCATCAACGCTTCCTACAAGGAATTCAGCAATTTTCATCTCATCATCTTTAAAACGAAACGTTTGAAGTTGTGTTTTTAAGAATTGTGAAAAAGATGTTCCGGCAGCGTAAGGCACTTTCTTTTCATCATCATCTTTACTGTAATTATTTGCCTGCAATCGGTAACTCGGAATTTCATCGTCACTTAAATACTCATCAACATTAATATCCGTTTCAATTACTTCGTGATCATCATCGCGCTCATCATTTTTAAATTCCTCGTCAAATTCATTTTCCTCAGATTTTTCTTTTCCACTATCCAATGCAGGATTGTCTTCCAACTCTTGTTTTACACGTTGTTCAAACGCTTGCGTTGGAAGTTGTATAAGCTTCATCAACTGGATTTGTTGGGGTGAAAGCTTTTGTGAAAGTTTAAAATTGAGTTGTTGTTTTAACATATAATTGAAATGTGATTACTACAAAGGTAACGAAAACGGCATAAGACTTGATACAAAAAAATTGTTAACTTATTGAATATGGTTTGTTTTAAACCAATTTTTTGAATAATTATCCGTTATTCTGTAAGTATAACTTTTTCAGAATCCATGAAATTTCTCATCGTATTATTATTTCCATTTGTTTGTGTAGGGCAAAACTTTAATTCTCAGATAAAGGCAAGCAAGAATTCAGAAGTTTTGAGTTATGTAAATATTAGTATTTTAAATAAACGTGTTGGTACGAATACAGATGCCAATGGGGAATTTACTTTGAATTTGAAGAATTTTAAAAAAGATACGTTATTAATTAGCTATTTAGGATATACTTCAATTAAAATTCCGGTAAAAAATATTCTTGCTTATCCTTCAGAATACAAATTGATATACCTTGAAGAGGAAAAAGAAAAAATAGATGAAATTATACTCTCTGTTAAACGGAAAAAGTACGGTTTTTCTCATACAATAGGGGCAAGAAAGAATTGGTTTTCAAGTAGTGTAGGGGTTCAGTTTGGTATGGAACAGACTATTTATTTTGAAAACCCAAAAGAAAAAAAAGGCAAAATTGAAGAAGTTTCATTTTGGGTAAATAAAAAAGATAATCTTTATTCTAATAGCAGGTTAACTTGGTTTAGAATAAAATTTTATGAATATGACTCAACTAAAAATGAACCTGGAAAATTACTTTCTTATGAAGATATTTTATTAAAATCTGTAGAAAATAAAAAGCAAGAATTAAAAGTGAAGCTTAAAAATTACCACATTCCTTTTCCCACAAGTGGAATATGTGTTTCAATAGAAACGGTAAACCCTAATCCAAACCAAAAAAATGATAGTCAGTTTATGACTTATCCCGTTTTAATGTATTCTAGAGAAAAAGAAAACAGATCTTGGCATAATTACCGTGACCAAGGTTGGTATGCAAGAACAAGTCAAGAACGGGTAGAAGGGGTTTGGGCTTGGAGTAAAAAGTTATATTATATAAACCCTACTATAAAAATAAAGTATAAGTATGAAAGATGAACTTAAGCGGTTAAAGGGAATTACTTCAAGAATTTTTCAAACTTTTTAGGCAAATCACTTTTAAAATTCAGCTTTTCCTGAAGTATAGGATGATTAAATTGAAGAGAAAAAGCGGTTAGGTAAATTCCTTGGGCTTTAACTTTAGACCCATATTGCTCATCACCAACGATAGGATGTGCTAAATTACTTAAATGAATCCTTAATTGATGTGTTCTTCCGGTTTTAGGATATAATTCCACTAAACTGAATTCTTGTTCAGTTTTATAAAATTTTTGAAGTTTTTTAAAAACAGTTTCTGCATTTTTACCTTCAATTTCATCCTTAATTTTTCCTTTTTCAGGAAGGTCTCCGCTTACAATTGCCAAATATGATTTCTCAATTTCTTTATTTTCAAAAGTAGCATTTAGTTTAATTTGTGCTTGTTTGGTCTTGGCTATAATCAATAAACCGCTGGTAGGATTGTCTAAACGATGAACAGGTAAAGGGAGTAACAAAGCATCAGGCGTTGTAGATGTTTTCAAATTGAAAGAAAGTGCATTTTCAATAGTTTTAAAGTAGTTTCCGCTGGTTGGATATCCGGCAGGTTTATGGATTACCGCTAAATATTCATCTTCAAAAATTACTTTCAGCTTTAATCGAAATACTTTTTTGGCTTTTTCTTCTTGAAGTAATTGTAACACTTGCCCTTTTTTAATCCAATCACCCGTATTAGCAGGTTTCCCGTCTAAGAGTATTAGATTTTTCTTAATGTTTTTTTTAACGGCGCTGCGGGTAGCCAATGTTTTAAACACTCTTGGAGCGTATTCTTGCATCCTAATGGCTTCCTCAATTTTAGGAACAATATGTTTTTCAATTATTTTCATTTTTCAAACCACCTTTAAATAAAAAGACCTTGTAGGTTTATCGCAATCTACAAGGTCAAAAATATTACTTTTCTAAATATTAATTAAAATTCTGCGTTTTGAGGTGTTCTCGGGTAAGGAATTACATCGCGAATATTGGTCATTCCAGTCGCAAATAAAACTAAACGTTCAAATCCTAAACCAAATCCGCTATGAACGCAAGTTCCGAATTTACGCGTATCTAAATACCACCACAATTCTTTTTCGTCGATGCCTAATTCGTTCATTTTTTGTTGAAGCACTTCTAAACGTTCTTCCCGTTGTGAACCGCCAACAATTTCTCCAATTCCTGGGAATAAAATATCCATAGCGCGAACGGTTTTTTCGTCTTCATTTAAGCGCATATAAAACGCTTTAATGTTTGCTGGATAATCGAATAAAATAACCGGACATTTAAAGTGTTTTTCAACTAAAAAACGTTCGTGTTCACTTTGTAAATCTGCGCCCCATTCCTTAATAATATAATTGAATTTCTTCTTTTTATTCGGTTTTGAATTTTTAAGAATATCGATGGCTTCAGTATAGCTTACACGCTTAAAATTATTTTCGGTAATGAATTTTAATTTTTCCCGTAACTTCATTGGTTGACGCTCACTTTCTGGCTTCGATTTATCTTCCTGAATAATTCTGTTTTCAAGAAAATCAAGATCGTCATCGCAATTCTCTAAAATATAATTCAATACATATTTTATAAAATCTTCCGCGAGATCCATATTTCCGTCAAGGTCGCAAAAAGCAACCTCAGGTTCAATCATCCAAAATTCTGCTAAATGTCGAGAAGTATTTGAGTTTTCAGCTCTAAATGTTGGTCCGAAGGTATACACTTGTCCTAATCCTAACGCGTAAGTTTCGGCTTCTAATTGACCGCTAACGGTAAGGTTTGTTTCTTTTCCGAAGAAATCTTTTTTAAAGTCAATCTCCCCATCTTCGTTTTTAGGCGTGTCTTTTAAATTGAAATTTGTCACTTTAAACATTTCGCCGGCTCCTTCAGCATCACTTCCGGTAATAATTGGCGTGTTTACGTAATTAAATCCGTTTTGCTGAAAATATTGATGTACGGCAAACGAAAGTTTAGAACGCACGCGCATAACCGCGCTAAACGTGTTAGTACGCACGCGTAAATGCGCTTGTTCGCGTAGTTTTTCTAGCGTGTGGCGTTTAGGGGAAAGAATGGTTTTTTTAACCTCCTCTGGATTTGCCTCGCCTAAAATTTTAATTTCTTGCGCTTCAATTTCTACGCGTTGTCCTTTTCCTTCGCTTTCTTTTAGCGTTCCTTTTACTGAAATCGCCGCGCCGACATTAATTTGTTGTAAAACCTCTTCTGGTGTGTTTTCAAAATCTACGACACATTGCAAATTATTGATGGTAGAACCATCGTTTAAAGAAATAAATCGATTACTTCTAAATGCCCGAACCCAACCTTTTACGGTATAGTCTTGTAATAAATGTTCGGTCTTTAATAATTCGGCAATTTTATGGTGTTTCATGAATGACAAAAATTTAAGTCGCAAAGATACTTTTTCTGTAAAAGCTTGGCAAGCGCAAGTTTAATTTAAAGTGCGTTGATTTTCATGAATTTTTCAATTCAATTGATATGAAACTGAAAAATGCGGAAAGCGGATGAAATCTTGAAAAATAACACTGGACTCAAAATCGTTTCGGTTTTCAAAATTTGGAGAACTTGAATGATAGGTGAAAATGTCTTTAAAGAAAATTGAAACCATCCAATTTTCTTTTGGTAGAAAACTGAACCCGGCATCGAGATAGGTTTTTAGATAATTATTAGACCTATTTACTGAAAAATTCATGTTTAAATGATTGAAATTCGCCCCGAGTTCACTTCGTAAATAAAATTGAGGAGTAATTTTTAAAAAGTAATATTGCAGTTGCGCTCCAATTTTATAATTATAAGAAGTATTGTTTTTGTTAAGCGTTTTTTCTTCAAAAGAATCGTACCCAATCCCGATTTGACCACCGATAAATACTCTGTCGGCAATCGCATAATTTAGCTGCGGAATAATTTCTAAGCGTAGTGAATTATTAACCTTTTGGTAATTAATATTTTCGTTATTAATTCTTGCCAACTCCCGATTGTAAAAAGATAAACCAGCTTTAGCTTCTATCCAAAGGGATTTTTTAGATAAAGCTTGGTTTTGTTGAGAGTAACATAAAGTGCTAAATATTAACAGAATAAATAATGATATATTTTTTCTCTTACACATATTTTCTTTAGTTTCGAACAAATCTAAAAATTATTTTTATGAAATCTTATTCTATCTTATTCTATCTTATTCTATTGGTCACATTTAGTTCATGTGAAAGTGAATCAATTTCAAATGAAACTGTTGCTGAAAAACCAATTAAGACTGAAACTACAAACGAAATTGAATTTGAAGGAAATTCAGGCTTAAATAAAACGCAAGGCATTTGTCCTGATGGATATAAATTTGTTTTTGAAATTAATCCATATTTTGAAATTAATCCTCCAGCTGGTAAAGATGAGACTGACGTTGATTGTGGTAGTGGATTTGGTGTTTGTGCTGGCATATCAATAAATGTAGGATGTGAAAAGAGAGGATTGCCTTATTCGCCTATTCTACCCGAATATAATGAAGAAACTGCTACTCTAGTTTATGAGGGTGTTTTAATGGATGATAAATTCTATATGTATGCACCAAGTGAAATTGTAAACCATCCTGATGCAGAACAAGCCAATGATTTTGAAATTTTTTCACTGAAAAATGACATCACTAAAGATGCTTCAGAATTAGGTACTCTGACATTACTTGAAGGAGATTATGAAAAACAAATTACAGAATCAGGAAACTTTTTGTATATTATTGATTACGAATTGAATTAAAAAAAATAATTTAGAAAGGCACATAAAATGTATGTGCCTTTTTAAATTTTAAACTTCCATTACTTTATATAAAAGCATAAATATGAAAAAAAATAATTTACAATTAATAATATTTTTCTTTTTGGTTTCCGGAATTATTTTTTCTCAGGAAACGGATCAAATTAATGTAGAAAATTTTGCAAAAAAAATTTCAAATACAATCAATGTAGATAAATCTCAATTATTTTTTATATCAAAAGAGTCAAAAAAACCTGATAACTTTAAAGAATCTCAAGAAAATGACTTAGGAGTTGTTAATTTTGTCAAAAATAATTCTTGGGTAAGTTGTAAAAATTTAACTCCAATCGATCAGAATTGTAAAATTAGCTCTATAACAAATAAAAATATTGAAGATAAACTACAGGAGCCTAATGTTTTTGATGGAATGGTTATCAAAACACTGAATAGTTCTAAATCTGAGCTTTCTTTTGAAAGTGGTAAAACTTATGCTATTCTTTTATTTTCTTTTAAACTTTCAAGTTTTATTAATTATGGTGATTATTTAGCTAAATTGAAAAAACTAGAAAAAGAATTTGGAATCCCCTATATTGTTATTGCTTCTGATTATGTCGATTGATGATTCTCACTGAATCGCTATTATGATAATTAAGTTTTATAAGTAAATCAATCGATCTTATTTAAAACTATAATCTAAGATTACAACTTCTCATCTTCTTCATCATCGATAATTTGAAGATGTGGTTCTTTTAAGGTTTCCTTATTTGCGATATTTTTCTCTAAGGAAAGCAATAAAGAAGGCAATAAAAGTAAATTCGATAGCATTGCAAAAAGTAGGGTAGAAGAAACCAAACCACCTAGCGCGACAGTTCCACCAAAACTACTAATCATAAATACAGAAAATCCAAAGAACAACACAATAGAAGTATAAAACATACTGACGGAAGTTTCGCGTAAAGCAGGATAAACCGATTTTTTAATTTTCCAATTATGGTGTTTAAGCTCTTGTCTGTATTTTGCTAAAAAGTGAATCGTATCATCTACTGAAATCCCGAAGGCAATGCTGAAAACCAAAATGGTAGAAGGTTTTATGGGAATGCCAAAATAGCCCATCATTCCTGCGGTAATTAACAGCGGTAATAAATTCGGAATAAGTGAAATTATAATCATTTTAAAAGAACGGAACATCCACGCCATAAAAATTGCAATCAGTAAAATAGCTAATGAAAGCGAAATAATTAAGTTTTTCACTAGATAATTGGTTCCTTTTTGAAAAACGAGTGCTTTTCCTGTCATCGTAACTTCATAGCGTTCCGGTGGGAAAATTTTATTAATTTTTGGCCATAGATTAGCTTCAATACGTTCCATTTCATCGGTTCCGATATCTTTCATAAAAAAGGTCATTCGCGCAAATTGACCGGTAGAATCTACAAAAGCATTTAAATCTTGATCTTTACTCGATAAGGTTTTTAGATAGGGAAAAATAAAGTTCTTTTCTTGTGAACTCGGCAATTGAAAATATTTAGGATTCCCGTTATAATAAGCTTGTTTGCTATATTTAACGAGATCTAAGACAGAAATTGGTTTCGAAAGCTCGGGAACGTCGACCAATAATTCTTCGAGTTCTTGCATTCGTTTTAAGGTCGATAATTTTACGACCCCTTTTTCTCGCTTGGTATTAATTAAAATTTCGAGCGGCATTATTCCGTTGAATTCTTCCTCGAAAAATTCAATATCCTGAAAAAATTCCGCTTCTTTAGGCATATCTTCCAATAGACTTCCAGAAACTTTAATGAGGTAAATACCGATCATACTCGCCATTAATAAAACTACGGAAGCTAGGTAAATAGTAATTCTACGATAACGAACGGTGCGTTCAATCCAATTTACGAAACCTTCAATCCACGTTTTACCTAAATGTCGCAAATGTTTTTCTTTAGGCGGCGACATAAAACTGTAAATAATCGGAATAATTAATAAGCTCAGTACAAATATTGCCAGAATATTTATAGAAGCTACAATACCAAATTCTTTCAGCAGCGTACTTTCCGTAATAATAAAGGTAGCAAAACCGGAAGCCGTTGTAATATTAGTCATTAAGGTAGCATTCCCGACTTTGGTGATCACCCGTTGAAGCGATTTTGCTTGATTACCGTGTTTTTTTATTTCCTGTTGGTATTTATTAATGAGGAAAATACAGTTTGGTATCCCGATAACAATAATGAGCGGCGGAATAATAGCGGTTAAAACCGTGATTTCATAATGAAGCAAGCCTAAAAATCCAAAAGCCCACATTACCCCAATAACAACCGTAACCATAGAAATTATGGTAGCTCTTACCGAGCGGAAAAAGAAAAAGAAAATTAGCGAGGTAACCAGTAAAGCTCCACCGACAAACCACTGAATTTCATCAATAATATTTTTTGAATTTAAAGTTCTAATGTACGGCATTCCGGAAACGTGAATTTCTATTCCCGTTTCTGCTTTAAATTCATCTAAAAGTGGTTTTAATTCGTTTAACACGAAAAGTTTTCGCGCTTCGGTATTTACCACTTCTTTGTCCATATAGACAGCGGTTTGTACCGTATTCGTTTTTTTGCTGTAGACCAAACCTTCATAAAAAGGAAGGCTGTCAAAAAGTTCTGTTTCGTAGCCTTTTAAGGATTCGCGCGTAGGCTGTTTTTCTTTTACAATGGGAACCAGTTCAAAACGATTAGGGTCTGAAAATTTTTGCAATTTTTTTAAATTCCCAATGCTTATAGTGTATTGAACTTCAGGATAGGTGTCAAGTTTTTCAGCTAATTCATTCCACGCTCTAAATTTTTTCGGGGTAAATAACGTAGAATCGTTGGTGGCAATGACAATCAGGTTTCCTTCTTCTCCAAATTTTTCAAGAAATTTCTGATACTCTTGATTTACTTCGTGATCGTTAGGTAATAAATTCGCTTCTGTATAAGAAAAGCGCATATTTTTCCACTGAAAACCTAGAAAAACAGTAGCGCCAAGAATTAAAAATAAAATAAGGATACGGTTACGAAGAATAATTCTTGCAACTGTATTCCAGAATCCGAAGCTAAAAAGTTTTGACATTGTTCAAAATTAGGGGCTGCAAAGGTATAAAATGCTATGCAATAACCTATTGAAAAACTACTAAAGCTTGAAATAAAATGTAAACTTTAAAGACATATTATCTTCAATTTCCGGTAAGTGATAAGCGCCGTATCGGTAAGCAAAACTCAAGCCAAAACCGAAAAGAATTTTATTGATCTCGAGACCAGATTCTGAATAACCTTGGTCTAAGGTGTTAAAGGTTAATCCGTAATGTTTTTGTTGATCTGAAAAATTTCCAATAGCGTGTCGCGTAATTAATACCAGTTCCGGATTGCTGAATTTTCCCCAATCCCAAGGACGAAAGTGATGTTTTATTTGAAGCGTTGCTAAACGATCGCTAAAAAATTCACTAAAATACATGGTCTCAAAAGTTCGTCTTCCGGCGACAGAAAAACGTTGCATAAGGTTTTCTTTATTAGGATTGTTTGGGTAAGCGTGAAACGAATGCGTTAGCGGAATATCACCAAACGCGTAATCTCCTTCCAGTAAAAATTCGGTTTTGGTCTGGTTAATCCGGTTAATGGTATAATTCATTTTTAAGCCCAGTTTGGTATATTCAAAATCACCTCCTAAAAAATTATCGAATGCTTGTGTGGCTTGAAAAGAAAATTTTGGATAACCTACATCCAATTCAATATTTTTATCTGGTGATTCCAGATAAGTGCTAAATGGGCTCCAGCGAAAAGAAGCGGTAGCTTCTGTTAAGGAATAATCGCTGTAAAGAATATTGTTATTTCTGAAAGCATAATCTTTGGTTTGTGAAATATCACTTTTTGCCAGCTGAAATTCACTTAATAAATTTGGAGCGAAACGATGCTGTAAACTTGTACGTAAAGTCTGGAATTTATAATAAAAATTAATATTCACTAAACGCGGTTCAAAAAGCGAGTAAATTCTGCGATCGGTTAAATAAAAGAAACTTCCAACTTCATTAATATCATCGGTGTAATTTACATTTAGCCAAGTGTTGGTCGATTTGTTTAATAATAAACCACCGCCAAAACTATATTTTACTTTTTCATCTTTAAATCCATACACTCCATAGCCTTCTAGTCGAAAACGTTCTGATAATTTTTCGTTGGTAATTCCGCCCATCCCTAATCGCAAGCCTTCGTAATCGTTATATTTTACGAGTGTTCGCAAATCAATGTCGATAAAACTGATAGGATAATAACCGATATTAAAATTTTGAATCACCTCAATTCTTCGAGCAATATTTTCAGCTTTTATAATACTATCAACGCGTTTAAACGTAGCGCGATCTCGCTCTGTAAAAGGAAGAGCTCTTTTTTCTTCCCAATAGTTTTCAGTGCGTTTTGTAGCTTCCGGGACTAAGGTTACCGCACTTCTGGTATCGGGAATTTTGACTTTTTCATTAAACTGAATATCCTTATAAATACTTACAGAATTGAGGTAAAGTTCATTTCGGTTGGCGTAATTTTTTTGTTTTTCAGGTAAACTTCCCAAGGAGATACTTCCCCCGAAAATGGAAACTTTTTCTCCGCCTGTTCCCGGTTTTAAGGTGATTGATTGTTCTTTGGGAAACCAAATATTTTCTTCAGGATAATAGGTGAATTCTTGTGTCGCTTTTACATCAACTTCTCCTTTTAATTGACCGACTGCTTTTTGAATTCCGTAGTTTAAAGTATCGATGTATAAAACGCCTTCTAAGCCTGCTACCGATTTGCGTCGTTTTGGTTCAAAATAAATTACAAAAGCCGGTCGTGAAGTAGAAGTGGTATCTAAAACTTGGTAGGTGTAATTTCTAAACGGATGATCGGCTAGCGGACTTGCATAATCGCTTCCGAAGACGGTATATTTTTCATCATACCATGAGCTGGATTGTACTTTTGTAGATAAAAGTTCGTACACTGGATTTTTAAAACCTGCAGTTCTTGTGGCTTCAATAGTTTCTTTTAAGCCTTCTTTTGTTGTGTATTTATAATCGCTTACTTGTTCAGAAAGGTAGCTTCTGCCACGTTTTAAAATCGTTTTAACTTCAGCGTTTGTAGAATCTACATTTACATTGAAGTTACGTTCTTCATCATCGATAATTAACTTGCTATAAGTTTGATATTGATAAGAATTGAATTTTAAATTCGGATCGTTTTGTGGCTTATTCGCTAAAGCTTTATTTATAATTCGAGTAGCAATTTTTTCAGTTGAAGTCACGAGAACGCGATCTAAATCTTCTCTAATGCGTTGAAGTTTTACTAAAATGTCGCTTCTATTTTGAATGGAAACTACTTTTTTCTGAAAACCTACATAAGAAATAATTATTTCAGTAATTTCAGGTTGAATTTGAAGTTGAAATGTTCCGTCGATGTTGGTTAAGGTCGGGTTATTCGCCCCTTTGGTATACACATTTGCATAGGGAAGCGGCTCGCCCGATTCTTGATCAATCACGGTTCCGGTAATTATTTCTTGAGCGAATAAATTGCCGGCAAGAAAGCAAAAGCAAAAAAAGATTACTAAACTTTTAGCCATGATTGGTTAGTTATGAATTATTGTGCAAGAAAGCCAAAAAAAAGCGACCTTAACGTCGCTTTAAATAAATTTTAAGTAAAAAATACTTCAACACAAGCTGTGAAGCCTTAAGAAAAATAAGTTGCAATTTCAAAAGCCTTGAAGTGTTTAATCTTTCTTATTGAATAAAAAACCTTAAACGGTCATGATTTCTTTTTCCTTATGCGCTAAGATACTTTCGATACGATCGATGTATTTATCGGTTAGTTTTTGAATGTCTACTTCTGCGTTTTTCTTTTCGTCTTCAGAAGCATCTTCATTTTTCTTAATCTCGTTATTGGCACTTTTTCGATCGTTTCTAACACCTACTTTTGCATCTTCAGCTTCAGCTTTTGCTTGCTTTGCTAATTCTTTACGACGCTCTTCGGTTAATGGCGGAACGCTAATAATTACACTTTCCCCATTGTTCATTGGATTAAAGCCTAAATTTGCTTGCTGAATTCCCTTTTCAATCTCAGGAATTAATGATTTTTCGAAAGGTTGAATAGAAATAGTTCGTGCATCGGGCGTGTTTACGTTTCCTACTTGATTTAGTGGAGTTTTAGAACCGTAATATTCTACCATTACGCTGCTTACCATATTTGGGTTTGCTTTTCCGGCACGAATTTTCATCAATTCTTTTTCTAAGTGAATGATCGCTTTTTGCATCGATTCATCTGCACTTTCTATGATAAAATTAAGTTCTTCGTTCATAGTCTTTTATTTTAATCTACTCTTAAAATAAGGATTTATAAATTTACTTTTGTTCCAATTTTTTCACCGGAAACTACTTTTAATAAATTTCCTGGTTTATTCATATCAAACACGATAATAGGAAGTTCGTTTTCTTGACTTAGCGTAAAGGCTGTCGTGTCCATCACTTTTAAGCCTTTTCGTAAAACATCGTCGAAACTTATAAAATCGAATTTTGTAGCTGCTCTGTCTTTTTCGGGATCGGCATTGTAAATTCCATCTACACGTGTTCCTTTTAAAATTACATCGGCTTCAATCTCTATGGCGCGTAAAACCGCTGCAGAATCTGTGGTAAAATAAGGATTTCCTGTTCCGCCACCAAAAATAACTACACGTCCTTTTTCCAGGTGGCGCAGCGCTTTTCTTCTTATAAACGGCTCGGCTACTTCATTTATTTTTACGGCAGATTGCAAACGGGTTTCAATTTCTTGGTCTTCACAAGCACTTTGTAAAGCCAGTCCGTTAATTACGGTGGCTAACATTCCCATATGGTCGCCTTGTACGCGATCCATTCCTTTACTGGCGCCGGCAACACCTCTAAAAATATTTCCGCCGCCAATGACGATGGCAACTTCAATTCCTTTATCGATAACCGATTTTATTTCTTTTGCATAATCTGCCAGTCGCTCGGGATCGATACCATATTGGCGATTTCCCATTAATGCTTCTCCAGATAATTTTAAAAGAATTCTTTTGTATTGCATAATTTGTGCTCGTATAAGTTGTGCAAATATAGCGATATTCTGAATTTGAGAAAGTTTTGATTTGAAAATCGCTCATCTTGCTCTTCTATCGCTATATATTGCATTTAAACTACAAGGCTACATCCATTCGGTTATCTTCAGAATTTCTGTCGATTAATTTATTATAAGGGTCTATTCCTACTGAAGTTGGCTTTTGTTCTACTTCAATCGTAAATTCATTATAAATCTCTGTTATTTTACGTTTTTCAAGATAGAGTACTTCTTCATTTCCGTCTTCATCTTCTCCGAAAATACCGACTTCAATATAATCTTTTAACGGTAGTGATTTTACTTCGGCTGTTTCTTTATCATCACTTTCCGGCGTATAAGAAATGCTGCACGATTCATAATTTTCGTACGTTTTATTTCCGTAATCGGTAGTTCGGTATTTAGAAACTTGCGCGTTTATTTTTACTTGGTAATTTCCGTTTTCCAATTCAGTCACTTCATAAGCTAAAACTTTATTGTTGTAAAGTGTTATGGTTTGAATCATATCGTAGACTAAATATTGAAGTGAATCTGGTGTTGCTTTTTTAATGTGTTCGGTAAATTCTAAAGAAGTAGTGTAAGGTGCTTCTTGAAAGCCGACTTCATCAATATAATTTGAAAGCATCTTATTGAATTTTTTTGTACCAATATAATCGCTTAACGCATATAAAACCAGCGAACCTTTATTGTAATGAATGTAAGGCTTGTTTTCATTGTAAAGTAAGGGTTGTTCTTTTTGACTTTCAAAACGACGCCCACTTAAGTATTTATCTAAGGCGTCTTTTAAAAAGCGACGCATTTTTTTCTCTCCGTAACGTTCTTCTAACACTTTTAAAGCAGAATATTCTGATAAACTTTCTGACATTAAGGTAGAGCCTTGAACGTTAGCGCCAATAACTTGATGCGCCCACCATTGGTGTGCAACTTCGTGAGCGGTTACCGTAAATGGGTAATCTACGCCATCGTTTTCTTCTTCAACATTCGCGATAAAACCAATTCCTTCTGAAAAGGGAACCGTGTTGGCAAACGATTGCGCAAAAGAACCATACGTTGATGGAAATTCAAGAATTCGTAATTGCCTAAATTGATACGGACTAAAATTTTCTTGATAATATGAAAGTGCTTTTTTAGCGCCGTCCATCATTCGTTCTAAATTATAATCGTGGGAACGGTGATAGAAAATTTGAATAGTAATGCCTTCGTGCTTTTCTGAAACTACTTCATAATCGGCAGACATAATATTGTAGAAATTCAGCATTTTATCTTCCATTTTATAATGAAAGTAACGACGTCCGTTTTCGGTCCATTCTTTTTGTAAATAACCCGGCGCAATAGCAATTTGCTCAGGATTTGTACTAATGGTAGCTTCAAAATCTATCCAATCTGCTTCTGAAGAAATATAGGTATTTCCTAGCGCGCTAGAATCGTGCGGAGAACTCATGCGCTCTTTATAGGGTAAATCATATTTCTCGCGAATCTTTTCTGAACTGATCTCGTAATTCTCATTATAGCCGAAACTTGGAAACATAGAATTATTCAAAAAAGTACCATTGTATTGAATGGGAGAGTTATCTCTAAACCATGAATTCGATTTATTTTTCATGGTAAAACTAAAACTCATTTCCTCGCCCGGTTGCAGCGGTTTTTTAAACTGAAGCACTTCAAATTTAAAGCGCTCATTTTTTAAACTCACCTCGGTTGGAATACTGAAGTTATACTCAATTAAATCATCATTGGTTTGCAGAAAAATAGAATCGATGGGAGTTTGGGTTTTATTTTTTAACGTAAAGACTCCTTCAACTTTATAATCTCGCATTTCTGGGTAAATTGCCAAATCAATTTTAGAGGCTGTAATTCTCGGTTTATTCATTTTCGCGTAATGCCCGAATTCTTTTTCATATTTTACGCGGCCTTTTTCAATTTCTTTTCCTGAATAGCGTTCATTTTCAATATTATTTACATAATAAATATAACCGCCCAGGCTAAAAAATAGGGCTAAACTGCTAAATAATATAAGTTTTCTTTTGTCTGAAAACCGTTTACGAGCTAATCTAAATCGGTCTTTTATTCCGGTTGTTAAGCCTCGTTGGTAAAAAAGCGAAGCGATAATAAGAAGCGCGATTCCAAATAAACCCCAATAGATTTTATAGATGTAAAATAAAGTTAATCCGTGGCCATAACCATTCATATCAGAATACGAAGTCCCGCTAATTTCATTGAAATTAAAAATGGATTGCTCGATCCCGAAACTGGGGAAAAAACCAAAAAGAATACTTATAGCAAGCAAGGTTACAAACCCAACGATATAGTTTTTGATGAGGCTATGCATAAAAAACGCCAAGAAGGTATAAATAATCCAATTGGGAAAATCGACTAAAAAATAATCGAATAGATAGAGCCCGATTTCAAAATCATAAAAACTATTTATCATTTGAAAAGAAAGACAAACCCCGATGACTGCAAAATAAATTACCCCGATCATTTGTAAAATCGCTAGAAATTTTGACATCATAAAAACCCAAGATGGTTGTGCGGTCGTGTCTATTAACTGATCCATATGTGAAATATTTCCACGATGAATAAGCATTCCTGAAAATAGGAAAATTAAAATCATCATAAACAAGCCAATCCCGCCTTGACTTAGGTTAATCATAATTCGGGTAACAGGTAACGTATCGGTACCTTGAATTTGATATCCCATATTTAAAACCAAGACAACCATTAAAATTCCCACAGCGAAAATGGAAATAAATGCCCAATTTTTGAGAATATACTTTAACTCAAATGAAGCAAATTTCCATACATTTTTAAGCTGACGTGAAAATGAAAAAGTCAAATTTACGGCTGGTGTACGATGAATTTTATATCCGCCGAAATTTCGTTTTGTCGACCGTTTACTTTTCTTTTTAAATAAATTGAAACTAATCGGATTGTGGCTGAATTTAAACGCGCTAAATATTCCGAAGAAAACAAGTAAACTAATCACCGACCATAAAATTCGGTTGTATAAAATATAACCGCTAAACGGAATAAAATTGTTGTTCTGCTCTTCAACCGTCCAATATTCAGTTTCATAACTAATAGCAGAATTTCCTAACGGGTCTAATAACGCAGCGAGTGTTTTCGTGTCTAAATCGCTTAAATAATTGCCTGCCAAACTTTGCAAAACAATGAGTATAAGCACCGTAATGAAACCGATAAAAATATTTCTGGAAAAAGTTACCACGCCAAACACAACCGTTCCAAAAAATAATAAATTGGGAATCACAATTAATGCGAACGGCTGTAAATAATTTAAAATATTAAACTTCAGTAATAGATCTTCATTGGCTCCCGGTAGGTAACAGCCAATAATTAAACCGAGCAATGCAAATAAAACGACTCCTAATGTCATGACAAAACTGCTTAAGAATTTTGCCAGTAAATATTCTGCTTTCGTAAAAGGGTAGGAGAATAGCACTTGGTACATTTCAGACTTGTAGTCTTTATAAATGGAATTCCCCGTAATTGAAGGAAGCAAGAAATAAACCAAATAAGTAAAAACCCCTAATAAACCGGTAATAGAGATAGGTGAATTAATTTTTTTAATTCCGGTAACCGTCACCGTTGTACTATCGAAAACACCTACAGCCGTAGCGGTAAGCAAGATAGAAATAACAAGCATAGCTGCCATATAAATATACCACAACGGACTTTTAAACCAATACGAAATTTCGAACTTAAATATTTTACCAAACATAATTTTACGCGTTTACAGTAGTAGGTTCGTCTTGTTTTAAATGCACAAAATAGACATCATTAAGATCGGGTGTTGCCGCCATAAAATTTTCTGTAGGTTTTGTTTCTGAATATACACGTACGTTTAAACTATTATCATGATTGAAACTGGAAGAAATTACTTGGAAATTTTCAGCTAAAATTTCTTCGCCGTCGCGATCGGTAATGGTAGTCCAAATTTTTCCTTCTAATTGCTGAACCGCTTCTTTAGGAGCCATTTTACTTAAAATCTTTCCGCCGTTTAAAATCGCCATATCGGTGCATAATTCTTTTACATCATCTACAATATGTGTGGATAGAATAACAATGTTGTTTGTTCCGATTTCTCGTAAAACATTTAAGAATCGATGACGCTCTGCCGGATCGAGACCAGCGGTAGGTTCATCTACAATAATTAATTTCGGGTTGTTGAGCAGTAATTGCGCGATACCGAAACGTTGTTTCATTCCACCGGAATATCCTGCCACGTGTTTGTGCTTTACATCGGTAAGGTTGGTAACTTCTAAGGCGTATTCTACCATTTTCTTTTTTTCGGCTGAATTGGATAAGCCTTTTAGATCTGCAAAATAGTTGAGTAATTTTTCGGCAGACATTTTAGAATAGACGCCAAATTGTTGCGGCAAATAGCCAAGTACGCGGCGTAATGCCATTTTTTCTTTTCTAATATTGATATCACTCAAAAATAGTTCTCCAGAATCCGGCTCTTGAAGTGTCGCAATTGTTCGCATTAAGGTAGATTTACCGGCACCGTTAGGGCCTAATAAACCAAACATTCCTGATTTTATTTCGATACTAACATCATCTAAGGCTTTTACACCGTTGGAATAGGTTTTGGAGACATGATTTAATTTGAGTTCTATCATAATATTTTATTTAACCGGTTATAGTGGAAAGGTAATAAAACTACCTTCGCTATTTAAAAGTCTACTTTCTGACTTTTTGTTACAGTTTACTGTAATAAATTTTATTTTATTCTTAATTAGAAGAAAGTTGAATTTACTAAAGTAAAAAAACCGTTCTTATAGCAAGAACGGTTTAGGTATTTAAATAGGTTGTGAAATGTTTTATAATTTTACTTCCGTTGCATAGAGATTAATTGCCGGCGTTATAAGAATACTTTTATGCGGAGTTTTAAACAGGTAATTCGCAAAATCATATTTAACCATAAGATTTGAGTTAAGTAAATAATCAGAATATTTACCTGAATTTGCATCTACAGTCCTAGTATAAAAGTTGTTTTCATTGGACAATTGAAATTTCAACTTTGTTTTGTTTTTATTCTTCGGTGTAAATTTTTGATCATCTTCATTTAAATAGTATAAGAGTTCTAGTGACACAAATAGGGTGGTGTATTCTTCAAATACGATAGGGTCTTTGTGTTTAATCTCAATCCTATTTTTCTGTTTTGGTTGTAGATAAAGAGTATCTGTTGAATAAATCTTTTTATTAAATTGAAGCGTCTGTAAATTATCTACCGGCAAACTTTCTTCCACGTCAAAAAAGTTAATTTTATAGGCTGTTTTATATTTTACTTTATCTACATAAAAAATAGTTTGGTTAATTGTTAAGTCATTATTTTGGTAGTTATGGAAAACAATTCCAAAATTTAGTTTTGATATAAAAGGGACACTTCTTGCATTTCTAATCCTATTGGATTCTCCCAAGACAATATGATCACTTTTTTTTGAGGAGATTACCACCTCATCTAATTGTATGTGCTCTTTGGTTAAATAAACACCTCCATTCAAATTTTCTGTTTCAATAGTATGTGTTTTATAGTCTGTTTTGCTAAACTCTATTTTATCATACTCAAGGTCTTCGGGAATACGCGTGGCTTTATTGTTTTTGGTAACATCCTCGTAAACCACCTTGTTGTCTTTGTAAATTGTAAAAGGCACAGATTCTATGAAATCGTACGTGTCCTTATCGACTACTACAAATTTCTGACTAAAAATATTGAAAGATAAAAGCAGTAAACTATAAAGGATTATATTTTTCATTTATTCTTAGTTAATTTTTCCAACTTATTAGCGTTAACTGACTTTGTAATAATTAAAAAACTAGTAGAGAAGTTTTTGCTACGGCAAAAAATATCAATTAACCTAAAATTAATGAAAATGATTACACAAATAAACTTTTTGTGTATAAAATAATTTTAACTAAGACTAAAAATCGTCATAGAAATTTGAGATCATTTTATATAATGAAAGTTAAAATAAAAATGAGATTTGTATACGCAGGATAAAAGTCGCGATAAAAGCGAAACATGGCTTGAGAACGTAGTTTTTAAATTTTAGTTTTTCATAGGTGCTTCAGAATAAACATCATTCCATTCTGAGATGATTATAATACCGCTAAATTTTTTATTTGAGTTGGTGAAAACTCTTATTTCAGCTGTATTATCTGTTTTTGAAAATTTTGCTTTATATCTAAAGTATTTCGTATTGGTATTATCACCCAAAATTTCTGCTAATTTTAAGGTGTTCATTTTTCCATATACTGCGTTATATTTTTCGCAAGTCTCAATAACTTTATTTCTTTTATGAGTCCATAGATAGACTAATCTCTCTGTTGCGTTTTTATCCGTGAGTTCTGGGAAATTAAAGGTATCGCAATTCGTGAAAGTCTGGTATGCAAATTCATAAGCACTTTTTTTTTCGGTTTTTGAAACTGAATCGATTGCAATTTCATATTTTTTTAAATCGGAATCTTTTGAAGTAGTAGAGTTATTAGTTTTAGAAGATTTACAGCTAAAACAAAAAATCAAAATCAGATTTAGTAGAATATATTTCATCTGGTTTATATTTTTTAGAATAGTATAATGAGTAGAATACTAATACTTATAAAAAAAGTCCAACGCTAAATTAAGTTAGCGTTGGACTTTTAAAAAATTTAATAGGAATAAATTAGTTCTATTATCCTAAAGCAACACGTTCAAAAGCGGTTACTTCAACATCTTTTCCTAAGGAATCTTTCACATGTTGTGCAACAGTTTTCTTGTTGTCTTTAATGAATAATTGATTCACTAAGGTATTGTCTTTAAAGAAACGTTTAATTTTACCTTTAGCAATGTTGTCTAACATATCTTCCGGTTTTCCTTCTTGACGTAATTGATCTTTAGCGATTTCAATTTCTTTATCAATAGTTTCTTGATCTACACCATCTTCGTTTAAAGCAACAGGACTCATTGCTGCAGCTTGCATAGAAACATCTTTAGCAACTTCTTCTGCACCGTCTGCATTCTTCGATAAACCTGTAAGAACAGCAATTTTGTTACCGGCGTGAATATAAGAACCTACAAATGGAGCTTCTAATTTTTTAAACGCACCAATTTCAATTTTCTCACCGATTACTCCGGTTTGTTCCGTTAATTTTTCTTGTACGGTGATTCCTTTAAAATCAGCTGCTAAAAACTCATCTTTAGAAGAGAAGTTTAAGGCTAATTCAGCGAAATCGTTTGCCAATTTAATGAAGTCTTCATTTTTAGCAACGAAATCAGTTTCACAGTTTAAAGAAATGATCGCTCCTTTTGTAGCGTCATCGTTTACTTTTGCAATTGCAGCACCTTCAGAAGATTCTCTGTCTGCACGTTTAGCGGCAATTTTTTGTCCTTTTTTACGAAGAACTTCAATTGCTTTATCGTAATCACCATCAGCTTCTACTAATGCTTTTTTACAATCCATCATACCGGCACCGGTAGACTTTCTTAATTTATTTACTTCAGCAGCAGTTATTTTTGCCATCTTGATTTTGTTTTATAGTTAAAAAAATAAGTCGTTTAGTTGGCTATTTTATAAATAAAAAGAACTAAACGACTTATAATCAATTTTATAAAATTGTTATTTATTTGTTGTCGCTTTCAGGAGATGTTGCCTTATCTAAGGTTTCTTGTTTAGACTCTAACTTTACATCTTTTTTAGCTTCTTTCATCGCTTTTTGATCTTCAGCATCTTTAGAAGGTACTTCTACGTCTTCTTTTTTTGCTTTAGGAGCTTTTTTAGCTTCTTTTTCTGTCGATGAATCGTCTTTTTTAGCCGCTTCTTTCTTCTCTTTTTTCGCTTCTTTATCTGCTTTTCTCTCTGTTAATCCTTCTACAATAGAATCAGAAACGTAAGAAATTACTTTCTTAACAGATTTTGAAGCATCATCATTCGCCGGAATTACATAGTCTACTTCACGTGGGTCAGAATTGGTATCGACCATAGCAAAAATAGGAATGTTTAATTTTTGTGCTTCTTTTACCGCAATGTGTTCACGTGTAATATCAACTATAAATAATGCTCCCGGAAGACGCGTCATATCTGTAATAGAACCTAATTGCTTTTCTAACTTCGCACGCATACGGTCTACTTGTAAACGCTCTTTTTTAGATAAAGAGTTAAAGGTACCGTCTTTTTTCATGCGATCTACCGATGCCATTTTCTTAACAGCTTTACGAATAGTCACAAAGTTAGTTAACATACCTCCTGGCCAACGCTCAGTAATGTAAGGCATGTTTGCTTTAGCTGCTTCTTCAGCAACAATTTCTTTTGCTTGTTTTTTGGTAGCTACAAATAAGATTTTTCTACCACTGGCTGCAATTTTGCTAAGCGCTTCACCAGCTTCTTGCATTTTAGCAGCACTCTTATATAAGTTAATGATGTGAATACCATTACGCTCCATATAAATATAAGGAGCCATATTTGGATTCCATCTTCTTGTGAGGTGACCAAAATGTACACCTGCATCAAGTAATTCTTTTACTTCTACTTTTTTTGCCATTTTTGTAATAGTTTACGTTCTGTTGAGATAGCAATAAATAAGTGGCGTAAAAAACGGCCTTATTTATTTAGATGCTAAACTAACTTCCGGCGGCAGCCGAAATAACAACAAATACTTTTTTAAATTGATTAATAATTTGAAGAAATAAATCTTCAAAAAACAGATTAACGTTTTGAGAATTGGAATTTCTTACGTGCTTTCTTCTGACCGAATTTCTTACGTTCAACCATTCTTGGATCTCTCGTTAATAAACCTTCAGGCTTTAAAGTTGTTCTGTTTTCTTCATCTAACTCGCACATTGCTCTAGCGATAGCAAGACGTACAGCTTCTGCCTGACCGGTAATTCCACCACCTAATACATTTACAGAAATGTCGAAGTTTCCTTCATTTCCTGTAAGCATTAAAGCTTGGTTCACTTTGTATTGAAGTGTTCCTGTGGTAAAATAATCTTTTAGGTCTTTTTTGTTTACAGTAATGTTTCCTTTTCCTTCAGAAAGATAAACACGCGCAACTGCAGTTTTTCTACGACCGATTTTGTGAATTGTCTCCATTTACACAAGTTCGTTTAGGTTAATACTTTTAGGTTTTTGCGCTTCGTGATCGTGTTCCGATCCAGAATAAACCTTTACATTTTTGAAAAGTGCCGCTCCTAATTTGTTTTTAGGAAGCATTCCTTTTACTGATTTTTCGATAAGCCTCGCTGGGTCTTTATCAAATAATTCTTGCGCTGTTAAACTTCTTTGTCCCCCAGGGTAATTGGTGTAACGAAGGTATACTTTGTTATCCCATTTTTTTCCTGTTAAGTTGATTTTTTCAGCATTGATAATAATTACATTATCACCGCAATCAACGTGTGGGGTGTAGTTTGGCTTGTACTTTCCTCTAATAAACTTTGCAGCGATAGAAGCAAGACGGCCAAGCGATTGTCCTTCAGCATCCAACAAAACCCATTCTTTATTAACGGTCTTACTGTTGGCAGATACTGTTTTGTAACTTAATGTGTCCACACTAACTTTTTTTAATAATTAAACATTCCTTTCCTGTTCTCAAGCGAGAAAACAGGGGTGCAAATGTACGATTATTAATTTATTCAGCAAGTGGTCAATGTTAAATTTTTAGGTAATTGTACTCGTTGCCAACTATTTGGAGGTCAATGGTAAATAAAATAAACAGAAGATTGACTCAAATATCGTATTTTAAATTTTTCTGAGCTAGGTTTATTGCTAAAATAAACTTACAAAAAAAACGCATTATACTTGATGATGAAAATAATAACATCCTTAATTTTTCTAATCCTCTCTATTATGGTTATTTCTTGTGAGTCGCCACATAATAGTCCGGAGAACATTTCAGAAGAGGTAATATCGCGAAAAGTTAATACTTCTTATTCATTAGAGGCGATGGGTAGAAGTCAACCGGAAAATGATACGATTTTAAAACGCTTCCAACAGCTGTATGAGAAAACAGCTGTCCATGAGTACGCTAAATTTTGGGTAGATGAAGAAATTAGTAGACCTTATATTTCTTTGTATCGAATCTTAAATGAATATCCTGCCTATACTCCTAATATATTGACAATACAAAAAAAGGAAGCGAATAAATATCTATTAAAGTTTGCGATGATGGCTGTTTATGAAGAAGTCCCATCACTTGATATAATTTATAATATCCTTGTAATAAGAGCCGAAAATGGTCAGTATTATTTCAAAAGCCTTTTTTCCGAAAACCTAGCTCAACTTAACGTTAAAAGGTTTGAAAATATAACCTATTATTTCGATGATGAAGATGATTTCTCAATAGGTCAGGCGAAGCAGCAAGTACAGTTTGAGAATAAGCTTGTGGATTTTCTTGAAGTAAGAAAGTTATATTACAATTATGTAATATTCAATAGCGCATTTGAACTCTATACCTTTTTAGGGTATGATTATCATCAATTAATGTTTTTGTCTGACACTAAGGGCGGGTTATCAATGCCAAGCAAATATTTTGTTTTTAGCGGAAATAATAAAGCCTGCTATCCACACGAAACAGTACACCTCTATGTGGGAGAATATTTTCCGAAGTACCATAATTTAATAGGAGAGGGACTGGCTACTTTTTTAGGAGGATCTAAAGGGATTTCTTATCCCGCTCATTTAGCAAATCTTAAACAATTTATAACTGAAGAGCATATAGATATTTGTGACTATTTAATGCAATTTGAAAAAAGACAAACCGTAATCACCGCAAAGACTTCTTTTAAGTATAGTTTTGGAGCGTTTCTGTGCGATTTGGTTTATCAAAAGAAAGGCAAAGAGGGCTTATTCAAATTATTGAATAGTGGTTGGAATGATGAAGAGCTTTACCAAACTTTAGCGCAATTACTTAATATTAATATAAATGAAATTGATCGCTATGTAAAAAATGAATTGAGCAGTTTCGTGCCAAGTCTTATGTTTAGTGAATAGTTCGCAGGAATTGTTAGATTAGCTTATAGCTAAAAGAACTTCATTAATAAAATTCTTATTTCACAATACTTCCTATGTAGTTATATTCTTGTTCTTACCTCTTTTTAAGGACAGCGATGGAAAAATTTAGGGGCTAAAAAATCTGCGGTTAGTTTTAGGTTTTTAAAAAGTTAAAGAGAATTCAATAGAGGTTCAGACCACGTTTTACAGGGGGATTTGTAGTGTGGCTGTATGAGTACTGTGGAAGTAGTGTGGATTGTATAGGAAGTATCTAGGTGGATGCCGGGTAGAGTTGGTTAGAAAATCGGGGGCGGTAATTTTCTTTTTGGGATTGTAAGAATAACTATAAAAATTGGTTATCGTGGGCTAGGGATATCGTTTGGAGCTATTTCATAATTTTTTAAACAGCTATTTAATGAGTTTCCCTCATTATGTATGCAATCACAAAATTCAGCGCCCGCTGTAGTGCGGTTGGTTCCTATAAATTGTTCGTTACAATACAATTCGGTGTTTCGGGGCATAACCATATACATATTCATTGCCACGGGGATATTTGCAGTAAATACAAAAAGGGAAAAAGCAATTAAGAAAAATTTGAAAGGAAACTTTTTACTATAATGTATAGTCGAGGGAAGCTTAATAGGTTTAGGGGTTTTTAAAGGAAGAATAAACTTTAAACGGTCATAATTCCAGTACAGTAAAAAGATGCAAGATAAGGTCATTAAAGGAGCGGTGATTAAAGAGCCATCAAAGCGTACTGCGCAAGAGAGTATAAAAATATTTAGAATAATAGGAAAATATAAAAGCGTTCCTAAGGTTACAGTACGCGGGATAAGTAGCAATATCGAGGCAATCACTTGTGCTACTCCTACAAAAGTATAGTAATAACCAGTATGCCAAAAAGCAGTTAAATAACTTCCCATTGGGTGAAGGGTCGATAATCCGCTGGCAAATCGTTCATCTACTATTTTAACGTAGCCAGCTGCTATAAATCCCACAGCTAACGCAAACCGATTAAAATATGAAAACCATAATACCCATCGGTTTTGTTTTACTTGAATATAGAATTTTTCGAAACGGTTTAAAAAGCTCATCTGTTAAAGGTTAGTGTGAAATTCTTTCGTGTAAGACGTTGAGTCGTGTTATTTGTTACAGTTGGAAGTAGTTAGCTGTTAGTAGGTAGTGTTTTTTATACAATGGAATGAAGTGATTGCTGGAATGGTAGTGGAAGGAATAGTATCGAGAAGTAATTTTGATTATTGCTGGTCTTGATACGGAGGATTTTTCTATTGCTGAAAAAAGTAACAACAAGATCTAGGCTTACGAAACTATTGCTAAATTGTTTGTTCGAAAGCTAAATTTTTAAACTCACTTCGTTCAAACAGCCTAAAATTTTACGAAGCCGGCTCTTTAAATTTCACGAGCTATTTTCGATAGGCCAGGGAGGGGTAAAATGTTGAATTTTAAATATCTAATGTTTAGAGTATAATGCTTTGTAAATCGAACTGACATTCTTTGGGTGGAGTTGATATAATTTTCACTTTATTATTAGACATTTTAAGGGCTAGAAGCTACAAGTTAAAAAAGTTCAGAAATAAATTGAAATATTAGAATATCTTGAGATAGAATATGGTCATTTTATAGCGCAGTCTTTTATTAAAATATAGTTAAACATTTTTATTGTATTTTGCTCCTAAAATTTAAAACCCCCAAACTTTTCAAAACTAATGAGCAAAAAAGATATCATAGAATACTACAATTATACTTTACCTTTTTATAGAGTATTTTACCATGGGAACACTCACGGAATACATTATGGATATTGGGATTCAGAAACTAAAAATCATAATGAGGCACTTTTAAATACCAACCAATTTTTATCAGAAAAAGCGCTAATTAAATCTGATGATTATATTTTAGATGCTGGTTGTGGTGTTGGCGGTAGTTCAATATGGTTGGCAAAAAATCATAAAGCCCGTGTTGCAGGTATTACCTTAAGTGAGAGACAAGTTAAGGAGGCTGAAAAATTAGCAATTGAAAACAACGTAAGTGATTTAACCAACTTCTATCAAAGGGATTTTTTAGACTCGGGATTTGAAGACGAAACATTTTCTGTAGTTTGGGCAATAGAGAGTGTTTGTTATGCCGAAAACAAAAAAGACTTTCTCCAAGAAGCTTACCGTGTACTCAAGAAAGGCGGGAGGTTAATTATTTGGGATGGTTTTCAATGTCGTAAACCTAAAAATGAAAAGGAGGTTAAGGATTTAAATACCTTTTGTGAAGGTTGGGCACTTCCTAATCTAGCAGATACCTCTGAGTTTAAACAATCGCTTTCAAACACTGGATTTAGAAACATAAGAGAATTTGATGTCTCTAAAGAATCATATCCATCAGCAAAAAAAATCTATAAAATGAGCAAATGGAGTTATCCACTCTCTATTTTTTTTAATAAGCTTAGATTAACACCAAATTTATTAGTTAAAAATAATCTATCGGGAATAGTACAATTCAAACTGATCAAAAATAATTTGGCTAATTTCATGGTATATTACGCCGAAAAATAATGCTTACCTATGAAAATTATTTTTTACTTATAACTAGCTATAATAATTTTAAAGCAGCTAAAACCTTATATAAAAATAGCTAGAGCCTTCGATTGATTTGAAATCCTGATTTCAATCTAACTTCGCCAAATTTTAATTTTCTATATTTATTCTACAAACCTAAACATAGAAAATTAAAATTGGCTTGTGATTTATCTGCAGCTCTTGAGAACTATCGGTTCTGCTTTTTACATACAAGACCGGTGTAAGCCGTTTGAATAAAAAAAATGAAAAAATCAATTCTAAAATTTACATTACTAATTTTAATTCTTTGTAGCTGTCAAACAGAAAAAAAAGCCGGCGAAAAAGACGAATATTTGCGTTGGGTTGGAGATATTCAGCAAAATGACCAAATAGACGAGACAGAATTTAAAGTTTGCAACGGAGATGATAATATTCTACAGTATTTCAATTTAGGAGAAGGACCTGTTTATAGCGGAGAGAAATCTAAAATTTTAAAAACGTTCAAATCAAAATATCAACCAGTACCAGGCAAAACTCAAAATGGACTAATAAGAATACGTTTTATCGTAAACTGTGAAGGAAAAGCAGGAAGATTTAGAGTTTTACAATCAGATTATGATTATCAAGAAAAAGAATTTGATAAAGCAATCGTTTCTCAACTTCTAAACATAACGAGGGAAATAGAAAACTGGGAAGTTTTTAGAAGAAATGAAATCTCAGTTGATTATTATATGTATCTAATATTTAAAATTACAGACGGACAACTAATAGAAATTTTACCTTGATGAAATACTTTTATTTTTTAATAGTACTTTTTTAATTTTCAAATGTACTTGCCCAACCCAATTGCGAAGCTTATAAATATTATGGTGATACCTTAAAGTATGAAGCTTGTAAAAAAGCCATGGAAATTAAAGGCCATTACCAATTCAGTAAAGAATACCAAACCATTTTGGACGAATCAATCGAGATAGATCCGACATTTGATTATGCTTATTGGGCGAAATCTATTGCTTATCTGAAAAGTGGAGATTTTGTGACTTGGAAAAAGCTAATCGATAAAGCAGTTGAGTTAAACCCAAAAGAACATTTAGGATATAGAGGTTGGTGTCGTTATCAATTTTTCAGAGACTACAAAGGAGCAATCAAAGACATCGAAAAGTTAGATAGTTTGGTCGATTATGATATTGGTCAATCTCAAAACGGAACATACCATTTAAACATTGCCAAAGGCTTGTGCTATAAAGCAATTGGAGAAAAAGAAAAGGCAATAGCAATTATAGAAAAGCAAATTAAACTAAACGAAGAAGAGGACTTTGTAGGCGCTTATGATTATCTGCATCTTGGAGTTCTTTATTTAGAAACTGAAAAATTTGAAAAAGCTTTTGAGACATTCAAGAAACAATCAGAAAATAATGAATTAGCAGAAAATCAATATTATTTAGCTTTAACTTATCTACAATTAGGCAAACCTGTCGAAGCTAAATCTTGTTTAGAAAAAGCAAAAGAACTTTACATTGAAGGAAGAAAAATGTCTGATCCATATTCAAATCCGATGGATAAAATATATTTAGAAGATATTGAAAACAAAAAATAACGTTGCTCAAACCAAGATAGATTTAAGCCCTTTTGAGGGTTTCTGTTTTACGATATGATTTCAATTATATGTTGAATTTAGAAGCTTAAAATTAAGTGCAACGTGTTTTATGATGCCTTTTAAAACCAGCTAGACCGATTGAAGGTTTGCCGTTCCGCTTTTAGCACTGCTTTAAACATCTATAAATATTTTTTGAGCTATACAGTCACTTAAACGCAAGGAAGTGAAGAGTTTTTCCTGTTAGTTTTTTTTAGATTGCATCCCATAAAACTTTTTTATTAACTTGTGCAACAAGCAAAAACAGATAAAAAAGAAGAAATGAATATCCCTAAAATTTCAATTTATTTAGTATTTACTATTTCATTCCTATTCACCTCAAAATTATGGGCACAGTTTTCTAATCCAATTCTTATTGAGTCAAACACCGGATTAATAACGAATATCATCACAGCCGATATAAATAACGACGGTTTAGAAGACCTTATAATCACAAAAAAGTTTTCCGCCAATAATCTTATTTCTTACTATTTGAATCAAGGAGATTTCAATTTTGGTCCGGAAATTTCAATTGCCAGCGGTAATAGTCAAGTTACTAATATATCCGTAGGTGATTTCAATAACGATAATTGGTTGGATATTGTTAGTATTGGTGATGCTACAAATTCTGTAACCTTGTATGTGAATAATGCGTTATCATTTTCACCACAAGTACTAGATAGCTTTACTTTTTTCGAAAGTGATATTAGTGTGGCTGATATCGATAATGACAACGACTTAGATATTATTGCTATTGGGGGAACCACTTTTAAGGTATATTATAATGATGGGGTAGCCAATTTTACACCTCAAACTATCCCAGGGCCTTTAGAAGATTTTTTTGATATTACCGTCGCAGATATTGACGCAGATGGTTTTCAAGATGTTATTACCGGTGGAAGTAATGTCTCTGTATATAAAAATAATAGCGGGGTATTGAGCTACGATTCCACTAGAAGTAGTCAGCTCGGCCAAACCACGGGTACTTTTAGTTTATTCTTACGCTTAGCAGATTTAGACAATGATGGCGATGTAGATTTATTGAGGGAAGGAAACAACTCTACCGGGATGGTATGGATGGAAAATGACGGCAATGGAAACTTTTCCAGTTTACAAATTATAGACTCAGCGGTGACGAATATTAGATCTGCTACATTAAATGATTTTGACCATGATAATGATCTTGATTTTATGATTATTCAAAATCAAGATCTATATTTATATACCAATGATGGCTTTGGTAATTTTGACGCCCCAACATTAATTCAGGACGCAGAAACTATAATTAGCGTTATTCATTCGGAGGATATGAATAATGATGGGTTAGCTGATATAATTTGGTCAGCAGATTTATCGGTTCAGGAAAATAATTTAACTTTATCTACTCCCAAGCATTTAGTTACTCCTAATTCAGTAAAAATTTACCCCAATCCCTCCACCGAAAATTTGTTTTTGAAAAGTCCTCAAGATGGAATTTTACATATTTTGAACTTACAAGGTCAATTCATTTATAAAAATTTAGTTCTTAACGAAGGAACCCACCAATTGAATATAGCATTACCTCCTCAGGTATACTTTTTTAGAATAACTTTTAAAACGGGTAAAACCATCACCAAGAAAGTGGTAATCCAGTAAATATACATACCAACGCGCTACCAAAATGACCATAAAAATTGCTTGTACTCATTTACTTCTGAAAATTCTAGCGGAATTTTCAGCTCATTGTGTACCTGAAGTTAAATACTAAAATCCGCACTTAATTTTAAAAAGAATTTCAATGGAGAAATTCTCATAGCAGAAGGAAACCCCATTGTTTTTTTAAAATCCGTTGGAATAGCATCCTATAAAAATAGTGTTGAATTGAAAAAGGAATTAAATATCGAATAACACCTGATTTACCAATAAACTTGGTCTTTATCGTTACTTTTATAAAAAAAGCTTTGGATTAAACACGCTGAATTTTATTCCGGTTTGCGCATACGCATGAGTCAAAAGCTGTAAATTTGTACTTAGTAGGTTTAGAAACTAGCTTTTTACAAGGTTTTGAAAGTCCCCAATCGATTGTGATTTGAGCGGTGGAGATTTTAACGTAGGGAAGTAGTGGGTATAAAAATTTTATAGAGTTAATTAAAAAAATAACAATGTCGATAACAAAAGAATCTGAATTGGTAGGAATGAAAGAGGTTAGTGAAGCGGTGGGAACTACACTAAAATTGATGAGGGAATACGCTAAAATAGGAATGTCAACTAAAGAACTGGATGAATATGGTGGTGATATTTTAAAGCGTTATGGCGCAAAGTCTGCTCCTTTTGAAACCTATGGTTTTCCGGGCTATACGTGTATAAGTGTAAATAATGAAGCTGCTCACGGCGTTCCTTCGGAAAATAAAATTTTAAAAGATGGAGATTTAATAAATATTGATGTGTCCGCAGAATTAAATGGTTTTTGGTCTGATAACGGAGGATCTTTTGTTTTAGGAAATGATATACATAATCACAAACCCTTAGTAGAGACTTCTAAAGCGATTTTAAAAAAAGCAATTGAGACTATTAAAGGAGGAGTGAAAATTTCAGAAATTGGCTACTTAATTGAAACCGAAGCTAAAAAATCAGGCTTTAAAGTGATTAAGAATTTAGCAGGTCACGGCGTGGGAAGAAGTTTACATGAAGCGCCTGAGAATATTTTAAATTACCGTGTTAAGCGAAATAACGAACGGTTTAAGAAAAATACAACGGTAGCTATAGAAACGTTTATTTCAACAAATTCTACTGTTGCTGTTGAACTTCATGATGGTTGGACTTTAGTAGGAAACAAAGGTGGGTATGTAACCCAACATGAACAAACCATACTTGTAACTGATAAACAACCGGTTATTTTAACAGCCGCTAATGAAATTTGGAATTAACTAATGGCTACATCATATTTAGTAATTAAATCTTGGTCTCCGCAGTGATGAGGTGTAGATCCATAATTGAAAATTGGGTATGATATTTATATAAATGCTAAAAAATGACGTTAAGAGCAAACTGATTCAAGAAAAATGGAAAAAGAACAGCATATAAAAATACACGAAACAGCATTTGTTACTTCAACGTTTAGAGCTTTTGATGAAAATTTAAGTCAAGACCATTTTGCCAAATTGTGGGAAAACCTTAAAACAACTAAATGGATTAATGAATACCTTGAATTAGTTTCAGCTGAAGAACCATTTACCCATTGCTTGAGAAATCGCTATTTTTTGGAAACCCTACAAGATTTAATCGAACAACAGGAAATTGAAGTAGTTATAAATTTTGGAAGTGGATTTAGTATGTATCCTTTTCTATTGCATGAAAAAATTATTCATATAGAAATAGACAAGCCTGAAATAGTTGATTATAAAAAGAAAAAAATAGAAGAATGGGAAAATGAACATAAAATCCCAAAAAGGAATATTCATTTTATGGGGGTTGATTTTAGTAAAGATTACCAAAAAGAATTGCTATCTGAAATTCAATCTATAAAGCGAAATAAATCAACTTTTATTCTCATTGAAGGGGTGCTGTTTTTTCTAACTAGAGCAGAAACCAATAAATTATTTGATTTTTTTAATTCTATTCAGGAAAATGGAGATTATCTGGGGAGTGCCTCTTTTCAAGAAACCATAAAAGAAACCCAAGCTTTTGAAAACTTATTGAGGTTTTTTAATCAAAAAGTTTCAAAAACTACTGAAGATGATTACCAAACTATTCAGGATAACTATTACCATTCGATCAAAAATTATAAAGTAATTGATCACCAAGATTATTTTAGTCTTTCAAAAAAATATAAGCACCGCATAAATCAACCTAAGGAATTGATTTTAAATGAAAATTTTTATTTGCTAAAGAAAAATTGATAAGAAACTAGCTCCAGAAAAATATATGTCAAAGAGTTGTATCTTTTCTAAACCAGAATTTTAATATATTTGGCTTGTTTCGAGATTGAAAAAACAACTCAAAATTCCTCTCAACTATTCTTATATAAATCGTTTACTAACATTCGAGTATGAAACTCAAAATTTTAATCATATTACTGATCGGATTGATAATTAGTTGTTCAACAACGAAGACATCATCAATCATTACTGAAAATTATAACAAAGAACAAGACGTAACTACTTTGACTTTAATTCCAAGTGGAAATATTCTGATTCCAGGACAATGGACTAAAACAAAATTTAATGAATTAAGTAAACAACATTTCTTTACAAACAAAGAATCACATTCAATTGCGGTTGCCAAAAATCCTCAAAAAACATATCCATTCTACTCAGAAAATACCTCGAACGAAAAATTTGTTAGAAGTTTTTTTAAGTGGGAAAAAGAATATTATGAGAAACAAGGTTTTAAGATAAACGAAAAAGAATCAGGAGACAATTATGTTATTTGGACCGCAAAAGCTAATAATGTAAATACGATTTTTCTGTATGGAGCAAAAAATAATTTCGCATATAATTTTTCAATTTTAACTGATGATTTGTCTGAAAGTAAGCGAGTTAAATTTCTAAAAGAGTTATTCCAAGAAAATTAATGAGTATCAGCTTTAAAAATATTGACTCTTTAAAAAATGGAACTGAAAGGCAGCAAATTGCTTGGAATGGGATTAAAGAATACAATCCACTTTTGACGGTATAATCGATTTGCCAGAAAGTGAGCTAGATATTAGGTGTTAATTTGAAAATCATGAAAAATCCCTCTAAAAAACCGTGGCCTACGAAAGATGCTATGGCTCAGATTTATGAAAATAATCTCTGGGGCGGTGATCATGCTGAATTTTATTCCGGCTTAGGCTCGCACCATCCAAAAGTTGTAAAATCCTATGTAGAGGTAGTGGCTAGTTTTTTAAAAACTTTTGAAATTCCACCGGCGGTTTGTGATTTGGGCTGTGGAGATTTTAATATAGGGAAAGAGTTGGTAAAATACTCCGAAACCTATAAGGCGATCGATATCGTTCCTGATTTGATAGCTCATAACAAAAAGACATTCAAACAAGAGAAGTTAGAATTTTATACCCTAGATATCGCTAAAGATGAATTACCCTCTGGAGACTGTGCCATTGTAAGGCAAGTGCTTCAACATTTATCGAATAATGAAATAAAAAAAGTAGTTAAAAAACTGTCTAACTATAAGTATATTCTTTTAACTGAACATTTACCGGAAGGTGATTTTGAACCCAATAAAGATATTATTTCGGGGCAAGGCATTCGGTTAAAAAAGCAAAGTGGTGTGAACTTGTTAGCAGCTCCTTTTTATTTTAAGGTGAAAGAAGAAAAACGACTCTTGTCTATAGAATCACCTCGATTTAAAGGAAAATTGGTAACTACTTTATATATTGTCTAAGTAAAAAAGTTGAAAGTTTGAAAATCGGGTTTTCGGGAAAATCTGTTCTTAATACAATTTTAGCTTTATTTCACAAAAAAATCTAACTCGGAGTCGTTTTGTAAAATGAGGAAGGTCTATTAAATTGAGTAATTAATACTCTCTTATATTCATATTAAAATATAAAATTTACTAATGTTAATTTCAATCTATCTATATTTAAAATTTAAAAGACTTTTATGGCTCTAAAAAAAGTAATATTATTCATAATCCTAGGATTGATGAATGTTGATTTTATACATTCCCAACAAAACCTTTCTGAAACGCAAAGATTAGCTTCCTTAGGGAAAATCTATGGTTTTTTAAAATATTACCATCCGGAAGTGGCTAAAGGAAAGTTTAATTGGGATCAAGAATTTTTGGAAAAAATGCCACAAGTTATGAATGCCACAAATAAAGTGTCTCTATCAAAAGTTTACCTCAATTGGATAAATGGTTTAGGGACTATAAAGAAGTGTAGAAGGTGTGATGCAAATGAAAATCATTTTAATAAGAATTTTGATTTATCATGGACCCAAGACACTACACTTTTTACAAATGAACTCGCTTCTAAACTAAAATATATAGAGAAAAACCGTAATCAACAGAAAAACTTTTACGTAACCAACGAGCGTGTTGGGAAAATAAAAGTTACTAATGAGCCTACTTACAATGATTTTGAATTTCCAGATGAAGAATATAGGCTTTTAGGGTTATTTAAATATTGGAATATCATAGAATATTTTTATCCCTATAAATATTTAACCGATCAACCTTGGGATGAAGTTTTGTTAGAAATGATTCCAAAGTATAGAAAAACCTCTAACAAAAAAGATTATCATCTCACTATTGCAGAGCTTATCGCAAAATTAGATGATACCCACGCTCGTATAGGTTTATCTGCAAAAAGATCGAAATACCTTCCGGTTAAGATTTCGCATATAGAAAATAAAGCTGTTATTTCAGGGTTTTATAATGATTCTATTGCACAACAGAATAACCTAAAATTGGGAGATATTATTTTAAAAATTAATGATGTTGAGGTCCAAGCAGAAGTAGAAGAAAATTTAAAATATGTAGCGGGTTCAAATAAAAATGGTAAAATAAAAAATACCTACAATAGAATTTTTAACGGTATAGAAAAATCAGTAGAATTAACGATTAAAAGAAATGATGAAATAGAAGACTTGAGGGTTAATAGATATGATTTTAATGATTTTAACTATGGCAAAGATTCAATAGATATTAAGTCAAAATCAATAAATAATCAGGTTGGTTATATAAATATGGGCACCCTAAAATTTGAAGATGTTGCTGATGTATTTGAATCATTCGAAAATAAAAAAAGCATAATCATCGATTTGAGAAATTATCCGGATTTTATTTATAAATACGTTACTCGATTTTTAAATACAGAAAAAAAAGACTTTAGCAAGTTGTATACGCCCGACATCAATTATCCAAGCAGGTTTACATTTAAAGATAATTTAAAAACGCTTCGCAGTAGAAAAGCTTTTGAAGGAAAAATTATTCTGGTAGTGAATGAGGAAACCGTAAGTAGAGCAGAATTTACAGCTATGGCATTTCAGACTGCCGAGAACGTAATAACCGTTGGAAATCAAACCGCCGGAGCAGATGGAGATGTAGTTGTATTTGAATATTTGGGAGGTTATAAAACGTCTATGTCGGGCAATGGTATCTCATATCCAAATGGAATGGAAACCCAAAGAAAAGGAATAAGGATTGACATAAAAGTCACCCCAACTATCAACGGTTTAAGGCAAGGTCGTGATGAGGTTTTAGAAAAGGCGTTAGAAATCGCTAATCAATAAAAATAGCCTTACATTATATAAAAGCTTCGAGTTTTGCTAAAAATATTTATCTATTTTAGTTTTAAACCTACTTTCAAATAACACGTAGTAATACTTTTATTAGTTTGTTTAAATCTGTAAGTAAGCTAATTATTTTTAAACTTTAAATTATGAAAAATGCGATTACGCTTATGTTAATATAGCGCTCTTTTTTTTCTTATAGTAAAAACGATTTAGCTTTTTTTCTGTTCATAATAAGATTACAATAATCAGCTTTAATTTTTATAGCACGGTTGGATCCATTCCTGATTTTGGAATTCCTATTATTACGTTGGGATTCAGGTAAGAAAAGTTTGTTTACTTCATTCTTTTAATGGTATGCTGATTTTGATTTAAATTTGAGGTAAATAAAAGTTACCTTGTACACTACTGTTATGAGTTGAACTTAGGCTAAATTTCTCTTCCTGCGGGGATAACGGAAAAATTATTGTATATTAATACCTAAGTAAGAAGATTTTTTAGGAAATAAAAATACTGAACCATGCAAACCAAAAAGAAATGGTACAACCGATATATTGTGGGATATTTGTTAATTCTTTTTCCTCCATTAGGGCTTTACGGCCTTTATAAAAGTGAAACTATCCCATTAAAATGGAAAAAAGCAACGTATGCCGCACTTGCTTTTGCTATAGTTTGCGGTATAATACTTTATTCATTATAAACTTATTTAAATACAAGAGTTGGGCGCAACCATTTTGTGAAAATTTCATCTATTAAAAAACTACGATTATGAAAAAAATACTGCTTTTAATAGGTTTCGGAATTACATTTTTAAGTTGTTCTAATGACGACGATAAAAATAACCAAAAGGGAAACTCGAGTACTTGTGATTTTAAAACATTAGTAAGTTCATCACAATATAAAAATGCACCTTCTGATCAATTAGAAATTAACAGTCTGGAAATAAATGACGACTGCTTAAAAATTGAATTTAGATCAGGGGGTTGTGACGGAGATACCTGGGAAGTGAAACTTATCGATTCTGAAGGTGTTTTAGAATCCTACCCGCCGCAACGAAACCTAAGATTATCGTTAAAGAATGAAGAATTATGTGATGCCTATATTACAAAAGAGGTAACTTTCGATATTTCAAATTTACAGGTCGATGGAGACAAAGTGAAGTTGAACATTACCAATTCTGATAAAGATATTTTATACGAATATTAAAACGAAATCTTCTTTAATTTGAAAATCAGGATTGAGTTTAGTTTCAGTTGATTAAAAAATAGAATTATTAAAGTATTTAAGAAAGTTACATTAAGAAATCACAGAATAGTTGGTTTTTGCGAATATTTTGTGATTCAGAAATGTATTTTAATTTTATCGCTAAGCCTTATTTCTTGTAAAGGCGAAGCTGAAAAAAGTAAATCGTCTGAAAGCCAAAATGTTGAAATTATAAAAACCCCGGATTTTGAATTAAGCAAAGCGAATATTCAAAAGGGTTTGTTAATTCTATTTCCTTGTTTTACCTGCAATTCTGAACATACAACCGAAGAATTTAATATCCGTGATCTTGCTTTAAAAAACGGGTTTTCTGTTTTAGCCATGAATTTTAATAAGCATCTCTATTTAACCAAAAATGAAAAGAGACAATTAGCAAATTTATTGCTAAGCACAATTCAAAAAGAAAAATTAGCAACCCAAGAAATTTATATTGGCGGATTCTCAAGCGGAGGAAATATTGCGCTTCTACTCAGTGATTACCTTATAGAAATCAAGAGCAAAATTAAACCAAGAGGTGTTTTTAATGTAGATTCTCCCGTAGATCTTTTAGGGCTTTATACCACCGCTACAAAAAATATTAAACTCGATTATTCTAAAAATTTTGTAGAAGAATCAAGGTGGATAAAAAAGCAGCTCGACAAGAATTTTGGAAATCCTCAAAACGGAATTGAAAACTTTAAAGCACATTCTCCCTTCACTTATAAAACTAAAAATATCACGAATCTAACTCATTTAAAAGACTTAAAAATTCGATTTTACACCGAACCCGATTTAAAATGGTGGAAAAAATATAGAAATAATAATTTTGAAGATTTAAACGCGTTTTATATTCAAAAGTTAGTAACGCAACTGCAAAATGAGTGGGGAAATAAAAACGTGGAACTTATAGAAACAAAAAATAGCGGTTATTTAGCAAATGGAGAACGACACCCACATGCTTGGTCAATTGTCGATAAAAATGAATTGATAAATTGGATGAAAAATTAAGTGCCAACCTCAGAATTTATAATCAAAAAAAGAATGTTATGAAGAAAAATTTTAAATGGATTATTCCGATAATCATTCTATTCGCAATTGTTTTTTATTTATTTTCATCTGCCGGAATGGGAAAAGTCGCAACCGATCTAACGCAAGCTTACGCAGATGAAACGCTTTATCAAAATGCCATCGAAATTGCAAATTCCGATGAAGAAGTAATCCAACGTATCGGTACCATAGAGTCGTTAAATAAAATGACAATTTTAAATGGAGAAGTGAATTATACCAACAATAATAAAACGGTAAATTCCACTATAAAAATTACCGGTGAAAAAGGAAATGCGAAACTAGATATTACCGCTAACCAAAAAGAGGAAAAGTGGGATTACGAAAAAATAAATATTCGCATCAAGCATTCAGATAAAACCACAGAATTAATCGAAATACTTCAAAAGAATTAAAAACTTTATAGGTTGAGAACCCGAATTTAATTTTTTAAATTATTAAGGGTGATTTCTAAGAAAATTTCAAATCTAATGAAAAAAACTATATTTCTTTTAATAGCTTTATTTGTGACCTTTAACGTAATCGGACAGAGATTAACAAATAAAAAAAATACGCAAGAAGTCAATTATTCTGAAAGTACTCCTATAAAAGTTGTTTATAAGGATAGTGTAAAGAATGGTTACCATTAAAATAGAACGGTTGCTGTTTTTGTAAACGGAAATTTTATTGGAAGTGAAAATGTATTACAGGTAATAAATTCAGATAAAATTGAAAGTATAGCGGTAGAAAAGGGATATTTTGAAAAAAATCAAAAAAGATATTATGGAAAACTTCTGGTGAAGATGAAACCAAAATACACTCCTAACTTTATAACATTAAATCAGCTTTTTAAAAAACATTTAGATTTAGATGAAAAACCGATTGTGATTCTGATTAATGATGAAATTATGAGTGAAGACTATAAAGAATTTTTAGTAGATGAAAATTTTATATTAAAAATTATAGTTAACAACCTTACAACCTCTCAAAAAAATACTGAAGTTAACCTAATAAAAATAATTACTAAAACCTCTGAAAAACATACAAAAAGCGAACGAAATACGTATTAAATAAAAGTGTAAGAAATTATTCTATACTTATCTAAATGCTAAAATATTTTTTTACAAACCGAAAATTATATGGCTATGCAAAAAGTGCATTTACGATCTATTAAAAGCTTTTTTTTTCATTTTAATAAGTTACCTAAAATTAATGCGCTTCCAGCCAATTTTGTCCGATTCCTAATTCTACATCTAGCGGTACTTCGAGTTTAAAAGCGTTTTCCATTTCAGATTGAATGATGGGCTTTAATTCTTCCAATTCATCTTTATGAATATCGAATACCAATTCATCATGAACTTGCAACAGCATTTTCGATTTGTAATTTCCGCTTTTCAAGCGTTTCTGAATATTAATCATCGCCACTTTTATAATATCCGCAGCGCTTCCTTGAATAGGCGCATTTACCGCGTTACGCTCAGCGCCGCTTCTAACCACATGGTTTTTAGCATTAATATCTTTTAAGTATCTGCGTCTTCCCATAACCGTAGAAACATAACCGTGTTCACGCGCAAATTCTACTTGTTCATCAATAAAATCACGTAATTTCGGATAAGTTTTGTAATAAGTCTCAATTAATTCTTTCGATTCGGCTCTTGTTAAATCGGTTTGATTGCTTAAGCCGAAAGCAGAAACCCCATAAATAATCCCAAAGTTGACGGTTTTTGCGTTGCTTCGTTGGGCGCGTGTTACTTCATTTATCGGAACGTTAAAAACTTTAGCCGCCGTAGAAGCGTGAATATCTTCACCATCCTGAAAAGCTTTTATCATCGTTTCTTCTTTGCTCAGCGCTGCGATAATACGTAATTCAATCTGCGAATAATCGGCAGCTAACAACACATAATTTTCATCTCTCGGAATAAACGCTTTTCGCACTTCGCGTCCGCGTTCGGTTCTAATCGGGATATTTTGTAAATTCGGATTGTTAGAACTCAATCTTCCTGTAGCTGCAACAGTTTGCATATAATCGGTATGAATTCTACCCGTTTTTTCTTCAATTTGTTCCGGAAGCGCATCTACATAAGTATTTTTCAATTTTACGAGTCCACGCCAGGTAAGTACTTCTTCAATAATTTTATGATCATTGGCAAGATAGGAAAGCACATCTTCGGCAGTAGAATACTGTCCCGTTCTGGTTTTTTTAGGTTTTTCAACAAGCTTTAATTTTCCGAAGAGAATATCGCCTAATTGTTTGGGAGAACCAATATTGAATTCTTCTCCGGCTTCCTCATAAATAGTTTTTTCAAGTTGAAGAATATCTTTTTCCAAAGCATCAGAAAGTTTTTTCAAGAAATCTTTATCCAATCGAATGCCTTCCATTTCCATTTCTGCCAACACGCGAAGCAACGGAATTTCAATTTCATTAAATAATTTCTCGTTATTCGCATCTTTTAATTCATCTGCGAAAAATTGTTTTAATTGAAGCGTAATATCAGCGTCTTCTACGGCGTATTCCGTTTGTTCCTCCACGGAAACTTCCCGCATCGATTTTTGATTTTTACCTTTCTTGCCGATTAATTTTTCAATAGAAACAGGTTGATAATTTAAATAAGTCTCCGATAGTACATCCATATTATGGCGCATATCGGGATTAATAATGTAATGCGCCAACATTGTATCAAACAAATTTCCTTTTACTTCAATCTTGTAATTTGCTAATACTTTAATATCGTATTTTAAATTCTGACCAATTTTTTCTATTTCTTCAGCCTCAAAAAATGGACGCAGCATTTCTACCGTTTCCTGCGCTTTTTCTTCATCTTCAGGAATGGGTAAATAATAGCCTTTTTCTTTTTCCCAACTAAACGCGATGCCCACAAGTTTGGCTTGATGCGTGTTTAAACTTGTTGTTTCGGTATCAAAACAAACCGATTTTTGTTGCATTAATTTTTTTAGGAAAAGCTCAGTTGCCATTCCCGGTTGAACAGTTTGGTAAAGATGCGAAGTGTTCTCGATGGTTTTATAACCTTGAAAATTTTCTGCGGAAACATCTTCGCCCGAAGTATCGTTGCCAAATAACGAAAACTGTCCTGCGCCAGCGGTAGTTTTTTCGGTTTTCTTTTTTGTTGAAGAAGTGGAATTCGTTAAGCCTTTTCCTGAAGATTCTCCTTCATTAAACATTTTCATGAACTGTTCGGTTAAGCGTCGAAACTCTAATTCTTTAAAAATTTCGACTACTTTTTCGGCATCAGGCTTGGAGAGTTCGTAATCTTCTTCGTCAAATTTTACGTCGCATTCGGTAAAAATGGTCGCGAGTTTTTTAGAAAGTCGACCTAATTCAGCATTTTCGATTACTTTTTCTTTCATTTTCCCTTTCAGCTGATCGGTGTTTTCCAATAAGCCTTCCATACTGCCAAATTGTTTAATAAACTTTTTGGCGGTCTTGTCGCCCACGCCTGGAAGTCCCGGGATATTATCAGAAGCATCACCCATCATTCCCAAATAATCGATTACTTGTTCTGGACGCTCTACGCCAAAACGCTTTTGCACTTCTGGAATTCCCCAAATTTCGATGCTATTTCCCATTCTTGCAGGACGGTACATAAAAATATTTTCAGAAACCAATTGTCCAAAATCTTTATCGGGCGTAACCATAAAAACTTGGTAATTTTCTTTTTCGGCTTGTTTGGCTAACGTCCCAATAATATCGTCGGCTTCTAAACCGGAAAGTTCCACACACGGAATGTGCATCGCTTTTAAAATATCTTGAATAATCGGTACCGCTTCGCGAATAGCTTGCGGCGTTTCATCACGATTTGCTTTGTAAGCTTCAAACATTTCGGTGCGTTCTGCGCTTCCGTCTTTGTCGAAACAAACCGCTAAATGATCTGGATTTTCACGTTTTATGACATCAAAAAGGGAATTCATAAATCCCATAATGGCTGAGGTGTCTTGACCTTTCGAGTTAATTCTCGGGTTTTTTATAAGTGCATAATAACCTCTAAAAATAAGTGCGTATGCATCGAGAAGGAAAAGTCGTTTTTGGTTAGCCATTGTTTGTATGTTTTTATGAGATGTGTTTTCAAAATTACGCTTAATTTAAAAAAAATGAGAACAAGTGCTTTATAAAGATTCAGTTTTAAATCAATTCAGGTTATAATTACTTCACTATCAAGTTAAATTATGTAAAAAGGATAGGTGGATTCTCGCAGTTCATTTAGTTTTGCAAGCTGAAAATAGAAGCTATGCGTTGGGCAATTTTTTTTGTAATTTATATAGTAATCGATATTTATGCGTTTCAAGCATTAAAAACGGTTACCAAAATCAGTTGGATTCATTATTTATATCTGGCAATTTCCCTATTAGTTATCGGTAACTTTATTTTTCAATGGGCGCAACCGGGCGAAGGAAGAGTGCTTTCTATTTCTAAAAGCTACGCTTTTGGTTTTTTACTTTCGTTGCTTTCCGCAAAATTAGTGCTTATCGTTTTTATGTTTGGAGAAGATATTGTACGATTAATAATTAGCGGAATTCGAAAGATAAGTCAGCCAAAAGAAGATTTTTCTATCCCTTCAAGAAGAGAGTTTTTAAGTAAAATAGCGTTAGGAATTGCCGCGATTCCGCTTGGTTCTTTACTATATGGAATGTATAAAGGAAAGTACAATTATCAGGTTTTAAAATATGAATTGACTTTTGATGATCTACCCGAAGCTTTTGATGGCTATAAAATAACGCAAATTAGTGACGTTCACAGCGGAAGTTTCGATAATCATAAAGAAATTGAATACGCTGTAAATTTGGTAAATGAACAACAAAGCGATACGATTTTTTTTACCGGCGATTTGGTAAACAATATGGCTACGGAAATGAACGATTGGAAGTCACTTTTCTCCACCCTTTCGGCAAAAGATGGCATATTTTCAATTTTAGGAAATCATGATTATGGTGATTATGTAGATTGGGAAAGTGAAGCCGCAAAAAACCAAAACCTGGAAGATTTAAAAAAACTACAAAGTGAAATGGGTTGGGATTTATTGCTGAATGAACACAGAATTCTTCAAAAGGGAAATGATAAATTAGCCGTAGTTGGTGTCGAAAATTGGGGCTCCGGCGGTTTTGTAAAATATGGTGATGTCGATAAAGCTTCCGAGGGACTTTCAGCTGAAGATTTTAAAATTTTGCTGAGTCACGACCCTTCTTATTGGCAAGAAAAAATTAAAAATGACCCAAAGAAATATCAATTAACGCTTAGTGGTCACACCCACGGAATGCAATTTGGAATTGAAATTCCAGGATGGGTAAAATGGAGTCCTGTAAAATATCGCTATAAAAACTGGGCGGGTATTTATAAAGAATTCGGAAATTATATAAATGTGAATCGAGGTTTCGGTTTTTTGGGTTATCCCGGTAGAGTAGGGATTTGGCCAGAAATATCGGTAATCACCCTTCGCAAAGGAAAGAGTTCTTAACAAACTATTAAATATTTGTAGAAGTAATACAACTTAATTAATTTTAATTACTAAAAATTTCATATGTCTAAATTTGGAGAGTTAATAGATCTTAAAGTTCCGGTGTTGTTAGACTTTTATACTGAATGGAATGACTCTTCAGTAGCGATGCATCCGGTACTTAAAGACGTTGCCGCTGCGGTAGGAGATAAGGCCAAAGTGATTAAGATAGATGTTGAAAAAAACAAACCTTTAGCCGATGCGTTGCGTATAAAAGGTTTACCTACGCTCGTAATTTATAAAGGTGGGGAAATGGTTTGGCGCCAGAGCGGAGAAAACGATGCCAATACCTTGATTCATCTGCTGCAAAAGTTTAGCGAGTAAGATTCTACTTACTTTATTTTACATTATTTTAAATTCATGATATCTTTTCTAGATTTAACTTTTAATTTGCTTAGAATATTACTGACGTGAGTTTTAGTTGTACTTATTCCTATATTAAATTCTTCCGCAATCTCTTTATTTGTAGCTCCTTTTCTTAGCAAGTCGTAAATTTTTCTCTCCTGGACACTAAGTTTTTTTATTCGGTTACTACGTGGTAAATTGACTTTACCCAAAATAAAACCACTAAGTAGTAGCATAGCATAAATAAAAAATGTTGCTGTCTTTGTGCTTTTTTTCTCTTTTTTAATAGGAAGTTTATTTTTAAAATCACGGAAATAATTGTTGTCAGTATCTGACCATTTTTTTAAATAGGATTTATAAAACTTCTTATGTCTACTGTAATTAGACTCAAACGCACTTTTATATAATGCATATAGAGAAGTTAATTGGTTGTCTCTTAAGAGGTTTTTAATGAGTTTATCTTCAATAAACTTTCTCTTAGATGCACCGCTTACAGATGCAATACTATCTTGTTTAAAAACTAAATTTGTGATTTTTTGGAAGTTTACATTTTCTTTATTTGTTCCAAAATCAACTTTTTTAAATGGTGGTTTCGCTTGTGTGGTTTTAAGATTGATTTCGGAGTTTCTGTTAGCAATAAATATTAAGTAGTTTTCATGATTTCCTCCTATGATTATTGAATTTTTAGAGTCTAATTTTTTTGCAATATGTAGTCGGAAAATGTTTTTTTCTTCCGGTAAGTAACTTAAATCAAATTCAAAATGTCCAAGACTATCGATCTTTGATTCAGCCAGAATCATTTTGCTGGACATACTGTGTAATTCTCCAAAATCTCGAATATAAGAAAGATATATGGTAGAAGACCAAGTTGAGTCTAATTGAATATTACCTGTTAGCTTTCCATTACTATTATCTTGTCCGATTGATTTTGAAGAAATTAATAAGGAAGCAATAATTATATTGTAATAAAGTATGAGCTTATAATTCATTATTAATGAAATGTGAAGGTGCTGATTTGAACCATCCCTTTTGCTTTTATTGGGATGATTTTTACTTTCCAGAGACCTTCTTGAGGTTCTATTAAAGATTTAGTTATGTTACCTTCAACTTGTTCAGATACATTCGTGTTTAATTGGTTACCGACAGAGAAATCACCTTGTTTTTTTCCTTTTGAGTCGTAAATTTCAATACTAAGTTGCCCCAAACTCACGCTGGAATGAATCATTAACTCAATTTTTTTAGTTTGATTATCAATTTCAATAGTAATCTCTTGTTCTCTAGTATCTTGCTTGATTTGAATATTTCTTTGCAAGTTAACTTGTGTTGATTGATCTTTATACTGACTTGTTTTATTTTGTGCAATAGTTACAATTGATAATAAGCAAGTAAAAAATAATAAAAGACTTTTCATGTTCATGGCTTTACATTTAATTATTTAACTTTAGTTGTACTATAAAACTACTACTATCTCCTGCTATATTCGAAAAAATAAAGGCTGAAAAAAGAATTACTTCGGAGTGAAAAACGTTTTTAGATACTATTTCAGTTGTTTTAAATCTAAAGCTACAAAAAAACCTGCCAATTTAAGTAATTAGCAGGCTAGGTATTTATAATAAAATAAAGTACTTTCTCTTTAAGGAATAATATCGGTTTGCGACTCCTCTAAATCTACAGTATCATTTGGCATCGAACTTGGTCGCAATAATTCATTACTTAAATTAGGATCAATTTCTTCTTCAGGATTTTGCGTATCGTAGGTTTCTTCTTCCTGATAAAAATGTTTAAACATTCGTAAATAAGAATTAAACTCTTCGGCCTTTTCTTTTACCAATTCTTCATCTTGATGAATAATCAATAAATCGATTAAGCTTCGGTAGCGCTCAATGGCTCTAATAATATCTTCGCCCATTTCATATTGCTTTCGTAAAGGCAATCCACTATAGTAAATTAATTTTTCTTGGTATTTTTTTGCGGTTTGGTTCCATATTTTTCGAGCGGTTTCATCTTCACCGATTTGGTAATAGCCACCAATAAATGGTTCTAAAAGCGTGTAATGCCCAAATTTATCAACCGGCATTTTTTCCATGCCAAGATCTAAAATTTCTTTTGCGCGTATGGTATCTTTTTCAGCTAACAGATTTTCAACTAAACGAGCGAGGTTACCACGATAGGTAATAGAATTTTTACGCGTTTCAGGATCATGGTAAATTTTATCGCTTCCGCTATTTCCCCATTCCCAATTTTTAACGATTTTATACATTTTATCGGTGTCCATTCTTCCCATATCATAAGGAATTCTAGGATCTACTGGTGTTTTTATAGGCACAAGTTTATAGCAAACCCCGTCGAGTTGCAAATAATCTTTCATCCATAAATAATCATCGTCGCCAAAGCTTCCGCCGGTAAAATAAATTGGGCGTTTCCAATCGGTATTTGCCACTACGTCGAGCATTAATAATCTATTTTTTAAGACAATGCCGCCGGTAATTTCAATATCAATATAAGGCACAATTTTATCGCGATCTTTTTCTTTTACAATTCCGCTTTCGATCGCGTTGGTTGCATTCACCGGAATACGAACGTTTTTAGTCGGGAAAGTATTCACCATTTGTCCGCTTTGCGTTTCCGCTTTTGTACTTGGCGCGTCACTTTTTATGTATTTAATCCAATTAGAAATTAACATAGTATCTCTTACCCGCGGATCTTTGTAAAATCTTACAAAATCGTTTGTTCCGTAACTGTAATTTTTATGTTCTAACGAAGTTTTTACGGGTTTACTTTCATAAGCTGCGCGTTTCATTTGGTCGATATACCAAGCAGTAGCGAATAGAGAAGTATTTATAACCCGAACATCTTTTCGGTAGCCTTCCACTTCTTGTGCGTACCAAAGTGCAAAGGTGTCATTATCACCAATGGTGAAAAGAATTCCGTTTTCATCTACTGAATCGAGATACATTTTTGCCATAGATGTCGCTGTATAACGATTAGATCGATCGTGATCGTCCCAATTTTGAGAAACTAAAATTCCTGGAACAGCAATTAAACAGACAACTGTTACTAACGGCGCAACCATTTTTGTAGAAAGTTTCTCCCTTAATAAATCGTACAGTGCATAAACGCTGAATCCAATCCAGATGGCAAAAACGTAGAAAGAACCTACCAAGGCGTAATCTCTTTCGCGAGGTTCGAACGGACGTTCGTTTAAGTAAATTTTTAAGGCAATTCCTGTAAATAAGAAGAAAACCAACAAGACCCAGAAGTTTTTATTATCTTTTTTAAGCTGAAAAACCAAGCCGATGATTCCTAAAATTAAAGGCAAAAAGAAATAAGTGTTTCTTCCTTTATTATTTTTCACATCGGTTGGCAAATTGTCTTGTGAACCTAAAAACATTTCGTCTATAAAGTCAATTCCACTAAGCCAATTTCCGTGCATATCGGTATAGCGACCTTGAATATCATCTTGTCTCCCGACAAAATTCCACATAAAATAGCGCCAATACATATAGCCTATTTGAAACTCTAATAAATAGCGAAAATTTGAAGCGGTTGAAGGTTTTTCTACATTTAAATACGGACCGAATTGTTGGAGAAAAGAAACATATTCTTCATTTCCTATTTTTCCTTGTGCATAAGCGCGTTTAAATTCGTTTACCGTTTGAATTAATTGTTCTTCTTGTTGATATTCCGGTTTAATGGTGAATTCAATCGGTCCGGTGAATTCCATATAATTTTCTATATGTTCGGGACTCCACATACGTGGAAGAAAGGTTTTATGTGCCGAACTGGAATTTGGTTTCGAATCTTTCCAATCGTTTACAATTACATATTTTCCTGAAGCTTCATCTTCTTCATATTTAGGTTTATCATCTATATACGGTTCTTCTTCATCTAGGCCGGCAAAGGTATCGGTAAATTGCGGACCGTAAAACAATTTAGTTTCAGGATATTGCTCACGGTTATAATACGCTAATAACTCACGGGCGTTATTTGGACTGTTTTCATTAATTACCGTTCCTGCATTTGCACGAATAGGAAGCATAACCCAACTTGAAAATCCTATAAAAATGAAAAGAATGCAGAGTAAAAAAGTATTCGCGTGGATATAGTTTTTCTTTCTTGTGTATTTGAATCCATAAAAAATTGCCGCTCCAATTACAAGTGCAGCGATAATTGTTCCTGAATTAAATGGTAAACCAATTGAGTTTACAAAGAATACTTCCGCTTGCGCGAAAAATGTAAGGGTATAGGGGAGTAATAATTTAAATATAAACGCCAAAATTGCTACCACCACAATATTTGCAATGATGAAATTCTTGATCGTAATTTTTTCAGTATTTTTAAAATAATATAAAAAACCAATTGCCGGAATGGTAAGCAACGCCATAAAATGGACACCAAAAGAAAGTCCAATAATAAAAGCAATTAAAATGAGCCATCGATTGCCTCGAGGTTTAAACATATCTCTTTCCCATAGTAAACCGATGTAAAATAATACGGCCATTAGAAAACTTGCCATTGCGTAAACTTCGGCCTCAGCAGAATTAAACCAAAAACTGTCGGTAAAACTAAACGCCAGCGAACCTACTAAACCGCTACCTAATACCGCAATTTTTTCAGAATTGGTTAACGTTCTTGCTCTTCCCGCAATTTTTCTTACCAATAAGGTGATAGACCAAAACATAAACAAAATGGTAAACGCACTAGAAACTACCGAAACCATATTCACCATTAATGCTACTTGGTCTGCATTGGTAGCAAAAGTGGAGAAAAAAGCACCCATCATTTGGAAAAGCGGAGCTCCCGGCGGGTGTCCAACTTGAAGTTTTGCAGCGGTAGAAATATATTCACCAGCGTCCCAAAAACTGGCAGTTGGTTCTACGGTTAAAGTATAGGTAATTAAAGCGATTAGAAATACTAACCATCCTAATATTTTATTCCACTTTTTAAAGTTAAGCTCTGTCATTCTGTAAGTTTGTAAGTTCTGCGAGTGGCGAATTTAAGAATAAATGATGAATGAGTTTAAAACGAAACAGATTTTATAATATTTTACGGAAAATAATTTTTAATTTTATTTGGTGAATTGAAACTTTATTTTAAATTTGCATCCGCAATCAAGCATTGGCCTATGGTGTAACTGGCAACACGTCTGGTTTTGGTCCAGAAGAGTCTAGGTTCGAGCCCTAGTAGGCCAACAAAAAAAGCCAAGTTGGATTTCCAACTTGGCTTTTTTATTTTCTTCTTTTAAAATAGAATTTTACTCGCTAATTCCTACATTATAAAAGGTGAGCATGTTTTGGTAAAATGCTAAACTTCCTAAATCATCTTCTAAGCAGGATTTAAGGAAATTCTCTAAACTTTTGTAGGTAATATTAATATGAGCATAATTGTTTTCACGAACCGCAACTTTAAGCTCTAAAGTTTTTGTTTCGCGGTTAATATTTGCTTCAATTGCTCCAAAATGTTTTTTGATTAGAGCAGAATGAAAAGTATCGAATTTTTCAGTAGAAATGTCTTTGCTTTGGCAGCTATAAGCAATTAGATTTTCCATTTCATTTAAAATAGTACCTGTTTTATAAGAAGTTTTCATAGCAATATTTTTTATTTGTTACTAAGATAAACCAGCACCTGTTAAAATATTGGTAACAAAATGTTGCATTATCTCTAATTAACTTTTTTTAGGAAAAAACTTCTTTTTTTATACTTTTTTAAAGAGTTAGTTTAATAGGATTATTTATAAGTGAATAAGAGTCATTAAATGAGGTAGCATTTACAAAGGTAGTTTCTGAGAATTTTACGATTCCGTAGTTGTTGTGCATATGACCGAAAATATGAAATTGTGGTTTAATTTTTTTTACTCGATCTCTTAAAATTGCGCATCCTAAAGCATCTTGCTCATAAGATTCATCTAAAATATCATAAGGTGGCGTATGGGTTATTAAAATATTTGTGTCTTTTGGGATCTTGTTCCAATGCTGTTCAATTGTTGGTGTATCTTTTCCGAATGCCCATCGGTTAGGGATTGGCGTGTGCGGCGCGCCCCAAAATTTTAAATTATTTATTTCAACTTGATCATCGCATAAATAATGAACTGATTCTGGAATAAGTGTTTTCAATTCTTTTTCTGAAGCACTTTCTAAATAAAAATCATGATTTCCCGCAATGCAGATTTTGTGTGTGTGAGGTTGATTTTTAAACCACTCGAAAAATGATTTTAATTCCCGTTTAGTTCCTGATTCGGTGATATCACCGGCGTGAATTAAAATATCTCCTTCTGGAATATGAAGATCTTCGTGTTTATTATGCGTGTCTGAAATACAAATTATGGTCATGCGTAAAAGAATACAAAAAAATCCGATGGAAACATCGGATTTTTCAAAGAAATAAAATATTGTTTAATTCTGTTGTTGTGGTTGTTCGTTTTCTTCAAAAGGCAATAATTTATGCCCAAATTTTATTACCACTATGCAAACAATAATTGCACTTAGAATAAAGAAAAAGAATCGCGCAAGTAAGCTTTCGCTTAAAAGCAAACTGTATATTCCTAAGCCAATTTCGGCTATAATGAAAAGTGCAAAAACAAAAAGTTTAATTAACATAGGTTGTAAATTATGTGGTAAATATAAGTTTGTAACCCGTTACAAGTCAAGTTAAAAGATGAGTTTAGCTGAAATTTAACTTGTAGAAAATAATTACTTAATGTTTTTAAGTTAAAAACTCTTAAAGTAAACGTTATTCGTGAAAAGAATGATAAATTGGAATCTCTTAAAAACAACTAAGTGAATTATAAAAAGACTTTAAAAATTGCGGGAATTTGCATTCTTGTTTTCATCATTGGCTATGTAGGATTGCATTTTTACGCGAAATATAAAATTTCTTCCGCTTTAGATGATAAGGTAAAAAAAGGTGAATTAAGTTATACCGATTTCAATTTAAACCTTTGGTCTAGAACTGTTAAGTTTGATAGTATTCATTACCAGAAAAAAACGATGGAGGTTTCGGCTACTTCTTTTTCGTTGATCGATTTGAGCTATTCAAAATTTTTGTTCGACAAAGAAATTGTTATTGATGAAATAAATATTCAACATCCTGTCATTCATTATATAAATAAGAAGAACGAAGATTCGGCAAAAAAATCAACTAAATCTAAAAGCGGAAAACCAATTTTAATTAAAAATGTTTCTGTAAATGACGGAAGATTTACAATGCGAAATGATTCTATCGAGTTGTTAAGCGCAGAAAAATTCAATTTAAATGCTGAAAATATTGCAGTAGATAGTATTAGCAAGCAACAAAAAATTCCGTTTACTTATAAAAAGTTTCAGTTTTCGGTGGCTAACTTAGCATACGATTTAAATAAACTTCAAAAACTTCAGCTTCAAAAATTAAGTATTTCAGAAAAAAATGTAAATGCTTTCGATTTAGTCTTATTGCCAAAATTATCCAGAAAAGAATATGTTGAGGTAATTCCGTATGAAAAAGATTTAATGAAATTAAAAGTCGACTCGTTGGCGATTTCTAACTATAATTTTACCTTTCAAGACGAAACGCCGGTTTTTAAATCGCCTCTTATGAAATTAAGCGGACTAGATTTTAATATTTATCGTGATAAAACGGTGAAAAACGACACGCGAAAAAAAGCGCTTTACAGCAAAATGTTGCGTGAACTTTCGTTGAAATTAGCGATCGATAGTTTGCAGCTTTCTGGTGCCAATATTACCTATGAAGAATTAATTAAAAAAGATAGAGATCCCGGAAAAGTTGTTTTTGAAAATTTAAACGCAAAGATTGCAAATGTCACCAATCTGGATTTAGACCGAGAAAATTTCCCGGAAACCAATATTGATATTTCTACTTCATTTATGGGGAAATCTCCACTTGATGTACAATGGAATTTTAGAGTTAACGATACTACCGATTATTTTACGATTAAAGGAAGTTCATTTTCTATTCCGCCGCCTTCCATTAATTCGTTTTTTAAACCCGCGTTTAATATGCGCGCAACCGGCTCTGGAATTGAGGAAGTATATTTTAATTTTTCAGGAAATAGTAATCAAGCTCGAGGTCAGCTAAAATTGGTGTATGATAAATTTAAAGTTGAAGTTTTACAGAAAGATGGTAAAAAGAAAAATACTATTTTAAGTATAGCCGCAAATTTATTGGTTAATAAAAAACCGAAAAATGGGTCTATTGCAGAACATGTAGAAGGTGTAAAAAGAGACAAGACCAAATCGTTCTGGAACTATTTTTGGTCTTGTCTTCAAGCAGGTTTAAAAAAATCGCTTATTTAATTTTAAAAGTAACCACTGGACGTTTTGCGTGATTTACCAAGTCTTCGCTAATACTTCCGTTTAAGAAATGTGCTAAGCCTTTTCTTCCGTGCGTGCTAATTCCTATTAATCCCGCATTCATTTTAGCTGAAAAGTTTAAAATACCTTTTTCTATACTTTCGTCATTATAAACGGTAATGGTGTGTTCTCCCATTTCAACATCATTAATAAATCCATTAATGCGTTTTTCAATTTTAGAAGTAGTTTTGAATTTATTCGCAGTATTAATGTAAACCAAGTGCATTTTTGCGCCAATAGTTTTTGCAAATCTTATCGCCTCTTTAAAAGAAGCTTTTCCTTCATCTACAAAATCTGAAGCAAACACAAAGTTTTTCACATCAAACAACGGAATATTATTTTTAATGACTAACACCGGTAAATCGGCATGGCGAACAACTTTTTCTGTGTTTGAGCCAATAAATACTTCTTTTAGTCCGCTTGCGCCGTGAGAACCCATAACAATAAGGTCGCAACCTTTTTCTTTGCTCACTTCCATAATTCCTTCAAAAGCTTCATGAAATTGCACCGTTTCGTGCACTTTTATACCTTCTAAGTAATCACGGCTCATCATATCTTCGAAGCGCTGGTGCGCTAATTTCATAAAAAACAAAGCTTCTGGTGGGTTAGAGTTGTTCTCTTGTGTTGTAGGGTCAATTAATTCCATAGGCAATTCAAGCATATGCAATAGAAAAATCTCTCCATCGTATTTTTTAGCCAATTGTGCTGCAACTTTAAGGGCGTTTTCAGCTTGTTCAGAAAAATCGGTAGGGACGAGAATTTTTTTCATATTAAGAAAGGTTTTTAGTTGATTAAAAGTTATTATTTAAAAGTACAAATAAATTTCATTCTGCATCTAATTTATTATGTAAGAAATTATTACTATATTTGCAGCACGAAGAAAGAAATCGATAATCGAGGGGACAAAAAGTCCCCTCTTTTTATAACTATTTTCAATGCAGAAGGAACGAGTTAAAGAATTGTTAGAGAGCGCTTTAAATGAAAACCCATCGTTGTTTTTAATCGATTTTGAAATTAATAACAATAACCAAATCTTAGTGGTTATAGATGGCGATAAGGGCGTTTCTGTAAACGATTGTATAGAAGTAAGTCGAAAAATTGAACATAATTTAGATCGAGACGAAGAAGATTTTTCTTTAGAAGTAACCTCGGCAGGTGTTTCTACACCATTACGACTGCCACGCCAGTTTAAAAAAAATGTAGGAAGAAAGCTTACCGTAAAAACTGAAAAAGAAACGATAGAAGGAAAATTAGAAGAAGCCGGCGAAGAAACAATTTTGCTAAAATGGAAAGCAAGAGAGCCAAAACCGGTAGGCAAAGGAAAAGTAACCGTAAAAAAGGAAGCTGCTTTGTCTTACAACGATATTGTTGAAGCAAAAGTGATGATAACATTTTAATTAAAGTTTGATATGGAAAATATCGATTTAATCAACTCTTTTTCAGAGTTTAAAGATGATAAGTTGATAGATCGCGTTACCTTAATGGCGATCTTAGAAGATGTATTTAGAAATGCTTTGAAGAAGAAGTTTGGAGAAGATGATAATTTTGATATTATTATAAATCCCGATAAAGGAGATTTAGAAATATGGAGAAATCGTGTGGTTGTTGCCGATGGTGAAGTAGAAGATGAAAACCAAGAAATCGCGTTATCGCAAGCTAGAAAAATCGAACCTGACTTTGAAGTTGGTGAAGATGTATCTGAAGAAGTAAAATTAATAGACTTAGGTCGTCGTGCTATTTTGGCTTTACGTCAAAATTTAATTTCTAAAATTCATGAACACGACAACACAAATGTTTATAAGCAATTTAAAGAATTAGAAGGAGAGATTTATTCAGCTGAAGTTCACCATATTCGTCATAAAGCTATAATTTTGCTAGATGATGAAGGAAATGAATTGGTTATGCCTAAAGATCGTCAGATTCCTTCAGACTTTTTTAGAAAAGGAGAAAATGTAAGAGGAGTTATCGAAAGTGTAGAATTAAAAGGAAATAAACCTATCATCATACTTTCAAGAACAGCACCTATTTTCTTGGAGCGTTTATTCGAGCAAGAAATCCCTGAAGTTTTCGATGGTTTAATTACCGTTAAAAAAGTAGTAAGAATTCCAGGTGAAAAAGCAAAAGTAGCTGTAGATTCTTATGACGATAGAATAGATCCTGTAGGAGCTTGTGTAGGTATGAAAGGTTCAAGAATTCACGGAATTGTACGCGAATTAGGAAATGAAAATATAGATGTAATTAATTACACAACAAACGACCAACTGTTTATCACACGCGCATTAAGTCCTGCAAGAGTAACTTCCATTAAAATTGATGACGAAGGAAAACGTGCAGAAGTAATGCTAAAACCAGAAGAAGTTTCAAAAGCTATTGGTAGAGGTGGTCACAATATTAGATTAGCCGGGCAATTAACCGGTTTCGAAATCGATGTATTTAGAGAAGGTGTAGAAGAAGATGTAGAATTATCAGAATTTTCAGATGAAATTGAAGATTGGGTAATTAAAGAATTTTCAAGAATCGGGTTAGATACCGCAAAAAGTATTCTTGAAAAAGATATAGAAGATTTAATTAAAATTACAGATCTGGAAGAAGAAACCATTAGAGATGTCGTTCGGATCTTAAAAGAAGAATTTGAAGATTAATTATATTTGAGGTATAATTAAGATCAATATAATTAAGAATAAAAGAGGTAATTTAGAGGCAATTTATGGCTGAAGCAAAAACAATGCGATTAAATAAAGTTTTACGTGAATTCAATATTTCACTTGATCGGGCTGTGGAATTTTTAACTTCCAAAGGCTATGATATTGATGCGCGTCCAACTACAAAAATTTCTGAAGAAGTATACCAAGTACTGTTTGATGAATTTCAAACCGATAAAAGTAAAAAGGTAGCTTCTAAAGAAGTAAGCGAAGAGCGTAAGAAGGAGAAAGAAGAACTTCGTTTAGCGCGGGAACGTGAGCAATTAGAAAAGCAACGTAAACTCGAAAAGGAACGCGAAGAAAAAGAGAAAGAAGAGGAAATTGTGAGAGCTCGTAAAGAATTAAACGGGCCAAAACAAGTTGGTAAAATAGATTTAGAAAAAAAATCGCAGCCTACTAAACCTCAAAAAACTTCAGATTCAGAAAAGCCCAAACCTCAAGCTGCTGAAAAAGAAGAAGAATCTAAAACTGAAAAATCTTCAGAAAAAGCCTCGCCAGCTAAAACCGCTCAACCAACTTCAAAAAAAGAAGAACCAAAGAAAGAACAGCCTAAAAAGGAATCTTCTGAAAAAAGTAAAAAGAGCGAAGAAGAAGTTAAAGAAGAGCGTTTAGAAACGAAGTACAAAAAACTAAACGGTCCTAACTTCACAGGAGAAAAAATAGATCTTAGTCAGTTTGATAAAAAGCCAGCTAAGAAAAAAGAAGATAAAGACAAGCCTGGTGCTAACAAAGGAAAGAAAAAACGTCGTCGCAGAATTAGCAAAGACGGAAATACTGGCGGACCAGGAAACAATAAAAAAGGCAACTTCAAAAAAAGTGGAGCAGGAGCTAAAAAACGCCGACCTGTAACCAAAGAAGAGCCAACAGAAGAAGAAGTACAAAAGCAAATTAGAGAAACGCTTGAAAAACTTCAAGGTAAATCCAGCAAAGGAAAAGGTGCTAAATATCGTCGAGATAAGAGAGATCAACACCGTCAAAAATCAGAAGAAGAATTAGCGCAACAAGAACAACAAAGCAAAACCCTTAAAGTAACCGAATTTGTTACCGTTAGTGAAGTTGCTACTATGATGGACGTTCCGGTAACGAAAGTTATTTCAGCCTGTATGTCGTTAGGAATGATGGTGACAATGAATCAGCGTCTCGATGCTGAAACACTTTCTATTGTTGCTGAAGAATTTGGTTTCGAAGTAGAATTTGTAACCGCAGATTTAGAAGAATCGGTAGAAGTTGTAGAAGACAATCCAGAAGATTTAGTGCATAGAGCGCCAATCGTAACCGTAATGGGTCACGTAGATCACGGGAAAACTTCCTTATTAGATTACATTCGTAAAGAAAATGTAATCGCCGGAGAAAGCGGTGGAATTACGCAGCATATTGGAGCATACGGAGTAGAATTAGAAAATAACGAAAAAATTGCTTTCTTAGATACTCCAGGTCACGAAGCCTTTACGGCAATGCGTGCTCGTGGGGCACAAGTTACCGATATTGCAATTATTGTAATTGCAGCCGATGATGATGTGATGCCGCAAACAAAAGAGGCGATTTCACACGCGCAAGCTGCAGGAGTTCCTATTATTTTTGCGATCAATAAAGTTGATTTGCCAACTGCAAATCCAGAAAAGATAAAAGAAAAACTTGCTGGGATGAATCTTCTAGTTGAAGATTGGGGAGGTAAAGTTCAGTCACATGATATTTCCGCTAAAACCGGAAATGGTGTAAAAGAATTATTAGAAAAAGTTTTACTTGAAGCTGAAATTCTTGAATTAAAAGCTAATCCAGATAAGTTAGCTACCGGAACTGTGGTAGAAGCTTATTTAGATAAAGGTAGAGGATATGTTTCTACAATTTTAGTACAAAGCGGAACCTTAAAAATTGGAGATTACGTTCTGGCGGGAACTACAAGTGGTAAGATTAAAGCCATGCATGATGAACGTGGTAACGATGTTAAATCTGCCGGTCCATCAACACCGGTTTCAATTTTAGGTTTAGACGGTGCGCCACAAGCGGGTGATAAGTTTAGTGTAATGCAAGATGAGCGTGAAGCAAAAGATATTGCAGCAAAACGTACACAACTTCAGCGCGAACAAAATGTGAGAACGCAACGTCATATTACCTTAGATGAAATCGGAAGACGTATCGCCTTAGGTGACTTTAAAGAATTAAACATTATCTTGAAAGGTGATGTAGATGGTTCTGTAGAAGCCTTAACTGATAGTTTCCAAAAATTATCTACAGAAGAAATTCAAGTGAATATTATTCATAAAGGCGTAGGAGCAATTACAGAAAGTGATGTATTGTTAGCTTCGGCATCAGATGCGATTATTATTGGATTTAATGTACGACCTGCAGGAAGTGCAAAACAAGTTGCTGATAAAGAAGAAATCGATATTAGAACATATTCTATCATTTACGATGCGATAAATGATTTAAAAGATGCGATGGAAGGTATGTTGTCTCCTGAAATGAAAGAGGAAATTACTGGAAATGCTGAAATCAGAGAAACGTTCAAAATTTCTAAAGTTGGAACAATTGCCGGTTGTATGGTAACCGATGGTAAAATATATAGAAACAGTCAAATTCGATTAATTCGTGACGGTGTGGTAGTTTATACCGGAGAGCTTGCTTCGTTAAAACGTTTTAAAGACGATGCGAAAGAAGTAGCGAAAGGTTATGAATGCGGATTGCAAGTAAAAAACTATAACGACATTAGAGAGGGCGATGTAGTTGAGTGCTTCCGAGAAGTAGCTGTAAAAAAGAAATTGAAATAAAATAACAGGCACATAATTATATATAAAGGCTATTCAATATTAATTTGAATAGCCTTTTTTAATGAGTAAGATAATTCGGACAATCCTAACGGCCGCGCTATCCGCTATATCTTATTATGGAAAATATTTTAAAAAGTCAAACCTTCCATAAGACTTCATTTTTTCTGCCAAAGAAATTGTTTTAATAAAAAAACATAAAAAGTATGTCGCTGCTATCGCTATTGCAATAACACTTTCAGTAAAAATTTTCTTTCACCTTCTTGCATATAGAAAATTTTAACTTTTGTTTCATAGCCTAAATGCTTATTTTTAATGAGTTAACTGATTTTGTATGAAACATTTATGCTTTTTGATATTTTTTATTGCAGTACAAAGCTTTTCACAGTCTTTTCAAGGAACTCCGTTTTCATTGTCTCAACAGTTTAATGGGAATTATGACTTTACGGCTATTGGAAATACATTGAATCCAAATGATAACGTTAACAATTTTGGTTCACTCAGCTGTAATATAAATAATTCTTCAAGTGCAACTTTAAATTTAAATCCAAATCAAACTGTGGAAGCTGCTTATTTATATTGGTCAGGTTCTGGACCAGAGACAGGAAACGAAACCGTTCAATTAAATGGAAATAATGTCACAAGTACTTTGTACTTTAACTTCTAATGCTACTTTTGTGCCACAATCATTCCTCTATCCTGCCTCATTTCACCAAATATTTTCTTGCTATGCAGATGTCACAAATATTGTTCGAAATTCTGGTAATGGTATATACACACTTACAGGATTAAATTTAACAAATTACCTTTCTCAAAATTCACAATACTGCTCTTTATCCTTTAATTATGCTGGTTGGTCATTATTAATTGTTTATGAAGACTCAAGTTTAAATCCTAGACAAGTAAATATTTATAATGGTTTTAAAGTACTTTCTAACATTGGAGGGTTAGCTACTAGCATTAATATAAACTTAAACAATCTTGATGTTAGTAGTACGAGTAATTCAAAAGTAGGTTTTTTAGTTTGGAATAGCGAAACTATTAATTATACATTTCCTCAATTTGAAGAAAACGTTAAATTTAATAACAATATATTATCTAACCCGCCCTTAAACTCAGTTGGAAATATTTTCAACAGTACAAATTCCTATACGAATTCCAATACATTATGGAACATGGATCTCGACTATTTTGACATTTCTCCTTATATTTCTATTGGCGATACTTCTGCCAATATAATATTCGAATCTTTTGATGATAGATGTGCTTTCCAGTATATTGTTACTTCCATACCCAACGAGTTGCCCGATGCCACTGTAGAAATTGCTACTACTAATTTTAATGCATGTCAAGCTGGTTTTTTAGAGGTTGAGTTTACCGTTTTTAATACTAATGCCACAGATGTTTTGCCTTCCGGTACGCCGGTCAGTTTGTTTTTAGAAGATAACACCGGGAATTCGGTTTACATTACTACGGTCAATACCACACAGAATATCCCCATAGATGGTAGCGAAACCTTAACAACCATCATCACTGTTCCGACCAATACCGCAAGCCCTGGAGAGCTTTTTGTAGATGTTAACCGCGATACTGCCGGCAATCAACCAATTGCCGAGAATAACAAACAGAACAATACCGATAGCTTAATAATAACGCTTCCCGAAGCCCCGCCAAACCCTTCTTTAGATAATATTTCACAGTGCGGCACGCCTAACGAAACCGAAATTAATTTAGAAGAGGCTACAACCAATATAGATAAAAATTTGTATACTATCAGTTTTCACGGCTCGCAAAATGCAGCCGAGAACGGTCAAGCCGAAATTACCTCACCTAATTTATACATTCCAAGTTCGCAAACCGAAACTATTTTTGTACGGGTAGAAGATGGCAGCGGTTGCTTTTCAACAGGCAGTTTTCAAGTAGACCTTTGCCGCTTCCACAAATTGAAGATCCCACGCCGCTGGCTTCCTGCGAAGAAAACCCCACCAGTAGTACGGCAGTTTTCAGCTTTCACAAAAAGATTCAGAAATCAATAAGGCTACCGGAAATGCGGTCACTTATTATGCAAGTCAAAAACAAGCCGAAGAAGGTGATGCTTCAAATCAACTTCCCGATCCCTATCTTAACCAAGTCGAGCAAATTATTTTTGCACGAGTAGAAGGTGCAAACGGCTGTTTTGCCATTACCGAATTAGAATTAGAAGTAAGCCAGGCCCCAGAACTAAGTTTACAAAGTTTTAATAGCTACGCCTGTGGAGAAACAGCGCCCAACGAAGGAATTTTTGATTTAGAAGAAAATTCAGCAAATTATGTAAGTTCTAATACGGGGAATATTCAATTTAGTTTTTATACTAATCAAAGCGATGCAGAAAATGCCAACAACCCTATTTCAGATCCGGAAACTTATACCGGAGGTGAAGGGGAGCTAATTTACCTTCGGGTAGAAAACAGCGAAGGCTGTTTTTCTATTGCCGAAATTTTCCTTTCCATTAGTAGCCTTCCACAAGTAAACACTAATGTGGAAAATATCGTGGACTGTGATACACAAAAATCAATAATAGACCTGACCGAAAAAGATGAAGAAATAAAGCGCTCAGCAGGAAATAACACAAGTGTTGAGTATTATTTAAGCCAAGCCGATTATGAGAATACCAACCCTATTCAGGATCCACAAAATTTTAAACCGACAAGCCTACCCACAACTATTTACGCTGCGGTGGTTGATGAAACTACTGGGTGCCATTCAGAAACAGTAAACTTTTCAATAGCTATCACTGAATTACCGGATCTTAATTTTAATCAGCGACTAGAAGACCTGATAATTTGTGTAGAGCCTCAAACCGGTGCAGCCCTTGAAGGCGAAATTCCAATCGTATTGGAAACAGGAATTGATCCAAATCAGTATGATATTGAATGGTCACGAGATGGAGAAATATTATCCGAAACAGGTAGCAGTCTTGAAGTCTTGCAAGCCGGGAAGTATCAAGTAAAAATAATAAGTGTTCAAAATCTTTCGACTTGCTCAACCACATCTTCTGTAGAAATTACAGAAAGCAGCGCACCTTTATTTGAAGTGAATAACATTGGCGAAGGTTCCATCCGCATAGAAAATGTAAAAGGCTATGGGGAATATGAATTTTCTGTAAATAATAGTCCTTTTAGGCAACTTACAACGACCAGTCTAATCTTTGAAAACCTAAATGGCGGAATAGCAAGCATTGTTGGACGTGACCAAAATGGATGTGGAGAACTTATAAAAGAAATCCTAATTTTAAATTTCCCTAAATTTTTCACACCTAATAATGATGGTCAGAACGATTATTGGAATATTCCAGCGCTTAGAAATCAGCAAGGTGTCAAAATCTATATCTTTGATCGTTTTGGTAAACTTTTAAGTAGTTTTAGCGCAAGCTCTAGAGGCTGGAATGGCACATACAATGGAAAACAAATGCCTTCTGATGATTATTGGTTTATGGTAGAATATCTAAATGAAAAAGGGAATCCAAAAAAAATTAAAAGGAACTTTACTTTGATAAGGTAAATCTGATTAAACAAGAATTTAACCTTTCGGTTTAAAAATAAATGCACTTTTAAAATCTTCTTTCAATTCTAAAAATGCGCGTTCTGCTTCTAATTTATTTCTAAAATCTCCGACCCAAACCTTGTAATTTGGAGTTTCAAACTCAATGCTCGAAGGCCATTTGGTATACGTTCTTTCAAACTCTTTCTTTACTTTATTTGCTTCTGCTAAGGTAGAGCCATAAAAAAGTTGAATTTTATAACGTTCACCTAACTCATTATTTTCTGTCATCTTCGATTTTAAAATCAATAATTCAGGAATTAATGGATCTTGTTCTATAGAACTTGTTGCTTGCTGGGCACTAACGGTTATGCTGAAAGTAATACAACTTGTTAATAATAAGTATTTTAAGGCGGGTATTTTAATCATAATTAAGTTCAATTTTATACAAAAGTAAAACTAAAAAACTAAAGTTAGGTGTACTTTATTATTTAGAAGTATTATAAATTACCCATTAACAGTTCCCTAACATTCCTAAAATCATCTTTAAGTATTACTTTTGTGCTTGAATTTTTGCAGTGCAATTTGCTTAGAAAAGCCTAACTTATTCACTATAAAAATCATACCAAATTAAGATGCTAATTCGACTGTAATATGAAAAAGGTGAGTATCCGCCATTCAATTTCAAGAATACTACTTTTCTCGGTAGTACTTTTATTATCATTTTCTCATAATGCTATAGCGCAAGAAGAGAGTCAGGCAGAAAAAGTCAGTGAAGCAAAAGGTGAAGCTAGTAAGGAGCCTGCTACTGATGCTGGTGCGGCTGCATCTTCTATGGAAGGCGACCCTGCAAAAGGAAAAGAGCTTTTCAATTCTTTGTGTGCGGCTTGTCATAAACGCTATAAACGATCAACCGGTCCTGCGTTAAATGGGGTGACTGGTCGTCATGAAAGAGAATGGTTGTATCAATGGATTAAAAATAGTCCAGAAATGATTGCTGCGGGTGATCCTGAAGCGGTTGCTATTTATGAAGAGTATAATCAAACAGCGATGACTCCTTTTCCGCAGTTATCGAATGAAGATATAGATAATATTCTTGCATATGTAGAGCAGCCAAAACCTGAGCCGAGTAATGCTGCTACTACTGCAGGTGGTGAAAATCAAGGTGGTGGTTCTGGAAGCGGAGTTTCAGTTGAAATTATTTTAGGAATTCTTGCATTCGTATTGTTATTGTTAATCGGAGTGCTTGTATTAGTGAATAAAACTTTAAATCGTTTTGCTACGGCAAATAATATTGAAGTTGTTCAATCGTCAAAAAGAAAACCAATTTGGAAAGCATTTGTTGAAAATCAGTTTTTAGTGATTGTTTCTGCAATCTTCTTACTGTTGGCTTCAGCTTATTTTGTGTATGGTTATTTGATGCAGGTTGGGGTAGATCAAGGTTATGAACCTGTACAGCCAATTCATTATTCACATAGAATTCATGCTGGGGATAATCAAATAGAATGTAAATATTGTCACTCTTCGGCTAGAGTAAGTAAAACTTCTGGAGTTCCATCTTTAAATGTTTGTATGAATTGTCATAAATCTATAAGTGAAGTTGCTCCTGAAACAGCTACCGAAGATTATTCAAAAGAGTTTTATGATGGAGAGATTGCTAAGTTGTATGATGCGGTAGGTTGGGATCCAGCTACGCAATCTTATAGCGGAGAGCAAAAACCTGTAAAATGGGTTAGAATTCACAATCTTCCGGATTTTGCATATTTCAATCACAGTCAGCACGTGAGTGTAGCAGGGATTCAGTGTCAAAAATGTCACGGTCCTGTGGAGGAGATGGAGATTATGAAGCAACACGCGCCGTTAACAATGGGTTGGTGTATTAATTGCCACAGAGAAACGAACGTACAAATGGAGGGTAACAAATATTATGAAAAAATCCACGAAGAGTTGTCTAAGAAATATGGTGTAGAGCAATTAACTGCTGCAGAAATGGGTGGAATTGAATGTGGTAAGTGTCATTATTAATTTATTAAGAAGCTAATTTTATTTATATATGTCATCAAACAAAAAATACTGGAAGAGTGTTGAGGAGCTAAACGAAAATAGCCCTGTTGTTGAGAAGCTTCGACAGAATGAGTTTGTAGAGGAAATTCCTACAGATGAATTTTTGGGTGATAAAGAATCTCTAGAAAGTTCAGCTACTTCTAGAAGAGATTTTTTGAAATTTGTTGGGTTTAGTACTGTAGCGGCTTCTTTAGCTGCTTGTGAGGGACCTGTTACAAAAACAATTCCTTACGTAGTTCAGCCAGAGCGTATCGTTCCTGGTGTAGCTAATTATTATGCTACAACAATGGCAGATGGTTTTGATTTTGCTAGTGTTTTAGTAAAGACAAGAGAAGGAAGACCAATTAAAATTGAAAGTAATAAACTGTCTAAAGCTGCGCTTGGTGCAAATGCGAGAGTGCACGCTTCAGTTTTATCTCTATATGATAATAAAAGATTAAAGCGTCCTCAAATTGAAGGAAAAGATGTTTCTTGGGAAGAGTTGGATCGTCAAGTTGGGAATGCTTTACAGAATGCAGGTGGTCAAAAAGTATTATTGACTTCTACTATGGCAAGTCCATCTACAACTAAATTAATAAAAGAATTTTCAGCTAAATATTCCAATATAAAGCATATTGTTTACGATGCAGTTTCTGAAGATACTGCTTTAGATGCTTATCAGATGAAATACGGTGAGCGAGCTTTAGGAAATTATGATTTTTCAAAAGCTGAAACCATTGTTTCTGTTGGAGCAGATTTCTTAGCAGATTGGCAAGCCGGTGGAAACGACGTTAGTTATGCTAAAAGTCGTATTCCTAAAAACGGGAAAATGTCACGTCATATTCAGTTTGAAGGAAATATGACACAAACTGGAGCGAAAGCAGACAAAAGAATTCCTGCAAAGCCTTCTCAGCAAAAAGCTGTATTAGCTGCTATTTACAATTATGTTGTAGGTGGTGCTAAAAATAGTTTGTCTCCTGCTTTAGATGATGCTGTAGTGAAAGCTGTTCGTCAATTAAGAAAAGCTGGTTCAAAAGGAGTTGTAGTTTCTGGTATTACAGATGTAGATGCGCAACTATTAGTTTTGCAAATTAATGAAGCTTTAGGAAGTCAAATAATGGACAAGAATAATCCTAAAGTTATTCGTCAAGGAAATGCTAAAGAAGTAGCGCAATTGGTAAAAGATATGAATTCAGGTAGCGTTGGCGCTTTATTGATTGCCGGTGCAAACCCTGCGTTTAGTTTGCCAAATGCCGAAGATTTTAAAGAAGGAATGAAGAAAGTTGATGTTTCTGTCGCTTTTTCAATGAAGAAAGACGAAACCGCTAAACTTTGTAAATATATCGCGGCTACTCCTCATTATTTAGAAAGTTGGGGAGATGTGCAGTTTACTAAAAACAACTTTAGTTTAATGCAGCCTACTATTCGTCCGTTATTTGATACGAGGCAATTTCAAGATACGCTTTTAAAGTGGACAGGTTCAGAAAATAATTACAGAGATTATATTAAAGAAACCTGGTCTGGAAGTGTTACTTCTTGGAATAAAGCATTACACGATGGAGTTTTTGAGGCTTCTTCGCCTGTAAGTTCTGCTTCTGAAGGAGAAATGGGAGCGATGCCGACTCCGAATTATTCTTCTGCAGTTAATAATCTTACAAAATCTGATAATGAAAGTGAGTTTGAGCTTACTTTATATACAAAAGTATCCTTAGGTGATGGTCAACAAGCGAATAATCCTTGGTTGCAAGAATTTCCAGATCCATTAACACGTGTTTCGTGGGATAATTACTTGGTAATTTCTAAAGCAGATGCTGATAAATTAGAACTTGAAAATCCTACAGTTTCAAATGGTGCTTTAAATGGTAGTTATGTAAACCTTAAAGTTGGTGAAACGGTAGTTAAGAATGTTCCGATTCTAATTCAACCAGGTCAAGCAAAAGGAGCTGTTGGTTTAGCATTAGGTTACGGTAAAAAAGAAGCGGTTCAAAAAGAAATGCAAGTTGGGGTAAATGCTTATCCTTTATATAAGAATTTCAGTTCTCTTCAAAAAGTAACCATTGAAAAAGCTGAAGGAATTCACGAATTTGCTTGTGTGCAGTTACAAAGCACAATGGCAGGTAGAGACGATATCGTTAAAGAAACCACACTAGAGGTTTTTAATACAAAAGATAAACATTATTGGAATCCTATTCCTGAAGTAGATTACGATCATAATGAAATTTCAGTAAGAGAAGAAAAAGCTAGTCTTTGGAATGAATTTGATAGAAGTATAGGGCATCATTTTAACCTTTCTATCGATTTAAATGCTTGTACAGGTTGTGGAGCTTGTGTTATCGCATGTCATTCTGAAAACAATGTTCCTGTCGTAGGAAAAGAAGAAGTAAGAAAGTTTAGAGATATGCACTGGTTGCGCGTAGACCGTTATTATTCTTCTTCTGATACATTTAAGCAAGAACAAGAAGATTTAGAGAATCTAGGAGCTTTTGAAACCTATGATAAAGTTGAAAATGCTTCTTATGATAATCCTGAAGTTGCGTTTCAGCCAGTTATGTGTCAGCATTGTAACCACGCACCTTGTGAAACTGTTTGTCCAGTTGCGGCAACCTCTCACGGACGTCAAGGTCAAAACCATATGGCATATAATAGATGTGTGGGTACAAGATATTGCGCAAACAACTGTCCGTATAAAGTGCGTCGTTTTAACTGGTTCTTATACAGCGAAAACGAAGAGTTTGATTACCATATGAATAATGACTTAGGAAGAATGGTTCTTAATCCTGATGTGACAGTAAGATCTCGTGGGGTTATGGAGAAATGCTCTATGTGTATTCAGATCACGCAAAAAACAATTCTTGATGCGAAACGCGAAGGAAGAGAAGTAGGAGATGATGAATTCTTTACAGCTTGTTCTCGCGCTTGTGATCAAGGAGCAATGACCTTTGGTGATATTAATAATAAAAACTCCGAAATAGTTGAAAAGAAAAATGATGATCGAATGTATCATTTATTAGAAAGCACAGGTACAAAACCTAATGTGATGTATCAAACTTTAGTAAAAAACACAGGAGATTTATAAAATTAGTTAAAGAATCAATTATTAATTAAGAATATGTCGTCACATTACGAAGCACCCATAAGAGAGCCTTTAGTTACTGGAGAAAAGTCTTACCACGATGTAACTGTAGATGTTGCAGCTCCTGTTGAAGGAAAAGCCAACAAGTCTTGGTGGATTGTTTTCTCTATTGCCTTAGTAGCATTTTTATGGGGATTAGGTTGTATTATATATACCGTTTCTACAGGAATTGGATCTTGGGGATTGAACAAGACCATTGGTTGGGCTTGGGATATTACCAACTTTGTTTGGTGGGTAGGTATTGGTCACGCAGGAACATTAATTTCTGCTGTACTTTTATTATTCCGTCAAAAATGGAGAATGGCTGTAAACCGTTCCGCAGAAGCGATGACTATTTTCGCGGTGGTTCAAGCGGGTCTTTTCCCAATTATTCACATGGGTCGTCCTTGGTTAGCTTATTGGGTATTACCAATTCCAAATCAATTCGGTTCACTTTGGGTAAACTTTAACTCACCTTTACTTTGGGATGTATTTGCAATTTCTACGTATTTATCTGTATCATTAGTTTTCTGGTGGACAGGTTTACTTCCAGATTTTGCAATGATTCGTGATAGAGCTACAAAACCATTTCAGAAGAAAATATATAGCATTTTAAGTTTCGGTTGGAGTGGTCGTGCAAAAGATTGGCAACGTTTTGAAGAAGTTTCTCTTGTACTTGCAGGTTTAGCGACGCCATTAGTACTTTCTGTACATACGATTGTATCTTTTGACTTCGCAACTTCTTTGGTTCCAGGATGGCACTCGACAATTTTCCCTCCTTATTTCGTTGCCGGAGCTATTTTCTCAGGATTCGCAATGGTACAAACCCTTCTTATTATTATGAGAAAGGTTATCAATTTAGAAAACTATATCACAATTCTTCATATTGAATATATGAATAAAGTAATAATTCTTACAGGAGGAATTGTAACGGTGGCTTATATTACTGAATATTTTATAGGTTGGTATTCTGGTATTTCTTATGAAAATTATACATATTTATCTTTTGGTGCCGCAACCGGACCTTATTGGTGGGCTTTTTGGGCGCTAATTACGTGTAACTTTATTGTGCCGTTAACACTTTGGATTAAGAAATTAAGAAGAAATATTGTTTGGACATTCTTAGTAGCACTTGTTATTAATATAGGAATGTGGTTTGAGCGTTTCGATATTATCGTAATTTGTTTAAGTAAAGGTAGAACGCCATCTTCTTGGGCAATGTTCTCTCCAACATTTATAGATATTGGAACATTCATTGGAACAATCGGTTTCTTCTTTGTATTATTTTTATTGTACGCTAGAACATTCCCTGTAATTGCGCAAGCTGAAGTAAAAACAATTTTGAAATCTTCTGGAGATAAGTATAAAAGGTTAAGAGAAGAACACGGAGATGATCATGATTTAAGTGAAGTTGAGCAATATCCTGCTTCCGGAGGTCCCGAAGCTAATATTGAAAGAAATGAAGGAGAAGATAGTTTTGATACTAATGAAGAAGATAATTCTCAAGAAAACGCTTTACTGAATACAGAAGAAAAACGTATTGCTGCAGAAAGAATTTTAGATAATGTAGGTAAATACAATTCTAAAACTACACCTGCAGATGATCTTGGTAAAATTGATGGAATTGGTCCTTTAACACAAGAACAGCTCCACGAGTTAGGTATTTTTACCTTCGATCAAGTAAGTAAATTAACAAGTAGAGATTATAAAGACCTAGGTTTAATTATAGAGACTTTTAACGCTTCTGTGGCAGAAGAAAAAGATTTCAAAGGTCAAGCACAAAAACTTAAAAATAACTAGTATGGCAGCAAAGGTTATTCAGGCTATCTATAATGATGACGATTTAGTTTTACAAGCAGTAAAGCAAATCAACGGTGAAAATTATTATGTATCTGAAGTTTTTTCACCTTTTCCAATTCATGGTTTAGATAAAGCAATGGGCTTAGCGCCTACTAGATTAGCAATAACTTCATTCTTATATGGGTTAACTGGTTTAACAGTAGCCATTTTAATGATGAACTTTATAATGATTCAAGATTGGCCTCAAAATATAGGAGGAAAACCAAGCTTTTCTTTCTTTGATAATATGCCAACATTTATTCCGATTATGTTTGAGCTTACGGTTTTCTTTGCTGCTCACTTAATGGTTATAACTTTTTATATGAGAAGTAAAATTTGGCCTTTTAAGAAAGCAGAAAATCCAGATCCTCGAACAACAGACGATCATTTTTGTGTTGAAGTAGAAGTTGCTAACCATAATGAAGAAGCTTTAGTTAAGTTTATAAAAGATACTGGAGCTTCTGAAGTAAAATTAATAGATTAATAAATCCATGAAAAGTTTATTTCGCATAATAACATTAATCGCTGTTTCTCTAATAGCAGTTTCATGCTTTCAGGAAAATGATAGAAATTATCAATATTTTCCGAATATGTATAAATCGGCTAGCTATGAAACCTATTTAGAATACAACACCGGTGTGTTTGAAAACGGTCAAGAAGCAAAACTTCCGGTGGAAGGAACAATTCCTAGAGGATGGATGCCTTACGAATATGAGGCTAGCAATGAAGGCTACGAAAATGCTAAAGCTAATTTAGAAAATCCTTTACCGTATACTGAAGACAATTTAAATAAAGGGAAAGAACTTTATACAATTTACTGTGCGATTTGCCACGGAGATAAGGGTGATGGAAAAGGGACACTTGCTCAGCGAGAGAAAATTTTAGGTATTCCTGCTTATAATGATGCAGGAAGAGCAATTACTGAAGGAAGCGTATATCACGTAATGTTCTACGGTTTAAACACTATGGGTTCATACGCATCGCAAACAAACGAATTTGAACGTTGGCAAATAGACCATTATGTAATGGATTTAAAGCGTCAATTAAATGGAGAGCCTAAACGTGAATTCGAAAAGGTTGATATGGAAAATCCATCAAGTATGAAAAAAGGAATCGTGTTAAGAGATATTGAAGTTGAAAATCATAACGCGCAAGATTCCTTACACACGAATGGAGCTGAAAACTCTACTATGGAAATGCATTCAGAATCAGAAATGAAAACTGAAGAAACTTCCAAAAAGAACTAAATAAAAAGATTAAACTGCATTATATTTTTAGATATGTACAAGCTATCTGGTAAAGTAAAATTAATTTCTATCATTCTAATCGTAGTAGGTGCGTTAGGTATTGGGTACGGTTTTATAACCGCTCCGTCTACGATAGACGAAGCAAAAGAAATTCTCGCTGCAGAACATAGCGGCCACGGTGAAGGACATTCATCTTCAGAAAATACACACGCTGAAGAAAATAATACTTACCATTCTACAGAAATGAATTCAGCTGCTCACGGCGAACACGCTTCTGAAGCTAATTCTCACGCTGAAGAAACCGCCCACGGCGAAAATCATGAAGATGAACATTTAGAACACGTGTTACATCAATTGCAAACAAAACCTTGGTCTGCTACTTTTATTGCTGCATTTTTCTTTTTAATGATTGCCTTAGGAGTATTAGCTTTCTATGCTATACAATATGTTGCTCAAGTAGGCTGGTCTCCGGTTTTATTTAGAGTGATGGAAGGAATTACAGCTTACGTTTTACCAGGTTCAATTATTGTGCTTTTAATTGTGTTATTTGCAGGAGAACATTTTTTCCCTTGGCAAAATCATGAATTGGTAGCAGAAGATAAAATCTTACAAGAGAAATCAGGATATTTAAATTTTCCATTTTTTGTTATAAGAGCAATAATTTATGTGTTAGGTTGGAACTTATATAGATTTTTTGCTGTGCGAAACTCAAGAGCTTTAGCATCAGCTTCAAATTACGGTCCTTATAAAAAGAATTTCAAGTTTTCAGTTATATTCTTATTGTTCTTTATCATTACAGAATCTACCATGGCTTGGGATTGGTTTATGTCAATGACACCGCACTGGTATAGTACTTTATTTGCTTGGTATATTTTCGCTACAATGATTGTTTCAGCTTTAACAGTTATTGCAATCACCACTATAATTTTGAAGAAAGCTGGATATTTACCATTTGTAAATAATAGTCATTTGCACGATGTTGCTAAATTCATGTTTGGTTTCAGTATATTTTGGACTTACTTATGGTTTGGTCAATTTATGTTGATTTGGTACGCAAATATCCCAGAGGAAGTAACCTATTTCACTTTAAGAATGGAAGAATACAATTTATTATTTTTCGGAATGTTAGTGATCAACTTTGTATTCCCGATCTTAATATTAATGAATAGTGATTTTAAACGTATTCCTTGGTTTGTAGTTATTGCTGGGTGTTTTATTTTAGTAGGACATTATATAGATGTTTACTTATTAGTAATGCCATCTACAGTAGGAGCTCATGGGTCTTTCGGAATTACTGAATTTGCAGCAATCTTGTTTTTCTTAGGTCTGTTTTTACTAACGGTAGGATTCGGTTTAGGAAGAGCACCACTTAAGATTGAAAATAATCCATTCCTGAAGGAGAGTGAAAATTACCATTATTAAATAAATTATTTAAAGAAGATATTATCAAAATGACTGTATTTTTAATCATTGTAGTTATAGCGCTTTTAGGGATAACCTTTTGGCAGATGTCAAAAATCTTAAAACTATCCCAGTCTAGTAATACAGACAATTCACAGATCGCTAACGATAAGGACAACAAAACACAAGCATATTTAATGTTGGGGTTTGTAATTTTCCTCTATGTGTTTATGTTCTATAATTTCTGGAACTATTCCAAGTTTTATTTACCTGAAGCAGCATCGGCTCACGGGGACGATTATGATACATTAATGTTTATCTCTATCGGGTTAATCATGGTAGTTCAGTTAATCACCCAATTTCTGTTATATTTTTTCGCTTACAAATACAAAGGAGAAAAAGGGAAGAAAGCTTTGTTCTATGCAGATAATGATAAACTAGAATTTATTTGGACAATTATTCCGGTTATCGTTTTAGCAGGATTAATTATCTACGGACTATTTACGTGGTCAGATATTATGAATGTTGAAGAGGATAATGATGCGATGGTAGTTGAAATTTACGCATATCAATTCGGTTGGAAAGTTAGGTATTCAGGAGAAGATAATACGTTAGGAAAAGCCAATGTTCGTTTTATTGAAGGTGTAAATACATTAGGAGTTGACAAAAGTGATAGCTATGCAAAAGATGATAAAATTGCTAGCGAACTTCACTTGCCGGTAGATAAACAAGTATTATTTAAATTCCGTTCGCAAGATGTACTTCACTCTGCATATTTTCCATTCTTTAGAGCACAAATGAATGTTGTTCCAGGTATGATTACTCAGTTCAGCTTTACGCCAACTATTACTTCAGAAGAAATGAGAAATAGTGACTATATGGTAGAGAAGGTTCAAGAAATTAATGAAATAAGAAAAGAGCGTAGTAAGGAATTAGTAGCGCAAGGAGATTTGGCTTTAGAGCCCTACGATTTTGAATATTACTTGCTTTGTAATAAAATTTGCGGAGTTTCTCACTACAATATGCAGATGAAAATTGTAGTAGAATCTGAAGAAGATTTTAATAAGTGGATGGAAGAGCAAGAGGCCTTTGGAACCACTATGGCAAAACAAGAAGAGAAAAAATAACATACAATAAGTTTAAAGTAATATATAGTTAAGATATGTCAGCAATAGCAAATGCAACAGTAGCTCAAGATCATCACGGACACGATGATCACGGACATCATCATAAAGAAACCTTTGTCACGAAATACATCTTTAGCCAAGATCATAAAATGATTGCTAAACAGTTCTTGATTACAGGTTTAGTGATGGGAACTATTGGTATTTTAATGTCTGTATTATTCAGAATACAATTAGCTTGGCCCGAAGAGTCCTTTAAAATATTTGAATTTTTCTTAGGAGAGAAATATGCAGCCGATGGTGTAATGAATCCAGATGCTTATTTAGCATTAGTTACCATTCACGGTACCATTATGGTTTTCTTTGTACTTACCGCAGGTTTAAGTGGTACATTTAGTAACTTATTAATTCCGTTGCAAATTGGTGCACGAGATATGGCGTCAGGATTCCTAAACATGGTTTCTTACTGGCTGTTTTTTATATCAAGTGTAATTATGTTAAGCTCATTATTTGTAGAATCAGGTCCTGCTTCTGCGGGTTGGACTATCTATCCACCATTAAGTGCTTTACCTGAAGCTATTCCAGGTTCCGGAACAGGGATGACATTGTGGTTAGTTTCTATGGCAATATTTATTGCGCAGTCTTTAATAGGATCGCTTAACTATATAGTAACCGTAATAAATTTACGTACTAAAGGAATGTCTATGACAAGACTTCCATTAACAATTTGGGCTTTATTTATTACCGCAGTAATTGGGGTTGTTTCTTTCCCTGTACTTTTATCGGCAGCTTTAATGCTTATTATGGATAGAAGTTTTGGTACTTCTTTCTTCTTAAGCGATATTTATATAAAAGGTGAAGTATTAGCTCACCAAGGAGGTTCACCGGTATTATTTGAACATTTATTCTGGTTTTTAGGTCACCCTGAAGTTTATATCGTTTTACTTCCTGCATTAGGAATTACTTCTGAAGTAATTGCTACAAACTCTAGAAAACCAATTTTCGGTTATCGTGCGATGGTTGCTTCTATTTTAGCAATTGCGTTTTTATCGACAATTGTTTGGGGTCACCATATGTTCGTATCAGGTATGAATCCTTTCTTAGGTTCTGTATTTACTTTTACTACCTTATTAATTGCTATTCCTTCAGCGGTAAAAGCTTTTAACTATATTACAACGCTCTGGAAAGGTAATCTACAAATGAATCCGGGAATGTTATTTTCCATTGGTCTGGTTTCAACTTTTATTACCGGTGGTTTAACAGGAATTATCTTAGGAGATAGTACTTTAGATATTAATGTTCACGATACCTATTTTGTAATTGCTCACTTCCACTTAGTAATGGGTATTTCTGCACTGTACGGTTTATTTGCAGGGGTTTACCATTGGTTCCCAAAAATGTTTGGAAGAATGATGAATAAAAACTTAGGTTATATCCACTTCTGGGTAACTGCAATTGGTGCTTATGGCGTATTTTTCCCAATGCATTTTATAGGAATGGCAGGTTTACCAAGACGTTATTATACCAATACTAATTTCCCTTATTTCGATGATTTAGCGGATGTAAACGTTTTAATTACGGTGTTCGCGATTATTACAGCATTAGTACAATTAGTATTTATTTACAATTTTATAAGCTCTATTTTCTACGGAAAGAAAGCAACTCAAAATCCTTGGAAATCAAATACATTAGAGTGGACAACTCCTGTAGAGCATATTCATGGAAATTGGCCTGGAGCAATTCCTTCAGTATATCGTTGGTCTTATGATTACAGTAAGTTAAATGAAGATGAAACCGATTATGTAATTGCCGGTCAAGACTTTATTCCGCAAAATATTCCTTTACAAGAAGGAGAAGAAGAATTAAATCACTAAGAATTAAAAACTTCAGTTTATATCAAAAGCCTTTTCTGTATTCAGAAAAGGCTTTTTCTTTATCTTTGCTTTTATGAATGAAAACTTAGATCCTACAGGAGAAAACTTTTCCCCAGAAGAATATGAGGTAGAAAGAGCTTTAAGGCCGCTTTCGTTTGATGATTTTGCAGGACAGGATCAAGTATTGGAAAATTTGCAAATTTTTGTAAAAGCAGCGAATTTAAGAGGCGAAGCTTTAGATCATACTTTATTTCACGGTCCGCCGGGTTTAGGTAAAACTACTTTGGCCCATATTTTAGCGAATGAATTAAATGCCGGAATAAAAGTAACTTCAGGACCTGTATTAGATAAACCGGGAGATCTAGCAGGATTGTTAACGAATCTTGAAGATCGTGACGTACTATTTATTGATGAAATCCATCGGTTAAGTCCTGTAATTGAAGAATATTTGTATTCGGCAATGGAAGATTTCAAAATTGATATAATGATTGAAACGGGTCCGAATGCGCGAACGGTTCAAATCGATTTAAATCAATTTACATTAGTGGGCGCCACAACGCGTTCCGGTTTACTTACAGCTCCAATGCGCGCACGTTTTGGAATTTCTAGTAGGCTGCAGTATTATTCAACTGAATTATTATCAGATATTATTCAGCGAAGTGCCGAGATTCTTAAAATGCCTATTACGCTAGAAGCTGCTATTGAAATTGCCGGAAGAAGTCGCGGTACACCCAGAATTGCCAATGCGCTTTTGCGACGAATTCGTGATTTCGCACAAATTAAAGGAAACGGAAAAATAGACATTGAAATTTCAAAATTCGGACTCAAAGCTTTGAATGTTGATGTAAATGGCCTTGATGAAATGGATAATAAAATTCTTGTTACCATTATTGATAAATTTAAAGGCGGTCCGGTAGGAATTACCACGCTTGCCACCGCCGTAAGTGAAAGCGCCGAAACCATTGAAGAAGTTTACGAACCTTTTTTAATTCAGCAAGGTTTTATTATAAGAACTCCACGCGGTAGAGAAGTTACCGAAGCTGCTTATAAACATTTAGGAAAAACCAGACCTCATTCACAAGGCGGTTTATTCTAACTTTTTATGATGACAATTAAGGAAAAAAATACGCAATTTATTAAAGCCGAAGCCAAGCGCCTCGGTTTTTTGTCTTGTGGAATTAGTAAAGCAGAATTCCTAGAAGAAGAAGCGCCGCGATTAGAACAATGGCTAAAAGAAAATAGAAATGGAGAAATGCGCTATATGGAAAATCATTTCGATAAGCGTTTAGATCCCACAAAATTAGTTGAAGGTGCAAAAAGTGTTGTCTCTTTATTGTTTAATTATTTTCCTTCTGAAACGCAACGTGACGATAGCTATAAAATTAGTAAATATGCCTACGGAAGAGATTATCATTTTGTTTTAAAAGAGAAACTCAAAGTGTTTTTAGAACAAATTCGAGAAGAAATAGGTGAAGTCGGTGGACGTGTTTTTGTAGATTCTGCCCCCGTACTCGACAAAGCGTGGGCGGCAAAAAGCGGTTTAGGTTGGATGGGTAAAAATTCAAACCTATTGTCAAAAAAAACAGGTTCGTTTTTCTTTATCGCAGAATTAATTATCGATCTCGATTTAGAATACGACACGCCGGTTACCGACCATTGCGGAAGTTGTACGGCTTGCATTGATGCTTGCCCGACCGATGCAATTTATGAACCCTATAAAGTAGATGGCAGTAAATGCATTTCTTACTATACTATTGAATTGAAAAATGAAATCCCGAAAAACGAACAAGGAAAATTTCAAGATTGGATGTTCGGTTGCGATATTTGCCAAGATGTTTGCCCTTGGAATCGTTTTTCAAAACCGCATAATGAACCTTTATTTAATCCCCATCCCGATTTATTAAGTATGACGAAACGGGATTGGGAAGAATTAACCAAAGAAACCTTTGGTAAAATTTTTAAAAAATCTGCAGTAAAACGAACAAAATTTTCCGGTCTTAAAAGAAATATCGACTTTTTAAAAAACTAAGTTTTTTCCCTAAAAACTTCCATGTTACCTTTGTTAGACCTCAAAACTAAAATTTATGAATAACGAGCGCAAAAGAAGAGAAGCATTGGTTTACCATGCAAAACCAAAGCCGGGTAAAATTGAAGTTATTCCCACAAAAAAATATTCAACGCAACGTGATTTAGCTCTAGCCTATTCCCCAGGTGTAGCAGAGCCATGTTTAGAAATTGCAAAAGATAAAAACAATAGTTACAAATATACCACTAAAGGAAATTTGGTGGCTGTTATTTCTAACGGAACAGCGGTTTTAGGCTTAGGAGATATTGGTCCCGAAGCTTCAAAACCGGTAATGGAAGGAAAGGCGCTGTTATTTAAAATTTTTGCTGATATCGATGTTTTCGATATTGAGGTCGATACAAAAGATATTGATGCGTTTGTAGAAACGGTAAAAAATATTGCCCCAACTTTTGGCGGAATTAATTTAGAAGATATAAAAGCCCCAGAAGCTTTTGAAATTGAACGTCGCTTAAAAGAAGAGCTTGATATTCCGGTAATGCATGACGATCAACACGGAACGGCAATAATTTCTTCAGCAGCCTTGTTAAATGCTTTAGAATTAGCGGACAAGAAAATTGAAGAGGTCAAATTAGTCGTTTCCGGAGCAGGTTCTGCTGCAATAGCTTGTGCAAAACTTTATTTGTTGCTAGGTATTAAAAAAGAAAATATCATAATGTTCGATATAAACGGGGTTTTGCATAACGATCGAACCGATTTATCGCCACTTCAGAAAAAATTTGCAGTAGATAAAAAATACGATTCGATTGCTGAAGCTATAATAGGAGCTGATGTTTTTTTAGGACTTTCCGTAGGAAATATTTTAAGTCCGGAAATGTTAAAAACGATGAATGAAAACCCCATTGTTTTCGCAATGGCAAATCCAAATCCTGAAATTGAATACGAATTGGCGGTTAAAACCCGTGCCGATGTAATTATGGCGACCGGTAGAAGCGATAACCCAAATCAAGTAAATAACGTATTAGGTTTTCCTTTTATTTTTAGAGGCGCGTTAGACGTTCGTGCTACTAAAATTAATGAAGAAATGAAAATGGCGGCGGTAAAAGCACTGGCCAATTTAGCAAAAGAACCCGTTCCGGAGCAAGTAAATATCGCGTATGGCGAAACAAAATTAAACTTCGGAAAAGATTATATTATTCCTAAACCGTTCGATTCTCGTTTATTAACTGAAGTTCCGCCAGCTGTTGCAAAAGCAGCTATGGATAGTGGTGTTGCAAAAGAACCAATTTTAGATTGGAAACGTTATGAAGATGAATTATATGAGCGAATGGGAAGCGACAATAAAATTACGCGTCTGTTGTTAAATCGTGCGAAAACCAGTCCGAAACGAGTGGTTTTTGCTGAAGCAGATCATCTTGATGTAATAAAAGCGGCTCAGATCGCTAATGATGAAGGAATTGCGATTCCTATTTTGTTAGGAAGAAAAGAAGTTATTTTAGAATTGATGAAAGAAATCGATTTTGATGATAAAGGAATTTCTATAATTGACCCAAAATCTGATGAACAAAAAGAACAAGTTGAAATTTATGCTGAAAAATTTTGGAAGGCACGCTCCAGAAGCGGGATTACTCTATATGAAGCTTTAAAATTAGTAAGAGAAAGAAATTATTTTGCAGCAATGATGGTAAAAGAAGGTGATGCAGATGCATTAATTTCGGGTTATTCAAGAGCTTATCCAACCGTTGTAAGGCCAATGTTAGATATTATTGGAGTTGCTAAAGGTGTTTCTAGAATTGCAGCCACAAATTTAATGAATACTTCTCGCGGACCTTTATTTATTAGTGATACTTCCATAAACATAAATCCAGATGCAAAAGATTTGGCGAGAATTGCACAAATGACAGCACATACCGTTAGAATGTTTGGTGTCGAACCGGTAATTGGTATGATTTCGTATGCAAATTTTGGTTCCTCTAAAGATGTAAGCGCTCGAAAAGTAAAAGATGCGGTGGAAATTCTTCATGAAAAAAGTCCAGATTTATTAGTAGATGGAGAATTACAGGTAGATTTTGCGTTGAATAAACAAATGCTTCAAGGTAAATTTCCATTTTCTAAATTAGCAGGAAGAAAAGTAAATACGTTAATTTATCCCAATCTCGATTCTGCAAATAGTACATATAAATTAATTAAAGAATTAAATAAAACCGATTCTATTGGGCCAATAATGATGGGCTTAGATAAACCTGCACATGTTTTACAACTTGGTGCAAGCGTAGAAGAAATGGTGAATATGACGGCTGTTGCGGTTGTAGATGCTCAAGAAAAGAATAAGAAAAAGGAAATGGCATTAGCGCTTTAAATTAAGTTGTTAAACTCCAAAATGAAAGTTTTTCTATCTTGATAATTTTCCTACATTTGAGCCTTTAACTTTTGGTTAACGTATGATTGCTCATTTAAGCGGAAAATTAGTAGAAAAAAACCCTACAGATCTTGTAGTGGAATGTAATGGTGTAGGTTATTTCCTTAACATTTCTTTACATACTTTTTCTCAAATTCCAGATCAGGAAAACATTTTTATTTATACCTATTTGCAAGTTCGTGAAGATGCTCAAACACTTTTTGGTTTTGCAGATAAATTAGAGCGCAGTTTGTTTAAAAAATTGATTTCTGTTTCAGGAATTGGCGCTAGTACCGCAAGAACTATGCTTTCTTCACTTTCACCAGATCAGGTAATGAGTGCTATTCATTCAGAAAATGTAGAAGAAATTAAAAGTGTAAAAGGAATCGGAGCAAAAACTGCACAGCGTGTTATCATAGATTTAAAAGATAAAATTTCAGATTTAGGCGAAGCAGATGTAAACAAAATTTTAACACCTCAACGCAATACCCATAAAGAAGAAGCGTTATCTGCTTTAGAAACCTTGGGTTATACCCGAAAGCAATCTGAAAAAGTTGTTAAAAAAATATTGTCTAATAATCCTGAAGCTACTGTCGAAGCTATCATCAAGCTTTCTTTAAAAAATCTCTAAACCATTGGGAAAAATTAATTGTCTTACTATAGATGTAAAAACGCTTGTTGCCGGTTTGGTATTTTTTATGGCATTCACCAATACTTTCGGACAAGATGATGGTGAAGAGGGCAATGAAACTACACAAGATTCAACTAAAACTGGTTATTATCTTGGGCAGATAGAAATGGAAGATCCGAGTAGTATTACCACAAAATATACTTATGACGAAGTTTTAGATCGCTATATTTATACGGAAAAGATAGATGATGTAAATGTATCTTATCCATTAGTTTTAACTCCTGAAGAATTCCAAGAACGTGTTTTAGAAGAGCAGATGAAAGCTTATTTTAAGCAAAAGTCTGATGCAGTGAGTGGGAGAGGTCAAGGTGCCGATGAACAACAGAATTTACTTCCGATATTTTATGTAAACAATAGTTTTTTTGAATCTATTTTCGGCGGAAATCAAATAGAAGTAATTCCGCAGGGTTCGGTAGAATTAGATTTAGGTTTGTTATATACAAAACAAGATAATCCATCACTTTCTCCAAGAAATAGAAGTAATTTAACCTTCGATTTTCAGAATCAAATAAAATTAGAATATACACCAACTGAAGATGATATTGTTCGGAAAATAGAAGTTGGTAACGTAAGTATGCCGCTTAATAGTTCCTTAATTCAAGGAGCGCAAAGTTTGTTTGGTGTAAAAGCACAATTACAATTTGGTAAAACTACCATTACCGGTGTTTTCTCTGAACAAAACTCAGAGCGACAAACCGTAAATATTCAAGGTGGTGGTGCAGTGCAGGAGTTTGAAAAGTTTATTTTAGATTACGATGAAAACCGACACTTCTTTTTAGCGCATTATTTTAGAGATAATTATGACAACGCTTTACAGAACTATCCGTTTATAACAAGTAATATACAAGTTACGCGAATGGAAGTTTGGGTAACTAACCGAAGTAATAGTACACAAAGTTTAACGGGAACACGAAATATTGTAGCGCTTCAAGATATTGGAGAAGCTGATCCTGAAAATATTGGGATGTTATTAGATGCAAATGGAAACCCAATCGCTGGACCGCAGGGTTTTGTTAATACTTCAGCAAATTCATACCCGGATAACACGAATAACGATTTTAATCCCATAGGAATTACAGGTCCGCAACAATCTTCCTTAACGCCGGCAATTCGTGACATAGCTTCGGTAGATCAAGGTTTCGGAGTAAATTCTTCCGAAGTTAATGAAGGAGTAGATTATGCAAAATTAGAAAACGCACGCCAACTTCAACCTAATGAATATACCTTGCATCCGCAATTAGGGTATATTTCCCTAAACCAGCGTTTAACTAATGATGAAGTACTTGCGGTAGCTTTTCAGTATACGGTAAATGGTCAAGTTTTTCAAGTAGGTGAATTTGCGAACGGTGGTGTTTCTGCAACACAAACCGGTAACAATCCTAATCCAAACGGACAACAAATTGCGATTAACCAAAATTTGGTGGTGAAATTATTGAAAAGTCCGGTGACAAATGTAAACGAGCCAATTTGGGATTTAATGATGAAAAACATCTATAATTTAGATGCGTATCAATTAGAACAAGAAGATTTTAGATTTAATATTTTATATACCGATCCGCAGCCTTTAAATTATATCAGTCAAGCGCCGGGATCGAATGTTCCTTTACCGCCCGATGTGGATGATAAAAATTTACTTCAAGTTTTTGAACTCGATAATCTAAACGTAAATAATGACCCGATTGTAGGAGGTGATGGTTTTTTCGATTATGTCCCGGGGATTACTATCGATCCGCAACAAGGAAGAATTATTTTTACCACAGTCGAACCGTTTGGAGAATATTTATTTAATAAACTAGATAATACACCAAATGGCGGGGGTGAAGATTATAATAATCCATCTACGTATAACGATAATCAGGAACGCTATGTTTTTCGTGCGTTATACAACACTACGAAAACCCAAGCTGAACAAGAAGAAGCCAATAAAAATAAATTTCAATTAAAAGGAAGTTATAAATCGTCAGGACAAGAAGGGATTCCTATTGGAGCGTTTAACGTTCCGCGAGGTTCGGTAACGGTAACTGCAGGAGGAAGAGTTTTACAAGAAGGTGTAGATTATACGGTAGATTATGCTTTAGGGCGAGTTAAAATATTAGACGAAGCCTTATTAGCTTCTGATACGCCTATTCAAGTTTCAACTGAAAATAATGCGCTTTTCGGACAACAAACGAAGCGTTTTACTGGTATAAATGTCGAGCATAAATTCAATGAAAATTTAATTCTGAACGGAACTTTTTTAAACCTAAACGAACGCCCAATTACCCAAAAATCTAATTATAGTTACGAGCCGGTTAATAACTCTATTTACGGATTCAATATAAATTATTCTACGCAAGTTCCATTTTTCACACGTTTAGTAAATAAACTTCCGAATATTGATACCGATGTAGAATCTAATTTTTCAGTAAGAGGAGAATTCGCTTATTTACATCCAGGTTCGCCAAAAGGTGATAATTTTGATGGTGAAGCAACTTCCTATGTAGATGATTTTGAAGCTTCTCAGACGGCAATTTCAGTTTTGTCTCCATTAAGTTGGGAGCTTTCAAGTGCGCCAATTGGTTTTGGAGGCGAAAAAGCAAATAATGATTTAAGCTCCAGTTATCGTAGAGCGAAAATGAATTGGTACAATATCGATCCTATTTTCTACAGTAACCAGCGTCCGGCGGGAATAAGTGATGATGATCTTTCTTTATATTCAACTAGGCGAGTTTTTATAGATGAAATTTTCCCAAATACAGATGTTGTACAAGGGCAAACGCAGGCAGTTTACACCTTAGATTTAGCTTATTATCCTTCTGAAAGAGGACAATATAATTATAATCCTGCAGCAGCAGGAGGAAACACCTTACCAACTCCCGAAGAAAATTTCGGGGGAATTACACGCCAAATCACTACCACAAATTTTGAGCAATCTAATGTAGAATTTATCCAATTCTGGGTGATGGATCCTTATATCTATCCTGAAAATAATACGAATAATGAAGGGCTAGTTACCTTTAACTTGGGTAGTATTTCAGAAGATGTATTAAAAGATGGAAGAAAGCAATTTGAAAATGGTTTACCAACCGACGGTCAACCCGGAAATACCTTAGAAACGGAATTTGGTAGAGTACCTTCAAGTCAATCATTAGTTTACGCTTTCGATTCAGAAGGACAAGCGAGAATTAATCAAGATGTGGGTTACGATGGATTAAATGATGAGTTAGAAGCTCAAAAATTTCCTGCGTTTGCTGGTCTTGCCGATCCATCAAATGATAATTATCAGTATTATTTAAACGCTGAAGGGGGCGTTGTAGAACGATATAGAAATTATAACGGTCACGAAGGGAATACGCCAACCGATGTTGGGCAAAATAATCGAGGAAATGGTACAATGCCATCGGTAGAAGATGTTAACCGTGACAACACGATGAATACTATCGACAGCTATTTTGAATATAAAGTTCCGCTTTTCAACGGAATGAGTGTCGATAACAATACTAGTTCTATTGCGGGAATTGATGAGGATTATATTACCGATGTAAAAACGGTAAACACCACGCTTCAAAATGGTGATCAAATGAATGTGAGATGGGTTCAGTTTAAAGTTCCTTTAAGAACAAGTAGCGAATACGCAGTAAACGGAATAGCCGATTTACGTTCTGTTCGTTTTATGCGAATGTTTTTGTCCGGTTTCCAAGAAGATATTGTATTGCGTTTTGGTACACTTGATTTGGTTAGAGGTGATTATAGAAGATACAATCAAGCGGTAGTTCCCGACGGGACCGATCCTGATAACGAACCTAATACTACACTTGAAGTTACGGCGGTAAGTGAAGAGCAAACTTCAGATTATGTTACGCCTCCGGGAGTTTATCGTGAGGAAATGATTAACAACAATCAACGAATTCGAGAAGATGAGCAATCACTTTCCTTAACTGTTAAAAATTTATCACCTGGTGATTCTCGCGCGGTTTATAAAAATTTTCAGGTCGATATGCGTCAGTATAAAGATTTAAAAATGTTTTTACACGCTGAAAGCTTACCTGCTCCAAATCCTGAACTTATAGATGGTCAATTAACAGCGTTTATAAGAATGGGAACCGATTTCACCGATAACTTCTATCAAGTTGAAGTTCCATTAAAAGTTAGCGATCTCAATTCAACAAATGCACGAGATGTTTGGCCCATTGTAAATGATATGAATGTTTCGTTTGATTTATTGCAGCGAATAAAATCTACGGTAATCGGAAACGACACCTATAATAGTGCAAATTTGAATTTCTTTACTGAAAATCTAGAGCCTTCTGTAGCGAATGGTGATCCGGGAGAAATGCGTGTTGGGATTAAAGGAAATCCTAGTTTCGGGAACATTCGTGTAATTATGCTCGGGTTAAAAAACAGTGGCGATGTAGATGCAACTGGTGAAGTTTGGTTTAATGAACTTCGCTTATCTGATATGAAAAATCAAGGCGGTTGGGCTGCGGTTTTAAATATGGATACCAATTTAGCAGATTTTGCATCAGTTGCTGCTACAGGAAGAAGAAGTACTATCGGTTTTGGTTCCATCGAACAAGGACCAAACCAGCGAAGTCGAGAAGATGTACAACAATACGATGTAGTAACGAATTTAAATATGGGGCAATTATTACCTAAAGATTGGGGAATAAAAGTTCCGTTTAGTTACAGTAGAGGAGAAGAATTAATTACGCCGCAATACGATCCTGAATATTTAGATATAGAATTAGAAACCTTACTCGATAATACTAATGATGCCGACCGAAGGGATGAATTACGTGAACGTGCTGAAGATTATACAAAAAGACAAAGTGTAAGTGTAATTGGGTTGCGGAAAGAGCGGACAAATCCGGATGCTAAACCGATGCCGTATGATGTTGAAAATTTCAGTTTTTCAGGAACATATAATCAAATAGATCATCGTGACTTTGAAATTGAAGAGTCACTTGACCAAAGTGTAAATGTTGGAGCGACTTATAATTATAATTTTGCACCGCTTAAAATTGAGCCTTTTAAAAATATTGCCGTTTTAGATAGTAGTGAATATTACAAGCCCATTAAAGATTTTAATGTAAATCTTTTACCTACTAATATTTCAGCGAGTTCAAATATTAGCAGACAATATAACGAACAAATATTTAGAGAAATAAATCTTCCGCCAGGTTCTATTGGTTTGCCGAAATTATATCAGCGAAATTATATTTTCGATTGGCAATATACCATAACGCATAAACTTACTGAATCTTTACAATTTACTTTAAATACAAATAATAATAGAATTGTACGGAACTACATTAGCGATGATAATGTTCAAGATAACTCTATTGGAATTTGGGATGGATTCTTTGATGTTGGACAACCGAACAGGCATTTGCAGAATTTACAAGTAAATTATGATATTCCTTTTGATAAAATTCCGGCACTCGAATTCGTGAAAGCACGGTATTCATATACGGGAAATTTCCAATGGCAAAAAGGATCAGAAATTAGAAGAAGTATACCAGGAATTCCCGATTTAGGAAATACAATTCAAAATTCCAACACCCATCAAATTAACGGGACTTTTGAAATGAATACCTTGTATCGCTACATTGGTTTAACAAAAAAGAAATCTAAAAATAATTCGGGAAGAACACGATTAAATCAATCAGCCAATAAATTAGGTTTTACGCGTAATAGTAGTAATAATAACAATAATCAAGCTCAAGATGAAGATTTGTCTGGCGGCGATAAAGCTGTAAATACGTTAATTGATATTGTAACAGCTGTTCGTCGATTAACGGTAAATTATGATGAAACCAAAGGAATGTTTTTACCGGGTTACACCAATGATATTGGTTTTGTTGGAACATTAAAACCTACTGCAGGATTTACATTTGGGAGTCAAGCCGATGTGCGTGAAATTTCTGCTAGAAACGGTTGGTTAACTAGCTATCAGCAATTCAATGAACAATACCAAGAAACGGAAGTTAAGAACTTAAGTTTACAAGCTAATATCGATTTACTGCCCGATCTTACGCTCGATTTAAATGCCAATAGAACTTATTCTGAAACCTATACAGAAAATTATAGAGTAAATCAAGATGATTTACAATATCGTTCCTTAACGCCGAATACGTTTGGAAACTTTAATATTTCTACTATTATGATAGCTTCTGCGTTTAGCGAAAGTTCTCAAGAAAGTTCAGAAGCTTTTCAGCAATTTAGAGATAACAGAATTACTGTAGCCAATCGATTAGCGCAACAAGCCGGAATTGATACTAGTAATCCAGATAATTTGGATGAAAATGGTTATCCGATTGGTTTTGGAAGAACGAGTCAACAAGTTTTATTACCTTCTTTCCTTTCAGCTTATACCGGAAAAAATGTAGAGAAAGTTAGTCTCGGTTCATTTAGAGATACGCCTTTACCAAACTGGAATGTTAAATATACAGGCTTAATGCGTTTAAAATGGTTTAAAGATAAATTTAAACGATTCAGTATTCAGCACGGATATACTTCACTTTATAATATTAATCAGTTTCAGACTAATTTAGATTACGATAGAAATAATCCTTACGGAAGTTCAAACCTTGATCAAGCCGGTAATTTTAAAAGTAAATTCTTTATTTCAAATGTAAATTTAGCCGAACAATTTAGTCCGCTTTTTAAAATTGATATGGAATTAAAAAGTTCAGTTAAAATTTTAGCTGAAATGCGAAAGGATCGTATACTTTCCTTAAGTTTCGCAAATAATTTACTTACAGAAACCCAAGGAAACGAATATATTTTGGGATTGGGGTATCGTTTGCCGAATGTTAAAATAGCCACGAATATTGGTGGTCAACGCCGGGTTTTAAATAGTGATTTGAATTTTAAAGCAGATGTGTCGTTTAGAAGAAATGAAACCATAATTCGCTATTTAGATATAGATGATAGTCAAACCACTTCCGGTCAAGATATTTGGTCGATTACATTTAATGCTGATTATGCTTTATCAAAAAATTTGACTGCAATATTTTATTACGATCATAGTTTTTCGAAATATGCAATATCAACCGCATTTCCGCAAACCACTATACGATCTGGAATAACATTGCGCTATAATTTCGGAAACTAATTATATTTGTAAATAACTAAACTAAATAATACTATGAACGCTCCAAAAGAATTAAAATACACTAAAGACCACGAATGGGTAAAAGTAGATGGCGATATTGCAACTATCGGCATTACAGATTTTGCACAAGGTGAATTAGGTGATATTGTTTACGTTGAAGTTGAAACTGTAGACGAAACCTTAGATAAAGAAGAAGTTTTCGGTACCGTTGAAGCCGTAAAAACAGTGTCAGATCTTTACTTACCACTTTCAGGTGAAATTATCGAATTCAATGAATCTTTAGAAGACGAGCCAGAAAAAGTTAATACCGATCCTTATACAGAAGGATGGATGATTAAAGTTAAAATTTCTAACCCAGATGAAATCGATGGTTTACTAGATGTTGAAGCCTATAAAGAACTTATTGGATCCTAAAGTATCCTTAATCTTAGCATTATTATATACGGTTTCTTTATTAGTGGTCTCTTTAATACATACTGAAGACCTGCCGAAACCTAATTTTAATAATGCAGATAAGGTTTTCCATTGCATAGCATATTTTGGACTTACGCTTTGTTGGTACTTTCAATATTTTTCTCGAAAAAATACAAAAGTACTTCATCGCAAGTCTTTGCTCATTATTTGTTTGCTCACAACAGCTTTTGGCATTTTTATTGAAGTACTTCAAGGAGTATTTACTACGTATCGAAGTATCGATGCATTTGATGTTTTAGCAAATACAACAGGAATTATAATTGCTTTTTTTCTAATTATTTCAATTAAAACACCCTTAGAAAAAATTAAACATCAATTATAATTTAGATTTTTATAAAAAATAATTACATTAGCAATCCGATAATAAAAAATTATGGAACCAAAGAAAAATCCCAAAAAAGACCTACGAAGAAGAAGCGTCCTGTTTTTTCAGATAGGTTTAATTGTGATGCTGTTTCTGACTTGGCGCGCCATAGAATGGAAAACTTACGAAAAGGAAGAATTCGAAAAGCAAGTCGTTCAGTTTGATCAGCTAAATGAAGAGGAGACCGTTGTGATGCCTCCAAATCAACCACCGCCACCGCCACCGCCACCACCGCCACCAGCTCCAGAAGTTATTGAAGTTGTTGAAGATGAGGTAGAGGTAGAAGAGCAGGTGATAGAATCTACAGAGGTTACAGAAGAACCTGAAATTGTAGAAGTAGCTGAGGTTTCAGAAGTTGCTGACGAAGAGCCAATCGCGGATGTTCCTTTTACAGCTATTGAAGATGTGCCAATTTTTCCAGGTTGCGAAAAATATAAAACTAATGCAGAGCGAAGAAAATGTATGAGTGAAAAGGTGAGCGATTTTGTGAATAACAAATTCAACACCGAGTTAGGTTCTGAGTTAGGTTTGTCGGGAGTAAACCGAGTTTACGTTCGATTTAAAATTGACTCGAAAGGAAAAATTGTTGACGTTCAAGCACGAGCGCCACACCCAAGACTTCAGAAAGAAGCAGAACGAGTTGTAAAAATGCTTCCGCAAATGACTCCTGGTAAACAGAGAGGTCAAGCGGTAGGAGTTTTATACTCTTTACCAATTATTTTTCAAGTTCAAGACTAATAATTATTTCATATAGTTTAAAAACCCTCTCATTTTTGAGAGGGTTTTTCTTTTTGGCAGAATAATTGTGTTAATCATAAAGAATTAACATAAAACTTCTTATTATGAAAAGCCAAGAACAAAAACCGCAAGTAAAAACTAAATTTATCTACTTCCAATTAGGTCTAATTGTAGCTTTACTGTGTTCAATATTTTTAATAGAACATAAAACTACAGTTAAGGAAAAAGAAAAACCAGTGATTATTTATCAAGCAAGCTTAATGGAGAAAACACCTATCTATAAAGTTAAAACGGAGACGCCGGAACCTATTAAAAAGCAAAAAGCTTCTAGTCAAAAAAGTAAAAATAATGATGAACTAAAAATTATCGATAACAAAGACTTCTTAAAAAGTTTATTTAATAATGAAGCTAAAATCGATGATGGAAAAGTAGATGAAGATTTAGGTAAAAAACTAGAAGAACCAACTACTATTATTGAAGATAATATACCTATAAATTATTTAAAAGTTGAAGAAGCGCCAATTTTTCCCGGTTGTGAAAAATACGATTCCAAAGCAGAACGTTCAAGTTGTTTTTCTTCTCAGATTGCAAAGTTGGTTCAAAGAAAGTTTGATAGCAGTATAGGTCAAGAATTAGGCTTGTCGGGTGAACAGCGAATTTATGTAACCTTTACAGTAGATGAAAAAGGAAAGGTAGTCGATATAAAAGCAGTTTCAAAAGTAGATGCTTTGGCAAAAGAAGCAGAGCGGGTGACAAAATTATTGCCAACTATGAAACCAGGTAAGCAGCAAGGAAAAAATGTTCCTGTAACTTATGCACTTCCAATTACTTTTAACCTTCAATAAATTTTCAGCTAAAATATTTAACGCTTTTTCTCGCTTGCCAAAAGGCTTTTTAAGAGTATCTTTGCATTCTGAAAAATGGAGGTATTGAATAGAACTCTTACAAATACAGTAAAACCCGATGTAATTTCTGATTTCAAAGAAATAACCAAAATGCGATTAGCAGTAAGCGTAGTTTTTTCATCGGTTGCTGGCTATTTTTTAGGTGCAGAGGTTGTGAATTTTGTAGTTGTCCTTTTGTTGGCAATTGGTGGTTATTTAATGGTAGGAGCATCGAATGCGTTTAATCAAGTAATTGAACGAAATTTAGATGCAAAAATGAATCGCACAAAAAACCGACCGATTCCTGCGGGAAGAATGTCAGTTACTACCGCGACTATTATTGCAAGTTTATTTACGATTTTAGGAATAGTTGTACTTTATATTATAAATCCCGTAACAGCAATGTTTGGCGGGATTTCTATTTTTTTATACACCTGTATTTATACGCCTTTAAAAAGAGTTACACCGCTTTCTGTCTTCATCGGTGCATTTCCCGGGGCCATTCCATTTATGTTGGGTTGGGTTGCGGCTACAAATGATTTTAGTATAGAACCGGGAACACTTTTTATGATTCAGTTTTTTTGGCAATTTCCGCATTTTTGGGCTTTAGGTTGGTGGTTGTATGATGACTATAAAAGAGGAGGTTTTTTTATGTTGCCTACCGGAAAGCGAGATAAAGGGACTGCAATTCAAATTATTCTTTATACAATTTGGACTGTAGTAATTTCCTTAATTCCTGTTTTTGGAGTAACGGGGCGCTTATACTTAACACCAATTTCTGGTGTCCTTATCTTGATTTTAGGAATAGGGATGCTGTATTATGCATTCAAGCTTTATAAAAATAAAGATGAAAAAACTGCAAAACAACTGATGTTTGCTAGTGTTTCTTATATAACTTTATTACAGATTATTTACGTTTTAGATAAATTTATTCGAATATGGATTTAACGCAAGGAACCGAAGAAGAGAAAAGAAGAAGATCTAAAAAGATGATGCTTTGGTTTGCTATTATAAGTATGGCAATGATGTTTGCCGGTTTAACGAGTGCTTATGTAGTGAGTAGGAATAGAGCAGATTGGCTAAAAGATTTAGAAATGCCTTCAGCTTTTATGTGGAGTACAGTTGTAATTCTTGTAAGTAGTTTCACATTTTATTTTGCGAAAAAAGCAATTTTAAAAAATAATCGTTCGTTAGCTTCAGGTTTACTCTTAACCACACTTTTATTAGCCCTCATATTTGTAGCATTACAATTTAGCGGCTTTCAACAATTTATTGATAATGGAAGATTTCCTGCCGGAAGTGCAAGTGTAATTAATGTTTCTTTTAATTACTTGCTCATTTTTACGCATTTATTACACCTTGCAGCAGGAATTATTGTTTTAGTGGTGGTAATTTATAATCATTTTAAACAACGTTATAAAGCAGGGCAAATGCTTGGAATAGAACTCGGTGCAACATTCTGGCATTTTGTTGATATTTTGTGGATTTACCTGTTTTTGTTTTTATATTTCTTTAGATAAGAAAATTAACTATTTTTGCATAATCTTTAACACTAATTTTTCTTTATGGAAGCTACTGTTGTAAGAACAGGAACCGAGGGTAAAACCTGGGGAGGTGGGTCTAAATCGCCATTAAAAGCTAGCTATGGTAAAATGATGATGTGGTTTTTTATCACATCAGATGCGCTTACATTTTCGGCGTTTCTAGCAGCTTACGGTTTTTCGAGGTTTAAATTTATAGACTCTTGGCCAATTGCAGATGAAGTTTTTAATCACTTTCCATTTTTACATGGTGTAGATGCACCAATGTATTATGTTGCATTAATGACCTTTATTTTGATATTTTCTTCAGTAACTATGGTTTTAGCCGTAGATGCTGGTCATAAAATGCAAAAAGGAAAGGTCACAACTTATATGTTTTTAACCATTATTGGTGGACTTATTTTCGTAGGTTCTCAAGCTTGGGAATGGAAAAATTTTATAAGTGGAACTTACGGAGCAGTTGAAACTAAAGGCGGAAACATTATTCAATTTGTTGATGCTGAAGGCGAACGTTTAGCCTTAGCTGATGTGGCTGAAATTCTTCCTGAAGAAAGAGTCTTACACGAACGTAAAAACGGTCTTTGGTATACCGCAGATGGAGAACCTTTGCCAAGTTACAGTATCGATGAGGTGAAAAAAGGATTCGCTAGCCATGAAGATATGCTTATTCGAATTCAAAAATTAGATGAAAACGGAGCTAAAACAATTCTTTCTAGAGAAGAATCATTAGATATGATAAATAATCACGCGATGAGAGTGGTAGAAGGTGCAAACCTTAGCCGTAATGAATACGGTCCGCCTTTATTTGCAGATTTCTTTTTCTTTATTACAGGTTTTCACGGTTTTCACGTATTTACAGGAGTAATCATTAATATTATTATTTTCTTTAATGTAATTCTTGGAACATACGAGAAAAGAAAAAGCTACGAAATGGTAGAGAAAGTTGGACTTTACTGGCATTTTGTAGATTTAGTTTGGGTATTTGTATTTACCTTTTTCTATTTGGTATAAAATTTTTGAAGTAAAAAATAATGGCACATATAGCATCACATAACGATAATTCAGCAACAAAAAGAATTTGGAGTGTATTTATAATCCTTTCTATTGTTACAATTGTTGAAGTTATTTTAGGAATTATTAAACCAGCATTTCTTATAGATACTACATTTATTTATATGAAATTACTCAACTGGATATTTATCATTCTTACACTTTACAAAGCATATTACATTACCTGGGCTTTCATGCATATGGAGCATGAAACTAAAGGATTGCGTAGAGCTGTAGTTTGGACCGCAGTTTTCTTAGTCTCTTATCTTATATTCATTTTATTAACCGAAGGAGATTATATTTACGAGGTCTACAAAAATGGCCACGTTGCCTGGAACTTTTAAAAGTTAAAACATTTGAAAAGACGATTTATTAAAATCGTCTTTTTTATTTTTGCACAGCGTAAGAAGAAACGCCGACATTATGAAAAAGTTTTTTGTGCTTACTGTGCTATTTGCGCTTCCAATGGTAGCTTATCTTTTCTTTTCCTCCGGCGTAAATAATTTTGCGAAACTTCCGGTTTTAACTAGAAATATTGCCGATTTAAATAATTTTACGACTTTGGATGGTAAACCTGTTCAATTAAGACACAAAATTACTATTCTTTCTTTTTACGGCAGTAATGTTGAAAAAATGGAAGGAAACGCTTTCAACTTAAATGAAAAGATTTACGATAAAAATTTTGAGTTCCAAGACCTTCAATTTGTAGTGTTAGCAGAAAATGGAACGCAACTGCAAGCCCGAGCTTTACTAGAAGAAATATCTACTACGATTGATACTAAAAAATGGAATTTTGCCTTCGGAACTAAAGCCGATATTCAACGTGTTTTTAATTCTTTAAAATCTTCATATAAATTAGACAACGATTTTTCTTCACCCTACGTTTTTATCATTGATAAAGATCGAAATTTAAGAGGCAGACCGGCAGAACAATCAGAAGATAACAAAGCGGTTTATGGTTACGATACACGCTCAATTGCGAATTTAACCAATAAAATGACCGATGATGTAAAAGTTATTTTAGCGGAATATCGCTTAGCACTTAAAAAATATAATCGCACAAACGCTTCACAAAAATGAAACGCAAATATTCTTACATAGGTCTTGGAATTATAATTCTCGTTTTCGGAATTATTGTTATACCTAAAATAGTTGAACGCTTTGCGAATAATGATGTAGTTGAGAATGATCGTCTAAGTGAAAAAGAAACTACACTAAATACTGAAGATGAACTTTCTTATATTATTATAAATGGAGAGCCTAAAAAAGTCCCTTCCTTTAAATTTGTAGATCAGCATAACGATACTATTACAAACGAGAGCTATAAAGGAAGAGTCTATGTAGCTGAATTTTTCTTCACGACTTGTCCTACAATTTGCCCAAAAATGAATGAAAATATGAGCGATATTCAGCAAGTATTTAAAGGAAATACAAACTTCGGGATCGCTTCTTTTAGTATTAACCCAAGTTACGATACGCCAGAAATTTTAAAAGAATACGCTGAAAAATATAATATTACCAATCCTCATTGGCATTTATTAACTGGTAATCAAGATGAGATTTTTGAACTTGCTAATAACGGATTTAACTTTTATGTAGCCAGTAACCTAAAAGTTGAAGGTAATTTTCAGCATTCAGGATATTTTGCATTAGTAGATCAAGAAGGTTTTATTCGCTCAAGAAAAGATCAATTCGGTAATCCAATTATATTCTATAATGGTTTAGAAGATGACGATTTAAAGATGCTAAAAGAAGACATTAAAAAATTATTAAAATGAAAACAACTGTAAAAAACGATAGAATTGCAGTTCCTATAATAATTGCACTCTCCATTTTAGTTCCCATAATAGTTTTAATTCTGATGAATTTGCCGGAACGTTATAATTTTTTAGGCTTAGAATTAGGAACGCTTCCCTTATTTCATGCCGTTTTAAATGCTTCAACAGCTGTTTTATTATTGTCCGGTTATTTCTTAATTAAGTCGGGAGATAAAATTATGCACCGAAATGTAATGATAACCGCTTTTGGTTTATCGGCAGTTTTTTTAATTAGTTATGTAATTTCAAAAATTAGTAACGATCCTGTGCCTTATGGAGGTGAAGGTTTTATGCGTCCGGTTTATTTCTTTATTTTAATATCGCATATTGTGCTTTCCGCAATTATAATTCCGTTAGTTCTATTCACAATGTATCGTGGATTAACGGGCGAATATTTAAAACACAAAAAAATTGCACGGTGGACATTTCCTATATGGATGTATGTCGCTATTACAGGAGTTTTAGTTTATTTATTTATGCTTCCTTACTATTAAAAAATCATGATTAAAAAAGCCTTTATACTTATACTTTTTATAATTGTTAGTGCAGAATTGCAAGCACAATGCGCAATGTGTCGAGCTGTTTTAGAAAGTGAAGCCGATGGCGGAGCGGCAGCTGCAATTAATGATGGAATTGTTTACTTAATGATTTGGCCCTACATTCTTATTGGCGGTATAGCATTTTTAATTTATAGAGTGTTAAGAAGAGAATTCAAGTAAACTTTTTATTTTCTTCATTTTCTTTTGTAACAAAACGCTTTTTTAACAGTCATATCTGTAAACCAACTAGCCTTTTTCTGAAATAAACTCGAAAGATATGATCGAAATAAAAGATTTGCACAAATCTTATCGCACTGGCGCTACCGAACTTCACGTATTAAAAGGAATTAATTTTAGCGTAAAAGAAGGCGAGTTAGTTTCAATTATGGGTTCTTCGGGTTCAGGAAAATCTACTTTACTTAATATTTTAGGAATGCTCGACGAAGCCGATGCTGGTTCATATACGCTCGATAATGTTCCTATTAAAAATTTAAACGAAAAAATTGCCGCGCGTTACCGCAATAAATTCCTTGGGTTTATTTTTCAATCATTCAATCTTATCGGATACAAATCTGCTGTAGATAATGTTGCGATGCCGTTATATTATCAAGGAATAAAACGAAAAGAACGCATCGAAAAATCAATGGCTTATCTCGAAAAAGTAGGCTTGGCAAATTGGGCAAGTCATTTACCAAATGAACTTTCCGGAGGTCAAAAACAACGAGTAGCAATTGCTCGTGCGCTGGCAAGTGATCCTAAAGTTTTACTGGCCGATGAACCAACCGGAGCGCTCGATACCAAAACTTCTTACGAAGTGATGGATTTAATTCAGGAAATAAACGATGAAGGCAAAACCATTTTGGTAGTCACGCACGAAGAAGATATCGCACATATGACCAAGCGAATCGTTAATCTGAAAGATGGCGTTATTATAGACGATTCTTTTGTAAATCAAGTTAGAGCAAAAGCAAATGTTTAGTTTAGAACGCTGGGAAGAAATATTCGAAACCATTCGGAAAAATTTATTGAGAACCGTTCTTACGGGAATTTCTGTCGCTTCGGGTATTTTTATTTTAGTAATTCTGTTAGGCGTTGGCGAAGGAATGCAAAACGGGATTGAAAATCAATTTCAAAATGATGCCGCAAACCGAATTTCAGTGTGGACCGGTAGAACATCAGTAGGTTATAAAGGCTTAAACCCCGGGAGAAGAATTCAGCTAAAAAATGAAGATTATGAGTTTACTGAAAAAAAATACGCTAAAGATTTAGAATACAGATCAGCTTTATATAGAATTTGGGGAAGCTTAGTAAATTATAAGAAAGAATCTGGTAGTTATCGAATAGAAGGCGTTTTACCCGATTATCAATTTTTGGAAGGCGAAGCAATGGTAAAAGGCCGCTACTTAAACTATGGCGATCATAAGAATTATGAAAAAGTTGTAGTTATTGGTAAAAAAGTAGCTGCAGATTTATTTAAAAATGATAGAACCCCTTTGGGAAAACTCATCGAAATCGCGGGTATCAATTTTAAAGTTGTTGGCGTGTATTCAGATCCCGGTGGTGAGCGAGAAGAAGCGCGCGTTTTTATGCCGCTTTCAACAGCGCAACGCGTTTTTAACGGCGGAAATAATATTCAAGGTTTAGCTTTTACACTTCCAAAGCAAGATAATTTTTCTGAAGCTTTAGCCATTTCCAATAATTTTACCCAAAATCTAGAAGCTCAATTAAAAGAAGCGCATACCATCGCCCCTAATGATGAAAGTGCGATTTTCATAAATAATTCGTTAGAAAATGCAAAAAGAATTTATGACATGATGAAAATGATTAAATTTTTTTTCTGGGGCGTGGGAATTGCAACAATTTTAGCTGGCGTCATAGGAGTGAGTAATATTATGCTCATTATCGTAAAAGAAAGAACCAAAGAAATAGGAATCCGAAAAGCTTTAGGCGCTCAACCGCTTTCAATTATTGCTATGGTTTTACACGAATCAATTTTTGTAACCACCATCGCAGGTTTTTTAGGATTGTTAGGTGGTTTAATTTTATTAGAATTTGTAGGCCCAATGGTGCAAACAGAATTTTTAAGAAATCCTACGGTAAATTTTAACGTAGCTATTTCTACGGTAATTATATTAATAATTGCAGGTGCCATCGCCGGATTTTTTCCTGCGTGGCGTGCAGCGCGTATAAAACCAATTGTAGCTTTAAGAGACGAATAAAATGTTTAGTAGAGATAAATGGAATGAAATAATAGAATCCCTAAGTTCTAACTGGTTTAGAACTATACTCACGGCTTTTGGGGTGTTTTGGGGAATTTTCATTTTGGTTATTTTACTAGCTGCCGGAAGAGGTTTAGAAAATGGGGTAAAACAAGGTTTTGGCGGAATGGCGACCAACTCGATGTTTATGTGGGCGCAAACGCCTTCAAAGCCGTATAAAGGTTTGCCAAAAGGAAGACGCTATAACTTTAAAACAGGCGATGTTACGGCCATAAAAGATAACGTTGGTGGATTAAAATATGTTTCACCACGAAACCAGTTAGGCGGTTTCGGTGGAAGCAATAACGTGGTGCGCGGTTTAAAATCTGGAGCGTTTAATGTGTATGGTGATTATCCTGAAATAATCAATCAACAACCGATGGATATTACTTCGGGAAGGTTTTTGAATTATAATGATGTAGATGAGAAAAGAAAAGTAGCTGTAATTGGTGAAGCGGTGAAATCTACGATGTACGATAATGGCGAAGAAGTTTTAGGAAGTTACATAAAAATTAGCGGTGTAAATTTTCAAGTAATCGGAACCTATAAGAAAAAGGGAAATGGTGGCGGAAATCCTGAAGAAGCGCAGAAAGAAATTTATGTGCCTTTTACCGCTTTTTCTCAAGCATTTAATCGTGGTGATTTAGTAGGTTGGATGGCAATTACGGCAGACAATCAACATTCAATTACCAATTTAAAATCACAAATATTTGAAGTGATTAAAACGCGCCATTCCATTCATCCAGAAGATTCTAGAGCGATCGGAAATTTCGATTTATTTGAAGAATTCAATAAAATTAACGGATTATTTATTGCCTTAAAAGCAGTGGCTTATTTTGTTGGAATTTTAATATTACTTTCCGGAGTTATCGGAATTAGCAATATTATGCTTATCGTGGTAAAAGAACGTACCAACGAAATTGGAGTAAGAAGAGCTCTAGGCGCAACACCTTGGTCAATTCGAGGTCAAATTTTATTAGAATCTATTTTTCTAACGATTATTTCAGGAATGACGGGAATTATTGCGGCAACAGGATTATTAATGCTGGTAAATTCTTTTTTACAAAATACCGATACTTCAGAAATGATGTTTATTAACCCGAGTGTAGATTTAGGCGTAGTAATTACAGCTTTATTAATATTAATTTTTTCAGGATTATTAGCAGGTTTAATTCCTGCACAAAATGCCATAAAAATAAAACCGGTAGACGCATTGCGTACCGAATAAATAAAAACCAATTGTAAGAATGAAAAGAGCACTAACCATTATCGTTTTAGTAATTATAGCTATTGCTTTTGTAGGTTCGCTATATTATTTATACCAAAAAAACCAAGAAAGCCCGGTAGTTTATACAACTTTAAAACCAAGTACAGAAACTATTGTAAAAGAAACGGTCGCTACGGGAAGTATTGTTCCGAAGGAAGAAATTCTTATTAAACCTAATATTTCCGGAATTATCGATAAAATTTACATTAAAGCTGGAGATACTATTTCAGTAAACGACTTAATTGCTCAACTAAAAGTAGTACCAAATGTTTCTAATTTGGCGAGCAGTAAGAACCAAATTACTTCCGCAAAAATCGCTTTAGACAATCAAACCAAAAGCTATAACCGGCAGAAAGAATTATACGATAAAGGCGTAATTTCAGCAAATGAATTCGATCAAGCAGAAGTAGCTTATCAACAAGCGCAACAAACGTATAATGCAGCGCAACAAACCTATGAAATTATAAAAACAGGAACTTCTCGTGGGTTAGATAATGCGGCTAATACGCAAATTCGATCGACTATTTCGGGAATGGTTTTAGAAGTTCCCGTAAAAGAAGGAAACCAAGTAATTGAAGCGAATAATTTTAATGAAGGAACTACTATTGCTACGTTGGCAAACGTAGATAAAATGATTTTTGAAGGAAAAGTAGACGAATCTGAAGTAGGTAAAATTAAAGAAGGACTTCCGTTAGAAATTACAATTGGCGCAATTGAAAATAAAAAATTTGATGCCGTTTTAGATTACATCGCTCCAAAAGGACTCGATGAAAACGGCGCTATTCAATTTGAAATTGAAGGAACGTTAACCAATAGAGACACCACATTTATTCGTTCTGGTTTAAGTGCAAATGCTTCTATTATTTTAGCGAAAGCTGAAGATGTGTTGGCGATTAAAGAGTCATTAGTTCAATTCGATGATAAAACAAAAAAGCCTTATGTTGAAGTAAAAACCGGCGAGCAAGAATTCGAAAGACGCGATATAGAATTAGGAATTAGCGACGGAATTCAAGTGGAAGTAAAAAGCGGGCTTTCAAAAGAGGATGAAATAAAAGTGTGGAATCCGGTAAAACCTACAGGCAATTTTAATCAATAAGACACCTTGAAACTGTAACAAATTATAAAAAACTAGACTTACCTAAAACAATTCAGGTCATGAAAAATAGCATTTTAATTTTACTCTTACTTTGTGTCGGCTTTTCTGCCAGCGCACAAAATAAAAAGTGGACATTGCGTGAATGTATAGAATATGCACTCGATAATAATATTTCCATTAAACAATCGCAATTAGATTTAGAAGCTTCAGAAATCGATAAAAGCGACGCGATCGGAAATTATTTGCCAAGTATTAATGCACAAGCCAGCAATTCTTGGAATACGGGATTAACGCAAAATGTAACTACGGGAGTTTTACAAAACCAAACCACTCGAAATTTTTCTGCCGGCGTAACTTTAGGCGTGAATATTTTTAACGGGTTAAATAATTTAAGACAATACCAACGTGCAAAAATGGCGAGAATAGCGAGTATGTATTCCTTAGAAAAAATGGAAGACGATATTATGCTTTTTGTAGCTAATGCGTATTTAGATGTGTTGGTAAATAAAGAAACTGTAAAAGTTTTAAAAGAACAAAATCAAGTCACCCAAGAGCAATACAAAAGAACGCAAGATTTAGTTGATGCCGGTTCGCTTCCTCGCGGAGATTTGTTAGAAATAAAAGCGACCAATGCAGACGAACGCCAACAAATTATTGTAGCTGAAAATTCAGTAAGAATCGCTTTAATTAATTTAGCGCAATTGTTATTAATAGACGATTATAAAAATTTCGATATAGTAGATGAAACCTACGATGTGCCGATTAGTGATATTTTACAAAAATCTCCAGAAGAAATTATTGAAAATGCGAAAGACGAACGTTACGAAATTAAAATCGCAGAATCTAACGTAGAATTAGCCGAAAAAGATGTGCAAATCGCAAAAAGTAATTATTTACCATCGATCAGCGGATTTTTTAATTACAATACACGTGAATCAGGTTCGCGAAGAGTAGAGCAATTCACTACAATAGATGAAGAAAACCCAACACAGGTAATCGGTCAAGTTGCTGCAACTGGTCAAGATGTAATTTCAGATAATTTTTCTTCCGGGTTTAGAACTTTGCCGCCTCGACCTTTTATAGATCAACTTTGGTTGAATGATGGTATTTCCTACGGACTTCAGTTAAACGTTCCTATTTTAAACGGATTTTCTACTAGAAATTCGGTACGAAGAAATGAAATTAACGTGCAACGTGCAGAATATCAATTAGAACAAGCGCGCTTAGATTTAGAATCGAATGTTTACCAAGCTTATGTTGATGCACAAGGCGCTGCGGAAGCTTATCAAGCCGCAGAAGTAGCCGTAGAATCACAACAATTAGCATATGATTATTCGCAAGAACGCTATGATGTAGGTCTAACGAATGCATTCGATTTCAGTCAATCAAAATTTAGATTATCCAACGCGCAAAGTCAATTAATTAGAAGTAAATACGATTATATTTTTAAATTAAAAGTTCTAGAACTATATTTTGGAATAGAACCGGAAGATATTAAGCTTTAAGCTATGAAAAGAAAAAAAATAATCATTATTGCGGTTATCATCATTGTTATTTTGGTGCTTTTGGTGATAGGAAAAAAAGCCGGTTGGTTTGGTAAAACAGGAAATTTTAAAAGTGTTGAAACCACAAAAATTGAAAAGTTAGATATAACTGAAACTGTTGCTGCCACGGGAAAAATTCAACCTGAAGTTGAAGTGAAATTATCTTCAGAAGTTTCAGGAGAAATTATTGAATTGCCAATAAAAGAAGGCCAGCAAGTTGAAAAAGGAGATTTATTAGTAAAAATAAATCCCGATTTATACCAGTCTAGCGTTCAGCGTTCTCAAGCCAGTTTAGAAAATATTAAATCGGCATTAACACAAAGTGAGGCTAGTTTAAAACAAGCCGAAGCAAACTATAACCGAAATAAAAAATTATTTGAAAAAGGTGTAATTTCTAAAGCCGAATGGGATGCGATTGTTTCTGAATATGAAGTTGCGAAAGCCACCAAACAATCGGCTTATTACAACGTGCAAAGTGCACGTGCTTCTGTAACCGAAGCGCAAGATAATTTGCAAAGAACTACAATTTATGCGCCAATGACAGGAACAATTTCTCGTTTAGACGCAGAATTAGGAGAACGCGTTGTAGGAACGCAACAAATGGCAGGAACCGAAATTTTACGGGTTGCTAATTTAGCTGAAATGGAAGTGGAAGTAGATGTGAATGAAAACGATATTGTAAAATTAGCCGTCGGCGATTCAGCAATTGTTGAGGTCGACGCATATTTAGGAAAGGAATTTAATGGTTTGGTGACTTCAATATCAAATTCAGCAAATGAAGATTTAACGGCAGATCAGGTTACAAATTTTAAAGTGAAGGTCAGAATTTTAAAAGATTCCTATAAAGATTTAACCGAAGGAAAACCAGCTAGTTATTCGCCTTTTCGACCTGGAATGACCGCTACGGTAGATATAATTACCAATAGTAAAAAGAATATTATCGCAGTTCCAATCAGTTCTATCGTTATAAAAAATGATACTACAACAACTAAAAGCGGAATTACAAAAGCGAAAAATTCAACTTCAGAAGAAACATTTGAATGTGTTTTTCTAAAAAAAGGAGAAGAAGCTAAATTACAAGTCGTCGAAACCGGAATTCAAGACGACACGAATATTGAAATTACTAAAGGACTTTCAGTAGGAGATGAAGTAATTACAGGGCCTTACAATACGGTGACGAAACAGCTAGATTCAGGAGATAAAGTTGAAGTAAAAGGCGATAAAAAAGAATAGATTTTGAATATCATACTTTGCTTAGAAACCACAACTACTAATTGTTCCGTTGCTTTGAGCAAAAACGGAGAATTATTAGCTTTAAAAGAAGATAATACACCAGGTTATTCTCACGCTGAAAAACTTCACGTATTTATTAATGAAATTTTACGTGAGGAAAATATTGAGATTCATGAACTTTCGGCTGTTGCGGTAAGTAAAGGTCCGGGTTCATATACCGGTTTGCGTATTGGTGTTTCTGCAGCAAAAGGTCTAGCATTTTCACTTGGAATCCCTTTGCTATCGACTTCAACTTTGCAGTCTTTAGCTTTACAAGCAAAACCGAGTAAAGATGAAATTGTTTTATCGATGTTAGATGCGAGAAGAATGGAAGCATTTACCGCTATTTTTGATGAAAATAATCAGCAACTTGTTTCTACAGCAGCTACAATTTTATCTGAAAATAGTTTTGAAGATATTTTCAGCAATAAGAAAGTAATTTGTATTGGAAATGCAGTAAAGAAGTTTGAGGAAATTTTGCCTTCAGCTAAAAAAGCAACGATTAAATTTATTGAAGCAAATCCTTCAGCAAAAGAAATGGTAAAATTGGCATTTGATAAATATAAAATAAGCGACACCGAAGATGTCGCTTATTTTGAACCTTATTATTTAAAAGATTTTCTCGTTACGAAGAAGTAAAATTAGTTTAAAGAATTATAATATTCAACTAATTGAATAAGAGCTTTTTCTTCATCGTCTCCTCTAAATTTTAATTTATTATCTTTTATATAATCTTCTAATATTTCGTTTTTATCAGGAAAGGCATCTGCAGCTTTTCTTTTATGAGGCTCTATACTGTAGGCTCTATTCCCGATTTTGATCATATAATAAGTTTCAGTACTAATGCTTGGAGCTTTGCCTTTTTGATATGAAGAGCGTGCTTCTTGCCCTGGATTGTAAGTTTGGCCAAGTCTTTTATATAATGAGACTTTATCATCATTGTTCACTAATACCTCTACGTATCCACTATTACTTCCGTGAATAAGGACAGGAAGATTGTATTGAAATGTAAACATTTCGTCAGTATTCAGCAATACATCGTATTTTTCAGATCTTTGTAGGACATGTAATTCATCATCATCAATACTTTTTTTAACTTCAAAGACATCATCAATAATTCTATATCTTATATATGCCTTTATTTTTCTTTTCTTTTCCTTGTCGATAATCTGGCCTGGTGAAAATTCTTCATGTAAATATGGACTATTACTTAGATTTGATAAATCAATATATGTTTGACCTAGTTTAATTTTATTACTTTGACTTATTTGCTGAAGTATAGGTAAATCACTCCAATTATCAATTTGCATTATCTGAGCAGAGAGTATGGTTGGAATTGATGCTAATATTATTAAAATTATATATTTAAAATTTTTCATGATTAATAATTTTTATAGTTTAATTATTATTTTGTTTTTTATTACTATGATCATAAAAATGAACATCTCTTTGTGGATATGGAATTCCGATGCCGGCTTCGTCTAATCTCACTTTAATTGTCTCGATTGTATACCAGTGACACCCCCAAAAATCTTCATTCGTAGCCCAGAATCTTGCTGAAAGATTTACGGAATTATCTGCCAATTCTGTTACCACAACTTGTGGTTCTGGATCTTTCAAAATTCCCTCTTGTGAAGTCATGACATCTAGCATGATGTCTTTCGCTTCTTTTATATCAGCATCATAAGAAATTCCTATGGTTATCGCATCTTTACGTTTTCCTTCAACGGTATAATTTATAATATTATCATTCGAAATTTGTCCGTTTGGAATAACAGCTAGTTGATTTCCGAAGGTGTTCAGTTTTGTATAAAAAATAGTGATTTCTTTTACACTTCCTGAAACGCCCTGAGCTTCAATCCAATCTCCAATTTTAAAAGGTTTTAAGGTGATTATTAACACTCCACCTGCAAAATTTGCTAGCGAACCTTGTAAAGCTAATCCAATAGCTAAACCTGCGGCACCTAAGATAGCAATAAATGAGGTGGTTTCTACACCAACTTGCGTTATTGCTGTAATAAAAACTAAAATTTTTAATGCCCAATTTATGATATTGGTTACAAAACCTTCTAGCGCTTTATCATAATTTTTTTTATCAAAAATTTTCTTTACATAACGAACAACTATATTAGTTACCCACCAACCGATAACCAAAATAGCAATAGCGGCTAATAAATCTGGGAGAAAATCTAAAAATTTCTCAAAATACTCATTTGCAATTTCTGAATACGTAGCAATGTCTTCCATAGTAAAATTTAAATTTTATTCAATAAAAAAAAATTCATCGAATAAAACTGTGAGAGCCATGTTAAACTTTGTTAATGTTCAGTGTTCCGAATGGATTTTAAAACAATTTTCAGGCTATCTGTCGGTAAAAAGCAACGGTCTTCTGTACATAAAAGTAATGAATTTTTTTGAGAATCTTCATTATATTTTAAAATAGGTAGTTTTTCAGAAATATTTTTATTCTTTCCAACCTTTAGAAGTTGCGGTAAATAGTGTTTATGGATCGATTTTAAATTTTCTTTGAAATTTTCGCCTGAAAACAAAAGTTCAAAAGTTGAAGAAGAGTAATTCATAAAAAGCATTAACCAATTGCTATATCCCATAGGATATTCGTTTATTCTTGGTTGAATGTTTTTGAGAAGCGTTTTCGAAATTTTTTCATACTCCTTATTTCGGTAAATCTTACTTAGCTGTCCTAAATTTTTTGCCATCGCAGAATTTGAAGAAGGAATTACATTGTCTTCCGTTTCAATTGTTTTTATAAATAAACCGTCTTCTTTAGAGGAAGTATAGAAAAATACGTTTTTATCTTCATCGAAAAAATAGGATAAACAATAATCGGTTAAGGTTTTTGCTCTGGAAATCCATTTTTCTTGAAAAGTATTTTCATAAAATTTCAAACAAGCTTCAATTAAAAAAGCGTAATCATCTAAACAGCCGGAAATTTCTTCATTATTTTTCTTAAAACTTCGTGTAATAGTTCCGTTTTTAAAACGATTTTCCCATAAAAAATTTAAAGTATTTTCTGCAATTTCTATATATTTTTCATTTTGAAATACGCGGTAAGCATCGCAATATGCAGTAATTGTCAATGCGTTCCACGAAGTTAGAATTTTTGTATCTAACCCGGGTTTTGCTTTTTTTTTTCTAACTGAAATTAATTTTTTCTTACAGCGAGAAATAATTTTTTCAAGTTCACGTGTGGTTGTTGAAAATTGCTCTGCGATTTCCTCAGCAGATTTTGTTCGTATAAAAACATAATTTCCTTCTTCCCAATACCCCGTATGATTTACATTGTAATATTCAGCAAAAATTTGAAAATCATCTTGTAATATTTCTTCTAATTCTTTTTTCTTCCACGTATAAAACGCGCCTTCTTTCGATTGATTTTTTTCATCTACACTATCGGCATCTAAAGCGCTGTAAAAACCATTTTCTTCAGCATGAAATTCCTCTTCCAAAAAAGCCAGCGTTTTTATTGCGGTTTCTTTAAATAAAGGATTTTTTGTAACTAAATAGGCATCGGAAAGTAAGCTTATCATTTGCGCATTATCATAAAGCATTTTTTCAAAATGCGGAATATGCCAACGTTCGTCTACAGAATATCTTGAAAAGCCGCCGCCAAGCGTGTCATAGATTCCGCCATAAATCATTTTTGTAAGGCTGAATTCTACAAATTCTACAATTTCTTTATGTTGAAGTTGAGCTCCATAACGCAATAAAAAATGATAATTATTCGGCATTAAAAATTTAGGCGCACCTTTCATTCCTCCGTGAAGATGATCGAAATTTTCACGCCATTTTTTTAAGACTTCATCGATAAACGAAGTAGAAAATTCTTCTTTTTCGTTTGAAGGGTCAATTATATTTAACTGCTGAAGACCTTTTTCTAATTTTTCAGCATATTCATACATTTTCTCGGGCGCACTTTTATATAAATCTTTCAATTGAAATAAAGTTCCCATCCAATTTTTCTTTGGTAAGTAGGTGCTTGCCCAAATGGGTCTTCCGTCAGGTAAAGCAACTACATTTAATGGCCAACCGCCACGACCGGTCATTGCTTGTAGCGCTTGCATGTAAACATGGTCAAGATCGGGTCGTTCTTCCCGATCAATTTTAATATTGATAAAATTTTCGTTCATTACCGAAGCTACTTCATTATCTTCAAAACATTCTTTCTCCATCACGTGGCACCAGTGACAAGCTGAATACCCAATACTTATGAGCAATAATTTTTTCTGATTGAGTAAATTTTTATCCCAAGCTTGCCAATGTACCGGATTATTTGCGTGTTGAAGCAGGTAAGGACTTGATTCTTTGGCTAAATTGTTTGTTAGATTTTTCATTAATTACAGAATGTTTCTTGCTAGAAAGGTAAAAAAAGTATCTTTACAAGCAAGTATTTACATTTATGCCATTATTTTTGTGCACACTAAATTTTAATGTTTTGATAACAATAGGATGGAGAACATTAAAAATTAAAAACACATTTTTGCAGATTTAGAGATAAGTTTTTTATGGAAAATATGTACTTGGTAATGCTCGTGATTTTATTCGCGCTCGCGATTACCGATTTAGTAGTAGGAGTTAGTAACGATGCGGTGAATTTCTTAAATTCAGCTATCGGGTCTAAGGCTATTTCAATGCGAACTATACTTATTGTCGCTAGTATAGGAGTAGCAATTGGAGCTGTCTTTTCTAGTGGAATAATGGAAGTAGCCCGAAAAGGTATTTTTGTTCCCGGTCAATATTACTTCGACGAAATTATGATAATTTTCATGGCAGTAATGATTACCGATGTCTTGCTGCTCGATTTCTTTAACTCATTAGGCTTACCCACTTCTACAACCGTTTCCATTGTATTCGAATTATTAGGAGCAGCGGTGAGTATTGCAGCTATAAAAACTTACAACGAAACGGAAGATTTTGGTGTAATTTTAGAATATATAAACACTTCAAAAGCTACTGAAATTATAACCGGTATTTTGCTCTCGGTCGTAATTGCTTTCTCGATTGGTGCAATTATACAGTATCTTTCGCGGTTGGTATTTTCGTTTCAGTTTGAAAGAAAAATAAAATATGTAGGTGCCATTTTTGGAGGTCTTTCGATGACGGCCATTACGTATTTCATTTTTATAAAAGGATTAAAAGGAATTTCTTTTGTTCCAGATGAAACAGTTGCCTACGTTACGCATCATACTTTACTGATTACCGCGGCTAGCTTTCTAGTTTGGACACTTATTTGTCAAGTAGCGATGCTAGTTTTAAAAACCGATATTTTACGTGCCATAATTGTGGTAGGAACATTTGCACTCGCATTAGCTTTCGCAGGAAACGACTTAGTGAACTTTATTGGAGTTCCTATTGCTGCGTGGCAATCTTTTATGCTGTGGACAGATTCCGGAATGGAAGCAAACCAAATGTTAATGAGCGGTTTATCTGGTGAAGTGCAAACTCCAGAATTTTTACTAATTATCGCTGGGTTGGTAATGGTGGTGACGCTTTGGTTTTCCAGCAAAGCCAGATCTGTAGTAGATACAGGAGTTAATTTAGCACGACAAGGTGATGGCGCAGAACGCTTCAAACCAAATAATTTATCGCGTGTGATTGTACGATATTCTATGCTGGCAGGAAACGCGGTTTCTGCAATTTTACCTTCAACAGTAAAAACTAAAATTGAAGCTAAATTCGAACGTTCTAACGATGTTTTATCAGATAGACGTATTGATGCGCCGGCTTTTGATAAAGTGCGAGCTTCGGTAAATTTAGTAGTTGCCAGTATTCTAATTTCAATAGGGACAAACTTAAAACTTCCACTTTCGACGACTTATGTAACGTTTATGGTGGCGATGGGTACATCGTTGGCCGATAGAGCTTGGGATCGTGAAAGTGCAGTTTATCGTGTAGCTGGAGTTGTAAATGTAGTAGGAGGTTGGTTTGTAACGGCTTTAGTAGCTTTTCTTGCAGCAGCTTTATTTGCTTGGATAATTTGGTGGGGCGAAATGATTGCAATTATAGCTCTAGTTGCCTTAGCGGCTTTCTTAATTGTTAGAAGCGCGATTGTTCATTCGAAAAAGATGAAAGCTGAAAAAAGCAAAAAACGTTTTAATAGAAGTGATATTATTACCATTAATGAAATTACCATTGAAACTTCCCAAAATATTTCTAGTGTAATCAACGGAATTAATAAGCGTTACAGCAAAGTTGTTGATCATTTAGGATATCATGATTTAAGTAAGCTTAGAAAAGACGTTAAGAAGCTGAATAAGTTGGAAGATGAGGTAGAAGAATTAAAGGATAATGTTTTTTACTTTATTAAATCCTTGGAAGATAATTCTGTTGAAGCGAGTAAATTTTATATTCTGTTTTTAGATCATTTACAAGATATGGTTCAATCGATTAGTCAAATAGCGAGATCGAGCCATAAACACGTGAATAATAATCACAAGAATTTGAAATTTAACCAGATTCGGGACTTAAAAAGTATCGATCGCGAAATGCAAGTGCTTTTTGATGAAATTATCGAAACCTTCGATACCCAAGCTTTTGGAAACATCAATAAATTAATTGATGATAAAAAAGTTCTACTTGAAAAAGTTTCAGGTTTAATTCAGAAGCAAATCGATCGTATTCGAACTTCAGAAACCAGTCCGAAAAACACCAAATTATATTTCGGATTGTTATTGGAAACTAAAGACTTAATAACTTCAACAATGAGTTTATTAAAGTTATTCCAAGATTATTATGAAGACGCTAAGCGAGAATTTTAATTAATAAAATAAGATACAGATAAAAAAAGTCCGATGTTTTTCATCGGACTTTTTTATGATTTAAACTTTTCTTTTATCCATTAATCGCTTCTACGGTTTCCACTTTATCGTGAAGCATTTCTTTCAGCATATTTTCAATTCCATTTTTTAAAGTGAATGTTGAAGAAGGGCAACCGCTACAAGCACCTTGTAAAATAACTTTTACGCGTTTATCTTCAGCATTATACGATTCAAATTTAATATTTCCGCCATCACTTGCTACAGCAGGTTTTACATATTCGTCTAAAATTGCAATAATTTGTTTTGAAGTATCGTCGAGGTAATCAAAATTCTCGGAAACTTTTTCTTCTGTTTGCTGAGGTTGTGCGGTTTCTTGAACATTTTCTTTAAGAACCGTTTTGCCTTCTTGCAAATAATTTCTGATAAATTCACGCAATTCTAGTGTAATTTCTTCCCATTCTGCGATATCATATTTACTAACAGAAATATAATTTTCATCAATAAAAACTTCTTTTACAAAAGGAAAATGAAATAAAGATTGCGCTAAGGGCGAATTGCTGGCTTCGTCAATATTCTTAAATTCTTGGACGCTTAACACCAGTTTTCTGTTCGATACAAACTTCATCACTTTAGGATTTGGCGTGCTTTCAGCGTAAACTGTAACCGGAATATTTTTATTAGAATCTTTAGCAGAATTTACAACAATTCCGCCGTCATTTAAATATTCGTTAATTTGTGTAGCCACTTCATTTTGAACATCATTCCACTCTACAATGTTAAATTTTTCGATCGCAACAAAATTTTGTGCAATAAAAACCGTTTTAACAAAAGGAAGGTGAAAAAGTTGTTGAGCCAACGGAGATTTAGAAGCCTCTTCAATGTTCTTAAATTCAAAGGTTTCGTGTTCTACCAAGAACCGATTTGCTTCAAATTTAACAATAGAATCATTGCTGGTTGGTTTTATTTCTATATTATAGTTGTTCATAAATGCAAATTTTTCAGCAAAATTACTAAAAGAAATACAATGAAATGAATATATTTACGCCTTATTAATTTGAAAAGCAGAAGTAAAGTTATTTTACTTTAAAGAAAAATTGTATTTTTCGCTGTTGAAATGTAAAACTTGATCGATATTTAGTATGGAAATAAGTTTTGCTTGAATAAATTTTAAGTTTATTTTTACTTTTTTGAAGAGATAACCCTTATTATATGAAGTCTATTAAAGCATATCTACTTTTAGCAATTGCATTTTTACCATTAGTAGTATTTTCTCAAGAACGGGGAATTCCTGTTTACTCTGATTATTTAACCGATAATTTGTATTTACTTCACCCGTCTATGGCTGGTGCGGCAAATAGAAATACAATTCGTCTTACAGCAAGGCAACAATGGTTTGATGTGGACGACGCACCAAGTTTACAAACGCTTGCCGTAAATGGTAAATTAAATGAGAAAATAGGTATTGGTGGTATTTTATACAACGATAGCAATGGTAATTTTTCTCAGCAAGGAGCTTACGCTACTTTTGCGTACCATTTAATGTTATCGAGAGATCGAATCGCTTTAAACCAATTATCGTTTGGTTTAAACGTTGGTGTAATGCAAGAAAAATTAGATCAATCCGGTTTTACGCAGCCTGATCCAACTATTGTTCCTGGAGCAGAATTAACCGATTCTTATTTCAATGTTGATTTTGGGATGTCTTATTATTACTTAGATTTTTACACGCATTTTACGGTGAAAAATATTATTCCACAGAATCGTGAAATATTTGATGATCTAGAAACTGACAATCAGCGTCAATATCTAGCATCTGCGGGTTATGTAATTGCACCTTACGGATCTGATTGGTCATATGAGCCTTCATTAATGTTTCAATACAAAGAAGAAACTACAGAAGCTTCTATAGATGCAAACTTTAAGGTTTACAGAAATTTTGATTTTGGAAGTCTTTGGGGTGGTTTATCTTATAGAAGAAGTTTTGATGGTTCAGAATATACCGAAAATCTTTCTACAGTAGAAAGTCAAAAATTACAATACATCACACCGTTTTTAGGAATAAATTATAATGACTTTATGTTTGCTTATACCTATACTTACCAAGCAAATTCAGTTGTGTTGACAAATTCAGGTTTTCACCAAATTACTTTAGGATATAACTTTGGAGAAAGTAACGAACGTTACCATTGTAACTGTCCTGCAATTAATAATTAAGGCTTAAAAATCTAAATAAGAAATATTATTAAACCTTTTTTTGGTAGAGGTTTTTAAAAGCATCTGTAACACATTAATATTAGTATTGGTGTAAAAAACAGGTTCTTTAGAAGCTTTTTCCGAAAGAAGGTTTAAACTTTTTAAAACCGTTTTGGTTTGTCTTGCCACCGCTTCACCGGAATCGATAATAAAAACTTCTTCAGGTAAAATTTCTTTCAGTTGCGGAATTAAATAAGGGTAATGACTACAGCCTAAGACAAGATAATCAATTCCTTTAGTTAGCATTGGTTCTAATAAGCTTTGTAAGTGCTTTTTTGTTTCCGCAGTATTTTGCTCACCTTTTTCAATTGCTTCTACCAGACCGGTTCCAATAACTTCTATTACGTCAATTCCTTTCGCGAATTCATCTGAGGTTTCTAAAAATAATTCACTAGAAAGTGTTCCTTTGGTAGCTAAAATTCCTATGACTTTTTTTCGGCTATTTAGTGCTGCGGGTTTTATGGCCGGTTCAATCCCAATAATAGGAACTTTGTAACGCTGTCTTAACTCTTTTATAGCATTAGTAGTCGCTGTATTGCACGCTACAACAATGATTTTACAATTTTGCTGAAGAAGAAAGTCGGTGTTTTTGAAACATAGATCTATAATTTCCTGCTTGCTTTTATTGCCGTAGGGAGCATTTTTACTATCGGCGAGGTAAATAGTATCTTCATTTGGTAAAAGCTTATGTAACTCCGCGAAAATTGAAGTTCCGCCAACGCCAGAGTCAAAAATTCCGATAGGATCTGTTTTCTTCATAAGTTAAGTTTTGAGCAAAAAAAAAGCACTTCTGTAAAAATAAGAAGTGCTTTTAAATATTTGGAAAATTAGGTTATTGAATTCCTAATTCTTTTTTTACGTCTGGTAATAAATTATAACCATCAGCTAAAATTACGCCGGTTCCAGTAGTAGAATCTAACACGTAATCGTATCCTTTATCTCTCGCTACTTTTTGAATAGCAGTTCTAGCTTTTTCGTAAACCGGTCTTAAAAGATCTGTTTCTTTTTTCTGAAGATCTTCTTGTGCGGTTTGGCGATATTGCATAATTTTTTGTTGCGTAGCTTGCAATTCTCTAGCGCGTTCTGCATTTTCTTCTTCAGTTTTCTGAGTAGCTTCAGCTTGATATTTTTTATTTTTATTTTGAGCTTCTTTTAATAAATCGTCAATATCGCTTCTATACGTATTCTGAAGTTTTTCTAACTGTGACATTGCAGATTGATAACCCGGCATCGACTCAATTAATTCTTGTGTCGCAATATGAGCAACTTTAGAGTTCTGTGCATTTGCAAAGGCAATTCCTCCTACAATAAACGATACGGCTATTAAAAATGTTCTAAATTGTTTCATTTGTTTTGAATTAAATTGTGTTCTTACTTTTTGTTTGATTATTCTATTTAGTTATTATTTCTCTCAGCGTTACGAGCTTTTTCAATTGAATCTCTTCTTTGTTGGCGCTCTTCAAGCATTTTTTGGCGACGTTGTTCGTACTCTAGACGTTTTGCTTCTCTAATGGAATCACGAACACGTTGACGCTCGTTCATTTCATTTTCACGTTTGTCTTCAATCGCTTGTCGTTTTTCTTCTCTTTGTTGCTCTTCTATCTTATCTTCTTTAGCTTGAATAACCGATTTGTATTCTTCTGGAGCAGCATTTTCATCTTCTCCTTCTTTATTTTCAGTTTGTTCTTCGCGTTCTAATTTGCGTGAAGATCGTGTAATTTTTGCTAAAATTTGGTCGCTGATGTCGTGTCTTTTAGCTGAAAATAGCATTAACGCATCTGCTGAATTTTCATAGATAAAATCATATTCTCGGGTTTGTCCAATTTCTTGAACGGCGTTAAAAACTTGATCTTGTACTGGTTGAATTAATTGCCTTTTCTGCGTAATAAAAGCACCTTGCGGCCCAAATTTATCTTGTTGATATTTTACAATTTGGTCTTCTTCATATTTAATTTCCTCTTCGCGTTCTTCAATTAATTCTTTGGTAAGAAGCGGACGCTCATTTTCGAGATTCTGCTTCATATCTTTTACCTTCTGCATTTTCGATTCAATCTCAGCTTTCCATTGTTGAACTCTTCCACTAAGTTGTTGTGAGGCTTGTTTATATTCAGGAACATTGTCTAAAATATAGTCCATATCAACATAACCAATTTTTAAGCCACGTTGCGCTTGCAATTGAAAGCTCGAAATGAACCCGATTAGTAGTATTAAAAGACTTTTTTTCATCATGTATTAGTTTCTTAGAAAATATCGTGCCAAATTAGAATTGTTGCCCTATTATAAAGTGAGGTCTCCAACCACTACTTTCGCCAGAGGAAGTGCCCGGGATTGGATCAAAACCGTATCCGAAGTCAATTCCTAATAAACCGAATGCTGGCATAAATATACGAACTCCAAAACCAGCGGAACGATTTAATTGAAATGGATTAAAATCTCTGAATCCATCATACGATGCTCCACCTTCAGCAAAAGCTAATCCATAGATAGAAGCAGAACGATTTAGTGTGATAGGGTAACGTAATTCTAACGAGTATTTATTATAAATTGTTGCCCCGTCATTTCGAGTTGCTCCAGAAGTTGGATCGCGATCGATAGGCGTTAAAGATTGGTTTGGATAACCACGTAAACGAATAGTTTCTCTTCCGTCTAAACTATAACCGCCTAAACCGTCACCTCCTAAATAAAAACGTTCGAATGGTGGAATTCCTCTTTCGTTATTATAGGCTCCTAAAAATCCGTATTCTACGTTTGTTCTTAATACCAAATCGCCAACAATACTGTTGTACCAATCTCCTTTAAATTTGATTTTATAATATTCTAACCAATCAAAACGTTTCTGGTCGATTTTTGCAGGATCAGGTTGTCCGTTGGTTTGGTATGCTGGATTATTCTCTAGGTTTCCATAATCTACGCCATTCCAAAGTGAATATGGAGGAGTAAATTTTGCGGTAATACTAAATTCAGAGCCGCCTTTAGGATAAATAGGATTGGTAAACTGATTATTTCTTGTTAAACCTAAAGTAATCGCAAAGTTGTTCGCGTGACCGTCAGGGAAATTGAAAAGACCAATATCATAATTTTTTAAAGAATAATGTTGGTAACTAACCGCGCTAGAAACCGTAAAATAATCATCAGGAATAGTTAATCGTTTTGCAAGACCAACTGAACCTCCTGTAATTAAAAATCGACGATCTCTGTTCGCATCACGATTTACAGCATCATAAAAATATTGTACAGTATGCGAAAATGAAGTTGTTAATCGAATTGGTTCTTTTCCGCCTAACCAAGGTTCAGAAAAAGATAGACTATACGTTTGGTAAAAGTTAGCCGCTTGTGCTCGTAAAGATAAAGTTTGACCGTCACCCATTGGAAGTGGATGATATGCATCTTTATCGAAGATTCCTTTTAAAGAAAAATTGTTGAAACTTAAGCCTAAGGTACCGACGAAACCACCACCACCGTAACCTCCTTGAAGTTCAATTTGGCTAGCGCCGCTTTCTATAACATTATATTCTAGATCTAATGTTCCGTCATTAGGATTTACGTTTTTGAATTCTGGCGCTAATTTTTGAGCGTCAAAAAAGCCTAATTGACCTAATTCTCGAACAGTTCTTACAACGTCTCTTTTGCTGTAACGCTCTCCCGGCCGTGTTCTTAAATTTCTATAAATTACGTGATCGTTTGTTTTGTCGTTTCCTTTTACCACGACTTCATCAAAATACGCGACTTTTCCTTCTCTAATTCGAATTTCAAAATCGATAGTATCATTATAAACTCGAGTTTCTACCGCATTAATTTGTGAGAAAAGGTAACCGTTATTTTGGTAAAGGTTAGTTAAATCATCTGCGTCGGGTTTTGTTTGGTCAGCAATGCGTTGCTCTAATAAAGTCCCGTTATAGGTGTCACCTTTTTTTATTTTTAGAACTTGTTTTAGTTGTTTATCGGTGTAAACGCTATTTCCTAAGAAAGAAATATCACCAAAATAATATTTGTCGCCTTCTTCAACTTTTAGGTTTATAGCGATGTTTTCTTCATCTTTTTTGATGATGCTATCTGAAATAATTCGCGCGTCACGATAACCTTCAGATTTATATTCTTTTATAATTTCTTGTTTATCTTCTTCGTAATCTTCTTCAATAAATTTTGAACGTTTCCAGAATCGAAGGAAGTTTTTGCGTTTGGTAGACATTTGTCTTCTTACTTTTCCATCACTAAAGACTTCGTTTCCTTCAATATTAATCGCGCTAATTTTTACTTTTTCTCCAACATTAATATCAATATCTAAATCTACTAATTGTTTGGTGCTTCCTTCTAGAGTGTCTTGAACAGGAATAGTTCTAATATCTACATCGGCATTTAAATAACCTTCTGAACTATAAAATTCTTCGATATTATTTCGAGTAGTCGCGATTAAGTTTTCGGTAACTTTTGTTCCGGGATCTAAATCGTTCTTTTTAATAAACTTTTCTTTGTGCTTTTTCTTTTTATTTCCGCTTATAGTTACTTCGTTTAATTCGGGAACTTCTTGAATTTCGAGCTCTAAGTTCGCTACGTTTCCTTCGCTAATAGTGTAATAAAGGTTAATATCACTAAAGAGACCTAAATCCCAAAGTTTATTGATTACCTGACTTATTCTATCGCCCGGAATATAAATTTTTTCGCCTTTACGTAAACCTGTAAAAGCGATAACGGTTTGTTCGTTATAGCCAGTATTTCCGGTTACGGTAATTTCACCAACGGTATATTGCTCGCCGTTTGCAAGAGGAATATCTTGCGCCGAAAGATTAAGGCTGAAAGCAAGGTAACCTATAAAAAAAATAACTATTTTTTTAGTCATCAATGCGCTAACTGAGTTGCTCACTTGTTTTTCCAAATCGTCGTTCTCTGTTTTGATAATTTAAAATAGCCTCTACTAAATGTTCCTTTCTGAAATCGGGCCATAAAATTTTGGTGAAATATAATTCTGCGTAAGCGATTTGCCAAAGTAAAAAATTACTAATTCGCTGTTCGCCACTTGTTCTTATTAATAAATCTACATCGGGTAGATTGTGGGTATATAAATTTTGTTGGACAAGGTTTTCGTCGATAGCTTCAATAGCAACTTCACCTTTTTTAATTTTTTCTCCTATTTTTTTTATGCAAGTCAATAATTCTTCGCGCGAACCATAGCTTAAAGCTAAAGTTAACGTCATATGTGAATTATTGGCGGTTTTGTCTATTACTTCTTGTAATTCTTTTTGTGCTTTTTCAGGTAAATTATTTAGACAGCCAATTGCACTTAGCTTAATATTATTATCCATTAATGTTTTAATTTCTTTTTTTAAGGAAGAAACTAATAATTTCATTAATGTTCTAACTTCAATTTTTGGTCTGTTCCAGTTTTCTGTTGAAAATGCAAAAAGAGTAAGGTTTTTTACGCCCAATTCTGCGCAAGATTCTACGCTTTCTCGAACCGCAAATGTTCCTTTTTCGTGACCAACTACGCGAAGCAAACCTTGTTGTTTTGCCCAACGACCGTTACCGTCCATGATAATGGCGATATGCTGCGGAAGTTTTTCGGTATTTACTTGGTCTTTTATATTCATTTAAAAATTACAATAACATGGTTTCCTTCCGAAGGTATAAGTTAACGTGATTCCGGTAAACATATACCAATCGTTTGTGTTTGGGTTTCCGAAACTAGGTAAATTTTGCCCACCATCAAATTCTTCGGGATTACTTCCGTCAATATTATCGGTAAACGTATAGCGCGCTCCTATTTCTAGAGCTAAAACCCAATGTGTGTCTAAGGTTCCTTTTATCCCAATAACCATTGGAATCGCCATATTTATTTTGGAATCGTTACGGGTTAATTCTTCTCTGGCATTCAGATAAAAATCGTCATACTTAATTCCTGTTAAACCGGTGTACAAATAAGGTGTAACTTGCGGTTTAAAATTATGTAAATTCCATTCCCAAAAAGTATATTCAATTCCTAAAGAGGCTTCAGTTACTGAATTTTTAAAGGAATATCCTCTTAATTGTCTCCTTGTTTCGTCAGAATCCAGATCGTCTGCTTCCAAATCGGCATGAATTATGCTAAGTCTAAAGGAATGGCGTTCGCTTCTATTCCATTTAAAAACGCCGCCAAAAGCTAACGTGTTTGGGTTTATATAATTGGTAGCGCCTACATCGCCAATAAAGTTAGCAGCCCCAACATAAGGGCCAACTTCATAGGTTTGCGATTGCAATTGACTACTATATAAAAGCATAATTATTACTACCGTTAAATATCTCATAGATTTTCAAAAGTTTGCAAATATATGAATTAAGTTTTCTCTAACTTAATTTAATAAAGATTTGTATTCGCTATGATTAACAAATTTCCGGAAGTTTTATTGTTTTTAGTTGCGTTTATCTTCGCCCCAGAGTAATTTTTTTCGCAATGTTTTTATGAAACTGTCTTCGTGAAGTAAAACCAGTCCGATAGTGAAAGGTGCTTTTTTTATGGTGATTTCGGTATCTTTATCTAAACTCGTGATGCGAGAATCTAAAGAGACAAGATAATCATCTTCGCGACCGGAAACTTTTAATTTCAATTCAATATCATCTGGAATTACTAATGGGCGAGCATTTAAATTATGTGGTGCAATGGGTGTAATTGCAAGTGCGTTGGTTTCAGGATTAATTATAGGTCCGCCGCAACTTAGCGAATAGCCTGTAGAGCCGGTTGGCGTAGAAATAATTAGACCGTCTGCCCAATAGGCATTTAAATATTTTCCATCTAGCCAAGTTTCAATTGTAATCATAGAGGTGGTGTTTTTCCGACTTATCGCAATTTCATTTAATGCGAAATTTATATCAGAAAGACCTTCGTTTTTTGGAGATGTTGCAATTGTTAACAAACTTCTTCTGGAAATACTGTATTTTTTTTGAAGAATAGAAGAAATAGTTTCGCTTATTTCTTCTTTTTGAATAGTAGCTAAAAAACCTAATCTTCCAGTATTTATCCCGACAATGGGAATGTCTAAGTTTTTTATAAAATTGACGCTTTTTAAAATTGTTCCGTCTCCGCCGATGCTGAAAAATAAATCGAAACTTGAATCTAATTCTTTAAAAGTTGAAAATTCTGAGTATTGCTTTTTAATGGAATCCTTCTTGTGAATTATTTCTAGAAATTCTTTTTCAATTACCACCTCGATATTTTTTTCTTCCAAAAGGTCTAGTAATTCTTGAATGTATTTTCCGGAATTTTCATGATAAAACTGTCCGTAAATGCCTACTTTCATAAAATTAAATATTGAGGTATTTGTTCAAATAATCTGAACGTTCTTTTAAATTTTTCAGAAATGTGTCTTCTTGATGGCTGCTAACTACTTTATAACTATAGCGTCTAAACGACTGGATAATTTCATTAATACTAGAAAGCCCGATTTTTATAGTGATTTGAACTAAATCTTGTGAAAGCTGACTAATAAAAAGCCCGAGAATTTTTCCTTCATTCGATTCGATAATTTGCGTAATTTCACTAAACGAATAATCTTTAAACCCCTTTTCAATCACCAACACCGAACCAACTTCACTTAAAAATGGCGTTTCGTTAAAAATTGAAATAATATCACTAAGTTCTAAATATCCGATATATTTATTAGTTCCGGCTTCTAAAACCGGCATAAAATTGGTATTCTGTCTTGCAAAAGCCTCTAAAATATCTAACCAATTATCATTTTCTCGAACAAAAAAAGTTTCAACTGCGTGGCGATAATCTTTAATACTTTTTTTTCCGTCAAAACAGCGTACATCATTTTCAGAAATACAACCTATAAACTCTCCTTTTTCCGCGATCGCCAAGTGGCTATATGTAAGCTCGTTAAAAAGATCTTTTAAATTTTGAATAGGCGCATCTAACGGCTGAATTTCAACATCATTAATAATATAAGTTTGTATATTCATTGCCACAGGTTTTCTTGCAAATTAATTAAAATATAGCACATGAAAGCTCGGTAACTTTGTATTTTTGTAGTTAAAAAACTGTAAAGATGACAAAGTTAAGTGTTAATATAAATAAAATTGCAACGCTTCGAAATGCGCGCGGCGGAAATATCCCCAACGTAGTTGAAGCTGCAAAAAATGCTGAAAAATTTGGAGCTCAAGGAATTACCGTTCATCCGCGACCCGATGAGCGTCATATTCGCTATCAAGATGTGCGAGATTTAGCGCCTGTTGTAACTACGGAATTTAATATAGAAGGAAATCCGTTTGATGATTTTATTGATTTGGTGCTCAAAAATAAACCCACACAAGTTACACTCGTTCCCGATGATGATAATGTGTTAACTTCAAACGCAGGTTGGGATACTATAAAACATCAAGAATATTTAAAAGAAATAATTGCTGAATTTAAAAAGCATAATATTCGCACTTCGATTTTTGTAGATCCCGATCCTGAAATGATTAAAGGAGCCCAAAAAACCGGAACCGACAGAATAGAATTATATACTGAAGAATACGCTGTTCAATTTGCCAAAGGAAATAAAGAAAAAGCCGTAAAACCGTATGCTGAATGTGCTAAAATTGCGCAAGAGTTAGGTTTGGGAATAAACGCTGGGCACGATTTATCGCTTCAAAACATTAAATATTTCAAAGAAAATGTTCCCGGTTTGTTGGAAGTTTCCATCGGTCACGCCTTAATTGCGGAAGCACTTTATGACGGATTGGAAAATGTAATTCAGCAGTATTTAAAACTTTTAAAATAAGCTGATAAAAAAGTAACTATGAAATTACACTCAAACATAATAGGAGAAGGAAAACCATTTTTAATACTCCACGGATTTTTAGGAATGGGCGACAATTGGAAAACTTTAGCTAAAAAATTTGCAGACGAAGGTTACCAAGTTCATTTAATAGATCAGCGCAATCACGGAAGAAGTCCACATACCGAAGAATTCAGTTACAAACTTATGGCTGAAGATATTCAGGAATACTGCAAAACGCATAATTTAGAAGAAATAATTCTGTTAGGTCATTCTATGGGCGGGAAAACTGCAATGAAAGTTGCGGTAATGTTTCCCGAATTATTAAAAGAATTAATTATTGTAGATATAGCTCCTAAATATTATCCGCCGCATCATCAAACCATTTTAGAAGGACTCACCATGCTAAGTGATAGTGAATTAACTTCCCGCGGAGAAGCCGATGAAAAACTTCAAGAATATATAGAAGAATGGGGCGTTCGTCAATTTCTACTAAAAAATCTTTATTGGAAAGAAAAAAACAAACTCGCTCTCCGTATGAATTTACCCGTGCTAAAAGAAAAAATTGAAAATGTCGGAATTGCGTTGGAAGAAAATGAAATCTATCCGAAACAGACACTTTTTATAAATGGAGAAAAATCGGGGTATATTAAAGAAGAAGATAGAGATTTAATAAATAAACATTTTCCGAAGAGTAATCTTGCCACCATTAAAGGAGCTGGACATTGGGTTCATGCCGAAAAAATGGACGAATTTTATGAAATCGTCATTGGCTATCTTAAAAATTTAGCATAAATTTACTATGCTTACATAATATTTTGTAAATTTAATCGATTAAATCAATTAAATTCTTAATTTGGGATTGTAAACAGCAAACCTTTATAACCTTAATTTACTTATGAAAAAATCTTTACTTTTCGCGGTAATAGCTTTATTTTCTGCTTCAATTTATGCAGGTGGCTACCGTGTAAGCACGCAAGGACAACGCGCTTTAGCGATGGGGCATTCTGGCGTAGCAGTTGTTAACAGTGCAGAACTCGCATTTTTTAATCCCGCTGGGTTGGTTTATTTAGAAAATAAGCTGAATGTTTCAGCCGGAGTTACCGGAGTTATTTCTAATGTTCGATGGCAAAATACACAAACTGGAAATTTTGCTGAAACCGAAAATAATTTAAGTACGCCTTTTTATGTGTATGCCTCTTATAAAGTAACCGATTGGTTTACGGTAGGTTTGAGTGCGTATACACCTTACGGAAGTAGTGTAGAATATCCTACCGATTGGGCTGGTTCTCATTTAATTAACGATATTGATTTACAAGCTATTTATATTCAACCGTTGGTGTCTTTAAAAGTTTCAGAATATTTTAGCGTTGGAGGAGGGCCAATTTTTGTAACTGGCGGTGTTAATTTTAACCGTAATATTAACCGAACCTTAACCAACGAAGAAGGCAATCGCGGTAATGTAGAGATTGATGCTTCGAATGTGACCAATATGGGTTGGTCGGCAAGTTTTATGTTTAATCCTACAGAGCAATTAAGAATAGGAATGAATTACCGTTCAGAAATTATTTTAGAAGCGGAAGATGGTGATGCAACGTTTAGCAATATTCCAAATTCTCCTTTAGCTCCTGTAGAAAATGGAACGGTTGCTTTTGATGCTTCTTTACCACTTCCTGCTGAATTTACCGTTGGGTTATCATATGAATTTTGTGATAAATGGTTATTCGCATTCGATTATAACAGAACGATGTGGGGAGTTTACAATTCATTAGATATTAACTTCGCTCCAGAGGGAATTCCAGATTCGGTAAATCCTAGAAATTATAAGAATTCATCAACTTATCGTTTCGGAATTCAATATGAAGCTTTAGAAGATTTAACCTTAAGATTAGGTTATTATTTTGATGAATCTCCTGTTCGTTCAGGTTATTTCGCTCCAGAAACACCAAGAAATGATTCGCATGGTTATACAGGAGGATTTTCTTATCAAATAACCCCAAGTATAGCTGTAGATGCTTCTTTTGTTTACTTACGCTTTGAAGAAGTGCAAGAATCGTATGATTATTACCAAGAAAACGGGCAAAATGTTTCTTTTGGAGGAACTTATAAGAGCAATGCTTTTTTACCGGGCTTAGGAGTTACTGTAAAACTATAATTAAGAAAAATAAATATGAAAAATTATATAAAATATATAACCGCGGTTACGTTAGGAGTAGCCTTGGTTTCGTGTGAACCTGAATTCGATAAATCTGTCGAAGATGGTGATTATTACTCAAGTGGGGAAGCGGACTTTAGCAATTATGTGGCGTTAGGAAATTCGTTAACTGCAGGTTTTGCTGATAATGCTTTGTATATTCAAGGGCAGCAAAATTCTTATCCTAATATTTTAGCACAACAATTTAAACTTGTAGGCGGCGGAGAATTCACCCAACCTTTAATGTCAGACAATATTGGTGGTTTGCTGCTGAATGGAGAACAAATTACAAATACAAAATTAATTTTAGATGTTGGTGCAAGTGGAAGCCCAGCTCCTACAAATATTCAAGGAACGCCATCTACAGAAATCACTAATACACTTTCTGGATCATTTAATAATATGGGTGTTCCAGGGGCAAAAAGTTATGAATTATTAGCGCCAGGTTATGGAAATGCTGCAGGATTACAAGCTGAACCTAAAACTGCTAATCCATATTTTGTAAGATTTCGTTCTTCAGCAGAAACTACAGTTTTAAAAGATGCAGTTGCGCAAAATCCTACATTCTTTTCCTTATGGATTGGAAATAACGATGTTCTTGGTTACGCGACTTCTGGTGGAGTAGGCGTAAATCAAACCGGGAATTTAGACCCTAAAACATATAATCGTAATGATATTACCGACCCTAACGTTTTTGCTAATTTTTACTCGCAAGAAGTTGAGGCGTTAACTGCTTCAGCTAGTGGCGGAGTTCTTATTAATATTCCTGATGTGGCAGCTACGCCTTTTTTTACAAGGATTCCATTTGACCCTATTACACCGGCAGCATTAGGCGATCGAATCACGCAATTAAATCAGACGTATGCGCAATTAAATCAGGCTTTTGCATTTATAGGGGTTCCTGAGCGTTCAATTCAATTTTCAACTACAGGTCCAAGCGCGGTGGTAATTCAGGATGAATCGTTAACTGATATTTCTGAGCAATTAACACAGGTTTTAATGGCAGGTGGACTTCCGCAAACACAAGCAACAATTTATGGAATGCAATACGGTCAGGCTCGTCAAGCTACTGAAAATGATTTAATTCTGTTAACAAGTCAAAGTGCAATTGGTACGGTTAATACTGAAAGAGTTCAGGAATTAGTAGGTTTAGGTGTTCCTCAAGAATTGGCAGGGCAATTATCTATTAATGGCGTTTCTTACCCAATGGAAGATCAGCATGTGTTGATTCCTGCTGAACAGGAAGAAATTGCTACGGTAACCGCAACTTATAACGCAACTATTGAAGCAATAGCGACTTCCAAAGGACTCGCATTCGTAGATGCAAACACACTTTTAAATAACGTAGCGAACGGCGGAGTAATGTATGACGGTGGAATTATAACTTCAGAATTTGCAACCGGCGGCGCTTTTTCATTAGATGGAATTCATTTAACTCCTCGTGGATATGCGGTAATTGCAAATAAAATTATTGAAGAGGTAAATGAAACTTATAATGCCACAGTTCCTAAAGTAAACGTAGGTACTTATCGTGGAGATCCGGCAATTGGTTCAGGTGTTATGGAATAATTTCTTCGATCTTAAAATGATTATAAAAGTGCCGAAATCAATCGGCACTTTTTTATTTTTATAAAAAATTATAAAATGAAATTAATCCTTCGAATACTCATCACCGCATTTATTGTTGTTGCTTTAGCAAATCTACTGCCAGGCGTTGCGGTTAGGAACTACCTTACGGGAATTTTTATTGCCATAGTGCTCGGTATTATGAATATTTTGGTAAAACCCATTTTAATACTTTTTACGTTACCGGTAACTATTATAACCTTCGGTTTATTTTTATTGGTAATTAACGCATTAATAATTTTAATGGTTACTGGTTTGGTAACCGGTTTTTACGTAGACGGATTTTGGTGGGCATTACTATTTAGCTTATTACTTTCATTTTGTCAATCAATTCTATTTAAAGCATTTGAAAAATCAAAATCCCGCTAATTAAAAACTTGGTTGGCAGGTAAATAAATTGTAATTTTGCACTCCAATTTTTAGAAAGAATAGTTAAGAATGAACATCACAAGAGAAAATATCGACGAGCTGAATGCTGTAGTGAAGGTTGAAATTGCTAAAGAAGATTACAACCCAAAAGTAGAAAAAGTATTAAAAGACTATCGTAAATCGGCTAATATTCCCGGTTTTAGAAAAGGACACGTTCCTATGGGCTTGGTTCAAAAGCAATACGGAAAAGCGGTACTTGTAGATGAAGTAAATAAACTTCTTCAAGAAGCCTTAAGTAAATACTTAACTGAAGAAAAATTAGACGTTCTCGGGAACCCGCTACCAAAAGAACAAGATAATTTTGATTGGAGTGATGATAATTATGAATTTCAATTTGAATTAGGACTTTCTCCTAAATTTGAAGTTAATCTGGATACTAAAGAACCAATCACACATTACACGATTGTGGCTGATGATACGATGATTGACAATCAAGTTAAAACCATTCAGAAACAATACGGGAAATTAGTAGCGAAAGATGAAGCTGCAGAAGGTGATCAAGTAACCGGAACTTTCAAAAACGAAGAAGAAGGTATAGAAAACACCACCACACTTCCATTAGACAAATTAAAAGGAAAAAGAAACCTTAATAAATTTGTAGGAGCAAAAGTAGGAGATACCATTACGTTAAAAACGAAAGGCTTATTTGAAGACGACCACGATTTAGTTGAATTCTTAAAAGTAGAACACGATAAAGCGCACGATCTTGATGTTGAGGTTAGCTTCGAAATTTCTGAAATAAACGAACAAGTTCCTGCAGATTTAGATCAAGAATTATTCGATAAATTATTTGGAAAAGGAAAAGTTACTTCTGTAACAGAATTGAAAGAAAAAATTAAAGAAGACGCAGAGGGTCAGTTTCAACAACAAAGCGATCAACAGTTACTAAACGACGTAACTGAGCGTTTAATTGAACAAACTAAATTCGATCTTCCAAAAGAATTTCTTCAAAAATGGATTCAAGTAAGCGGTGAAAAAGAATTAAGCGCCGAAGAAGCAAAAGAAGAATACGAAAAAAGTGAAAAGGGGCTTCGTTTTCAATTAATCGAAGGAAAATTAATTCAAGATAACGAATTACAAGTTCAGTTTGAAGAATTAAAAGAAATGACCAAAGAGCGCATTAAAATTCAGATGGCGCAATTCGGCCAAATGGATCCTTCAGATAAAGATTTAGAAGATATCGCTAGTCGTGTACTTTCAAATCAAGAAGAAGTAAAAAAATTATCAGAACAAGTAATGAATAAGAAATTACTTGATTTATATAAAGAAAAGGCGAACCTTACAAACAAAGAAGTAACATACGAAAATTTTGTTAAGGAAGTTTATAAGTAGTCTTTTATAGAATTAATACTTATCTTTAAGGCGTTTAACCCAAACTGGGCTAACGCCTTTTTTAGTACTAATACAAACGCTTTTCAGCAATAAAATAAGACAAGAAATTTATGGATTTCGGAAAAGAATTTGAAAAATTTGCGATTAAAGATCAAGGGATCAACAGCAATTATTATAATAAAATTATAACCAGCATGACGCCGGTTGGAATGACGCCAAACATTATCGAAGAACGCCAAATGAATGCGGTAGCAATGGATGTTTTCTCTCGATTAATGATGGATAGAATCATTTTTTTAGGCACCGCAATTAACGATCAAGTAGCAAATATTGTGCAAGCACAAATGCTATTCTTAGAAAGTACAGATGCCAATAAAGATATTCAAATTTATATAAATTCTCCTGGAGGAAGTGTTTATGCAGGTTTAGGAATTTACGATACCATGCAATTTATAAAACCCGATATCGCTACAATTTGTACCGGAATGGCAGCTTCTATGGGAGCGGTTTTATTATGCGCTGGTGAAAAAGGAAAACGTAGCGGATTGCCACATTCACGCGTTATGATTCATCAACCTTTAGGTGGAGCGCAAGGTCAAGCAAGTGATATCGAAATTACTGCACGCGAAATAATTACCTTAAAAGAAGAATTATATAAGATTATTTCGAAACATAGTGGTCAAGATTACGACAAAGTCTATGAAGATAGCGACCGTGATTATTGGATGAAAGCTGAAAAAGCTAAAGAATACGGTATGATTGACGAAATTTTAACCAGAGAAGAGAAGAAAGCATAATTTATGGCAAAAGAAGAGTTAGAATGTTCTTTTTGCGGGCGTAAAAAACCCGAAACAAATTTATTAATTGCCGGTTTAGATGCACACATTTGCGATCGTTGCATTGAGCAGGCACACGGGATTGTAGTCGAAGAATCAAAACAAGAAGGTACAAAAGATTTGAGTTCTGAACTCAAACTTAGAAAACCAAAAGCAATAAAAGATTTTTTAGACAGCTATGTAATCGGGCAAGAATTCACTAAAAAAGTTTTATCCGTAGCAGTTTACAATCATTATAAACGTTTATTACAACCTGAAGATGAAGATGAAATCGAAATTCAGAAAAGTAATATCATTATGGTTGGTCAAACCGGAACAGGAAAAACATTAATGGCAAAAACCATTGCTAAAATGTTGAATGTTCCTTTGGCAATTGTAGATGCTACCGTTTTAACTGAAGCAGGTTATGTAGGAGAAGATGTAGAAAGTATTTTAACCCGTTTATTACAAGCGGCAGATTATAATTTAGAAAAAGCGCAACAAGGAATCGTTTTTATTGATGAAATCGATAAAATCGCTCGTAAAAGCGACAACCCTTCAATTACCAGAGATGTAAGTGGAGAAGGAGTTCAGCAAGCTTTATTAAAATTATTAGAAGGAACTACTGTAAATGTTCCACCAAAAGGAGGAAGAAAACATCCCGATCAAAAATTTATAGAAGTAGATACCAGCAATATTTTATTTATTGCCGGCGGAGCTTTCGACGGAATTGAACGAAACATCACCAAACGTTTAAATATGCAAGCGGTTGGTTACAGTGCTTCAAAGTCTGAAGATGTAATCGAAAAAGATAATTTACTAAAATATATTATCCCAAAAGATTTAAAAGATTTCGGCTTAATACCAGAAATTATTGGTCGTTTACCGGTGTTAACGTATATGAATCCATTAGATGGTGAAACGCTACGAGCAATTTTAACCGAACCAAAAAATGCGTTGGTAAAACAATATACCAAGCTTTTTAAGATGGATGATATCGATTTTGAAATCACCAATGGAGCGTTAGATTATATTGTAGAAAAAGCAATAGAATATAAATTAGGAGCAAGAGGTTTACGCTCTCTTTGTGAAGCGATTTTAACCGATGCAATGTTCGAAATGCCAGAAGGTGAAGAACACGAACTAAAAGTGACTAAAAGTTATGCTGAAAAAGCTTTACAGAAGTCAACCATTAAAAAGTTAAAAGCGGTTTCCTAAGAAACAAATTATTTTATCTTATTTTAGAGGAAGAAAAAACTGTCATTATGAACGTTAAATTCTTCCTCTTTTTATTTTTACCCACGTTGCTTTTTTCCACGGAAATCAATCCGAAACTTACGCCTAAAAAAGTAACGGTTTTCCTAAGCGGTGCGCAAGTTACTTCCGAAGCCTCTTTTAATTTACCTGCCGGAAGTTCCAAAGTTATTTTTTCAGATTTATCACCCACTATTAATCAGAATAGTATTCAAGTTAGTGGCGTTGGAGCTATAACACTTTCAGCTGTAAATTATCGAATCACTTATTTAGGAGAAGAAGAATCTTCGCTAAAAATGATTTCTTTAGAAAAGCAATTAGCCACTAAAAACCGAGCGTTAACATTACTGCGGAATAAAATTGAAGGTTTGCGTGAGGAAGAATCGGTTTTACTTACCAATAAAAAAATTAATGCCGATAATGAAAGTGCTTCTTTAGCGAAATTAAAAGAATACGCTGTTTATTATCGCAATAGAATAAGCGAAATAAAAACAGAGATTTACGATACTAATCAGCAATTAAATGAATTACAGACTGAAACTACTAAAATTCAGCAAGAATTAAATCAATTAAAGAGTGAGCAATCTGGCCGTCGTGGTGAAATTGAACTTTTATTAGATGCGCCACGTTCCCAAAATGTGGAATTAAGTATTACGTATAATGTTTCAAACGCGGGTTGGTTTCCTACGTATGATATTAAAACCGATAAGACTGAAAGTCCTTTGCAGTTCTCATATAAAGCGAATGTCTTTCAAGAAACCGGTGTAAACTGGGAAAATGTTCAGTTAAAATTATCTACCGGCGATCCCGGAATCCCTACCGAAAAGCCAAGTGTAAATCCACATTACTTAAACTTTCTTAATTCAAGAAACAGTAATCAAAATTATTACCAAACCAATCGGCCTTATAATCCATCGGTAAAGAAAGTATACGGAACAATTACCGATCCTGAAGGTTTACCGTTGCCGGGCGTAAATATTGTTGAAGAAGGCACAAGCAATTATACGCAAACTGATTTCGATGGAAATTATAATCTATCCATAACGAGCGGAAAAAAATTGGTTTATAGTTATGTAGGTTTTCAAACAGCACGTATTCCTATTTATGCTAACCAAATGAATCTTCAAATGCAAAGCAACAATACTTTAGATGAAGTTGTAGTGACCGCTTATTCCAATAAATCTCGAGGAATGAGTTCTGATAGAGAACAAGTAGAAGAAAAATCTATCCAAACACCGAATGTGGTGAGAGAGGAAAATGTGATGAGTACAGAATTTACTATTGAAAAAGCGTATTCAATTCCATCTCAGGCAGAAAATACGGTGGTTACTATTAAGAATTTTAAAATTCCTGCGGAATATGAATATTACAGCGCTCCATTGCTTAAATCTGCTGTTTATTTAACCGCTACGATGAAAGAATGGGAAAACTTCGATTTACTTCCTGGAGATGCAAATATTTATTTTCAGAATAGTTTTGTAGGAAACACTTTTTTACAAACCCAAGAAATAGATAAAGATTTAAAATTATCGCTAGGCGTAGATCCTTCAATTGTAGTTGAAAGAAAACAAGTAAATAATAAAAAGGATAAATCGTTTTTTGGCGGAACTCGAATTCTTAACCGTAATTATGAAATCACCTTAAAAAATAATAAGAATACAGCAGTAGAAGTTCATTTGGAAGACCGAATTCCTATTTCTCAAAATGATGAAATTAAAGTGGAAGAACGAGAATACGGAAAAGCTTCTTACAATGAAAAAACAGGAATTTTATCTTGGGATGTAAAACTTTCGGCTAAAGAATCACAAACCAAAACCTTTAGTTATGAAATTAGACATCCAAAAGAAAAACAGATTAATTTGAATTAACCGTAATAAAAAACCCGTTTTCACTGAAAACGGGTTTTTTACTTTATAAAAGAATGGGAATTACATCATTCCTGGCATTCCGCCGCCCATTCCTTGTGGCATTCCACCGCCGCCATTGTCATCTTCAGGAATATCGATTAACGCACATTCTGTGGTTAAAATCATTCCGGAAACAGAAGCAGCATTTTCAAGTGCAATACGCGTAACTTTTTTAGGATCGATAATTCCGGCTTTTAGCATATCTACATACGCTTCCGCTTTTGCATCATAACCAAATCCTTTTTTACCTTCCAATACTTTACTGATTACTACAGAACCTTCTCCACCTGCGTTTTCAACAATTGTTCTCAAGGGAGCTTCAATTGCACGACTTACGATTTGGATTCCGGTTTCTTCGTCTTTATTTTCAGCTTTCAGTTTTTCTAAAACCGCTTTTGCACGAACAAGAGCAACTCCACCACCAGCTACAATTCCTTCTTCTACAGCTGCGCGAGTTGCGTGAAGGGCATCGTCTACACGGTCTTTTTTCTCTTTCATTTCCACTTCTGAAGCTGCGCCTACATAAAGTACAGCAACACCGCCAGCTAATTTAGCTAAACGCTCTTGAAGTTTTTCACGATCGTAATCTGAAGTAGTACTTTCAATTTGTGCTTTAATTTGGTTTACTCTGGCTTTAATGTCAGAGTCTTGACCAACTCCGTTTACAATTGTAGTGTTGTCTTTATCGATGCTGATTTTTTCAGCAGTACCTAATTGCTCTAACGTAGCATTTTCTAAAGTGAAACCTCTTTCTTCAGAAATAACGGTTCCTCCGGTAAGAATTGCGATATCTTCCAACATCGCTTTTCTACGATCTCCAAATCCTGGTGCTTTTACGGCAGCGATTTTTAATGATCCTCTTAATTTGTTTACTACTAAAGTAGCTAATGCTTCACCATCTACATCTTCGGCGATAATTAATAAAGGTTTACCGCTTTTTGCAACTGGTTCTAATATTGGCATTAAATCCTTCATTGTAGAAATTTTCTTATCGAAAATTAAAATGTAGGGATTTTCTAAGTTGGTTGTCATTTTTTCGCTATCGGTAACGAAATAAGGCGAAAGGTAACCTCTGTCAAATTGCATACCTTCAACTACGTCTACGTAAGTTTCAGTTCCTTTAGCTTCTTCAACGGTAATTACTCCTTCTTTTCCAACTTTTCCGAAAGCTTTAGCGATTAATTCACCGATTACTTCGTCGTTATTAGCTGAAATTGAAGCAACTTGTTTAATCTGCTCAGATGAGCTTCCAACTTCTTTGGTTTGCTTTTCAAGATCTTTTGTTAAGGCTTCAACAGCTTTGTCGATTCCTCTTTTTAGATCCATTGGGTTAGCTCCGGCAGCAACGTTTTTTAATCCTTCTTTTACGATTGCTTGCGCTAAAACGGTTGCGGTTGTGGTACCGTCTCCGGCTAAATCATTGGTTTTAGAAGCAACTTCTTTTACCATTTGCGCTCCCATATTTTCTAACGGATCTTCTAGCTCAATTTCTTTTGCTACAGAAACACCATCTTTTGTTACAACAGGCGCTCCAAATGATTTGCTTATAATTACGTTACGACCTCTTGGCCCTAAAGTTACTTTTACTGCGTTTGCTAATGCATCTACACCACGTTTTATTCCGTCACGTGCTTCGATGTCAAATTTTATATCTTTTGCCATAGTGTTTATTTTTTAATTCTGAAAAATGTTGAAAACCTATTTTAGGTTTTCAGGTAATAATTTTTGCTTAAAGTATTCCTAAGATTTCGTCTTCTCTCATAATGAGATAATCTTTGCCGTCTAATTTAAGCTCTGTTCCGGAAAATTTTCCATAAAGCACGCTATCACCTTTTTTTACGGTCATTTCGTGTTTTTTGGTTCCTTTTCCTACCGCAACAACTTTACCTTGTTGTGGTTTTTCTTTTGCAGAATCAGGAATGTAAATTCCAGAAGCCGTTTTGGTTTCTGCGGCTTCGGGCTCTACAACAACTCTATCGGCTAGAGGTTTAAAATTTAATCCCATTTTGTTTATTTATTTTAGTTAGTATTATTTTAAAATAACTCAGTTCTACTAATTCGAAAATTATGCCAATAGGGGATTGCTGTCAAGATTCAAAAAAAAATGCCAACTTGTCATCGACAGTTGGCATTTTAAATTATTTATAAGACAGTTTGGTTATTCTGCGTCTTCTGTAGTATTTGTTTCTGCTGGGGTAGTTTGTGCAGGTTGTTCTTGTTGCGCAGCAGGAGTATTTTCGTTAATTATTCGAGATTCAGTAACACCTCGACTATCCATAATGGCAACGTTAGATAATAAAATAAGTACCAATAATACGGTTGCTAATGTCCATGTACTTTTATCTAAAAAGTCTGTTGTCTTTTTTACTCCGCCCATTTGCTGGCCACCACTGCCGCCAAATGAAGAAGATAAACCTCCACCTTTAGGATTTTGAACCATAATAACCACGACCAATAAAAAGGCCACGATAACGATTAATGCTAAGAATATTGTAAACGTACTCATATATTTTTATTTTCTTGTATTTTTTCGATTGCTCGAATTTGGTCTGCAAATAAACCACTTTTTTCGGGATTTTTCAAAATTAATATTTTAAATGCTTGAATTGCTTTCGAATAATTTTTTTGTTCTAAATAAACCCTTGCTAAAGTTTCGGTCATTAATTGGTTGCTTGGGCTGTCATGTTCAATTGGTTTTTGCGATGATGGTAGATTTTCTTTTGAAGGTTTTATCTTCGGGTTTTTAGAAATAAATTCGTCTATTAATTGAAATTTCCTACTGTTTTCTTCGGCTGAATTTTCTTCTGTGGTATTTTCTGCTTCAGAATTTTCTCTTTCAACAGGTTTGGCTTTAGTTAATTTTAACCATTCTGAGAAGGAATGAGATTCTGAAGAATTAAATTCTAAAGGTTTACCTATTTCTAAATTATCTGTTTCTTTTTTAGAACTTGGACGATTAAATAAAGCCGGATCGAGCACTTTATTTGCTTCTTCTAAATTCATAGGAAGCTCGTGCGATTTTTCTTCTTCCGCTGAAAAATTGTTTTCTTCAGTCTGAATACGTTGCTTAATTTCTTCAGCAATATAATCTTGTTGAAAAGCTTTGGAGGTAATATATTCAAACAAAATTCCTCTGTCTAACGTATGCGAGGCTGTTTTTTTTAATTCAGCATTATACGAAAAGCTATGATTCTGTTTTAATCCTTTTAAACGCAGGGCGCGAGCGGCTTGAAAATAAGGAAATTGTTCTACTAGCTGTTTTAACCGCTCGGTTTCTGAAGCGGTAAGAAAAACTGATTTTTCTAGTAAATTATGAAATTCTTCTTGTTGCATAAATTACCAACCTGTTAGAGATTCCGTAAAAATGTCTTGTGTAATTCTATTGTAAATATCTTCTAAAGCGGTATCTAAGCGAGAACCGACAAGTTGTTCACCTGCAGGATAATCGTGGTAAAAAGAAAAACGCTTTTCAAAATCTTTTTCCGGATTTAAATTGTTGTAAAATCGAACATTTACCGCAATGGTAAGTCGGTTTTGTGCCGCTGTATTTTGACTGGTAGAAGTCATTGGCGCAACATAATACTGTACAATTTCTCCTTCATAAACCAAATCTCCATTTTGATTGGTAAGGTTTAAGCTTGTCTGACTTTGAATTAAATCTTGCAATTGTAAAGTAAATGTTCTGTCGATACCTGGTTCTACTAAATCTGCATTATTCTGAAAATAATTTACTTGAAAAGTTTCCGCATTTCCGGTATCTGCTCCCGAAAGCGAATAAATTCCGCAAGAAGTAAAACAGGAAAAAATAAGAATACTGAAGATAAAAAAACTACTTCGTAAAAATAAGGTTGAACTTTTTTTCATTACAAATCGTATTGTTTAATTTTTCGGTACAAGGTTCTCTCGCTTATGCCTAATTCTTCGGCGGCAGCTTTTCGTTTTCCGTCATGACGTTCTAACGATTTTTTTATGAGTTCAAGTTCTTTGTCTTGTAACGAAAGGGTTTCTTCTTCTTGAATTTCTTCAGCAAAGGAATATTTATCTTCTTTTGGCGGAATATATTCTTGCTCATTTTTTTCAGGAATTTGAAGTACTTCCATTTGCTCTTCTAATTCTTCTTCGTACGCTTCTTGTTCTTCGTCGTTTCCGTAAATTTTTCTGATGAGCTTTTCATTATCGCTTCGAACTTCTTCATTATTCCCGCTTTGCATTAATTCCAACGTCAATTTTTTTAGATCGTTGAGGTCACTTTTCATATCAAAAAGCACTTTGTAAAGAATTTCGCGTTCGTTGCTAAAATCGCTTTCCTTTTTCTTTTCGCCAATTACCGCAGGCAAATTACTACCCATATCGGGTAAATAACCTTTCAAAGTTTGCGCGTCGATGGTTCTTGTTTTTTCTAATACTGAAATTTGTTCGGCAACATTTCGTAACTGACGAATATTTCCGGCCCAACGATATTTGGTAAGCATCGCACTTGCATCATCTTCTAACCGAACAGATGGCATTTTATATTTCAGTGCAAAGTCTGAAGCAAATTTTCTGAATAATAAATGAATATCTTCTTTACGATCGCGCAATGGCGGAAGATGAATTTCTACCGTACTTAATCTGTAATAAAGGTCTTCTCTAAATTTTTCTTTTTTAATGGCTTCAAACATATTTACGTTTGTTGCCGCTACAATTCTAACATTTGTTTTTTGCACTTTTGAAGAACCAACTTTTATAAATTCTCCATTCTCTAACACACGAAGCAAACGTACTTGTGTGGTAAGCGGAAGCTCGCCAACTTCATCTAAAAAAATCGTTCCGCCATCGGCAACTTCAAAATAACCGCTTCTGGTTTGTGTTGCGCCGGTAAAAGCTCCTTTTTCGTGTCCAAATAATTCACTGTCGATTGTTCCTTCGGGAATTGCGCCACAGTTTACGGCAATATATTTCCCATGTTTTCTGTGCGAAAGCGAATGAATTATTTTGGGAATACTTTCTTTTCCAACGCCACTTTCTCCGGTAACCAATACCGAAATATCGGTTGGCGCGACTTGCATTGCTTTTTCGATAGCTCTGTTTAATGCGGCATCGTTACCGATAATTTCAAAACGTTGTTTTATAGCTTGAACTGATTCCATAAATTTTACTCGATAATCGAGATTTAAATGCTTCGAGGTTTTCCTCGAAATTCAACTATTTTTTCTTTAACTACTCTCTAAACTTGCGCCGAAGTAATATTAATTTAATTGTTTTCTGAATAGCCAACAGCCTCGCCAATGAGTGTTGCGCTGGTACAATCGGTTATTTTTACATTTACAAAATCACCTACTTTATAATTTTCTTTTGGGAAAACTACCATCGTATTTTGGGTATTTCTACCGCTCCATTGTAAATCTGATTTTTTAGACTCTTTTTCAATTAAGACTTCTTCAACTTTTCCTAAATGTTGTTGCGTGCGGTAATGAGAATGTTCGCGTTGAAGTTCAATAATTTCTTGTAGTCTTCTTTTCTTTACGTTTTCAGGAACATCATCTTCTAGTTTTCTTGCCGCCATAGTTCCTGGACGTTCAGAATAGGCAAACATAAATCCGAAATCATATTTTACATATTTCATTAAAGAAAGAGTATCTTGATGATCTTCTTCGGTTTCGGTAGGAAAACCGGCAATCATATCTTGAGAAATTGCACAATCTGGGATTATTCGTTTGATGTTGTCTATCAATTCAAAATATTCTTCACGCGTGTGTAATCTGTTCATTCTTTGTAAAATACGATCGCTTCCACTTTGTACCGGTAAATGAATATAATTACAAATATTTCGATGTCTTGCCATTGCTTCAATTACATCGAGCGTCATATCTTGCGGATTCGAGGTAGAGAAACGAATACGCATTTTTGGTTGCGCTTTGGCTACCAAATCTAACAAACCGGCAAAATTTACTGCAGTTGCTTTTTGCATTGCTGAAGCTTTGCTGAAATCTTTTTTTAGTCCGCCGCCATACCATAAATAGCTATCAACATTTTGGCCTAATAAAGTAATTTCCTTAAAGCCTTTTTCAGCTAAATCATTTACTTCTTCTACAATACTTTGTGGATCGCGACTACGTTCTCTTCCGCGCGTAAAAGGAACTACGCAAAAGGTGCACATATTATCGCAACCTCGCGTAATTGAAACAAATGCCGAAACGCCGTTGCTTTGTAAACGAACCGGAGAAACATCGCCATAGGTTTCTTCTTTCGATAAAATTACATTTACGGCATTTCTACCTTCTTCAACTTCGTTTACTAAATTGGGTAAATCTTTGTAAGCATCGGGACCAACAACAAGATCTACTATTTTTTCTTCTTCTAAAAATTTGCTTTTTAAACGTTCTGCCATACAACCTAAAACCCCAACTTTCATTTTGGGATTATGGCGTTTTACAGCGTTATATTTTTCTAAACGTTTTCTAACGGTTTGTTCTGCTTTCTCTCGAATAGAACAGGTGTTTACCAAAACTAAATCGGCATCTTCTAAGTTTGGCGTAGTATTAAAACCTTCTTTTGCAAGAATGGAAGCTACAATTTCTGAATCGCTAAAATTCATTTGGCAACCGTAACTTTCGATAAAAAGTTTACGGCTGTTTTCTTGTTTAGGTTCTAAGTTTAGTGAAGTTCCTTGTTTTTTTTCATCAATTACCTTCTCCATAAATCAACTTTCAAAATTAAAGTGAGGGACAAAGATACATTGAAAACAAATAGCTGACAAACTGACAGCACTAAGTTTTTTGTAGAAATCTAAAAATTATGGTTTCTTTGATAGTAACTAACCAATTTTTTATAGAGATGAACTTACAAGAAATTGAAGAACGTATCAATAGCGCACCTTCATTAGAATTCGGAAATATTTTTGATGAATCAACCGCGTTGTTTAAAAAAGTTTGGGTGCAAGGTTTAGTGATTGTTTTATTATCACTTTTATTAATGCTGCCTATGTATTTAGCTACAATCTTACCATTTGCGGTGCTAGATTTTTTACAGAATCCTGAAATGGTGCGAGATGAGGATATAAGTTTTTTATTACTCTTACCCAATATATTATTGCTAATGTTTTTTGTATTATATATAATGGTCGTCTCCTTTGCCTTGCAAGCAGCATTTTTTAGGATTTGTAGAAATGAAGATTTAGTGCTTGTTGAAGTCAATAATTATTTTTATTACTTTAAAGGAAAATACATTTCAAAAATAATTGTAATTGGTTTAGCCTCTTTCGGTATTTCTTTAGTAGCGATGATGCTCTGTTTTTTTCCACTTATTTATGTGAGTATTCCACTTTCTTTTTTCACCATTATTTTTGCTTTTAATCCAGAATTAAGTGTTTCAGAAATTATTAAAGCGAGTTTTTCTTTAGGAAATAAAAAATGGCTTATCACTTTTGGTTTGGTAATTATTGCTAGTTTTTTAGCGCAAATAATAGGAATGCTTCTATGTTTTGTGGGTGTTTTTGTAACGGCTTCTTTTGTTCATTTGCCTATTTATTTTGTCTATAAAAAAGTTATTGGGTTTAATGAAAGTTCAGATAAAAATTTTATAGGATTATAATAAGGTAATTACTGTTCCAATTATTTTTTCAGCGATTTGTGAAAAATTATTTCAGCTTTAAAGGCGATTTTCAGTAAGCTATGTAAAGGTTCTTTTAAGCGGTTTATTTACAAATATTATCGGGCAAATACTTCAAATAAAAAAAATACCATAGTTTTGTAATCCTAAAATCGATACGAATGGCGAAGAATTTAGTGATTGTTGAGTCTCCTGCAAAGGCAAAAACTATAGAGAAATTTCTAGGGAAAGACTATAAAGTAGAATCAAGTTTTGGGCATATTGCAGATTTGCCGACCAAAGAACTTGGTGTTGATGTTGATGCAGATTTCAAACCTAAATATGTAGTAAGTAAAGATAAAAAAGACATTGTTCGGAAGCTAAAAAAAATAGCCGATAGTTCTGAGTTAGTTTGGCTGGCAAGTGATGAAGACCGAGAAGGAGAAGCAATCGCGTGGCATTTAGCCGAAGAATTAAAACTCGATAAAGCCAAAACAAAGCGAATCGTTTTTCACGAAATCACGAAAAATGCCATTTTAAAAGCGATCGAAAATCCGCGAAGTATCGATTATAATTTGGTGAACGCGCAACAAGCAAGACGTGTTTTAGACCGTTTAGTAGGTTACGAATTATCACCAGTTTTATGGAGAAAAGTAAAAGGCGGTTTATCTGCCGGAAGAGTACAATCGGTTTCGGTACGTTTAATTGTAGAGCGTGAACGTGAAATTTTAGATTTTACGCCAACCGCCTCTTACAGAATTGATGCTGAATTTACTACTAGTGAAGGAAAAAGCTTTCGAGCTAAACTTCCAAAAAATATTCAGACCAAAAAACAAGCCGAAGCATTTTTAAAAGATAATATCGGTGCGAATTTTAAAGTTGCCGATCTTACCAAAAAACCGGCAAAAAAATCACCCGCCCCACCATTTACAACTTCTACGCTTCAACAGGAAGCTGCTAGAAAATTATACTTTTCAGTAAGTAAAACCATGACGATGGCGCAACGACTTTACGAGGCTGGTCATATTACTTATATGAGAACCGACAGCGTAAATCTTTCAGATGAAGCAAAAAAAGGAGCAGCGCGCGAAATAAATTCAGCTTACGGCGAAAAATACTTAAAAGCGAGAAATTACAAAGGAAAATCAAAAGGAGCGCAAGAAGCGCACGAAGCGATTCGTCCGACAAATTTTGCCAATCATTCGGTAAATGCAGATTACGATCAGCAACGTTTATATGAATTAATTTGGAAAAGAGCCATTGCTTCCCAAATGAGCGATGCGCAATTAGAGCGAACCAACGTGAAAATTGAAGCTGATAATCACGATAAACAATTTACTGCGAACGGTGAAATTTTAAAATTCGACGGATTCTTAAAAGTTTATTTAGAAGGAACTGACGATGAAGAGGAGGAGCAAGCAGGATTATTGCCAGCGATGAAAACCAACGATGCGTTGGAAAATGAATACATAAAAGCAACCGAGCGATTTACGCGACCACCATCGCGTTATACGGAAGCTTCGCTAGTGAAAAAATTAGAAGAATTAGGAATTGGCCGACCATCTACTTACGCGCCAACTATTTCTACGATTCAGAACAGAAAATATATTGAAAAGGGAAGCATAGACGGGAAAGAACGAGAATACAGTCAGTTTCGTTTGAAAAATGATAAGATTACTGAAGAAACACTCTCAGAAATGGTGGGTAGCGACAAAGGAAAATTAATTCCGACCGATGTAGGAATGGTCGTGAATGATTTCTTGGTGCAACATTTCAGCAATATTTTAGATTATAATTTCACCGCTAAAGTTGAACAGGATTTTGATGATATTGCGGGTGGAAATGAAAAGTGGACCGAGATGATGAATTCTTTTTATGAAGAGTTTCATCCAACAGTGCAAGATGTTGCCGAAAATGCAGAACGTGAAGTGGGTGAACGTGTTTTAGGAAAAGATCCCGAAAGCGGAAAACCGGTGAGCGTTCGTTTAGGAAAATTTGGTCCGATGGTTCAAATTGGTTCTGTTGAAGATGAAGAAAAACCGAAATTCGCCAGTTTAGGTCCTGAGCAAACTTTGAGCAATATTACGTTTGAAGAAGCGATGGATTTGTTTAAACTTCCGAAGGAATTAGGCGAGTATAAAGATGAAAAAGTTGAGGTGAATAACGGGCGTTACGGTCCGTATGTAAAATTCGGAAAAAAATATGTTTCGCTAGCCAAAGGTGAAGATCCAATGAATGTAGATTTCGATCGCGCATTAGAATTAATTAAGGAAAAAGAAAAAGCCGATGCCCCAATTTATAATTATGAAGATAAAGATGTGCAAAAAGGAGTCGGTAGGTTCGGTCCTTATTTAAAATGGGACGGCATGTTTATTAACGTGAATAAAAAATACGATTTCGATAATCTTTCTGAAGATGATATTGTAGCGTTAATTGAAGACAAAAAGAAGAAAGAGAAAGAAAAAGTTATTCATAATTGGGAAGATGAAGGTATTCGTGTAGAAAAAGCACGATGGGGAAGAAGTAAAATTGTAAAAGGAAAAACAAAAATAGAACTTCCGAAAACCGTAGATGCAAAAGCGCTGACTTTAGAAGAGGTGCAAGATATTTTAGATAAAAATACCAAGAAGAAAAAAACGACGCGTAAGAAAACAACTACTAAAAAGGCGAGCGCTAAAAAGACTACAAAGAAAAAAACGACTTCTAAAAAGAAATAATTCATGGCATTTGAATTTTTAGAACCGGTTTCTGAAGAAATTCTGGAGGAAATCCTGAATTTTCCGCAAACTTCCCTCGGAAACAATATTGCTATTCATTCAGAAGAAAATGGAATTCCTGATTTAGAAGGAGTGAAAATTGTTTTATTCGGTGTAAAAGAAAGCCGAAGAGATGTGAATGGTGCTGTGGAGTCTTTTAATTTTAGTTCTGTTAGAAAAACCTTTTATCAGCTCTATCCCGGAAATTGGCAAACCAAAATTGCCGATTTAGGTGATATAAATCCCGGCGCAAGTGTAGAAGATACCTATTTTGCGATAAAAACTCTTCTAGCCGAACTTTTATCGAAGCAAATTATTCCAATTATTTTAGGCGGAAGTCAAGATTTGGTCTATGCGCAATATCGTGGCTACGATAATTTTGGCAAGATGGTTAATCTTGTAAATGTAGATGCTTGTTTCGATTTAGGCGATGCAGAAAAAGAAATAACAGGAAAATCGTATGTTGGGAAAATGGTGGTAAATCAACCTTATAATTTATTTAATTATGCGAATGTTGGTTACCAAACCTATTTTAATTCACAAGAAGAAATCGCTTTATTAGATAAGTTATATTTTGAATCATATCGGTTGGGCGAGATCACTTCAGATATCGCTACGGTAGAACCTGTAATGCGTGATGCAGATTTTGTAAGCATCGATGTGCATTCTATTGAAAATTTAGAAACACGATCTAATACGGCCTTTTTTTCGCCTAACGGTTTTAATACTAGGGAAATATGCGCTTTATCTCGCTATGCGGGAATTAGTGATAAGGTAACTTCATTCGGACTTTATAATATTCAAAATTTGGAATTATCGAAAAATAATTCTATGTTGCTGTCCCAAATTTTATGGTATTTTGTTGAAGGTGTAAATTTTCGAAAAAATGAAAACAATATATCTTCAAAAAATGAGTTTCTACAATATAAGGTTCCTGTCCACGATGAGGTTCTAGTATTTTATAAAAGTGAACGCTCAGGAAGATGGTGGATAGAAATACCGTATTCTTCAAATTTTAACAATAAATTAAAAAAGAATACGTTATTACCATGTACCTATCAAGATTATTTAGAAGCTTGTAATCAGAATATTCCGGAACGTTGGTACAAAGCGAGGCGGAAAAATGAGCTTTAAAAAAATGATATTAACACTGTTTTTTTAGAGATTTTTAAGAAAATTATTGTTTTTTAGGAAATAAATAAATAGGTTTACGCCCTTTAATTAAGATCATCTTAACCTAAATATAGTTATGAAGAGAATATTTTCTATTGTTGTTGTGATGTCATTCCTTGCAAGTTGTGGAGGAGGAGATCGAGGACAATTAGTTGGAGTCAAAGGAAATGACTTTCATCCCGAGAAGCCTTATGGAATGACCCTAGTTCCTGGAGGTTCGTTTATTATGGGGAAGTCTGATGATGATGTAGCAGGCCAGAAAAATGCGCCTACAAAAACAGTTACCGTAAGTTCATTCTATATGGATGAAACTGAAATCACTAACTCGGAATATAGACAATTCGTGAATTGGGTTAGAGATTCTATCGTTAGACAGCGTTTAGCTGAAGAGGCTGAATTCGCTGGCGGTGGCGGAGCTCAAGGTGGAGGTGGAAACAATGGTGGTTCCATTCAAGACTTTGCGTTTAAAGGTGCTGCAAATAATAACAATAATAATGGCGGAGGTGCGAATGGAGCAAATTCAAATCAAACTCCTTATCAGCAATACTCTATTCACTACGATCCTACGAATCAAAGTTTAAATTGGGATCCTGAAATTTTGTGGGAAACTGCAGACTATCCGGATGAGCCATATGTTCGTGTAATGGATGAAATTTTTCTTCCACCGGAACAATCTTATAATGGTGAGCGTTTAATGGATGTAACTAAATTTAAGTACAGTTACAAGTATATGGATATTGAGGCTGCTGCTAGAAGCCAGGGGAATAGAAAAGATTATATTATAAAAGAAGAAGTAGAAGTTTACCCAGATACTACTGTTTGGATTAAAGATTTCAATTATTCTTACAATGAGCCAATGCATAATGATTATTTCTCACATGCGGCTTATGATGAATATCCTGTAGTAGGTGTAAGTTGGAAACAAGCAAAAGCATTTTGTGACTGGAGGACTCTTTATCACAATGGTTACAGAAAAGAAAAAGGATTAGGAAATGTAAGAGTTTATCGTTTGCCTTTAGAAGCTGAATGGGAATATGCTGCTAGAGGAGGGCTTGAAGGAGCAACTTATCCTTGGGGTGGTCCTTACTCTAAAAATGATAGAGGTTGCTTTTTAGCAAATTTTAAACCATTACGTGGTGATTACGCTGCCGATCAAGCATTATATACTGTAGAGGCTGAATCATTTGAGCCTAATGAATACAACTTGTATAATATGTCAGGTAACGTATCAGAATGGGTGAATTCTTCTTACAGTCCAGATTCTTATCAGTTCTACTCTTCTATGAATCCTAGTGTGAATGATAAAAAGAATAAAAGAAAAGTCGTTCGTGGTGGTTCTTGGAAAGACGTTGCATATTTCTTACAAGTAAGTACACGTGATTATGAATATTCAGATTCAGCTAGAAGTTATATTGGCTTTAGAACTGTGCAAGATTATTCAGGAAATAGTGGTGATGTTCAATTGAATCAGCCACCACAATAACCAATATTCAATAAAAAACAATTAATACTCAAATATTTACATTTAACTTAACTTAAAACAACTAAAACTTTTATTATGGCAAAATCAAAAAAAAGTAAGAAGGTAATGAATATGGTGTATGGCTTAGGTGCTGCGATAGTTATCTTAGGAGCCCTATTTAAAATTATGCACTGGCCTTTTGGTAACGCAATGTTAATTGCTGGATTAATTACCGAGGCTTTAGTATTTACCGTTTCTGCATTTGAACCAGTAGATGATGAATTAGACTGGTCATTAGTTTACCCTGAACTAGCTGGTGGAGCATCAACTGCAAAAGTTAAAAAAGAAGCTCCACAAGAAGCTGAAGGAATGTTATCTAAGAAATTAGACGCTATGCTTAAAGAAGCAAAAATTGATGGTGCATTAATGTCTAGCTTAGGAGAAAGCATTAAAAACTTTGAAGGTGCTGCAAAAAATATGTCTCCAACTGTAGATGCTATTGCTTCCCAAAAGAAATACAGCGAAGAGTTGACACTTGCGGCAACACAGATGGAATCATTAAATAATCTTTATAAAGTTCAGTTAGAATCTACTAGTAAGCAGGCAGAAGTTAACCAAGCTGTTGCTGAAAATGCAACTAAATTAAGAGATGAGATGCAATCGTTAACTTCAAATCTTTCTTCTCTAAATGGAGTGTATGGTGGTATGTTAACGGCAATGAGACCAAACGCTTAATCCATATTTATAACTAATTTTATTAATTAAAAAATTTAACTAAGAATATGGCAGGAGGAAAACAAACCCCAAGGCAGAAGATGATTAACCTGATGTATTTGGTTTTCATCGCAATGATGGCATTAAATATGTCCAAAGAAGTCTTGACTGCTTTTGGAATGATTAATGAGGATTTGGCTGAAGCTAATGAAAATGCTGAACAACGAAACGCTAGTTTTATGGCAGGTTTAGCTGAAAAAGCTACGGAACAACCCAAAGTATATAAACCTTTACAACAAAAAGCACAAGAGGTTCAAAAGATCTCTTCTGAATTGAATAACTATATTGCAGGTTTAAAACAAGGAGCATTAGAAACAGAGGATGATCCTGAAGACTATGAGGCAATGGATAAATCGGGTTATTTTGATGAATTGTTTTATCAAAGTAAAATAACTGATGAAGGTCAGAAGTTCATTAACGAAATGGATGAATATCGTAACCAAATGATTGCTTTATTAGGAACGTTAGAAGGGCCTCAGTATAGACAAATTGAAGCAACCGTTAAGGAAAAATTCAAAACTGAAGAAGTGGTTGATGGTGAAGGAGTGAAAAAGGAATGGATCAATTATCATTTTATTGGTTATCCTCTTATTGCATCTCTTACAAAATTAACTCAATGGCAGAATAATATAAAAACTGTAGAGAATCAGTTATTATCTGCAATGATGCAAGGTGAGCAGGCTAGTCAATTATCAATGAGTAAATACCAAGCTATTGTAATTCCGGATAAAACAGCTTTCTTTAGTGGTGAAAATTTTAAGGGTAAAGTAGTTTTAGGTCGTTTTGATGATCAGCTTAGTTTTGACAAGGTGATGATTAATGGAAATGATGTGAGTGATGCTGGATCAACTGGTACCGTTCAGCTAGATTTTCCTGCTGGAAATGTTGGTGAGCAAAACATTACAGGAGAACTACAATTTAAAGAGGGAGATTCTATTGTTAAAATACCAGTTAAAACTTCATATGCTGTAATTCCTAAGCCAAATTCAGCAGTAATTTCCGCAGATAAAATGAATGTTGTCTATCGTGGTGTAGATAACCCGATGACCGTTTCAATTCCGGGTGTGCCAAGTGTAACGGCAAATGCTCCTGGACTTAGATCATCAGGAGGTGCTGGAAATTATGTTATGAATGTTACAAACGTAAAATCTCGAGATGTTACAATTAATGTTTCTGGTAAATTGCCAACTGGTGAAACAGTTTCAGATAGCAAGAAATTTAGAATTAAAGATATTCCACGTCCGGTTGGAACTGTAAGAGGTGAAGATGGAAATGGAGGGCCGGTAAGAATGCAACGTAATGGATTAGAAATTTCAACTATTAGTGCTGAAATTCCAGACTTTGATTTTGAATTAAAATTAAATGTTTCTGGATTTAAAATGCAAATTCCAGGGCAGCCTATTGTTCAAGTAAGCGGACAAAAATTAAATGGAGCTGCAAAACGTGCATTGCAAGGTGCAAAAAGAGGAGATGTAGTACAGATATTTGATATCGAAGCTAAAATTGCAGGAAACTCTAGTTATAGACTTCCTCCTGTATCTCCAGTTATTGTACAGCTTACAAACTAAGAATATAATATTTATTAAGTTATGAAGATGAAGAATCTATTTGTATTACTAATAGTAGCAGTTTTAGGAGGAAATCTCTACGCTCAAACTAATATTTTGAACGCAGATACGCCTGATGAAATTGGAAAGAAAACTGACGCTCAGATCGCTAATGATAATGACGAACCATTACCTTACGGTTATGTAGACGAGCGTGATATTCTTTGGGCAAAAACTACTTGGGAATATATTGATTTGGATGAGCGCGTAAATTTACCATTGCTTTATCCTATCGATACAGGTAGATTAGGGAGTGAACGTATGTCTTTATTTAATGTTCTTTTAAAAGGAATTAGAAGTGGTGAAATTAAAAATGTTTATGCTGATTCTTATTTCAACAGAAAGAGAACCTTAGAAGAATTAGGGCCTACTTTATCTCGTAGAGATACACTTCAAGCTGGATATGAGCAATTAAACGCTGGAGAAGAATTAGATCCTCAATTTGTTAGAAGAACAGATGTAGATGGAGCTGATGTTGAAGGCTACAGAGTTAGAGGTTATTGGTATTTCGATACTCGCCAAGGTGAATTACGTTACCGTTTATTGGGTATTTGCCCAATGGTGATCGATGCCTATGCGAAAAGTCAAAATAACCCGAATGCTCAACCGGTAGAATTGTTTTGGATTTTCTATCCAGAAGCTCGAAATGTTTTGCATGACGCTCAAGTTTTTAACCAATCGAATACCGCACAACCGCTCACGTTCGACCATTTATTAAATGCAAGGCGTTTTGACGCTGTAATTTATAAGGAAGACAACGTTCAAGGCGATCGTGAAGTAGATGAGTACGTTGCAGATAATGCGCTTATGCAACTATTAGAATCGCAACGAATTAAAGAATCTATCAGAAACTTTGAATCTGATATGTGGAATTACTAAATTCATAACTTAGTATATAAGAATTTAAAACGCCCTTTTCTAGAGGGCGTTTTTTAATTTAAGTTTGTTTATGCAAGACTATATAATTGTAGGTTCAGGATTAAGCGGTGTCACTTTAGCTCATTTTCTAAGAAGAAAAGGCTACACTTTTACGTTAATTAGTGATTATTCTCAGCAATCTTCTATTGTTGCTGGTGGAATAATGAATCCAATAGTGCTGAAGAAATTTACGTTAGCTTGGCAGGGAAATCTCCAACTCAAAAAAGCCACTGCTTTTTATAGAACAGTAGAAAAAGAATTAGCTATTGATATTTTAAAATTCTATTCAATATATAGAAGATTTAATTCTATTAAGGAGCAGAACGATTGGTTTGCAGCTTTAGATAAACCATATTTAAGCGATTTCTTAGGGGAAAATTTAGTAAGCAACATTCCTAACATTCAGTCTAATTATTCTTTTGGAAAAATGGAGGGAGCGGGAATTTTAGACACAAATTTATATTTAAAAGAATCCATCAATCTTTTACAAAAAGAAAATGCTTTCCAAGAAGAGAAATTTAATTATAAGAATCTTTTAATTAATGCTGATCACGTTTCCTATAAAAATACTTCAGCGAGAAAAATTATTTTTGCTGAAGGTTTTGGAGTAATGCAAAATCCCTATTTCAATTATTTACCAATTCAAGGAAATAAAGGAGAATATATTATCATTGAGTCTTCAGAATTAAAACTTGAAAGTTTATTGAAATCATCTGTGTTTATTATTCCTTTAGGAAATGATTTATATAAAGTAGGAGCGAGTTACGAACGAAATTTTTCAGATGCTAAACCCACTTCAGAAAAGCGTGATTATCTAAAGAATAAATTAGATGATGTAATGAGCTGTGACTATAAAATTATAGATCAACAAGCCGGAATCCGCCCAACAGTTCGCGACCGAAGAACAATAGTAGGTCAGCATCCAAAATATAAAAATTTATTCATAAGTAATGGTTTCGGAAGTCGTGGAATTTTAATGGCTCCCACAGTCAGTGAACAATTAATCGATTTCATTGAAAATGACAAAACTTTACCTCCGGAAATAGATTGCAATCGCTTCAATCATTTATATTAACGACCTGCCGATTTTTTGTAACTGAAGAAGAAGTTTATCCAAATATTTCTAGATAAACGCATGATTATCGGCATAAAAGCGATTAACGTTCCAATAATTGCAAGAAAAGAAACTAATAAGTCAGCACCTAAAAAAAAGTGAGCGATAACGAATGCTGCTACAGAAAAAGCCACGCCAAGTCCATAACTTACATACATTGCACCATAAAAAAATGAAGGTTCAATTTTGTATTTTGTGTGGCAATGCGAACATTTTTCGTGCATATCGTGAATACTTCCTAATTTATACGGATTCGATTTTTTATACATACTTTCTTCCTGGCAAACTGGACAAGTTCCGGTAATAATGCTGTATAATTTGGTGCCTTTCAAGAATTTCATAACTAGTTTTTTATAGCTGTACAAATTTAAGCATCTTTGCAGTTAATCCTGTTACATAAGTTACACTAATGTTGAATATTCATAATTTATCAATTTCCTTTCAAGGAGAGTTTTTATTCGAAGAAATTACTTACAGACTCGGTGCTGGAGATCGTATCGGTTTAGTGGGGAAAAATGGCGCCGGAAAATCTACGATGCTCAAAATTTTAGCGGGAGATTTAGAAGCCGATACCGGACAAATAGCGAAAGAAAAAGATTTGCGAATTGGCTTTTTACGTCAGGATATTGATTTTGATGAAGGAAGAACGGTACTCGAAGAATCTTACCAAGCTTTCGTGGAAATCAAAAAGCTTGAAAAAAGGCTGGCTGAAATAAATCATGATTTAGCTGAAAGAACCGATTATGAAAGTGAATCGTATCATCAATTAATGATCGATTTAAATGATGTTCAGCACCAATATGAAATTTTAGGCGGTTATAATTATCAAGGTGAGACCGAACGTATTTTACAAGGTTTAGGTTTCGAACGGGAAGATTTCAATAAACTAACGGAAACTTTTTCCGGGGGTTGGCGTATGCGAATAGAACTCGCAAAATTACTGCTTCAGAATAACGATATTTTATTACTCGATGAGCCAACAAACCATTTAGATATTGAAAGTATTATTTGGTTAGAAGATTTTTTAAAATCTTATTCGGGTTGTGTAGTCATTGTTTCGCACGATAAAATGTTTTTAGATAATGTTACCAACCGTACCATAGAAATATCGCTTGGTAAAATTTATGATTACCCAAAACCTTATTCTACCTATTTAACCTTACGGAAAGAACGCAGAGAGCAACAATTTGCCGCGCAAAAAAATCAGCAAAAGGAAATTGAGCATACCGAAAAGCTCATCGATAAGTTTAAAGCCAAAGCCTCAAAAGCTTCAATGGCAAAATCTTTAGAGAAAAAGCTCGATAAAATTAATAGAATTGAAGTCGATGAAGACGATAATAGTGTGATGACTTTAAATTTTCCGGTCTCTGTAAATCCCGGAAAAGTGGTTATTGAAGCCGAAAATATTTCGAAAAGCTACGGAAATAAAAATGTACTTCAACATATAGATTTAGAAATTGAACGCAATGCAAAAACGGCTTTTGTAGGCCAAAATGGGCAAGGGAAATCTACCTTAGCAAAAATTATTGTCGGCGAAATTGAATACCAAGGAAAACTGAAATTAGGACATAATGTGCAAATCGGATATTTTGCTCAAAATCAAGCCGAATATTTAGACGGAAATAAAACCGTTCATGATACGATGTTAGATGCCGCAAACGAAAAAACACGTACCAAAGTCCGCGATATTTTAGGTGCATTTTTATTTAGAGGCGACGATGTCGATAAATATGTAAAAGTACTTTCAGGAGGAGAACGAAATCGATTAGCACTCGCTAAAATGCTGCTAGAACCGTTTAATGTGTTGGTAATGGATGAGCCAACAAACCATTTAGATATTCAGTCTAAAAATGTTTTAAAAGAAGCGCTCGCAAAATTTGAAGGAACGTTAATTCTAGTTTCACACGATCGTGATTTTCTGCAAGGCTTAACGCATACAATTTATGAGTTTAAAGATCATAAAATAAAAGAATATTTAGGCGATATCGATTATTATTTACAAGAGCGAAATATTGAAAATCTACGTGAAGCAGAAAAAAGAACTACTGTAAAAAAAGAGGAAAACTCATTAAACGAAAAGCCTACAAAACAGTCTTATAAAGACCAGAAGAAATTGAAATCGCTTAATAATAAGTTGAGCAATGTTGAAGCGAAAATAAGTAAGTTGGAAAAAGAAATTAAAGAAGACGATGTAGAACTGGCAACAAACTATGATAAAACCGTTGCAGATCCTGATTTTTTTACACGTTATGAAGCGAAAAAAGAAGAATTACATACGTTAATGAAAGATTGGGAAGAAATTCAAGAACGCTTAGAACAATTCAACTAGCCTTAAAATATTGCTAAACTTTCAGCATTTTGCCAAGGTTTAGTTTAACTAATCTTATTATTAATAAATTTTTATAAATACCTCTTAATGAGAAAGTTTATTAGCATTTTTATTGGCTTAATTATTTTAATCGGTGCCAGTGCATTAGCTTATTATTTAATCGATAGTAATAAAAAAGAAAAACCACCCGTAAAAAAAGTGGTGAAAACCGTGTTTGTAGATACCGTTCAAAACAAAACGATTCCTATTCAACTTCCGGCAAACGGGACATTAGTCGCAAAAAATAGAATTGAATTATTTTCTGAAGTTCAAGGTGTTTTTCAATATAGCGCAAAAGAGTTTAGACCTGGTCAAACTTACAATCGCGGACAAGTTTTACTGAAGTTAAACGCACAAGAATATACCGCTTCGGTACAATCGGCTAAAAGTGAATTATATAATCAAATTGCGGCGATTATGCCCGATTTGCGTCTAGATTACCCTGAAGTATTTCCGAAATGGGAAAAATATCTAAACAATTACGATTTAAATAAAACAACTCCAAAACTTCCTGAAATTTCCAATTCAAAAGAACGGTATTTCATCACCGGAAGAGGAATATTATCTACCTATTACAACGTAAAAAATTTAGAAGAAAGGCTTGTAAAATATACTATTGTTGCTCCGTTCGATGGCGTTTTAACCGAAGCTGTTGTAACTAAAGGCGCGTTGGTTCGGCAAGGTCAAAAATTGGGAGAATTTATAGATCCTTCAGTTTATGAATTAGAAGTTTCCATTGCTAAAGAATATAGCGATTTGCTAAAAGAAGGTGAAAAAGTAAGCCTTACAGATCTAGAAGGTAAAAAAGATTACACGGGAACCGTCTCGCGTATAAATGCCAGTATCGATCAAAATACACAATCCATTCGCGTTTATATTGAAGTAAAAAATGATGCTTTAAAAGAAGGAATGTATTTAGAAGCGCAACTAGAAGCAAAAAAAGTAGAAAACGCTATCTTAATCGACCGAAAATTATTGGTCGATCAAACGCAATTGTACATTGTAAGAGAAAACGTTCTCGATTTAGTTGAAGTAAATCCGGTTTATACTTCAGAAAAAAAGGCAGTTATCAAAGGTTTAAAAGATGGAACAAAATATATAAAAAAACCTGTTCCCGGAGCCTATGCCGGAATGCCTATTAAAATTTTTCAAGATAAAAAGCAAGCTAAAACCAACGACTAATGCGTAAAATTATCAGTTATTTTATTCGTTATGAAGTTGCGGTTAATATTGTAATTCTCGCTTTTATTGCCTTCGGAATTATAGGCTTAACAAGAATGAAATCTTCATTCTTTCCTTTAATCGAGTCACAAATTATCAATATCGATCTAAATTATCCCGGTGCCACGCCACAAGAAATTGAAGAAGGAATTGTTCTTAAGATTGAAGATAATTTAAAAGGCTTGGCCGGTATAGATCGCGTAACATCTACTTCCCGACAAGGCGGCGGAAGCATTACCGTAGAGATCGATCAAGATGAAGATATCGATGTCATGCTAACCGAAGTGAAAAATGCGGTAGATCGCGTTCCTACTTTTCCGGCAGATATGGAACCGCTCGTTATCGCAAAAGAAGAAAACATTCGTGAAACCATTTCTTTTGCAATTAATGGTGAAGGAATTTCCCTAGAAACTTTAAAAGAAATAAGCCGTTCTATAGAAAATGATCTTCGCAGAATGGATGGAATTTCGCAAATTGAAATTACCGGTTTTCCTGAAGAAGAAATTCAAATTGCCGTTCGGGAGAACGATTTATTAGCGTATAATTTAACCTTTCAGGAAGTTGCCAATGCCGTTGCAGAAACCAATATTTTAACTACCGGCGGGAATATAAAAACAAATGCTGAAGATTTTTTAATTCGAGCCAGTAATCGTTCGTATTACGCAGATGAATTAAATAATATTGTAGTTAGAGCCAACGATAATGGGACGCTCGTTCAGTTAGAAGATGTAGCAACTGTTCGCGATCAATTTTCAGAAACGCCAAATGCTTCTTATTTCAACGGGAATGTTGCGGTAAATGTAAATATCAGCAATACTAATAATGAAGATTTACTTTCTACTGCTGAAAAAATTAATGAGTATGTAAACGATTATAATGAAAGTCACGAAGTAGTTCAACTTGATATAACGCGTGATTCTTCAGTCCGATTAAATCAGCGAACGCAATTGCTTATTGAAAATGGAATTATGGGAATTGCCCTGGTATTAATTTTTCTTTCCTTTTTTCTGAATACACGCTTAGCTTTTTGGGTAGCTTTTGGTTTACCGGTTGCTTTTTTAGGAATGTTCATTTTTGCAGGTTCGCTGGGAGTTACCATTAACGTACTTTCCCTTTTTGGAATGATTATAGTAATCGGAATTTTGGTAGATGACGGAATTGTAATTTCAGAAAATATTTATCAACATTACGAAATGGGAAAATCTCCCATAAAAGCCGCTATCGATGGAACGATGGAAGTTATTCCGCCAATTGTTTCAGCAATTATTACCACCGTTTTAGCTTTTGCCACGTTTCAATTTTTAGATAGTAGAATAGGCGAATTTTTTGGAGAAGTTTCAACTGTTGTAATTCTCACCCTGGTCGTCTCTTTAATTGAAGCTTTAATTATTTTGCCGGCTCACATCGCCCATTCCAAAGCCTTGATTAAAGAAACCGAAGAGGAACAGAAATCTAAAAAAGGAATCGATAAAGTTTTTTACAAACTGCGCTGGTTCAATAAAAAAGGAGATGAGTTTATGCAGTATTGCCGTGATAAAATTTACAGTCCGGCATTAAAATTCGTATTGCGTCAACGTTTTGTTTCGTTTGCATTTGTAATCGCAGCTTTTGTAATTACAATTGGCGCGATTGGCGGCGGAATTATTAGAATTACCTTATTCCCGAGTATTGCCAGTGACACGGTTAGTATTAACTTATTAATGGCAGAAGGAACCAACCCAAAACGGACCGATTCTGTAATTTCTATGGTTGAAGATGCAGCTTGGCGCGTGAATAAAGAATTTACCAAAAAACAAACCGGCAATAAAGAAGTAGTTGAAAATATTATAAAACGTGTGGGACCCGGAAATAATAAAGCTTCGCTACGGGTAAATTTATTACCGGGAGAAGAACGCGATTTCGGTTCACCAGAAATTACCAATGCGATTCGAGATGAAGTTGGCGAAGTTTATGGCGTTGAACAATTAACTTTCGGTTCCGGCGGAAATTTTGGCGGAAGTCCTATTTCGGTTTCATTGTTAGGAAATAATACTGAAGAATTAAAAGCAGCAACCGAAGAGTTGCGTGAAGCCTTAGAAAATAATTCGTTGTTAAAAGATATTACCGATACCGATCCGGAAGGCGCAAAAGAATTAAATGTGACGCTAAAAGACAATGCGTATGCGTTAGGTTTAACCCTAAATTCGGTTATGAGGCAAATTCGCGGTGGTTTTTTTGGAGCGCAAGCACAACGTTTTCAGCGCGGACAAGATGAAATTCGGGTTTGGGTTCGCTACGGATTAGAAAATAGAAATTCGTTAAGCGATTTAGATGAAATGCGCATTGTAACACCAGCCGGAGAACGTGTTCCTTTTCAAGAAATTGTCAGTTATAGAATCGCAAGAGGAGATGAATCGATTCGGCATTTAGATGGCGTTCGGGAAATTCAGGTGAATGCAGATATGGAAGATCCTAATGGAAGTTCTACTGAAATTTTACTAGATATTCAGAATAATGTTATGCCCGAAATTACTTCAAAATATCCTACGGTAAAAGCTTCTTATGAAGGGCAAAATAGAGAAGCCGGAAAATTAACCGATTCAGCAAATAAAGTTTTTCCGGTCATTTTATTTTTAATTTATGCCACGATTGCGTTTACTTTCAGAAGTTATAGCCAGCCGCTATTATTAATGCTAATGATTCCGTTAAGTGTAATTGCAATTGGTTGGGGACATTTAATTCACGGTTTCCCCATTAATGTACTTTCAGCATTAGGAATTATCGCGCTCATCGGAATTATGGTAAATGACGGTTTGGTGTTAATCGGAAAATTTAATGCCTTTTTAAAAGAAGGAATGAAATTCGATGATGCTTTATATGAAGCGGGAAGATCGAGATTTCGTGCCATATTTTTAACCTCTGTTACTACAATTGCCGGTTTAGCACCTTTGTTGTTAGAAAGAAGTAGACAAGCCCAATTTTTAAAACCGATGGCAATTTCAATTGCTTACGGAATAGGAATTGCGACTTTACTAACTCTATTATTTTTACCACTATTATTATCAGCTACAAATGAATTGAAAACAAAAATAAAGTGGTTGAAAACGGGAAATAAAATTTCGAAGGAAGAAGTTGAACGTGCTATTAAAGAGCAAAAAATAAAAGAAGATGAAAAAAATTAATCAGTTTCTTTTAGTCAGCATTTTTTTATTCAGTTGTGTTGTTCAAGCGCAAGAAGAGCTTCCTTTTTTATCGAAGAAAGAAGCCATCGAGCAAACGTTAGAAAATAATTTTGGAATTGAAGTATCCGAAAATAATACCGAAATAGCCGAAAATAATGCCAGTATTTTAAATTCCGGTTATTTACCGAGTTTAACTGGAAATGCGTTTACAAATTATAGTTTAAACGATCGTTTAACCGAAGTTAACGGGGAAGAACCGCGTGACCAAAATAATTTAGAAAATACCGGTTACGGCGCTTCCATCGATTTAAATTACACACTTTTTGATGGTTTAGGGAGATTGTATAATTACCGACAATTAAAAGAACAATACGATTTATCTGAACTTGAAGCAAGAGAAACGATAGAAAATACACTTTTAGAACTTTTTTCAGTTTATTTTGAAATTGCACGTTTATCTGAAAATGTAGAGGTTTTAAAACAAACGCTCGAAATTTCACAACAGCGCGTTACCAGAGCAGAATATCAATTTGATTACGGACAAAGCAATAAGTTAGAAGTTTTAAACGCCCAAGTTGATGTCACCAACGATAGCATAAATTTAATTAGTACTCGCCAGCAATTGCGAAACACCAAAAGAGATTTAAATGTAATTTTAAATAAGGAACCTAATGCTAATTTTGAAGTTGATACGCTGGTTTCGTTTACACCACAATTAACGATAGAAAATTATGTAGAAGAGGCAAAAAGTAATAATGTTTCCTTGCTTCAAATTGAAAAAAATCTTGTGATAAGCGAATATGATATTAAAGTGAATCGATCGGGTTATTTACCAACGGTTGGTTTAACGGGTTCGTACGGCTGGAATAGAAATAAGAGTGCTGAAAGTCCTTTTTTTCCGGGTTCATTACAAACCACTTCCGGGCTTTCTGCGAGCGTTAATTTATCGTGGGATATTTTTGATGGCGGATCGACAGCTGTTCGGGTAAGAAATGCGAAAATACGTTATGAAAATCAACAGTTGCAAAAAAAGCAAATTGAAAATGAAGTAAATCGCGATCTAAAAAACGCATTAGACAAGTATCAAAATCGTTTATATATTTATCGTTTACAAGAGCAAAACGTAATTACTAGTGAAGCGAATTTTGAACGTTCTGAAGAGCGATTTAAAATCGGTCAGATTTCTTCTATCGAATTTCGGCAAGCGCAAATAAATTTAATTAACGCAAAAACGAGTAAAAATTTAGCGAAATACGACGCTAAATTAGCTGAACTTCAGGTGTTGCAACTATCTGGTCAGCTTTTAAATGTTGAATTTTAGAATACTTTTTTATGATAGAACATTTTTTTCAATGTCCACATTGTTGGGAAGAAATATCGATGTTATTAGATCCTTCCGTAAGTCAAACTTATGTGGAAGATTGTGAGGTTTGCTGTAATCCGATAAAAATTGAAGTGAAGTTTGAAGCAGGAAATTTGGTAGTTTTTCAAGCGGAAAGTTTAGAGCAATAAAAAAGGCGCTTCTCTTGAAGCACCTTTTGTTTTTTCTGTTTTAGCTTATCTTCTAAACATTCTTGATATTAGTGAAATTACTAATAGTACAATAAAAATGTAGAAAATAATTTTTGCAATATCTGCAGCTCCTTCAGCAATACCACCAAATCCGAAGATTGCGGCAACTAAAGCGATTATCAAAAAAATAACAATCCATCTAATCATAATAATTAAGTTTTAAGGTTAGTAGTTAGTTTTAATTTAAGCTATAACTCGAATTTTTGGCTATTTTTCGAGAAGTCTTTTGTGTTCGTTGTCTTTTAATACACGTTAATAACAGTTGTTTCATGCTACTAAAATGTAATTCTACAATTTTAGATGAAGCGGTTGTTAGACGATCATCGGTATGTTGTGTAGAATGGTGGTATTGAAGATAAGCAATTTTTCGCTCATAATCAATCGCTACTTCTTGAGCCTGAAAATTTCTTTTAAGAAAATAACTGTACAGCCTGTCTGAAGTCTTATTTTTTGGGAAAGCAAAAGATTTTTTTATCTCTTCAATTATCGCTTCCTCGTAATAATATTCTCTAACTTTCATTCGTTTTTTTGTTTTAAAAATAGAATGAAACTGCATCATTTTCAATAAAAAAAACTTAATTAGCGCATTTTTAACACTAAAATGACAACTTCTTAAAAAAACATTAATATGTACTAAATCACCTTCTTAGTGTCTTTTCCTTTCCTAAATTGGTTTGGTGTTATATTATAGCGTTCCTTAAAAACTTTCGAAAAATAACTAGGATTGCTCAGCCCGATTTTTTCAGTAATTTCCTGCATACTTATTTCAGTATTAATTAATAATTCTTGAGCTTTCTCTAATCGTTTATTTTGAATAAAATTGTTTACCGTATCATTATAAAGGTATTTAAAACCTTCTTGAAGTTTATTAATGTTTATGCCAATGGCGTCGGCAATTTCTTTTACGGTATAAGTTACCGAAAGATCTTGAGTCATATTTTCGGTAAGGGCAATTATTTTTTCAATCTCTTGTTTGCGAAGAACTTGTTGATTTTTGTCCAGTTTTAAATCATCTTCATATTGATCTATCTGAACCGCTAACATTTCTAAGGCTTGAGATTCTAATTTTACCGCTCTAAGAAAATCTGAAAACAGGTCTGTATTCATTTGCGAAATTAAATCTGAAGTTCGCAAGCTATAATTTCCTTGATAATAGAAAAGCTTATTAGCCTCTACATCCATCAGTAAATTTTTTAGCGGGTGATCGAAGCGTTCTAAACTACACGGAAATTCTTTTACAAACATGGCGCGATCTATTTCTAAACTATTCATATGAACGCGTTTTCCCGCTTCGAATTCTAAAATATGTCCGTTATGCGAACTACTGGCAACTAAAGCATTTTGGTAGGTTTCAATAATATTTGGTTTATTGAGTTCTTCAAAACTATGTTTAATTATACCGTTGCTACAAAAAATAAATTTTAGCGGATGAATTTGGCTTAATGAGAAATGAATATTTATGTTCTCTTTAAAAACACAGTCGTATTCAATTACACCAATTCCTTTTCTGAAATTTATTCCGCGTACATAACCTTTTCCGTGTTTTTCAGGAATTTGAATAAGAAATTCTTCGCAATGATCAATCACTTCGCAGTTAAGTTCTGTTGCTAAATCGCGAATAACATCTTTTAGAGGTAGAGATTTTACATAAATGTGCCGCATGAATGATTTGTCTTATTATTTATGTTGAATGAGTCAATACTTATTAGGCTTTCTAAAGACCTTTGAATGTTAAAGGTAATAATTTACGGGAAAATCCCTAATTACAATTAATTTTTGTTGATGAATATAGCAATTATAGCACATAATAATTACCCGATTACTTCTTCAAGTTCTTCGCCTGAAGATAAACTCATTTTGGGTTTAATTGATGCTTTGCAGCAAAAAGGAGCAAATATTACACTATTTGCACAATCTGGGTCTCAGGCAAATTGCACTATTCAAACTTTTAATACCAATTCGATAGATTGGCAATATGAAACTGAAGAAAATCCGGCACAACGAAAATTAGTTGAAGAAAATCACGCGTATTTAGAAGCGTTTCAAATTTTAAAAAATTCTGATGTAGATCTGGTTCATAATTTTTCAACCCATCAATTACCAATTTTTACCGCTCAGTTTTTAACAATTCCTACGTTAACGCTACTTCAGCAAAAACCATTGGCCTCCTTACAGAGTGCGGTAAAATTGAATCAGCAGAAAAATTGCTTTTTCATTGCTCCAAACTATTATTTAAAATCTATTTGGTCGCCTCATTCTAAAATAGATGATATTATCTACAATGGAATTGATGAAGATCTTTGGAAATTTAGAAATGCTTATGAAGAAAAGCGCTTTATCTTTTGGGGAGAAATAGATCGTTCTTCAAATTTAGAAAAAATAATAAAAACGATTAAACGGAATAATTATAAGCTTTGGATTACAGGTAAAATTACCAATTCAGCTTATTTTGAATATGTAATACAACCGGAATTAACTAAAAACATTGAGTATTTGGGGGAGTTGGAAGATAGTGCAACAGCAAAATTATTGGGGGAAGCTAATGCCGCTATTTTCTCAACTACCCACCCAAATACTAGTGAAAAAATACTTCAATCTTTAAGTTGTGGGACACCCGTAACCACTTTTGCTGATGAAGAAGTTATGGAATATTTACCATCGAGTTGTGGGAATTTTGTAACCGAAGACGATGAGGATTCTTTGGAAAGAGCTTTGCAGGAAGCGATATTAAAATCTCGAAAAGGTTGTAGAACTTTTGTTGAAGAAAATTTTACTATTCAGAAAACAATAAAAGAATATTTAGCTCTTTATCAGAAAATTATAAATCAATATAGCCAAAAGCTAAATTTAATATAAAAAATAGCATTATTTTTTTGGAAAACACCGAAAAAGTATTGTATATTTGCAGCACAAATCGCGGGATAGAGCAGTAGGTAGCTCGTCGGGCTCATAACCCGAAGGTCACTGGTTCGAGTCCAGTTCCCGCTACTAGATTAACGAAACCCTTGCAATAGCAGGGGTTTTCGCATTTTTAGCCCTTAATTGTGGTTCATATTTGGTTCATCATTTTTAGGGATAACGCTAAAAAAAAAATGAATACTTTTCAAAAATCTACTTCTCAGAAAATTTTATTTGTTGATTATGTTCCTGCTGAATTAAAAGAAACAACTAGCGATAATTGGCGTGTGGTTTTTCAGGTTAAAATTCCTGGAAAGGAAAAAATGAAACGTTATAAAAGGCACGTTCCTAAAATCTCAAATAAAAGATTAAGAGAGCAACACGATAAAAGAATGTGCGAGAATATTAATAGAAAGTTAGCACGTGGGTGGTCACCATTTTATGAAGGTTATTCAGAAAATGAGTTTCAACTTTTAGTGAATGTTTTAGATAAATTTATTGAACAGAGCGAAAGACGATTTAAGGACAATTTACTGCGTAAAGATACTTTGCGCTCATATATTTCATTTTCAAAAAATATTGTAGTCTATCTAAAGCATATTGAAAAAGAGAAAATGTTTACCGTCGAATTTGACCGAGCATTTATTATTCAATTTTTGGATCATATTTATTTTGAAAAGAAAAGAACCGCCAGAACCAGCAATAATTATTTATCGTTTTGCAACCAGCTTGCTATTTTCATGGTAGATCGCGGTTATATTCCTTCAAATCCAGCTAGTAAAATTCAAAAAAGAAAAGTAGGGAAGAAGAAGCGAGAAATTTTACCAGGTTATTTGCGAAATGATATTTTTAAATACTTAGGAAGAAAAGACAAACCATATTTGACGCTTTGCCTAACCGTTTATTTTTGTTTTATCAGACGAACTGAGCTTACAAAATTAAAAGTAAAGCATATCGATTTAGATACTGATACTATTTTTATTCCTGCGGAAATTTCTAAAAACAAAAAAGATGGTGTTGTAACAATTCCTAAAATGCTTAAGAAAATGCTAGCTGACCATATACATAAAAGTTTAAATGAAGATTTTTTATTTTCTTCAGATAATTTTCAACCTGGCAGAGAAAAAATTGAACCGAAAAAGATTAGTGATGAGTGGACGAAAATGAGAAATATTTTAAAATTTGATTCTCGCTATCAATTTTACTCTTTAAAAGATACGGGAATTACACAATTATTTTTACTTGGAGTACCGGCAATGAAAATTAGAGATCAAGCAAGACATCACGATATAAAAATTACTGAAAGTTATACACCTAGAAATTTGGAAGCAGATAACTTGTTAAAAGAGTTAGATTTTAATTTTTAAAAAAAAATATACTTTTTACCACTTTTTTTTGTATTTCTGTAACTTTGCCTGTTTTAAGCGTTTAAGATATTGATATACAGTATTTTGAAAAGTTACAAAAACCTAAAATTTTTTGTAACTTTTTCTAACAAAGGCATAAATTTTTGTAACCGAAGTCATTTTGACTAATATTCGAGTTCGAATAATTTAATTTCAAAGAAAAGTTTACAATTCTTATAACCATAACAAAAAAGTTCTGTTATCCCGGAATAATATATTATAAACAGATATATTTGTTAGGATATAACCAGTTGCCACACATTTGAGAAAAATATGAGAAACATTATAATTTTAGGAATTACATTAATAATTCTGACTTCTTGTGGGAATGACGAAAAGCCAAAAGTAATTTACCCAGAAAATGAGGAAATTCAAACAACGGAATTAAAAAAAGACTCAACTCTAATAGAAATTGCTGACATTCCAATTCATATTGACAGTACAAAATATTTAATCCACCCGATTGGAGAATATAGAATGTATGGCTCTAGAGGAAAAGTTTATTTTGGTTCTTCTAGTTATAGTTCTGGAAGTTTCTCAATAACTAATTACAATAGATATGAAATCACTGGAAATCTTCACAATCTAAAATTTCAACAAATTGATTCTGAAAACCTAACATCATTAACCACGAAAAATATCCGAATCAAGTCAATCACCTTTTTAAGAGACCTATTTGATAACACAAAAAAACAGATTTTAATCTATCGTGTGTTGGACAAAGACACTAATCGAGACAATGAGCTTGACGATAATGATGTAGAAACTTTGTACATAAGTAACATTGATGGTTCTGAATTCGAAAAACTAACATCCGAATTTCATGAACTTATTGATTGGAAAGAAATAGGAATTAAAAACCGAATTTATTTTAGGAGTATTGAAGACACGAATAAAAATGGAGAATTTGATAAGGATGACAAAATTCATTATCAATATGTGGATTTTAACTCTGACAAACGACTTGTAACTGAATATAAACCGATATAAAAAACGTGTGGCAACAACGTATAAAATTAATTGCTAGTGCAAGCCAACCTACGAAAATCCTCGCGGATTTTCTATTCGGTTTGTATTTGCTAAATTAGGTGCTTAAACACGCAACTAATATTATACACACACGTTGTGCAACATTTGAATCGAACCCACAAACTAAAATTAAACTATTGACTTTGAAATCAGAATTAAACATAAACTCTTTGCTAAAGAAAACGCTTTTGATTGTATTCATTACATTCTTTTCTTGTAAAAACAGTTATGATTCAGAGTCTGAATTTATGGATTGCATTTATTCTAAAACTACTGATTCCAAATCCCTAATTGAAAGTGCAATATTCCAACACGAAGTTTATTTAAAAACTAAAGGTATTATCGACGATAATAAAGGAAAAGACTATAAAAAATTTATTAGAGAGATTGGTGAGGGAAATATCAATCCGAATATGATTGAAAAAACATTAGCTCTTAATGTGGACGAATTAGATATTGATGTCATCGGTTGTGGAAAAAAATATTCGGCAAAAAGTACTAAAGCAAAAAAATTCCGTAATTTTTTTAAAGATATTCTTGAAAACAAAAAAGACATTAAAACAGCATTTAATGATTTTGATAAAATTGCAAATGAAGAAGACTTTGAGCATCCCTTTTTTAAAATCTGCACTTTTGTAATATTGGATTATTATATTTTAAACTTAAATGAATAAAAAACGTTGCACAACAATGTATAACCGCAATTACGGCGGATTCGACTACGTCCGAATCCACTCGGAATTGCTAGCGTCTATGCTTAACCGAAAATTATTAACTTTAAATCCGTAACTGACGGTTATACGAGACCGTTGTAAACAAGGCAAAAAAAATGTTATATTTACAACAAGCAATAAAAAGTTATTAAATGAATCAATTACTGAATTTTTACGACAAGCTTTTTCTTTTTTGTTATGATTTTCAAAAGAGCAGAGTTACATCTCTTTATTTTCCTCTTTTAGTCCTTTCTACTGCACAAGCTGTCAACCTTTTTTTTCTTTTTATTCTAATCTTTCATTTTTTGAGAATAGAAACACCTCTACGTGAAATTTTCTTAGGTTTTGAGGTAGGTATGATATTGTTAAATTTTTATATGTACGAAATCAGGAATAGAACAGAAATTGTGCTCAAAAAAAAACTAAGACTAACTTTCTTTTTTAAAATTGCCTCCTACTTCTATGTTTTAGCATCATTCTCAGCACCTTTTGTATTAATTTATTTTATAAATGGATATAATTAAAAAAATAGTGTTATTGAGACTCGGCTTCTCCTTTTTATACAAAAAGTTTAAACTAATAAAAATCTGATATATTATGGCTAGAGCAGGCGCAATTTTAATTATTATTTGGATTATATGTCTTGCCTTTATGGTAATTACCAAAAAGGACAAACAACAAATAAAAGAAACATTTTTTGTGGGATCATTCTTTACTACTATCTGGATTGTGATTTACCTATTAGTATTGTAAATATCTGTTTATGAAACTTCTTTACAACCGATTTATTTTAAACATTTAAAACTCGTAAACATCGCAAAAAGGAAAAATATAAATGGAATAGTTTATTGCACAGGATTGGCAAGACGAATCAAAAAATGAAACAGGGAAAAAGCCCTGTTTACAACACAGTATATAACAAATAGCTGCTTCTTTTCTAAAACGGAAATTTTGGTATATTTATGAAGTCGCCAAATCTTTTGATTTGGCTTTTGTAAGAAAAAGATAAAAACAAAATGCAAAAGTTTTGGCTTGTCGCAAGATTGAAAAATAACTCATAATTTCACGCTACTGGTCATATACAATCACGTTAGCAACAAGCATTCTAAAAAAATTCAGATAAATCATTTTCTACTCCTTCAGCAAGTTCTTTTTTACTTACCCATTTTATATCATAATCATCAGTATTGTTAAACAAAAACTCGTCAATTTTATCAGATATAAAGCTTCTAAATGGATAATTAGCTAAAGGTGTAGTTTTTTTAATCTTATGTCTATATTTTGATAAGTAATTGAGATGTTCATCCCTACTGTAATTTTCTCTGAAAACTTTTAATTTTCTTAAGCGTATTTCATTGAGTTCATCATCTTTAACATCAACCCGCTTAATATCAAAATTTCCTCCACTAGGATGTCTATCTCTGTAAAGGTATTCATAATAATTTAAAAATTCTGTAATGTAGTTATCTTCGAATTTTGGTTCGATTTTTCCTTTATTTGTTTCAAAATTGAGCTGATTGGAAATAAAATCTAAATCAAATTTATAATTTATATCATATTTGGATGAAATGAAATAAGTAAACCAAGCATCAGTCCAATCTTTACCACCAGTATAGCCAAATTTCGAATTGATGATAATTTTATAATCATTAATAAATTCTGATGTAGAGAACTGATTTACATATAAGTTTAAATATTCATCTTGCTTTTCACATAGAAAATTAAATTCTTTATCAATCTCAGTATTAAATAAGGTTCTTTCTAGCTCATAGAGTTTGCTGTCACTTACTACCGCCAACCATTTATAAAGTGGATTTTTTGAAATAAATAATTCTTTTTTTAAATCATAACATTTCTCAAGTAATCTGATATTTACAGCTGCTTTTCCTTTCGGTGTTTCTATAATATCAAAGGCTACATTACTTAACCTGTGAATATCGTCTTTTAAGTTAGAAAAATGGAAAAAAATACTTTCATCCAATGTTTTTATAAATCCGTATTTACTTAATGGAAAATATCTGTAAACAATCCCTACGTCCATATCCTATATTATTTTAAGTTAACTAATATAACAAAAAAAGCCAGTTGCTAACAACGTATATAACAAATAGCTGCTTCTTTTCTAAAACAAAAATTTTGGTATATTTGGTTAGTCGCCAAATCTTTTGATTTGGCTTTTTAAAATGTAAAGATAAAAACAAAATACAAAAGTTTTGGCTTGTTGCGAGATTGAAAATTAGCTCATAATTTCACGCTACTTGCCAAGAACTGTGTTAAAAAACAAATAAATTCGAATATTTATTTCGCTAATACGCTTCTATGATTTTCATCGTATTTCAAACCTGATTTGGCAATTGCAAAGGCCT
>NZ_JBHLUA010000011.1:0-53175 GCF_042433895.1 Mesonia maritima | reverse complement strand
AGAACTATTGGATTTAATTTTAAATGGTTTTTTTTTATAGATGATATTTATTCTTATACTAAAGCTAATTTTTTTTCCAATAGTAATGATATTTTAAATAAGCATTTTAATAGCGACACAACAGCTTATGGTTATTATATTAGTAGAAATTTTAAAAATTCAAGATTGAAATTGGATATAAAACCAAATACTTTAAGACAAATAAATGGTGATAAGGAACAAAATATTTTAAGTTTTGATTTTAATTTTCATATTGAAAATGAAGAAATAAAAATTTTCAAGGAATCAATATCTGATTATAAATCATATAAATCGAAAGCATTGGAAATAATTTCTGACTATGGAGAAAGAAAATAAATTTTTAATAAAAGAAAGTACTTTTAACGGTAGTAATTTATCATTTGACAGTGACGATTATATATCACCTTCAGATAGCTTTGTTTTTGCAATTCAATCTAAAGATGAAATAAATATTGTGCACGGTCAAGTTAATGATTACACAGAAAACATTTTTCATATATTACAAGAAAACCACGAAAAAGAAACCTTTTATATTAAGGCAATTAAAAATTTAATCAAACAAAAGGAATATCTAAATTTACTATATCAAGTGAGTAACGAATTTATCAGTGAAGAAGAATTTAATTTGGAACTAGATAAAAATGAAGAAAAATACTTAATTAATATTAATGAAAAATTAACCTCAAGAAAACTTAAATTATTATCTAATATAATAGATAATTTAGAAGAACCGTTATCAGAAGATGAAGTATCAGAAATGTTTTCTGTTAGAACTAATAGAATTGAGAAATTACTATATAATCTAGACAAGTATGACGAAAGCAGTTCACGATAATTCATCTATTGAATGCTTAGCAGCAGAAATAATTTCAAGGAAAATAGTACCGTCATCTTTTGTAAATATTGAACCTATTGGTAGATGTTTTTCTTATAAATGTTATAGAAATAGTGAAGCTACTATTATAAAGGAACTTCAACCTAAAGAGCCTGTTCATAATGAATTTTCACTTTTAGATATAAATACTAAACTTGAATGTGAAGACCTATTTGTTTTAGTTAATAAAAAAAAACCTTATAAATATTCAAAAATAAATCATACTGGTAGACATAAAGCTCAAACTTTTAAAACAAAAGAATATACATTTGCAAAAATCTCTAAACAAATTCATTGTATACCCAATGCTATTCCGCCTATAAAAGTAAAGTTAATAAACGAATAAAGTTAACAACTACTGCCAACACCGTATAACAACAATTGCGGCTTTATTTCCTGCGGACACTACCGCGCAAGCATAAAAGTCAGTAACTATAGCTATCTTGGTTTTTAAATAATCCGCAACTGATTGTTATACAATACCGTTGGTAACAAGCTGAAAAACTTAATAGATGAGAAAGAAAATTGGAGAAATTTTAGTACAAATAATACCCGTTATGATTGGCGTTTATTTGGGGTTCGTTTTATCAAATTGGTCGGAAACGAATAAAAGGAAATCTCAAACAGAACTCTTAAGAAAAAATATTATAACCGAAATAAAATCAAACAAATCAAAAATTTCCGAGGTATTAGATTATCACATAATGATTAGAGATAGTTCACGAATTATTCAAAATTCAGATAACATTGAAATGAAAACATTGCCTCCGTTTTTTAAGGGGACTCGGACCGTTATTTTGGGTAATGGTGCTTTTGACACAGGAATTCAAACTGGGCTTATCAACAATTTAAAATTTGAAGAAATTCAGGATATTAACGAGATCTACACTATGCAATCAGCATATAAAGATTTTAATCAACTCATACTGTCAAATTTGATGATGAAAATTGACTTTAAAGAAAACGATAATGGTGATAGAAAATTTTACGGATTTTTAGCTGTAACAATGACAGACATTGTATTGCAAGAAAAAAGACTAATAGAGAATTACAAAAAATTATTGGAAGAGATTGATACGGAATAAAGCCAGTTGCCAACAAAGATCTGAGTTAAAAACCAAGTCTTTTTAGTTTAATTTCGATACATATTCTTCCTGATAGGCTAACCCACTTTTTAATGGCAAATGCTTGTTTTAATAGTTTGTTAGCTACTGCTATTAATACCAGTTTCTTACTTTTCCCTTTAGCTACGATACGCTCATAAATTTCTCGACAAGCTTTATTATGTTTGCTGGCTGAAAATGCACATAAGAATAAGAGATTTCTTAGTTTCTTATTACCAACCTTTGAATTCCTGCTTCGTCCCCTTACACTACTCCCCGATTGCCTTATTGTTGGAGTAATGCCCACATAACTACACACTTGCCCTGCTGTTTCAAATTTTTGAAAACCATCAGTAATGATAATGAGAAGCAGCGCTGTTTTTAGTACCTAAACCAGGGATTCCTTTTAACAGTGTTAGCTGATGCTGTTGATCTTGTTTTACCAATTCCAACAATCTATTTTCTAACGCCTCTATTTCTTTGTCTAAATGCTTTAAATTACGTTTGAGAGATTCATGCACAAACTTAGAGGGTGTCCCTAAGGCTTTCTCTCTATGAAGCTTATTTTTAGTTACTGTACGTTTTTTTAAATAACTATCTAAAAGCCTGAAAAGCTGTAAGAATTCGGCTTGTACCTCTGTAAGTGCGTTGTAAAGGGGCACTTGGTTTACCATACTATATTCACAAATTGCCTTGGCATCGCTCTTATCGGTCTTTACTTTAGCCACCTTGATTTTTAATCTTTTTCTCGACAGACCGTTTTTATTTATACTGAACAACTTCTTTCTTCCTACTTACAAGTCCGGGGTCTATATTCTAAGCTCTATGTTCTAACTCCCCACTCTATACTCTCTACTCTATGCTCTATGCTCTATGCTCTATGCTCTATGCTCTATTCTCTATGCTCTATGTTCTATACTCTATACTCAAAAACCCCCACCCCCTCTATAACCTATTGGTAAATTACCAGAACGCATCGGTTTTATACAGCTAATTTGGGTTCGGTACGTCCGTAAATAGTGATTCCTTCGGGTATAATAACGCTCATCTCGCAAAACGCTTGATAAATATTTCACCGTTAAATCATCATCTTATGCAACCACTTTCTCCAACTTTAATCAAAAAACTAACACAGCTTACCGCATTGAGTGCTATTTATAGCGTTCCGTCTTCCGCTGCTTCTGTAAAACCATTTTTCCTGCTCCTGAGCCGGGAACTGATCACCGAGCAAGCTTTAAGTGAATTAAAAGAATGCTTTCCACAACAGCCACAATATCGCTGGCGTATGTACGAAGAAGCCTATGCTATGAACCAATTTAAAAAAGGGAATGTATTCTTTATTCAAGCCTTACGGGAAGAGTATTTAACATACCGTGATCCCAAAACAATTCTCCCAATCTTAAATGTTGAAGAAGCCTTTGAAAAGGCACCCGATTTTTTTTATAAGGAACATCAGAAAGCATTGGATTTTCAAGGAGGAGCTCATTTTTACATGGAGAAGGAAAACTATCCACAGGCCGCGTTTATGTTGCATCAAGCGATAGAACTTTCTTTTAGAACGGTGGAATTAATAAGCATGGGAAAAGAAAAAATTTGCCACAAGATTGTGCATCATCAACAATACATTCAACCCTTTGTCCCTGAACTAGGAGAACTTTTTAAGGAAGAAAACGTTCTTGAAAAACAGTTGGTAAACCGCTTAGATACCGCTTACCGAGATGTTCGTTATGAGGTAGATTATAGTATATCCTTGTCGTCTATAAAACGTTTACAACACAAACTAGACAACCTATTTGAAACAGGAGAGGGAGAGTTTTTGAAAAGGTATGAGCAATGTAAAAACGCTATGGAACAGCCTTCCCCTCCTGCTCAATCCAACAAAGAAGAGATCGAAAAAAGCTTACGCCAACTCATCCGCTCTCACTATAAACCGCTTAATAAGCATACGCGTAGTTTCTACCATCATAAAGCGATTCCGGTAGAAGATCCGTTAGAGAGTTTTCAAAGTGTCACGCATCTTTTAAAAGTTTGCGTACTCGCCCTTGAACACACCGGAACCTCTTTTTCGAAGACCATCCCGCAACCCTATGTAAATATTCAACAAACCCTTGAATTTACGCTCCAATTACTCCCCTATGAAGAGATGGAGTTTTTAGAACAATTAATCGAAACTTACGGAGGCCTGTCCGGTTTATTAACCGAGCAAAAGATAAATAAAGATGAGGAAGGCTAAGCATACAAGATTTAAAGTTATCAAACGGGTATTAATCTTAAGTAGGTAAGTCCACAATCTATGAATTAAAAAATCATATTATGAGTATAAGCAATCTCCCTGAAGTACTATTAAAACAGTTATTGAAAGTTATAACATCAGTATTGTCCGTACATTCCATTTACAGTATTGGAGTCCGATCGCACCAATTAAAAAGGTTCTATTCATTCAATGGGTTAGAAAAAAATGTAGTTGAGGAACACTGGGAAGTGACACTACTTATTGTGAGTAAATCGTATGTAAAAGACCCCAAGGCATTTATGGAAAAAATTTTTACTAAAATGAACAAAAAAGTTCGTTTGTATAGTTTACATTATACCTATAATGAGATTACCACACGATTAAATGAAGGAGATAACTTTTTAAGTCGGCTCTTATTACCTGAAAATAGAATACTTCAAGAGCATCCGTTAGTTATAACCGGCTACATTAAACACCCGGTGATGTATAAAAGAATAAGAAACGGCTGGGAATTTAAAATTTCTAAAGCAGCATATTTTATAAGCAAATTGAAGGTGAGTGATGATATTTCTTGCGAACCGGCGAAATTACTTTTAGTTCATCAAGCTATTTCCCAAGTCTGTGCAGCATTACTTTGGGTTTATTGGGAATACAAACCATCGCATGTTGACCTTAATTATTTGGTCCGTTTATGTCAGAATTTCAGTAAAAGTACAGCAATCGTACTTCCAAAAGAATCTTTCCGATCAAAGAGAATTTATAATGCTATATGTCACGCTCCCTATAACCTGAATTATAAAGTGGAAAATGATAGTAGTATTGAAGATGGTGATTATGGAGTAAAACTCGCTTTTCTATTTTTAAAAGAAGCCCAACAAGAAGGAGAAAAGAGATTGGCTCAATTAGAAGAGTTACATCAATTAAAAACACAGTAAGTTATTTACTTCCGTTACCACCATAATAATACTGCTTAAGAACAAGCTTTACAAAAGTCTGAAATAACAAGGTTATGTCCCTTGGCTACATACCTTCTAGGCTGAAAATAAACTAAAAGCTTACGCCAATTGATCCACCATCAGTATAAACCGCTTAATAAGCATACCCTTAGTTTCTATCATCATAAAGCGATTCCGGTAGAAGATCCGTTAGAGAGTTTTCAAAGTGTTACGCATCTTTTAAAAGTTTGCTTACTCGCTCTTGAACACACCGGAACGTCTTTTTCGAAGACCATCCCACAACCCTATGTAAATATTCAACAAACCCTTGAATTTACGCTGCAACTACTCCCTTATGAAGAAATGGAGTTTTTAGAACAATTAATCGAAACTTACGGAGGCCTTTCCGCTTTATTAACCGAGCAAGAGACAAATAAAGATCCGGAAAGCTAGAAATTCAACAGTTATCAAAATATAGACTAAAAAACAGATTTTGTAATCCACATACTACTTTAATTACCCTGTAAAATGAAAAGGCCAAATCCCCTACTAGAATTAGTGAACTCTTGCTGCGAAATAAAATAACTTGTCCAATACATTCGAATATAGTTTAGATCCTAATCTAAAAAATAGCATCTATAAACCAACTTATAGCAGGCGAATTAAAGCTATGGCTTTATAGACGTTGTGGTAAAGTTAATGTGAAGTTAAACCTAACATATAGTGACTCCACTAGGCAAACACGATATCGTGGTGAACTGTAGCTACACCATAAGCGCAGTGTGGACTCGAAGTGGATTAGATAGGAAGTATCTAGGAAGCATCTCTCATTAAACCATTCTTACGGCTCTACGTTTAGGCTTCTAAAATTTAGAATAGCTTATATTAATTATCTATTGATAAAAAAATCACTTCTATAAACGAGCGTAATTGGAACAATTGGCAACAAGTTAAATAAAGGAATAACTCAATAAGATAGAATACATTTTATATCCTTCAAGCCCCTAAAAAATTAATAGAATTGTTATAAGGAGAATTTTAAACTTCTTCTTATTTCTCATATTTTCAACAATCACTTCCCGATACAAAAGTTTTCTATCCCCTAAAACACTGGAGGTTTGAGAATATGAGGCATAAACTAAGTTCAAATAATTTTAATCGTCATTTACATATATTATCTATATTTTTTTTAAAAAAATCTCAAAGTACTCTTTTATAAATTCCAATTTATTTCAATTGCAGGGCGTCTAGATTAATACTAATGCCTTTTTCAGATAATGATCTTTAGTATAATTTCTGGTACGCTCTTTAGTTTCATAAGCTAATTTTAAGCTATTTCGTGGCAGAAAGAATTAACCAGGTTATTTCTTCAACGCCCAATCTTCGCCTGATTACCTTTAATTCCATTCGAAATCAAAACGATATTGGCCTGGCTTTATCATTTTATTTTTTTAGAATTTGTTCTTATTCCAAATACATGTCGATATTTATTGTTTCATATTTAGGACTCCTTTTTAACCACATATCGAAAAATGCGGTATGTGTTGCCCCCATAAGTATAAAGACACGGTCATTTTCATCTAATTCGATTTGATTAAGATTCGAATACATTACCAAATTCCGGTGATAAAATTTCGCGGCTTCATCTGCTCCTTCTGCATTACCTTCAGTTGATATATGGGTCAGCATATCAGCATTTAAATTGAGCAGCATATCTTTATATATGGGATTATTATTAATTTGTAATTTTTGCAACAAAGACATTTTCTCTTCAGGATATTGCTTCTGTAAGGAATCTAATACTGAAAAATATTTCTGGTAGGTTTCAAACCCGTAGTTGTTATTTATTTTCTCTCCAATTCTGTAGTTATACCCCTCTTTAAAGTCTATCCCGTAAATACGATTGGCACCTGCAAGTCGACCTACTTCGAATGCTAATAATTCCACTTCTGAAGGATTTTTAAAATTCAATCCAGGATTTTGTTGGTACTCTTTATAACTATTCTCTAAAACCTCATTATTATCGGGCAAGGTTTCTACAATAATTACAGTAGGTTTAAATTCAGCAATAGATTGAGCAATTTGATGAACCTCCTCAATATTTCTTTGATCGTGCTCATCGAATTCGGTAGTAGTAGCATCTGGAGTATATCCCATATGAAAAGTCCCCATATTTAATACCTTAACCGTGTTTTCAAATTTTATCGGATCTTTCAATTCTTGGGCTTGCAATTGGATACTCAAAAGCACGGTAATAATCAATGTAATTCTCATTTCTTTAATAGTTAAGTTTTCTCAAAAATCATATTTATATAGTAGGCTGAATATTTTTTTCTACGAACCCGCGCTACTTTTCGACAAACCTATCCCTACTCTTATGTAGAATGTCTTAGTTTTACACTAATGAAATTACTTCCCTATATCGGTGCAATGACCAAAAGAAAAGAGTTCCTTTTTCACGGCCTCTTTTGGTTACTATTTGCTTACTTCGAAATCATTCAATTTGATCTTGGAAACTCCTATCTTTTTACCATCAAAAAATTAGAGATCTTCGAGATCTCAGTTAGTATCGTTTTTCTAGCCACCTTCTATTTTAATTATATACTCATACTTCCCAAGATATTTGAAAAGCTCAACTGGAAAAGAATACTTTTCGGTATTGCCTCTGGATTTATAATATTTATCTTCTTGAGATACACCCTGGAAGAAGTCTTAATTGAACAATTTATCGGCCACGGCAATTATTTTGAAGGAACTTCTATTAGCTACTATATTTATGATAATCTTTATTATGGAAGTTTCCCGCTCATTATCAGTTCCATTCTTTGGATTCTGATTTTTAATGTTCGACTATTGGAATACAATAAACATATTATTGAAGAAAAAAGTGCAACAGAAGTAAAGTTCCTTAAAGCTCAGCTCAACCCCCACTTTATGTTTAACACCCTTAATAATATTTACTCTCTTGTTTATTTTAAATCTGATAAAGCGCTTCCGGCAATTGAAAAACTGGGTGAACTGATGCGTTACACCACTTACGAAACAAACAAAGAGCGGATTGATTTACATCAAGAGATTAATTATATAAAATCTTATATTGAACTTGACCAATTAAGGCACGAAAATAAAAACACTTTGATTTTTGAAATTACTATAGACAACCCCAAAGTTCAAATACCTCCTTTTTTACTAAGCCCTCTGGTGGAGAATGCATTAAAACACGGAAAGTATAATAAGGAAAACCCAATTCTTTTAGATCTAAAACAAACCAACAATAAGCTTTTGTTTAAAATAACTAATAAAATTGGTAACCAGAAAAAAGATAAATTAGGAGGAATAGGCCTGGATAACCTTAGAAAAAGCTTAGCAATTAATTATCCCGATGCTCATTCTTTTGTGATAAACCAGAATCAAGAAAATTTTAGTGCCCAATTAGAAATTAAGCTCGATGAAAAGACAAATTAATACGATAATTCTTGATGACGAACCTTTTGCAGTCCGTTTACTAAAGGATTATGCTGAAAAAGTTTCCAGCCTTAACATTATTTATGCAGGAAGTGATACTTATAAAGTTCTCGAGCTTCTTAAGGAGTATACGAATAGCTTAGTTTTTATAGATCTTCAGATGCCTGAACTTAGCGGTATAGAAATTATGGAAATGCGTAATCATTCTGATCATAATTTTATTATCACCTCCGCTTACCAAGAATATGCCTTAGATGCTTTTAAGTATAAAGTTATCGATTTCCTTGTAAAACCTATTTCTTTTCAGCGGTTTTATGAAAGTGTCGAGAAATATTTAGCCTGGCAAAAATCTTTTGAAACTGCTTCTAACTACACTGCTAAAAGCAGAGATTTCTACATCAAAGCGGAGAGAAAGATCTACCGAATAATTCCTGAAGAAATCCTATATATTGAAGGTCTAAAGGATTATATCAGAATCCACACCAGAACCGATAAAATAATAGCGCACGAGAATATGAAAGATATTATCAAGAGGCTACCAAAAAATAAATTTCTAAGAATTCATAGATCGTATATTATTCCCTCTGGAAAAATAAAAATGCTTGAAGGCAATAGTATTTATCTACATGGAGATATTCGCTTACCAATAGGAGAAACATACCGAAAGGCTATTAAAGCAAAATTCAATTAGCTTTATCGCTTTTTTTAGCTCAAATAATTGAAAAACTTTTGAAAATATTTAGTTTAATTACCTTATCTTCTTCAGCATCCATAAATCTTAGCTTAGGAAATAATTAATCGAGCTTTTTGAATTCAGAAATGTATCATTTTTTTGATCAATCAATTGAGCTAGGAGAAGAAAAAAAAGATAATACTTAAAAAAGCGGTGATGATAAATTAAATTTTTAACTTCTTTTGTTTTCCTTTCTTACCAAGAATCACTTCCCGATACAAAAGTTAGCAAAAATATTTCCCAGTAAATCGTCGGTGGTGATTTCTCCGGTAATTTCGCCAAAATAATAAAGCGCTTGCCGAATATCGATGGCTAATAAATCTCCTGTTAATCCCATATTTAACCCTTCTTGTACTTTATTAATTTCCTCTTGAGCTTTTAACAAAGAATCGTAATGTCGAGAATTCGTCACAATCGTATCGTTACTTCTGAGCGCTCCGGTATTTACAAATTCCAATAAATTTTCTTGCAACACCTCTACTCCTACTTTTTCCTTAGCTGAAAGTAATTTTAATTCGGGGATTTCTTGTTGAAAGGTTTCTTTTTCCGCTTCTGTTAAGACATCGGTTTTGTTAGCCACAATTAATAATGGTTTTCCCGGAAAACGGTTTTTTATTTTTTCAACTTCAGTTTTAACTTGCTGTAAGTTTAATTTTTCAGTTTTTACTTTATTCGCGTCAAATAAATAAAGTACAACTTGCGCTTGTTCTATTTTCTGAAAAGTTTTTTGAATTCCCAACCCTTCAATTTCATCGGTTGTTTCACGAATTCCGGCGGTATCAATAAATCGGAAACCAATCCCGCCAAGCGAAATTTCATCTTCAATCGTATCGCGTGTTGTTCCGGCAATATCGCTTACAATTGCGCGATCTTCATTTAAAAGTGCATTGAGTAAAGTTGATTTTCCAACGTTTGGTTCGCCAACAATGGCGACAGGAATTCCATTTTTTAGCACATTTCCTACCGCAAAAGAATCGATAAGTTTGTTGAGTACTTTTTGAATTCGAGTAATAAGTTGCTGAAATTCATCTCGATTGGCAAACTCTACGTCTTCTTCAGAAAAATCAAGTTCCAATTCAATTAAGGAAGCAAAATTTAGTAATTCTTCTCTCAATTTTTGAATTTCTGAAGCAAAACCACCGCGCATTTGTTGCATCGCTAATTGGTGCGAAGCCGCATTATCACTCGAAATTAAATCGGCTACCGCTTCCGCTTGACTTAAATCCATTTTTCCGTTTAGAAAAGCGCGTAACGTAAACTCGCCAGGTTTAGCAGATCGACAACCTTGTTTCAGTAATAAATTAATGATTTCTTGTTGAATAAACGGACTTCCGTGGCAAGAAATTTCCACCGTGTTTTCGCCGGTATACGAACGTTTTCCTTTAAAAACCGACACCAAACTTTCATCGATTATACGATGGTTATCTATAATATTCCCTAATTGTAAGGTGTGCGATTTTTGCTCTAATAAACTTACCTTATTTTTAGCGTTAAAAATCGGCGCGGTAAACTTTAGCGCATTAGGACCGGAAACTCGAATAACAGCAATGGCTCCGCTTCCCGAAGCTGTAGCTAATGCGACAATGGTATCTTCTAAAATCATATCGCAAAGGTAAGAAACTTGAAATGTATTTCTGAATTAAAAAGCGTGTAACAATTTTAGCAATTCTTCGTCATATTCATGAATCGAAAAGATAAAATCATGGAAGTAATTACAGAAAAAAAAGAAGATCGCCAATTATTAATGCTCATGCATTTAAGTCAATTATTAGATCTAGTAACTGGTTTTGGCGGTTTTGTTGTTCCATTAATTATTTGGTTAACACAGCGCGATCGTATTCATAATTTGGATGCGCAAGGCAAACAAATAATCAACTTTCAAATAAGTTTATTTATTTATTGCATTATCTGTATTCCTTTAATTTTATTTTTCGGTTTGGGAATTATCGGCTTCATAGTAATTGGATTATTCAGCGTGATTTTTCCTATAATCAATGCGGTAAAAGCGAGTAATGGCGAAACGACCAATTACCCGTTAACAATTCAATTTTTAAGTTAATAACCTTCTTTTAAAAGTTCAGGAAATTTATTTTTGAATTTTTGAAAACGCGGATTAGAAACATTCTGAATATAACTGTTCTCAGGATGTTTATTTTTGTAATCTTGATGGTAGCCTTCAGCTTTCCAAAATTTCTGAAACGGCATTACTTCCGCAGCTACCTCATCATTATATTTTTCACTTAAAGCTGTTATTTTTTCTTCAATAATTTTTTTCTGAACTTCATTCTGAAAAAAGATAATAGATCGGTATTGCGAACCTATATCTGGACCTTGACCATTTTGCTGTGTTACATTTTGCGAGCCGAAATATACATCTACCAAGGTTTGAAAAGAAACAATTTCAGGATCATAAATCACTTCAACCGCTTCTGCATGCCCGGTTTTACCGGTATTATTCTCTTCATAAGTCGGATTTTTGGTATGACCACCGGCATAACCTGAAATTACTTCTTTTACGCCTTTTACACTTTCATAAATAGCTTCTACGCACCAAAAACATCCGCTGGCAAAATAAGCTTTTTTGAGTCCATCTTGTGTTTCTGAAACTTCTACCGGAGTTGCGTTTGCTAATTTTTGTTGAGCTTCAGATTTTTCTTTTGGTTTATTTCCGCAGGCAACTACAATTATTGTCAACAAGAAAACACTAATTATTTTTTTCATCGCGTTATAATTTCTGAAACTCTCCTTCTAAATTTTTCTTTCCTAAAATGGCATAATCTACCGCGACTTCATCATCGAGCGTAAAACCAATCCAATCTAAGGTGAAATGATTATTATCGGTAAAGTTTATTTTCGCTAAAGGTTTTCCTTTATCAAACTTTTCCCACGGAATTTTTTTAAGCACCTTTGTTTCTCCGGCTCCTTTTACATAATACATCGTAATTTCTTGGTTGTTTTCTTTTCTGAAATTTACTTGAATTTTTAAGCCCGATTCTTCATCGATACAAATGGATTGTGGAGCGTTAAAATCGATCGTTAAACAATCGCAGTTACAACCTTCGCCTTTTTTATCTTCCCGAATACGTTGATACATTCCGCTAGAAGCAATTATTTTTTCTTCATTCTCCTCTTCTACTTCAATTCCTTTTTTATCCTCAACATTATTTTCTGAAATATCACGTTCACTTTCAGTATATTCCATTGAATTGGAATCGTTCGATTTATCTTCTTTACAACCTGAAAAGGATAATAAACTTATAGCTAATACTAGTAAAATCTTCATTAGTTAATTTTTTTATTATTCTAAAATACAAGATAAAATAAGAGAATCGGTTTAAAGAAGTGTTAATAAAAAAGAGGCTGTCTAAAAAGTATATTTTCCGTCAACCTGAACTTGATTCAGGTTCTCATACTAACCTTATTTCAGCAAGATGAGCTTCTGAAATGAATTCAGAATGACGTTTTTTTGATCTTTTTAGACAGCCTCTTAAACTATAATCCGGAAATTATTGATTCATATATTTTTGCATTATAGGCTGAATTTTCGACGCCCAGGTTTGGGAGTATTCCATAGTCTCTTCTGTAATTGCAGGAGTTTTTTCTAGGATGCGTTTTCCGGCTGGAGTATTATAAAAATCTACTAATGCTTGAACATCTTTTTCCCCTAGTTCATCCATATAAAAGGAAGCCACATGTTCATTAAAGCTTTTTAACTCAACTCTCAATTCTTGTTCAAATGCAGCTTTGTTACGATCAGGTATTCTCTCTTTAAACATATCTAAAGCTTTCATTATTCCTCCTTGAGATTGCGCATCAATATATTCAATCAATTCTTTTTCTAAAGTTGATTTTTCGGCTTTTTCTTGCGCAAAACTTGCAAAGCTAATACTTGCTATTGCCAAGGTGAAAATTAGTTTTTTCATCGTTGCTTTTAATTAAGATTTAAATAAAGGTTTATCATTCATCAGTTCAAAAACCTGTTTTTTGGTTTCCGCAATAATAGCTTCATCATTAATATTAGTGATCACTTTATCTACCAAATCCACAATCGTTTTCATATCCGCTTCAACTAAACCACGCGTGGTAATTGCAGCTGTTCCTACACGAATTCCTGAAGTAACAAACGGTGACTTATCATCAAAAGGAACCATATTTTTATTGACGGTTATTTCAGCTTTTACTAAAGTTTCTTCGGCTTCTTTCCCGGTAACATTTTTATTTCGAAGGTCGATTAACATCATATGATTATCGGTTCCGCCGGAAACTACATCATACTCTTTTTCCATAAAAGCCGCTGCCATCGCTTTCGCATTTTTCTTTACCTGAACGGTGTAATGCAGAAAATCATCGGTTAGCGCTTCTCCAAATGCTACAGCTTTCGCAGCAATAATATGTTCTAACGGTCCGCCTTGATTTCCTGGAAATACGGCACTATTAAGCAAAGTAGACATTTTTTTCAGTTTTCCATTTTTCAATTTCTCTCCGAATGGATTTTCAAAATCTTTTCCTATTAAAATCATTCCGCCACGGGGTCCGCGAATAGTTTTGTGGGTAGTGGTAGTTACCATATGACAATGCGGAAGCGGGTCTTGCAACAATCCTTTTGCTATTAATCCGGCTGGATGCGCCATATCGGCTAATAATAACGCATCAACCTCATCGGCAATTTCTCTAAACTTTTCATAATCAATTTCTCTGGAATATGCTGAAGCTCCCGCGATAATTAATTTCGGACGTTCTTTTTTTGCCATTTCTCGAACGTGATCATAATCAATTAAACCGGTTTCTTTATCTACACCATAAAAAACAGGATTGTAAAGTTTACCTGAAAAATTCACCGGAGAGCCGTGGGTTAAATGTCCGCCGTGCGAAAGATCGAAACCTAAAATTTTATCGCCCGGTTTTAAACAAGCTGAAAAAACTGCAGTATTAGCTTGCGAACCAGAATGCGGTTGCACATTCACATATTCAGCATTAAACAATTCTTTAGCGCGATCTATTGCCAATTGCTCTACTTTATCGACAACTTCGCAGCCTCCATAATAGCGTTTTCCCGGGTAACCTTCTGCATATTTATTGGTTAATACAGAACCTGCAGCTTCTAAAACTTGGTTGCTTACAAAATTTTCACTGGCAATTAACTCTAACCCGTTGGTTTGACGCTCTTTTTCAGCGTTTATTAAATCAAAAATTTCAGTATCTCTGTTTGTAATCATAGCTATTCGTTAAAATATTTCTCAAAAATAAAAAAAGGATTCGGTTAATTACGGGAAAATAATATATTTGAATACAATATAATCGTTAAATCAAAGAAAATAATATATATGGCCATTACAGCAAACGATCCTAAACGTAAAACTTGGCTTGAGATCCCAACCAAAACCGATTTTCCTATTCAGAATATTCCGTTTGGAGTTTTCCTAACCCGCGATGATATCATCACGATTGGAACAAGAATCGGTGATTATGCAATTGATTTAGGCGCGTTGCATCAATTAGGTTATTTTGATGGTATTCCGTTAACCGATGATATTTTTTTACAAGACACCTTAAATGATTTTATTGCCGACGGAAGAAAAACCTGGCGAGCGGTTAGAAATCGAATTGCTGAAATTTTTGACGAAAAGAACGAGACTTTAAAAAATAATGAAGATCACCGAAAAACCGTTCTCTTTACCTTAGACGAAATTGAAATGCAATTGCCGGTTCAAGTTGGCGATTACACCGATTTTTATTCGAGTAAAGAACACGCTACCAATGTTGGGGAAATGTTCCGCGGAAAAGAAAACGCGTTAATGCCGAATTGGTTACACGTTCCCGTAGCTTACCACGGAAGAAGTTCGTCTATAATTCCTAGCGGAATTCCAGTACATCGACCACAAGGGCAAAAAATGCCTCACGGGGCCGATACGCCAATTTTTGGTCCGTCCAGAAAAGTAGATTTTGAATTAGAAATGGCTTTTATTACCACAGCAGGAAACCCGATAGGCGAACCAATTTCAGTTGAAGATGCTGAAGAATATATTTTCGGAATGGTTTTATTTAACGATTGGAGCGCACGCGATATTCAAAAATGGGAATATGTTCCACTCGGACCGTTTCTCGCTAAAAATTTCGCTTCTTCAGTTTCCCCTTGGATTGTAACGTTAGACGCGTTAGAACCCTTTAGAACCGAAGGACCAAAACCGGTTATCGAAACACTCCCCTATTTAAAATCTAGCGGAAAAAAGACGTTCGATATTCAGTTAGAAGTAGCTATTCAGCCTGAAAATTCAGAAGAAACCGTTCTCACCCATTCTAATTTTAAATATTTATACTGGAATATGAGTCAGCAATTAGCGCATCATACCATTAACGGTTGTCCGGTAAATAGTGGCGATATGATGGGAAGCGGAACAATTTCGGGAAGCAAACCTGATAGTTTTGGATCGATGCTCGAACTTTCTTGGAACGGAAAAAAGACCATAAAACTAAAAGATGGAAGTGATCGTAAATTTATTGAAGATAATGACACCGTAATTATGCGCGGTCATTGTGAAAATAAAAATGTAAGAATCGGTTTTGGTGAAGTAAGTACGAAACTTTTACCGGTATTCGATTTTAAGAAAAAATAATATTTTAATTGAAAATAAGAAAGCCGAGAAAATTCTCGGCTTTTTTTATACAAATTGTTTAATTTTTTCAGCGTCAATTCCACTATGTGAATCGTGTGCAATCACTTTTCCATTTTTTACGAAAATGACTTGTGGCGATTCGTGCATTACTTGATAGCGCTCTGCTATTTGCTGCGAAAGCGAACGATAATTAATCAAATCTAGGTAATAAAACGCTAGCTTTTCTTCCTCAATTTCGGCTTCTTTTTCAAATTGGCGCAACGCCATTTTACTAATTCCGCAACGTGTAGAATGTTTAAAAATCACACATAATTTTTCTTGGGAAACGGCATCAATTTCATTTAATTTTCCTTCTGAATCGACAGCTTTCCACGGAAAACTAGTTTCCTCTTTTGCTTCAGAATTTCCTCCGAATATATTTCCAAATAATCCCATATACTTTCTATATTTATAGTAACAATACTAATTTAATCATTCAATCCAAATAAAGTGGACAATAATCGAAGTAAACTGAAAAATTGTCACCCAAACAAAGGAGTTAAAGTGACTTTTTGTCGGTTTTACTGTTAGGTATATTTATTGAAATAGAATTTTCAAAACAAAAATTATGAACTTAAACAAATTTACCATAAAAGCACAAGAGGCTATTCAGCAGGCGCAGCAGCTTGCACAAGAATTTGGCCATCAACAAATTGAAAATGAACATTTATTTAAAGCCATTACCTTAATTGACGAAAATGTAACGCCTTTTTTATTAAAAAAATTGAATATAAACGTCAATCTTTTTACACAGATTTTAGATAATACCTTAGAAAGTTTTCCGAAAGTAAGTGGCGGGGACATTATGTTTTCACGTGAAACGGGAAAAACGGTAAATGAAGCAACAATTATTGCAAAGAAAATGAACGATGAATATATTTCTATCGAGCATTTAATCTTAGCAATTTTCAACTCAAAAAGTAAAGTTGCCCAAATTTTAAAAGATCAAGGCGCAACCGAAAAAGGCTTGAAAGCTGCAATTGAAGAATTAAGACAAGGTGATCGGGTGACTTCGCAAAGCGCAGAAGAAACTTACAATTCACTTAATAAATATGCAAAAAATTTAAATCAATTAGCTGAAAACGGAAAATTAGATCCGGTTATTGGTCGAGATGAAGAAATTCGAAGAATTTTGCAAATCTTATCGCGAAGAACCAAAAACAACCCAATGTTAGTTGGTGAACCCGGAACCGGAAAAACAGCCATTGCCGAAGGTTTAGCGCATAGAATTGTAGCAGGCGACGTTCCAGAAAATTTAAAGAATAAAGAAATTTATTCCTTAGATATGGGTGCGTTAATCGCGGGCGCGAAATATAAAGGAGAATTTGAAGAACGACTAAAAGCGGTAATTAAAGAAGTTACTTCTAGCGATGGAAATATCGTTTTATTCATCGACGAAATTCATACGCTAGTTGGCGCCGGTGGTGGACAAGGAGCGATGGACGCGGCAAACATTTTAAAACCAGCGTTAGCTCGTGGTGAACTTAGAGCGATTGGAGCGACTACGTTAGATGAATATCAAAAATATTTTGAAAAAGATAAAGCGCTAGAACGTCGTTTTCAGAAAGTAACCGTAGATGAACCCGATACCGAAAGTGCGATTTCTATTCTCCGCGGAATTAAGGAGAAATATGAAACTCACCATAAAGTAAGAATTAAAGACGAAGCAATTATCGCTGCGGTAGAACTTTCGCAACGTTACATTACTAATCGTTTTTTACCTGATAAAGCAATTGATTTGATGGATGAAGCAGCTTCAAAATTACGAATGGAGATCAACTCTAAACCGGAAGAATTAGATGTGCTCGATCGTAAAATTATGCAGCTTGAAATTGAAATTGAAGCGATTAAACGCGAAAAAGACGAAAGTAAATTAAAATCTTTAAAAGCCGATTTAGCGAATTTAAAAGAAGAGCGTTCAGAATTGAATGCGCAATGGCAAAATGAAAAAGGAGTTGTAGATAATATTCAGCAGGCAAAAACCGATATTGAAAATTTCAAATTAGAAGCTGAACGCGCTGAACGGGAAGGCGATTACGGAAAAGTTGCTGAAATTCGCTACGGAAAAATTAAAGAAGCACAAGAACGTTTAGAGAAATTACAGAAAGAAGTTGAAGAACATAAAAAAGAAGGCAAAAAATCGTTAATTCAAGAGGAAGTTACCAATGAAGATATCGCTGAAGTTGTGGCAAAATGGACCGGAATTCCGGTTAACAAAATGTTACAAAGCGAACGAGAGAAATTGCTAAAATTAGAAGATGAACTTCACCGTAGAGTTGTTGGTCAAGAAGAAGCGATTGTTGCGGTTAGTGATGCCATTAGACGAAGTAGAGCCGGTTTGCAAGATCAGAAAAGACCTATTGGTTCCTTCTTATTTCTAGGAACAACAGGAGTTGGTAAAACAGAGCTAGCAAAAGCTTTAGCTGAATATCTATTTGATGATGATAATGCGATGACCAGAATTGATATGAGCGAATATCAAGAACGTCATTCAGTAAGTAGATTAGTTGGTGCGCCTCCAGGATACGTGGGTTACGATGAAGGCGGACAACTTACGGAAGCGGTACGAAGAAAACCTTACTCGGTGGTTTTACTAGACGAAATTGAAAAAGCGCATCCCGATACGTTTAATATCTTGTTGCAAGTGTTAGATGAAGGTCGACTAACCGATAATAAGGGAAGATTGGCAGATTTCAGAAACACGATTATTATTATGACTTCTAATATGGGAAGTCATATAATTCAAGAAAAATTTGATGCTGTAAAAGATATTGAAACAGCGATGGAGAGTGCTAAAGTAGAAGTTTTAGGTTTATTGAAACAACAAGTTCGTCCCGAGTTTTTAAACAGAATTGATGATATTGTGATGTTCACACCTTTAAATGAAGAAAATATTAAAGAAATTGTTGGGCTTCAATTAAAAGGAGTAACTAAAATGTTAAGCGAACAAAACATTACGCTAGACGCTACACCGGAAGCTATCGATCATCTTTCAAAAAGAGGATTCGATCCGCAATATGGAGCGCGTCCGGTAAAACGAACTATTCAAAAAGAAGTGTTGAATAAATTATCGAAAGAAATACTTTCAGGAAACATCACTACCGACAGTATTATTCTTATCGACGCATTCGACGATGAATTAGTTTTCAGAAATGAATCTGAAAAAGAAATATCTACTGAATAAAAATTAACTTAAAATAAAGAAAAACCGCCTCTTTTATGAGGCGGTTTTTTTATGTCAAAATTTTTTAAAAATTACTCGGGAACTGGAAATCCTCGATCGCGCATTAACGCGTCAATTTTAGCATGAATATTTAATAATCATTTTATTTATACGTTCAAGAGTTTTTAAAAAATTCTCTGTTTTTATAATATTAATAATTTTTCTATCACCCTAAACTGTTAAATCTTATCTTTTTTGCACTCACAATTTAACACTTTATTATAATATTCTATATTTGTGAGCATTCAATACTTATTTTTTAATTTTAAGCTTTTTAAGTTGAAGAGATTATTTGTTTACAAACTACCAATATTTTATTCTCAAATGAGTAAAATACTAATTTTGGTTTTACTACTTCTTGCTTCGTGCAAATCTGGAGAACAAATTTCAACCACAGGAATAGATGAAATTCAGTTTGGAAATGGTGGAGGATTTACGGGCAAGGAAGTTGTTTTTACACTTAAGGAAAATGGTTTAATAAAAAATCAGAACGACAGTATCGTTAATAAACTGAACAAAGAAGAGGTTTTATCAATTTTTAAAACCGCAAGTAAAAATAAGAATGTCGAATTCGTAAAACCTCGAAATTTATATTCTTTTGTTACGATTTTTACTCCTTCTGGCACTAATAAGATTGTTTGGGGTATAGGCACTAATTTAGCACCCAAAGATATAAGAAATTTACATAAAAAATTAATGAATAAAGCAATTCAAAAAAAATGAAGATAATTAATATGAAAAAATTTCAACTTAAAATATGTCTATTAATAGGTTTAGCTATTGTTAGTCAAAATATGACTGCTCAAACAAACGCTCAACAATCATCTAATTCTACTAAGCATACAGTTATATCTCCAAAGAATTCTTCAGGATCAGCAAACCTTGAGCAGAGAATTAAAACTACAAACGGCTCATTTTTTTTTAATTTAAAACATAAAAAAATTGCTTATTCTACTTTAAGAGAAAAATTAAATAACTTTTTTAATCTAAATAATAAGCACGAGTTTAGAGAGGTTAAAGAAAAAAGTAATTCAAGCAAAAAACTCTTGCAGCATTATTATAAAGGAATTAAAGTTTCTGAAAGTGTTATCATAGTTCATCTTGAAAAAAATTACGTTAAAACGATTAATGGACGAATTACAGAATTTTCTGATATAAATATCGTTCAAAACATAAGCAAGGATCAGGTATTAGAAAACGCAAAAGAATATTTAAATGTAACTAGACTTATACAAAACTATCCTGTTGAAACTGTTATCGCTTCCGTACCAAATCGAGAAAACAGAAAAATAAAAGTAGTTCAGAGAGTTAGAATAGATTCTTATACTCCTTTTGAAATGTGTTATGTGTTGATTGATGCAAATACAGGAGAAGTTTTCAATAAAATTAACCTTATTGCGCATGCCGATGTTCCGGGAACTGGGCAAACAATATATAGTGGAAGCCAATCTATTACATGTGATAGTTATCAAGGAAATTACCGTCTAAGAGAAAATATCCGAAATATTCAAACCTTTGATGCTACAAACGCTACAGATCTTACTAATAATGGTTTTGTAGGAGCAACGGATTATATAAATTCTTCAACAATTTGGTCTACAAGTCCCGCAATCGATGTACACTGGGGTATGGAAGTTACGTATGATTTTTATTTAAGCCAATTAGGTAGAGATAGTTATGATGGAAATGGAAGTATAATAAAGCAATATTTGAATACTCCATTTTCTCAAGCAAGTCAAGGAGGAGATCCTAACAATGCTTTTGCTATGGAAGAACCTTACAATATGATGGCTTATGGTTTAGGAGATGGTCAATACATGAATCCGGTAGTCGGGCTAGATGTCGAAGGGCACGAATTTACGCATCTAGTGGTAAATAAAAATGGTAATGGAGGTTTAGTATATCAAGGAGAATCGGGAGCACTTAACGAATCATTTGCTGACATTTTTGGAGTTTGTGTGGAGTTTTACTCTGGTGTAGATCCCGATTGGTTAATTGGAGAAGACATTTTTGTACAGGCTCCTTACTTTAGATCAATGTCAAATCCAAATGGAGGCCAACAACCGGATACCTATAATGGAAATGGATGGGCAGACCCGAATGATCTATATTATGATAACGGCGGAGTTCATATCAACAGTGGAGTTCAAAATTATTGGTTTTATCTGTTAGCTGAAGGTGGTTCAGGAACAAACGATCTGGGTAATAATTATTCGGTTGCAGGCATTGGTTTAGCTAATGCAAGAGATATTGCTTATCGCAATCTAACAAACTATTTGCCCCCAAGTGCAAGTTTTATCGATGCATATAATGGATCTTTACAGGCTGCAGAAGATTTATTTGGAAGTTCTTCAGCAGAATATGCAGCTGTAAAAAATGCTTGGTATGCAGTAGGAATTGGAACTAAAAGTTATTGCAGCGGGATAACATATCTAGAAGAACAAACTGGAACTTTTTCAGATGGAAGTAATTCTGAAGAATATGGAAATTTAACACATTGTACTTGGATAATTACTCCTCCTAATGCAAATCAAATTACTTTAAATTTTACTGCTTTTGATACTGAACAAGGCTACGATAAAGTCTTAGTATATGACGGTCCAGATACTAGCTATTCTTTATTAGGAACTTGGTCTGGAACTACTATACCACAAACAATTAATACAACTGATGGAACTGGAGCTATGACAGTTGTTTTTACTTCTGACGAATCTTCCACAGAAACTGGATGGACTGCTACTTATTCTTCTACAATACTAGGTTTAGACGAAGCCATTTTATCAGATAATTTAAAAGTTTACCCTAATCCTACAAACGGTTTATTTACTATTGAATCTAATTCAAATGAAAATGTTACAGTAGAAATAATTGATCTATTAGGAAAAAAAGTACGTTCTGCTCATTCCATTTCTAAAGGCACAAATAAAATGAATATAAGTGACTTAAATTCCGGTATTTATATGCTGAAATTCAATTCGAATCAGCATCAACTTATTAAAAAATTGATTGTAAAATAAACTGAATAAAAGCTTACAAAAAAACCGCCTCCTAAAAGAAGCGGTTTTTTTATGTCAAAATTTTTTAAAAATTACTCGGGAACCGGAAAACCTCGATCGCGCATTAACGCGTCAATTTTGGCTTCTCTTCCTCTAAAGTTTTTATAAGCTTCAGCTGGATCTACAGCGTTTCGAGGAGCAAATAAAAACTTTACTAATTTATCGGCTACGGTTTTATCATAAAAACCATCGGGAGATTCAGCAAAAGCTTCCGCAGCATCCGAAGTTAAAACATCGGCCCATAAATAGCCATAATAACCTGCGGAATATCCTTCTCCAGAAAATATATGACCAAAATGAGTTGGACGATGACGCATCACAATTTCATTAGGCATTCCTAAAGAATCTAAGGTTTTTTGTTCAAATTCGGTTACATCATCAATTTTTTCGGGATCGGTTGTATGAAATTTCATATCCATAATCGCCGAGGCTAAAAATTCAGTTGTAGCAAAACCTTGATTAAATGTAGCTGATTTCTTTATTTTTTGAACCAATTTTTCCGGAATAACTTCATCGGTCTTATAGTGACGCAAAAATTTATTTATAACTTTATCGGTAGACAACCAACGTTCTAATAATTGCGATTGAAATTCTGTATAATCACGAACTCCGCCATTTAAGGTAGGATATTTTATATCGGCTGAAAGAAAATGCAAGGCGTGCCCAAATTCGTGAAAAAAAGTTTCGGCGTCATCCCAAGAAACCAAGATTGGTTCGCCTGGAGCAGGTTCAATAAAGTTAGAATTATTTGAAGCTAAAACAGGTTTGTTTCCAGTTAATTCCGCTTTACTTCTGTAGGTTGTCGCCCAAGCTCCAGAACGCTTTCCTTGTCGCGCATAAGGGTCTAAATACCAAAGGCCAATAACTTCATCATTTTTAGTGACTTCATAAACTTCTACATCTTCGTGAAAAACAGGAACACTTCCATCGGTTATTTTTGAAAACTCGTAATTAAACAACTCGCCAGCAGTAAAAAACAAAGCTTCTTTTAAGTTATCTAACACCAAATATTCTTTTATTTCTTCACTATCTAAATCATATTTATCTTGTCTAACTTTTTCAGCATAATAACGGTAATCCCACGGTTCGATAATAATTCCTTCATTATTTTTATCGGCAATAGCTTGCATTTCTTTCACCTCTTCTTCTACTCTAGCTAAAGCCGCCGGCCACACTTCCATCATTAAAGCCATCGCTTTTTCTGGTGTTTTCGCCATTCTGTTTTGCAAACGCCAAGCCGCAAAATTATCATAACCTAATAATTCCACACGTTTATCTCTAAGTTTTAATATCTGTTTTATAATCTTTTTATTATCGAATTCATCGTTATTATCGCCTCGAGAATAATAATTTTTCCATACTTTTTCTCGAAGTTCACGATTTTCTGAATAGGTTAAAAATGGATCCATCGACGAACGCGTATTGGTGATGGCATATTTTCCTTTTTTTCCTAAATTTTCTGCCGCACTTGCTGCCGCTTTTTGAAAAGATTTTGGTAAACCTGCCAGCTCATCCTCCTCTAAATAAACCACATAATTCTCTTCTTCAGCTAAAACATTATTAGAGAATTTTGTGTAAAGTTTCGATAATTCTTGTTCAATTTCAGCATAACGCTTTTTGTTTTCTTCGGAAAGATTTGCGCCATTCATTACAAAACGTTCGTAAATTAAATTGAGCGTCCGTTGTTTTTGGGCAGAAAGTGAATCTTGTTGAGATTTTTGATAAACACTTTTAATACGCTGAAACAACGCTTCATTTTGAAGTATTTTAGATTCGTAAGTTGAAATTTCAGGTGCTAATTCTTCTTGAGCTTCTCTAAATTTTTCTGAAGATAAATTGCTACTATAAATACCATAATAGGTGAAAGCACGATCTAAAGGTTCGCCTGCTTTTTCCATTGGGATAATTGTATTTTCAAAAGTAGGTTCTTCAGCTGAATTCGCTATGGAATCGAGTTGTTGTAAATGTTGTTCCATTCCTTTTCGAATGGCTGGTTTCAACATAGAAACTTCCATTTTGTCGAAAGCAGGAACACCTTGATACGGACCTTCCCAAGGAGATAGCAATTGCGGAACTTCTGTCATTTTCTCTTCACTTTTTTTAGGTTCTTCTTTACAAGAACTTATCATTAATAAGGCGATTAAACCTAGACTTTGAACGGTTTTTTTCATAAAAATTTATTTTCTAAAGTTGAAAGATACAACTAAAACAAAAAGACAGAAAATCATTCGCCCAGAGAAAACAAAAAGCCGATTCTTAACAGAATCGGCTTTTTTGGATCAATATATTTTATAAAACTTTATTTAGCTACGTTAACAGCTCTGGTTTCTCTAATAACGGTAATTTTAACTTGTCCAGGATAAGTCATGTCGGTTTGAATTTTTTGTGAAATTTCAAACGAAAGGTTAGATGCTTTCTCGTCGGTTACTTTTTCACTTTCTACAATCACACGTAATTCTCTACCAGCTTGAATTGCATAAGCCTTTTTAACCCCGGGGAAACCAAACGCGATATCTTCCAGATCTTTTAAACGCTGAATATACGAGTCTAAAACTTGACGTCTTGCGCCAGGTCTTGCGCCACTAATCGCATCACAAACTTGAATAATTGGCGATAATAAAGAAGTCATTTCTACTTCGTCGTGGTGAGCTCCAATTGCATTGCAAACTTCAGGTTTTTCACCATATTTTTCGGCCCATTGCATTCCTAAAATAGCGTGTGGAATTTCGGTTTCGGTTTCTGGTACTTTTCCGATATCGTGTAATAATCCTGCACGTTTTGCAAGTTTCGGGTTTAAGCCTAATTCTGCAGCCATTACGCCACAAAGTTTTGCAACTTCACGCGAGTGTTGCAGTAAGTTTTGCCCGTAAGAAGAACGGTATTTCATTCTACCTACCACTTTAATCAATTCAGGGTTTAAACCGTGAATTCCTAAATCGATAACGGTTCGTTTACCGATATCGATAATTTCTTCATCGATTTGTTTACGGGTTTTCTTCACCACTTCTTCAATTCTCGCCGGGTGAATTCTTCCGTCGGTAACTAATTTATGCAATGATAAACGAGCAACTTCTCTTCTTACCGCATCGAAACACGATAAAATAATAGCTTCAGGAGTATCATCTACAATAATTTCTACGCCTGTTGCCGCTTCAATCGCACGGATATTTCTTCCTTCACGACCAATAATTCGTCCTTTTACATCGTCGCTTTCTAAGTTGAAAACGGAAACGCAATTGTCGATAGCTTCTTCGGTACCAATTCTCTGAATGGTATTAATGACAATTTTTTTCGCCTCTTGCTGCGCGGTAAGTTTTGCTTCTTCAATGGTATCTTGAATAAGTGCCATTGCATCGGTTTTGGCAGATTCTTTTAAAGATTCTACCAATTGTTGTTTGGCTTCTTCTGCGCTTAAACCGCTAATTACTTCTAATTGCTTGACTTTACTTTGGTGAAGTTTTTCAATCTCTTCTTGTTTTTTGTCAAGAAACTCTGTTCTGTAATCGTAATCACGTACTTTTTCTTCAAGATCTTTGTTTAGCTTTTTGTTTTTAGCCAATTCGCTTGAAACCTGTGATTCTTTATCGCGCGTACGCTTTTCAGCTTCAGCTATTTTTTTATCTCTTCCGAGAATTACTTTTTCGTGCTCAGACTTTAATTCTATAAACTTTTCTTTCGCCTGAAGTATTTTATCTTTCTTTTTACTTTCACCTTCGGCTTTCGCTTCTTTTATGATATTTGCGGCGCTTTTTTCTGCCTCAGATAAAATTGATGATGCTTTCTTTTTCTGTAAAGAGTTCGAAATTAAGTAGCCTATTGCTATTCCTACAACTCCTACTATTACTGCTGTTATAATTATATCCATAAATTATTTTATATAAAAAAAGCCTGTATTAGTTGGGTTTTGTTTAAACTCCGTCGAAACAGGTTTAGGGCTAACAAGCTGATCAAGGATCCGTTCTAAGACGGCTTGCTTTTACAACTTTGACTCACCCTTTTTAATTGATATGTGTTGAGTTTATCAAAAAGAATAACTAATACAGGCAGTAAACCTTACTATTTATTTTAAAGAACGTTTTCTATTTAAACAAGTGCTCTTGCAAAAGTTGATCTAATGAATTTAGTTTTTCTTCTGCTAGAAGTACTTGGTCACTTTTATTAATATTTTGCTGTTCGGTTTTTGCGGCAAATTGCAAAGCACACATTGCTAATACATCTTGCTTATCTCGAACGGCATAACTTTTCTCAAATTGCTTAATTGTTTCTTCTATCTTTTTTGCAGCTTTTCGTAATCCTTCTTCTTGCTTCGGCGCAATAGTTAGCGGATATACCCGATCTGCAATCGATAGTTTTATTTTTAGCTTATCATTCATTCAACAATTTTATTCTGAAAGTTGAACAATGCATTGATCAATCTCTCGAATTAAGCTATTTATTTTGAGTTTAGTCTCTCGTTTATGTTCGTTACTGCCTAGCATCGCGTTCGCAGCTTTTAGCGTTTGGTTTTCTTGTTCTACGGAATTTAGTTCAGCTTTAATTTTTGCTTGGTTGCTTTCTTGAACCGCAAGTTTTTCTTCTAATTGAAGGTTTGCTTGCTTTAAAATTTCATATTTATGCAACAGCTTACTGACTTTATTCTCAAGAGAATCAACTATTTCAACCAAATCACTCATCAGCGCTTATCGTAATGCTTCTCGCACAAAGTTAACATACCTTAAGGAATATGACAATAATTTACGTGCTATTTTTAATGAAAAATTAATTTTTGAAACTCACCGCGGTAAGCTTTTTGATATTCCTAAACTTTACGCTATCTTTCAAAATTCTTCAATAAATTGTTAAACACCATTTTATGAGATTGCTTTTTTTTATGGGCTGCATTCTTTTAAGCCTGGGAATGAATGCACAAAATTCATATCCGCAAGATTATTTTCAGAATCCGTTAGAGGTTCCTTTAATTCTTTCAGGAACTTTTGGTGAGCTTCGTTCTAATCATTTTCACAGCGGAATGGATATTAAAACGCAGCAACAAACTGGATTAAAGGTTTTAGCGACTGCAGAAGGTTATGTTAGCCGAATAAAAATTGCTCATTTTGGTTACGGAAAAGCTCTTTATATTCAGCATCCAAATGGTTACACAAGTGTTTACGCTCATTTAAGTGAGTTTTCTCCTAAAATTGAAGCTTACATAAAAAAGAAGCAATACGCTAAAGAAAGCTATGAAATTGAAGTTTTTCCGCAGGAAGATGATTTGGTAGTTTCTCAAGGTGAAGTTATCGCGTATAGTGGAAATAGCGGTAGCAGCGGCGGACCGCATTTACATTTTGAAATTCGAAATGCACAACAACATCCTATAAATCCGATGGAATTTGGGATTGATATCAAAGACACCTATCCACCAATTGTAAAAAATATTTTGGTTTATCCTACTGGCGAAAATGCCCACGTTAATAAATCGGCTAAGCGTCAACAATTACGTCTTATTCCAAAAGGAAACGGACTTTATGAAACCGAAAGCTTTAAAGCGCACGGAAAAATCGGCTTTGGAATTTCGACTATCGATCGTTTAAATTATGCTGCAAATCAAAATGGAGTTTATAAAATAAGTAGTTTTTTAAATGGTTCCCCTGTGTTTGAGGCTAATTTTTCAGAATTTTCATTCGCAGAATCACGTTATATTAACCGGTTTATCGATTATGAATATTACAAAACAAAGCGAAATCGTGTTCAGAAATTATTTTTAGAACCTAATAATCCGCTTAGTATTTTAACCCAATTGCATCACAATGGGTACGTTTCCATTCAAGATAGTTTAGATTATACCTATACGATAAAAGTTGAAGATTTTAAAGGAAACGTAAGTACCGTTCGCATTCCTATTGAAAATGATGAAATTTCAGTTGAAGAAATTATTCCGAATACTATTGAAAAAACCGATTATTTAGGAAGAGCAAATGAAGCGGTAGCTTTTGACGAAGGAAAATTTGATATTTACATTCCTAAACACGCTTTATATGACGATGTTTACCTCAACGTAACTACAGACGGCGAAAGCATTACGGTAGGAAACGATGCCATTCCGCTACATAAAAATATGACCATTGGTTTTGATGTGAGTAAGTATAGCGAAGACGACAAAAAGAAATTATACATTGCACGAATGAGCGATTGGGGAACGCCTTATTATTCCGATACGTATAAAAAAAGAAATCGATTTACCACTCGAACCCGAACCTTTGGAACTTACAAATTAATGAGCGATTCTACACCGCCAAGAATTACTCCGGTAAACTTTCGAGAAGGAAAATGGATGTCTAATTACCGCTATTTAAAATTTAAAATTGCAGATGATAAAACCGGTATCAGCAGTTATCGAGCAACTATAAATGGCGAATTTATTTTAATGGAATACGATTATAAAACTGACATGCTAGTATACGATTTTAATGATGAAGCCGTTACTCATAGTACAGAAAACAAATTAAAAATCATCGTGGTTGATAATGTTGGAAATAGTACTACATTTGAAGGCACATTTTTCAGAAAAAAATAAAGTCGATTTATCTTGAAGCTACCAATTTCGCTTAGCATACTTTTCACCTTATGCTTTACTGTTTTATTAAACGCACAAACCGCTGTCGTTAAAGGAATTATTTTTGATGAAGCCCAAACGCCAATTCCTTCAGCCAATATTTCTTATCCAAACGGCGGAACGCAAACCAATGAGAACGGATTTTATTTTTTAGAAATTCCAGCAAACGAAAAAGTAACACTCACCTATTCGTACGTAGGCTTCAAAAAAATCACGTTAACTATTGAAGGCCTTGCTGAAGGTGAACACAAAGAAATTAATCCGGTTTTAAAAACTACTGTCGAACAAATCGGGCAAGTGGTAATTTCCGGTGAACGAAATAAACGTGTAGAAGGAATTGTAAGCATAGAACCAGAAACAGTTCGTAAAATTCCCGGAGCAAATGCCGGTGTAGAGAATTTACTAAAAACCTTACCCGGTGTAAGTTCCAATAATGAATTAAGTACGCAATATTCAGTTCGTGGTGGAAATTATGATGAGAATTTAGTTTATGTAAATGAAATTGAAGTTTACCGACCTTTTCTTATTCGCTCCGGACAACAAGAAGGCTTAAGTTTTGTAAATACCGATTTAGTAAGAAATGTTGAATTTTCAGCAGGAGGTTTTCAAGCAAAATACGGCGATAAACTATCTTCAGTTCTCGACATCGATTACCGAAGACCTGTTGATTTTGGCGCTTCTTTAGAAGCTAGTTTTTTAGGCGGAAGTGCTTCCGTTGAAGGAATTTCTAAAGACGAGAAGTTTTCCGGTATTTTAGGAATTCGTTATCGCGACAACAGTCTTTTTGTGAACGCAAAAGAAACCGAAACAAATTTTAAACCACGATTTGCTGATGCGCAAACTTATCTTACCTATCAATTCAGCAATAAATTTGAATTAGGATTTTTAGGAAATATTTCCATCAATAAATATGATTACGAACCGGTAACCCGCCAAACAAATTTTGGAACACTGCAAGACCCAAAAGCTTTATTGGTTTTTTATGAAGGTCAAGAACAAGACCAATACGAAACCTATTTTGGTGCATTAAAAGCTACGTACAAAGTTTCAGATAATTATACAGCAAAATTAATTGCTTCAACCTATAATACGCAAGAGCAAGAATATTATGATATTTTCGCTGAATATCGTTTAGGCGAACCAAATTCTTCCATTGGCGGAGAAAATTTAGGGGAAGTAGAATTTACTGAAGGCGTTGGTGCTCAATTAACACACGCTAGAAATGATTTAGATGCGTTAATTTTTAATTTCCAACATCGCGGAACTTTAAATATTGAAGATCATCAATTTGAATATGGCGTAAAATATACCCACGAAGATATTCGCGATCGTGTTCGAGAATATGAAGTTATCGATTCTGCCGGATTTTCTATTCGACCGCCTTTAGACGAATTAAAAAACAACCAACCTTATAATGCTTACGCCGGACCTTTGGTTCCTTATAATAGTATTCGCGCGATTAATAAAACGCAGATTGACAGATTTCAGAATTTTTTACAATGGAGTTATCAAACTGAACTGGGCGCTAGCAAAGCTTGGTTTAATGCCGGAGTTCGTTCGCATACTTGGACTGTTAGCGGAGAAAATATTGAAGCAAATACACAAACCGTTGTAAGTCCACGTGCGCAATTTGCTTTAAAACCCGACTGGAAAACCGATATGTTATTTAGAATTTCGGGCGGAATGTATTATCAACCGCCATTTTACAGAGCTTTACGAGATTCAACCGGAACGGTAATTCCCGATGTAAAAGCGCAACAATCTGTTCATTTGGTAATCGGAAATGATTATAGTTTTAAATTGCAAGATCGTCCATTTAAATTGGTTTCTGAATTTTATTATAAATCCTTGACTGATGTGAATCCGTATACCATTGAAAATGTTCGTATTCGGTATCGCGCCAATAATAATGCGGAGGCTTACGCCTACGGTTTAGATTTAAGGTTGAATGGAGAGTTTGTCCGTGGAACGGAAAGTTGGTTAAGTTTCGGTTATTTAAAAACGGAAGAAAATATTAATAATCGCGGTTATATTTCGCGCCCTACCGACCAACGCTTAAAATTTGGGATATTATTTCAAGATTATGTTCCGAAAATTCCGAGTTTAAAAATGTATTTAAACTTGGTTTACAATACTGGTCTTCCAGGTGGTTCGCCACGTTATGCAGATCCTTACGATTATCAAGTTCGCTTACCGGATTATAAAAGAGCGGATGTTGGTTTTTCTTATGTAATTGTAGATCCTAATGAAACGAAAGAAATTCAGAAAAGCAACTGGTTGAGTGTTTTTGAAGAATTAAATATAGGGTTCGAAATTTTTAATTTATTTGATAATCAAAACTCAATTACCAACACATTTGTGCGTGATGTTTATAGCAAACAAATGTATTCGATCCCAAATTATTTATCACCCCGTGTATTTAATTTGCGTTTAGGAATGCGTTTTTAATTAGAATAAAAAAAGCTTTTCTGAAATCCATTTTTGTCAACCTGAACTTGTTTCAGATTCTCACCAACTTCCTTTATAATTTAGTAAGAGTATATTCTGAAATAAATTCCGAATGTTTTTTTGCTTCAAAAAATTTAAGAATTAACTGATTCCTTAAGCACTTCAACTACATAATCAATTTCTTCTTTGGTGTTGAATTTTGAAAAAGAGAAACGGATAGAAGGTTTCTTTAAATCTTCTTCGTTTAAAATAGCATTTAAAACATGCGAACCGCCTTCTGCTCCACTTTGGCAAGCGCTTCCTTTTGAACAGGCAATTCCTTTTAAATCTAATTGAAATAATAACATAGAAGCTTTTTCAGCTGAAATAGGTAAACAAACATTCACCAGCGTGTACGTACTTTTTGGTAAATCACCGCAACCGCCGTTAAATTTTACTTCAGGAATTTCGTTTTTTAGTTTTTCAATAAAGTACTTTTTGATTTCGGTTACGTAAGGTTTTTCTTCAGCTAAATTATCATACGATATTTTTAAGGCTTCCGCTAAACCAACAATATTATGTACACTTTCAGTTCCGGCTCTAACACCACGTTCTTGTTCTCCTCCGAAAATTAAAGGTTTTAGTCCGCTGTTTTTTCGTACAAATGCAAAACCCACGCCTTTTGGACCGTGAAATTTATGCGCACTTACCGCAGTAAAATCAACTGGAATTTCTTGTAGATCAATTTCGAAATGACCGATAGATTGTACCATATCACTATGAAACATCGTGTTGAATTCTTTACAAAGTCTACCGACGTGTTGGATATCTAAAATATTTCCTACTTCATTATTCACGTGCATTAAACTTACCAATGTTTTTTTATCTGAAGCTTGCAAAAGTTTGGCTAAATGATCAAGATCGATACTTCCGCATTCTTTTAAATTTACGTATTCAACTTCAATATCATAACATTCTTGCAGCTGATTTACAGTATACAAAACCGCGTGATGTTCTATTTTTGAAGTAATAATTCGCGTAACACCTAAATCTCTCACCGCACTGTTCAATGCTAAGTTATCGGCTTCAGTTCCGCCGGAAGTAAAAATTATTTCTGCTGCAGAAACATTTAAATAGCTTGCCACTGTTTTTCTGGCATTTTCTACCATAGATTTTGCAGACCTACCAAACGCGTGTGTTGAAGATGGATTACCAAAGGTATTTTGCATAACTTCTGTCATTGCTGAAATTACTTCATCTCGCATTTGCGTAGTTGCAGCGCTATCTAAATAAACTTTTCTCATAATAATTTTACTTTCCAATCTATACGGGTGCAAAAATATAATATTTAAAATTATTTTATAGATTAACGCCTGTAAAATATGAATTGATGTAATTTTGCTAAAAATCTGCTTTCTAATGAAAAAGTTTATTTCAATTTTTATATTCATTTTATGTTGCTCCGCTTGCGATGATGGCGATATAATTGTAACCTCATTCGATTTTGATGAAGATGCGCAATTAACCACTTGTACAGAGCAAGGCGAAAATCCTAATCAAGAAGTTATTCGCCTTCTATATACTACTAATTCTGAGCCTAGCGAAAGTCTTTCATTAAGTTTAACGCAACCCGATTTTACCGGAAAATTTGAAGGTTTGGCTGAACAAGATTCTATTGTGGTCGATTTAAACCAAAATAACAGATTGGTTTACCGAACGTATAACGGACCGATTTCGGGGAGCGACTATTTTTGTAACGATATTCCGCCGAGTGAACCGCAAGTAGAAGATGAATATATTAGCACCAACGGTGGTCGAGTAATTATTACCACAACTATTATTGAACAAGATGATAATGATGGTATTCCAGCCGAAGAAGAAGATTTAAATGGCGACGGAAATTTATTTAATGACGATACCGACGGCGATGGAATTCCTAACTTTTTAGATATTGATGATGATAACGATAATGTTTTAACGTTGAATGAATTGGGAAATGATGTAGAAAATGACAATTATCTGGATACCGATAACGACGGAATACCAGATTATTTAGACTCTGATGATGATGGCGACGGTGTACTTACTAGAAATGAAGATTTAAATGCGAATGATAATTCTGACGATCCACAGGAATATATTTTAAATCCTTCTGACGATGATACAAATGGAAACGGAATTCCTAATTATTTAGATCCTGAAGATACGTTATCTGAAGATATAAATGTAGTTCGTGCTAATCGCGTTTCAAGAACTTTTAGAACAATTGTAGTCGCTAAAGATATTACAATGGAAAATACAGCTAATGGCGAAGAAATTATTTTAGAAACTCTAACTATCGGAAGATTTCAAATTAGCAGTACACAAGAATTTATTAACCCTAATTAAGGATTCTGAAAAATATAAACTTCGGTAGCGCCAACACCGTATTTTTGAAAATCGGCGTCGTAGAATTTTAAGTTATCGTAGCGGCTTAATAGTGTTTCTAATTCTGCTCTTAAAACGCCTTGACCAACACCGTGAATAAATACTACTTTCTGAATTCTTTTTCTGATTGCAAATTCTAATTGTCCTCGAGCGGTATCAAGCTGAATATTGAGCATTTCAAAATTTGAAAGATTTTTATCTCGATCTGTTAATTTATGAATATGTAAATCTACTTCTAAGGGCGGAGCCGAACGTTCTTTAGGCTTAATGCGTGAAGATGTTTTTTTCTTTTTTATTTTTTTCTCTTTCATTGCCTCCATCATTTCATCATAATCTACCTTAATTTCATCGGTAGCCACTTTCACAATTTCAGTAATGTTAAAACGCATGGGGAAACCTTCTTCGGTTTCAATTACAACCTCATCGCCTTCAATTTCAAGAATTCTTCCGCCAATTGGTTCATCTATTACTTCAACTAAATCGCCTTTATTCAGTGTCATCTTCATCATTTTTATTCTCCCCTACCCAATTTCTAGTTGCCGTATAAAGCCCAATCATTAAAATGACTAATCCTGCTATTTTCAAATAAATATTTTCAGTATCTACAATCATTGCATAAATCAATAAAATTGCGCCAATAATTATAATAATGGTATTTAGGACTTGTTTATTCAATCGACTCTTTTTTAAATTATAATTTCGAATAATGAGTACAAAAATATTATTTTTGAAACGTATAAAATAATTTATTACAATAAAGGATGAAAGAATTCATGTTGCCATGCTTAAATAAAAAATTTTTCGGGTTCGAATGTCCCGGTTGTGGTGGGCAACGTGCTTTTATTTTTTTAATTAAAGGGGAATTCTCTCAGGCATTTATACTTTATCCGGCAATTTATCCATTAGTCATTTTAGCTTCGGTAGTGTTATTGAATATGATTTCGCCTTCGAAAATCTATGAAAAATTAACCACTTTTTTTGCCGTTATAAGTGTGGCTACAATTTTAATAAGTTACATTTTAAAATTTCTTTAAATACTGAAAAACTTTATATATTTAAACTTTACTTTAAAACCAATTTTATTCACTTATGGAAAAACAAAAATTACCCAATGCTACCATTTCTTTAATTTTAGGAATTGTTTCTTTTATCGCTTGTTGCTTTACGTGGGGAATCGGAGGAATTTTACTTTCTGGAATCTCATTGTATTTGGCAAATAAGGATAAAAAGAAATTTACTGAAACTCCTGAGATTTACGACAATTACTCACAAGTTAAAACCGCTCGCATAATTGCAATAATCGGTTTAATTCTATCTATTCTTACTGCATTAATGATAATAGGAATATTTATTTATGCAGGAAGTATGGAAGAATTCCAACGAATGATGGAGGAATACAGCCAACAATATGAGCAACAACAAATTGATTAAGTTGCTGAATAATTAACTTCAATAAAAAAGCTCTTCAAAATTGAAGAGCTTTTTTTACAAACTATAAAGAGGGAAGTTTACATTTTTTTAAACATTGCTTCCATTTTTTCCTTTTCTTCTTGTGCTAATTCTTGATCAACTAAAATTCTACCACTGTGCTCATCGGTAATAATTTTTTTTCTACCAGCAATTTCCATTTGAATTTGCGGCGGAATAGTGAAGAAAGAACCTCCTGAAGCTCCACGCTCAATTGGCACAACAGCTAAACCATTTTTCACATTATCACGAATACGTTGGTAAGCTTTTACCAAACGCTCTTCGATTTGCTTCTTGTAGTCGTCAGATTTTTTAATTAACGCTTCTTCTTCTTTTTCGGTTTCGCTTAAAATCTCATTCAGTTCGTTACGTTTGTGATCTAAATGGTTCTGACGTTCTTTTACACGTTCTTGCGTTTGTTCGATTACCGCTTTTTTCTGTTCAATCTGCGCATAAAATTCATTAATATGCTTTTCAGCAAGTTCAATTTCTAATTCTTGAAACTCAACTTCTTTAGAAAGTGCGTTAAATTCACGATTATTCCGAACGTTTTTTTGTTGCTCGGCATATTTTTTCATTAAGCCTTTAGATTCTTCAATAAGGTTTTTCTTCTCCTTAATTTTATGATCTATGGTTTCTAAATCTGAATTTAATTTCTCTAAACGCGTATTCAATCCAGCCACCTCATCTTCAAGATCTTCAACCTCTAAAGGCAATTCACCGCGTACATTTCTAATTTCATCGATGCGCGCGTCTATTAATTGTAAATCGAATAATGCCCTTAGCTTTTCTTCAACGGTAACCTCTTTTTTCTTTGCCATAATCAACTATATTGAATTGGATTGGTATTTTTTTGTGATAAAACGACTGCAAAATTAGGGAATTTTTTTGTAAGATAAGAATGTATTAAATCTTTTGTGTATTGTTCGCTTTCATAATGTCCAATATCGGCTAAAATTAGTTTCCCTTCAGCTTTATAAAAGTCGTGATATTTTAAATCTGCGGTTAAATAAATATCGGCTTTTTTGGCTTTGGCAGCACCAATAGCAAAGGCTCCGCTTCCGCCAAGAACTGCTACTTTTTTTATGGGTTTATCGCGAAGTTGAGAATGCCGAATAATTCCGCAGTTAAAAATTTCTTTTACTTCTTTAATAAATTCAGCTTCTTCTTTTTGTTTAGAAAGTTCACCTAACATCCCAATACCGATTTGCTGATTTTTATTTTCTAAACTTGTTACCTCAAAAGCAACTTCTTCATACGGATGTTTTTCTTGTAAAGTTTGCAATACTTTGGATTGAAGATGTTTCGGAAACGTAATATTTAATTGTACTTCTTCTTCAAAATGGGTTTCGCCTTTTTTACCGATTGTTGGATTTGATTCTTGATTGGGGTTAAAACTTCCTAAACCTTCCAAATTAAAACTGCAATGATCGTAATTACCGATACTTCCCGCGCCGACTTCAAACAAAGCTTCACGAACTTTTTCAGCATCTTTTTTTGGAATATAGGTTACCAATTTTTTTATGGTATTTTCTTGCGGAACCAGAATTTTTCGATTTTTTAAATTTAATTGGTCGCAAATCATATTATTTACGCCTTGGTGATGATTGTCTAACGCGGTATGCATTGCATAAATCGCGATATTATGCTGAATTGCTTTTATAACCACACGCTCGACGTACGAATTTCCCGTTAGTTTTTTTAAACCGCCAAAAATAATGGGGTGAAAACTCACAATCATGTTGCAATTTTTCTCAATCGCTTCCTCAACAACATTTTCTAACGTGTCGAGCGTAATTAAAATTCCGCTTACTTCTTCGGCTCGATTTCCCACTAATAAACCTACATTATCAAAATCTTCGGCATATTGTAGAGGCGCCCAATTTTCTAATGCCGAAATTACTTCTCTTACTTGCATTCTTTTTATTTTAGGTAAAGATAATTTTTATCGCATGAAAATAAAATCTGATTTCAGGAAAACTGAAACTAAAAATATAGCTGAAGATTTAGCTTGAAAACTTTACTTTTGTGCTTATGCAATTACTCAGAAAATTATTATTTCCCTTTTCAATTCTCTACGGAAGTTTAGTTTGGTTTCGGAATAAACTTTACGATTGGAACATAAAATCTTCTAAAAACTACGATTTCCCAGTGATTTGTGTAGGAAATTTAAGTGTTGGCGGAACCGGAAAATCACCAATGATTGAATATTTAATTGAATTATTGAAAGATGATTTTAGAATTGCAAACCTAAGTCGCGGTTATAAACGGACGTCGAGCGGTTTTTATGTACTGAAAGGAAACGAAAAAGCTACGTTAACCGGCGACGAACCGCTACAATTTAAACGGAAATTTCCCGCTATAGAAGTTGCCGTTCATGAAAATAGACAAGCGGGAATTAGGGGTTTACGTGATTTACCAAAACCTCCTGAAGTAATTTTATTGGACGACGCGTTTCAGCATAGAAAAGTTGAAGCAGGATTAAATATTTTATTGACTTCCTACGGAAATTTATTTTGCAACGACTTTATGTTGCCAACAGGAAATTTGCGCGAACCAAAAGCTGGTGCAAAACGAGCGCAAATTATAATTGTTACGAAATGTCCGGAAAATTTATCGGCGAACCAACAAAACAAAATCAAAGAGCAATTAAAATTAGATACAAAGCAAAAAATCTATTTCTCAAGAATTGTTTACGATAAGCATGTTTATAATGAAAACGATAGAATTCCGTTAGAAAATTTTCAAGAGTTTACGCTTATAACAGGAATTGCCAACCCAAAACCTTTAGTTGATTTTTTAAAGAAAAAAGAATTAAAATTTAATCATTTAGCTTTTCCCGACCATCATAATTTTAACGCTCAAGAAATCGAAAGACTTTCGAAAGTTGAAAAAATTCTTACTACTGAAAAAGATTTTATGCGGTTAAAAGGTAGCATTCCAAAGGAAAAATTATTTTACATTCCTATAAAAACCGCTTTTTTACAAGATGGAGAAAAACTCAATAAGCAGCTAACTACTTTTGTGAACGAATTTTAAGGACTTTGTATATTTTTTCAAAAAAGAGTTCTGTTTTATAAGGTTTCGGAATAATTTCAGTAAAACCATGTTCTAAAAATTCTTCAACACCTTCATTAATGCTTACCGCGGTTAACGCAATAATTGGTGTAGAACTGTCGTGTTTTCTAATGGTTTCTGTGGCTTTAATTCCGTCCATAATCGGCATATGAATATCCATTAAAATAACATCATAAGAAGTTTTAAGCGCTTTTTCTACGGCAACTTTTCCGTTATCGGCGAGATCGATATCCATTTCGCAACGTTCCAGAATTTTTTTAGTGATTTTTTGATTCAGTTTATTATCCTCGACTACTAAAATTCGTTTCCCGCGGAATAAATTGGTCTGTTCTTCTTGCGAAACTTTTTTAATCTTTAAGTCCTTATTGGTTTTTTCCAAAACTTTTTCAAATTCTAATTCAAAATAAAATAACGATCCTTTTCCTTCTTCACTTTCCAGATGAATATCACTTCCGAGGAATAAAAGCAGGTTTTTCACAATAGGTAAACCGAGCCCGGTTCCACCATATTTTACGTTTATTTCATCGGGACCTTGATCGAATTTTTGGAAAATAGATTTTTGCTTTCGCTTTGGAATTCCTACGCCGTTATCTTCAATTTCAAAACGAATAGTTACTTTTTTATCGCTCTCTTTTACCAATTGCAAACGAATCCAAACCTCTCCGTTTTCAGCAAATTTTATAGAGTTTCCAACCAAGTTGATTAAGACTTGGGAAACTTTCAGCATATCGCCATTTAGTTTTACAGGAATTTTTTCATCCATCTCTAAATGGAGCAATACATTTTTATCTTCAGCAGGTTTTCGAAGCGTATTTAAAAAGTTTTTCATGTGAGATTTCAAATGGAAATCTGTACTTACTTTTCTAACTTTATTAGCTTCTAACTTATTTAAATCTAAAATGTTATTAATTAACGAAAGTAAATGCTCCCCGGAATATTTTAAGGAGTTTAAATGCTCTTTTTGCGCGTCGGTAGGGTCTTCTTTTATTAATAAATAAGTTAAACCGGTAATCGCGTAAATGGGCGTTCGCAATTCATGCGTAATTGTAGACAAAAATTGTTCTCTAGCTTTTGTAGCGGCTTCAGCTTTTTCTTTGGCTTTTACCAATTCTTTATTTTTTTTCTGAAGAAGCGTATTTGCTTTTGCTCGTAAATTATTGTTTTTATAAAGTGATAATGTAAGTAACGAAAGAATGGTAATTAACAAAACACTCAACACAATTGCTAACTGATTGAATTTAAGCGATTTTTCTTGTTCAGAATTTGTCATTGATAATTTTGAAATCGTGTCTTGCGATGAATTTGTTTTTCGTTTTGCAATTTCATTGCTAATCATTCTATTACTAAAATTTAGTAACGAATCTTTGTACTGACTACTTTTTGAAGCATACTCAAAAGCTAAAATTGGTTCGTTTGAAGCACTATAAATTTCGCTGAATAATTCTAAAATTTTAATAGCCAGTATATCTAATTGCTGATTTTTAGCAATAACCAAAGCTTTTTCTGCATTGGTTAAGGCGCTCTCATAATCTTTTAATTGAAGGAGTGCAGAACCTATATTATAGTAATTTTCAGCTAATTCAGTTTGATTATCATTTTTCCGAAAAATTTCTTCCGCTTGCTTAAAATAAACAATTGCTTCGGTGAAGTTTTCCTGCTGAATTAATTTTTCGCCTTGAATTTTATATTTTAAAGCTTTAACTTCTAAAGTTATTTTTATCGGTAGACTATCAGCTTTTAAAATATAACGATCGGTCTCGTTGAAATTCTCGTATTTTAAATTCAGTTGCGCATACAATAAATAAGAAAGATATAAACACTGTGAAGGGTTTGTTTTTTCTAAATTAGAAATAGCTGAACTCACGTGTTCTTCAGCATCATTATAATTTTCTAATTTAAAGTAAGTTTTTGCTAAATAGAAATTTACAATTCCTATATTTTGAGTATTGTTTTGACTTCTAGCAATTTTAAGGGCCTGATAAAGACCTTCTAAGGTATAAGAAATATTTTTGTAGCCTTCTTTTTGAACCGAACTGCTAATCGTTTTTTTTAACAATTCAGCTTCTGGAGCAGATTCATCGAGACTACATTCTTGCGCAATACTATACATAGCACTACAGAAGAATACTAAAAAAATTAACATTTTTTTTCTCATGAATCTCTTATCCCAGCCGATAAGCTGTAAATATAAATAATTAATTAGGATAAAGCATAGAAATAAGATCGATTATTCTATGGCTGTAACCTCGTTCATTATCATACCAGCCTATTAATTTAACTAAGTGTTTATCAATAACCGAAGTCATTTGTGCATCGAAAACACACGAGTGAGAATTTCCCAAAATATCAACCGATACAATTGGACTTTCGGTATATTCTATAATTCCTTTAAATTTCTCTTCGGAAGCTTTTTTAAAAAGCGAATTAATTTCTTCAATAGAAGTATTTTTTTTCACATTTAAGGTCATATCGGTAAGCGAACCATTTGGCACGGGAACCCGAATTCCGCAACCGCCAATTACATTACTTAATTCAGGAAAAATTTTTGTGAGTGCTTTTGCAGCTCCCGTAGTTGTAGGAATTATAGATTGTGCAGCTGCTCTTGCTCGACGTAAATCGCGATGCGGTTTATCATGCAAACTTTGATCTGAAGTATAAGAATGCACCGTAGTTATATAAGCTTGTTCTACTTGAAAAGCTTCGTGAACCAATGCTAACATTGGCGCAGCGTTATTGGTCGTACAAGAAGCATTCGATACAATAGTTTCTGAACCATCTAAAATATCGTCATTTACACCTATAACAATAGTTTTTATATCATCATCAGCCGGTGGCGCACCTAAAATAACTTTTTTCGCTCCTCCAGAAATATGGTTTTCTAAAATTGATTTTGTTTTAAATTTCCCGGTACTTTCAACAACAATATCTACATTCCACTTTTTCCAAGAAATATTTTCGATTTTAGTTTGATTGGTAAGCGGATACTTTTTCTGATTTACAATAATGTAGTTTTCAGCAAAACTAACCTCTTCATTTAAAACTCCGTGAATACTATCATATTTTAGAAGATGAGAAAGCGTTTCAGCATTTGCTAAATCGTTTATGCAAACCACTTCAATAGATTCATGATTCAGCAATAATCGAAATAAACTTCTTCCTATTCTACCAAACCCATTTATGGCAACTCTTATTTTAGTTTTCATAAGAGATAATTAGTTGATATGTTTTTGCGCTTTATAAGAAGATCTTACCAACGCGCTACTTTCAACGTGTCTAAACCCTAAATCGAGTCCGATTTCTTCATATTTTTTAAATTGATCTGGCGTAATAAATTGTTGAACCGGAAGGTGTTTTTTACTAGGTTGTAAATATTGACCGATGGTTACGACATCTACGTCTACCGATCTTAAATCGTGTAAAGTTTGAATTACCTCTTCTTCTTTTTCTCCTAAACCGAGCATAATTCCAGATTTTGTTCGGTTTATTCCTTGCTTCTTTAAATAATCTAGCACGGCTAAACTTCTATCGTATTTTGCTTGAATTCTAACCTCTCGCGTAAGTCTTTTCACGGTTTCCATATTATGCGAAACCACTTCTGGGCTTACTTCTACAATTCGGTCGATATTTCGCTCAACACCTTGAAAATCTGGAATTAGCGTTTCTAACGTTGTATTCGGATTCATTCGTCGAATCGCTTTTACGGTTTCCGCCCAAATAATAGAACCCATATCTTTTAAATCGTCACGATCTACACTTGTAACTACCGCGTGTTTAATATCCATTAATTTGATAGAGCGGGCAACTTTTTCAGGTTCATCCCAATCTAACGTATCGGGTCTTCCTGTTTTTACACCACAAAAACCGCAAGATCGTGTACAAACATTACCGAGAATCATAAATGTCGCGGTTCCTTCACTCCAACATTCACCCATATTTGGGCAACTTCCTGAAGTACAAATTGTATGCAAATCATATTTATCTACCAGTTTACGTAAATTGGTGTACTTTTTTCCTGTAGGAAGTTTCACCCGAAGCCATTTCGGTTTCTTTTTATGTTCTGGTGCGGTTAAGGTTTCTGTAGCCATATTATTGCTTTCTAATGTTCAAAGATATGAAATTTGACAATGATGACTGAAAATTGACTGATGGAATTCTATAGAAAATTTAGATGCAAAAATAGCTTTCTGCTATTCATTTTCTTTAATGATTTCAGCTAATAATTTTTTGGCTCGAAGTAATTTTACTTTTACGTTATTGATAGGTTCATCTATCGTTTCAGCTATTGCTTTGTAACTTAATTCCTGAAAAAAACGCAAATGAATAATTTCTTGATAATGTGGCTTTAGGTATTTAATTAAACTTAGTAATTTGGCTAGATTCTGTTCAATTATTAAGCTATCTTCTGCAGTAGGAGTTTCGTCTGCTATGTTTTTTTCAGCAACTTTATCTACACGGGTAGTATCTATAGTTTTAATTCGTAGTAAATCTACGTGAACATTTTTCGAAATTGAAATAAGCCAGGTACTAAATTTATATTCCGGATTAAAATTATTTATTTTATCGAAGGCTTTAGAAAAAGTTTGTACAGTAACTTCTTCCGCTTCATATTCATTTTGCGTTCTTTTAAGTTGAAAATTATAAACCAGACTCCAATATTTATCTAGCAAATATTTGAAAGCCAACTGACTTCCTTTTTTTGCTTCTTGAATTTGAACATCTAGTTCGGTAGAATTCATAGAAAAACTATTAAAGCTAGCAAGTAATTAGGAAAAAATCACTTTGCTTTCTCTGGATTTTCACACTTTTCATCGGGCATTTTTCCGCAAAAACTGCAAGGTTCTCCAGATTTATTTAAATAAGGATTTTGGCTAGCACAAGTTCCCGCAAATTTACCATCTTTTTTTGCCCAAATTTTAATGGCAATTCCGGCAAACGCCAATCCTAAAAGTACTATAGATAAAATAAGAAGTTTCATACTGCAAAAATACAATTATTCTGGTTCACTCAAAAACTGAGTCGATAATTAATAGTTTGTTTACACTATTTAACTAAAATTTAGGCTAATACGGTATACTACCAGCCAACATTCACTTTATATTAGCGGTTCAAATCAACTAAAAATTAATATTATGAAAATTAAGAATTTATTGTTAATCGGTGCATTGTCTATGTTCGCTTTTACTGCGTGTAAAGACGAAAATAAAAAAGATGATATGGACGATGCCGATGATATGGAAATGAACGACGAAACAGCAGAAATGGATGATATGGACGAAATGGACGCTGAAAATGATGCTGATTATGAAAATGAAATGGATGCTGACGCTAATGAAAACGAAATGAATTTAGCGCAAGTTGCTATGGCTTCTCAAGATCACAGCACATTAGTTTCTGCAATACAAGGTGCAGGAATGGTTACAAAATTAGAAACTGAAGGTCCTTACACAATTTTTGCTCCAACTAATAGTGCTTTTAACGAGTTACCTAAAGGAACCGTTGAAGAATTAATGAAGCCTGAAAATAAAGAAAAATTAGAGGCTGTGTTAAGTTACCATATCATACCTGGTAACGTAACTGCTATGAAATTAAAAGAACTTATTAAATCTAATAAGGATAACGAATATGAATTAGTAACCGCTAATGACGGAAAACTTATGGCAACTGTTGATAATTCTGGAAATGTAATTTTAACTGACGGAAGAGGTAAAAAAGCAACGGTTGTGGCTGCAGATATGAATGGATCGAATGGAGTTATTCATTCTATCAATTCTGTATTGATGAGAAAATAAATTGAAGTTTGTTTAAGTTAAGTAATGAAAAAGCAGTACTATTTTTAAGTACTGCTTTTTTTATGAAATAATATTCACTTCAGTTTCTAACGAAATTCCAAATTTCTCTTTAACCGCATGCTGAATTTCTTCAGCCAGTGCTAAAATTTCTTCACCGGTAGCATTTCCATAATTTACTAAAACTAAGGCTTGTTTTTTATGAACGCCGGCATCGCCTTTTCGAAAACCTTTATAACCGGTTTCTTCAATTAACCAACCGGCAGGAATTTTTATGGAATCTTCGTCTATTTTATAAGAAGGAATTTCAGGAAACTTCTCTTGAATAGCTGAAAATAAATCTTTACTGATAATCGGATTTTTAAAAAAACTCCCACTATTTCCTAACTCTGCAGGATTAGGTAATTTCTCCTGCCGAATTGAAATAACTGCTTCAGCAACATCTTTTATCGTAGGATTAGCAATATTTTTTTCATCTAATTTGCTAAGAATCGCGCCGTACGAAGTTTTTAATTTGTGCTTATTTTTGGTTAAAGCGAAAGTAACTTTTGTAATAATATATTGACCTTTCACCTTATTCTTGAAAATAGAATTTCGGTAACCAAATTCACATTCGGCTTTCGTAAAAACTCTGTGTTCTAAACTCTGAATATGAATTGCTTCACATTCTACAAACGTATCTTTTAGTTCAACCCCATAAGCGCCAATATTCTGAATAGGCGAAGTTCCCACATTTCCGGGAATTAGCGCTAAATTTTCGATTCCACCATAATTATGCTGAATGCACCAAAGTACAAATTCGTGCCAATTTTCACCGGCGCAAACTTCAACAAAAACTTCATTTTCAGTTTCACGAATAATTTTTTTTCCTTTTAAATTAACGTGAAGTACTGTTTTTTCTAGATTTTCAGTAAGCAACATATTACTTCCGCCACCGAGAATAAGAATTTCTGAAGCATAAACTTGTTGTAAAGCTTGAATTAAATCGTCTTCATTTTCAATACTTACAAACTGTTTGGCCTCGATATCAAGACCAAACGTATTGTATTGCTGAAGCGAATAATTTCGAAAAACCTTCATTAATTATTTTGGTAAACTTTTAAAGCTTCCTCTAAAATCTGAACAGCTTTTATTAAATTTTCTTTCTGCAAAACGTAAGCTATTCGAACTTGATTTAAACCGGTATTTGGCGTAGAATAGAATCCCGCAGCCGGCGCAATCATTACCGTTTCATTATTATAATCGAAATCTTCTAAAAGCCATTTTGCAAAATCATCAGCATTTTCCACCGGTAATTCAACAATGCAATAAAAGGCTCCTTTTGGTTTCGCTACACGAACTCCCGGGATTTTTTCTAGCGCTTCAATTAAGGTATTTCTTCGATCTACATATTCATTAATTACATCGTCAAAATAGGACTGTGGTGTTTCGAGCGCTGCTTCACTTGCAATTTGCGCGAATGTTGGCGGACTTAATCTTGCTTGAGCAAATTTTAAAGCAGTACTTATAAATTCTTTATTTTTTGAAACTACACAACCAATTCTAGCTCCACACATACTGTAACGCTTAGAAACCGAATCTATCATAATCGCATTTTCTTCCAAACCTTTCTGACTCATTACCGAATGATGCGTAGCTCCTTCATAAGCAAATTCGCGGTAAACTTCATCGGCAACTAAAAATAAATCATGTTTCTTAGCCAAGGCTGAAAGTTCATCCATCTCTTCTTTCGTATACAAATATCCTGTAGGATTTCCGGGATTACAAATTACGATTGCACGGGTTTTTGAAGAAATTAATTTTTCAAATTCAGCTACAGGAGGTAATGCAAAACTATTTTCAATAGAAGCTTTTACAGGAACAACTTTCACCCCTGAAGCCGTGGCAAAACCATTATAATTTGCATAAAAAGGTTCAGGAATAATCACTTCATCACCAGGATCAGTTATACTTCCCATGGTAAACAATAAAGCTTCGGAACCACCGGTAGTGACAATAATATCATCAGCATTCACAGGAATTCCGCGTTGTTGATAATAATTAGCTAATTTTTTTCTATAGGATTCAAAACCAGCTGAGTGACTATACGAAACAATTTCTAACGTATTGTTTTTAACCGCATCTAAAGCGACTTTCGGGGTTTTAATATCAGGCTGACCGATATTTAAATAATATATATTCTTTCCTTTTTTTGTTGCAGCTTCAGCATAAGGAACTAATTTTCTAATAGGAGATTCCGGCATTGCCAGACCTTTTGTGGAAATCGCAGGCATAACTTTATTTTTGTTGGCAAATTTGCAAAATTATTAGAAGAATTCAGCTATAAATTATGAAAAGATAAAAACGATATTAAATAAAAATGCCCTCAAAAAAATTTGAAGGCATTTTTCAAAATTATATTTTTTTTATGTGACTATTGCTCTAAAACACTTTTATCGTCTTTTTTATTTATATAACCTTTAATCTTTAAAGGAACGGTAGGTGTATCTGCATTAGAATAAACAGTAACTGTTTTTCTAATCGGCCCCGGACGTTTAGTATCATATTTTACCTGAATTTCTCCTGTTTTACCCGGTGCAATCTCTCCTTCAGGTTTTTTGGGAACAGTACAACCACAAGTAGATTTTACATCCTTAATTATTAGTGGTTTGTCACCGGTGTTGGTAAATGTAAACGTACGCACGCCATCGCTACCATATTCGATATTTCCGTAATCAACTACATCAGAATCGAATTTTATTTTTGCTTGTGCATAAGTTGCAATTCCTACAAAGAAAAGAATTGTAACCATCATTAAATTTTTCATAATATTAGATTTAGGTACTAAATTAATAATAAAAATCATTTATCAAAATATTGATATTAATAAATTGAACACTTTCAAAATAATCTTTATATAAGTACTTTTGCTTACTTAAAACCAAAAATTAGACCAAAGATGGCGATTGCTGCAAAATATAATGCAAAAGAGATTGAGGAAAAGTGGTACGACTACTGGATGCAAAATAAATATTTTCATTCTGAAGTAAATGAAAAAGAGCCATATACCATCGTAATTCCGCCACCAAACGTAACCGGGGTTTTACATATGGGCCATATGTTGAACAATACCATTCAAGACGTGTTAATTAGAAGGGCTCGTTTGCAAGGCTATAATGCTTGCTGGGTACCGGGAACCGATCACGCCTCTATTGCTACTGAAGCGAAAGTTGTAGCAAAATTAAAAGCTGAAGGAATTGATAAAAATACCATCTATCGTGAAGAGTTTATGAAACACGCATGGGAATGGACTGAAAATTACGGAGGGGTAATTTTAAATCAGTTGAAAAAACTTGGAGCCTCTTGCGATTGGGATAGAACAAAATTCACCTTAGATGAAAAATTATACTCTTCAGTAATCAAATCCTTTGTAGATTTATATAATAAAGGCTTAATTTATCGTGGTTACCGAATGGTAAATTGGGATCCCGAAGCCAAAACCACACTTTCTGATGAAGAGGTTATTTATGAAGAAAAGCAAGGGAATTTATATTACATCAATTATAAAATTGAAGGTAGTGACGATACTCTAACCATCGCTACTACCCGACCTGAAACTATTTTTGGTGATAGCGCGATTTGTATCAATCCGAATGATGAGCGTTTTACTCATTTAAAAGGGAAAAAAGCTATTGTTCCAGTTGTAAATCGCGTCATTCCGATTATTGAAGATGAATATGTTGATCTTGAATTTGGTACCGGTTGTTTAAAAGTTACGCCAGCTCACGATGAGAACGATAAAAATTTAGGTGAAAAACATAACCTAGAAGTCATCGATATTTTTAATGATGATGCTTCTTTAAATGAATACGGACTCCATTATCAGGGGAAAGATCGTTTTCAGGTACGAAAAGAGTTTGTTAAAGAACTAGAAGAAAAAGGATTTTTAATTAAAACCGAACAGCATACGCATAAAGTAGGAACTTCAGAAAGAACCAAAGCAGTTATTGAACCTAAAATGTCTGACCAATGGTTCTTGAAGATGGAAGAACTAGCGAAACCAGCCATTAAAGCGGTTTTAGAAACTAAAGAGGTAAAACTTTTCCCAGATAAGTTTAAAAACACTTACAGCCATTGGATGAACAACATTCGAGACTGGAATATTTCACGCCAACTTTGGTGGGGTCATCGCATTCCCGCGTATTACTACGGAAACGGAAAAGAAGATTTTGTAGTCGCTGAAACTCGAGAAGATGCGTTACAATTAGCTATTCAAAAAACCGGGAAAGATAATCTTTCTGTCAAAGATTTAAGACAAGATGACGACGCGTTAGACACTTGGTTCTCTTCTTGGTTATGGCCAATGAGTGTTTTTGACGGAATAAATCATCCTGATAATGAAGAGTTTAAGTACTACTACCCGACGAACGATTTAGTAACCGGTCCCGATATTTTATTTTTCTGGGTGGCTAGAATGATTATTGCAGGATATGAATATACCGGCAAGAAACCATTCAACAATGTCTATCTAACTGGATTGGTACGTGACAAACAACGTCGCAAAATGTCGAAATCTTTAGGGAATTCTCCAGATGCCCTTCAACTGATTGAAGATTTTAGTGCCGATGGAGTTCGAGTTGGTTTGTTGCTAAGTAGTGCTGCTGGAAATGATTTATTATTTGACGAATCACTTTGCCAACAAGGGAAAAATTTTGGTAATAAAATCTGGAATGCCTTCCGTTTAGTAAAAGGTTGGGAAGTAGATAAAAATAAAACACAACCCCAATCGGCTAAAATTGCAATTGAATGGTATAAAAACACCTTCCAAAAAACATTGATAGAAATTGAAGATCATTTTTCTAAATATAGAATTTCTGATGCTTTAATGGCCACTTATAAATTAATTTGGGACGATTACTGTTCTTGGTTATTAGAAATGGTAAAACCACCTTATGGTGAAGGAATCGATACACAAACATTTAATGAAGTGATTGCGCTTTTAGAAGATAACTTAAAAATATTGCATCCATTTATGCCCTTCTTAACCGAAGAAATCTGGCAAAACATTACCGAAAGAAGTAAAGAAGATGCGTTAATTATTTCATCTTGGCCAAAACAAACCGATTTCAACAAATCATTTATCGGTGATTTTGAAATGGTAAAAGAAGTAATTTCAGGCATTAGAACCATTCGAAAAGAAAAGAACATTTCTTTTAAAGACACGATTGAACTAAGTGTAATTAATAATGAAAACCTCAAAGAAGATTACGATGCGGTAATTGGTAAACTGGGCAACATTTCCACCATCAATTACGTAAAAGATCAACAGGAAAACGCACTTTCTTATCGTGTAAAATCTAATGAATATTTTATTCCGATGAAAGGCACAATTGATGTAGAAGCAGAGATTGAAAAATTACAAGAAGAATTAAAATACAATCAAGGTTTCTTAAAATCGGTAGAGAAAAAACTTTCTAACGAACGTTTTGTCAACAACGCTCCAGAAAAAGTAGTGGCGATGGAAAAACAAAAGAAAGCCGATGCAGAAGCAAAGATTGAAGCCATTGAGCAAAGCTTAGCAAGCCTTCAGTAATTGAAAAAAGTCATACTGAGCATGTCGAGATGTAAATAATTTCAAACATAAAACTAAACGTCTAGTGAAAACTAGACGTTTTTTGCTATCTTCAAGACCAATTAAACTGTAACAATTTTCATTTATCCACGTCTATTAGATATGGGAAAACTTTGGTTAGGCATCATATTTATACTTTCCTTTTTTAGACTTCAGGCAGAAGAGCTGAAGCTAGATCCAATTATTTTCCCTAATGCTGAAGTTGTTAACGAAAACACTTTCCGTATTCCTTTCAAACTTATCGATCATTTAATGGTAGTGGAAGCAGAATTATTAGACAAAAAAGGAAATTTCATTGTAGACCGTCGATGCCGCAAATCCTATTTTGGAATACGATGGCGAAGGAAATGTGAACTGTGTAAAAATGGTAAAGTAATTAATTAAACCTTGCCTGAAATTTACCCGGACTCACTTTTTTAATTTTTTTGAAAACACGGTTAAAGTAAGACCTGCTCTCAAAACCACATTCCATATAAATATCTTTTATTTTTCGGTCTTCTTCTTTTAAAAGTTTAGTAGCTAATTTAATTCGTTCTTCATTAATAAATTCAACAGGAGAGATTCCCATTTCATTTTTAAATACTCTGTAAAAATTAGATTCACTCATATAAGCCTGATTGCTTAAATCTTCAATACAAAGGTTTTTATGAATATTTTTTCTAATAAACTCAATAACATAGCGCAATCTACTGCTCTGATGAAATTTATTTGAATTCTCTAAATAAGCCTTTTTAGAATTGGTTTGCAGAACCCGAATTACTAATTCTTGTAACATATTATCTACAAACAAATCTTTAGATGGATGATTTTCTGTAAACAGATAAAGTAATCGCTGAATAATTTGAAAAATTTCTCTGTCGTTACTAAAATGAAAATTATAATCCATCAAACTCCAATCACGCTTATCAAATTTAGGTAGCTTCTCATTCATTAAATGAAGTGTTTCCTCAATCTTATCTTCAGAAATTGCCATCGCTAAACACCGAGTAGGATTTTTTTCTTTCGCTTCAGGAAAATCAATGCGCATTACTTCTTGAGCTGGTAATACTAACGACTCTCCCGGTAAAAAATCAAAGGATTGACTATCCTTTAAATGCATAATTTTTTTTCCTTCCAACATACTTGCCAAAACCGGCTGGTCAAATTGCAGCAGAACATGCTCTGCCATTTTATGAGTTTCAAAAACATGCATTGCGGCATTACTCATCGTGTAAGTGGTTTGGTTTTCCACCATATCCTGTAAACTTCGGTTTTCAAAAAATCTTTTAGAAAGCATTATTCTATTATTAATATGACAACAATAAATCACATAAATTAAGTTATATCTATAAATATAATACATATTTTACGAGTTTAATAAGTTTTAATAGTATTGTTCACCATATTAATAGTATTGTTCAAAATATAACCAAAGTATCTGCATAATTTTAATAATCAGAAACCTAACTAAAATTTAATATTATGAGCAATACAGCTACAACATCAAAAACAGAGATAAAAAAACCTCAGTTTAAAAATCAATATGAAAACTTCATTGGCGGTAAATGGACTTCCCCTACAAAAGGAGAATATTTTGAAAACATCTCTCCTGTAGATGGAAAAAGCTTTACTAAAATTCCGAGATCCACAGAAGAAGATATAGAAAAAGCTTTAGATGCAGCATGGGCAGCAGCCCCTGAATGGAACAATTCTTCAGCAACATATCGTAGTAATTTACTATTAAAAATAGCTGACGTAATAGAAAATAACTTAGAAGCTTTGGCCAGAGCAGAAACTTGGGATAATGGTAAGGCCGTAAGGGAAACTATGGCAGCCGACATGCCATTGGCAGTAGATCATTTTAGGTATTTTGCCGGAGTAATTAGAGCTGAAGAAGGATCTGTTGCAGAACTAGATTCAAATACAGTTTCTTTAAACGTACCTGAACCTCTTGGAGTGGTAGGGCAAATTATCCCTTGGAATTTTCCAATTTTAATGGCCGCATGGAAAATAGCTCCAGCACTAGCCGCAGGAAACTGTGTTGTCCTAAAACCTGCTGAACAAACACCGGTAGGAATTTTAGTTTTAATGGAAATGATTGAAAATATTCTTCCTGCAGGGGTTTTAAATATCGTGAACGGTTTTGGTGCCGAAGCCGGGAAACCTTTAGCGTCTAATCCAAGAATCAATAAAATTGCATTTACTGGCGAAACAACTACGGGACAATTAATTATGCAATATGCTTCAAAAAACATCATTCCGGTAACTTTAGAATTAGGAGGAAAATCACCTAATGTTTTCTTCGAAAGTATTATGGATGCCGACGATGAATATTTTGATAAATGTATTGAAGGTGCTGTAATGTTTGCACTTAATCAAGGTGAAGTTTGTACTTGTCCCAGTAGAATTTTAATACAAGAAAACATCTACGAAAAATTTATTGAAAGAGTGATTAAACGTACCAATGCCATAAAACTAGGACATCCGCTAGATCCAAATACGATGATGGGAGCACAAGCGTCTAACGATCAATATGAAAAAATCCTGAATTATATCAATATTGGTAAAGAAGAGGGGTGTGAAGTATTAGCTGGTGGTGAAGCTGCTTACAACGAAGGACTCGATGGAGGTTATTATATTAAACCCACTATCTTAAAAGGAAACAATAAAATGAGAGTATTCCAAGAAGAAATTTTTGGCCCTGTGGTTTGTGTAACTACTTTTAAAGATGAAAAAGAAGCTATTGAAATTGCAAACGATACTTTATACGGTCTTGGAGCTGGAGTTTGGACACGTGACACACATCAAGCCTATCAAATTTCTAGAGCTATTAAAGCAGGACGTGTTTGGGTAAACTGTTATCATAATTACCCAGCACATGCACCATTTGGAGGTTACAAAAAATCAGGAATTGGAAGAGAAAACCATAAAATGATGTTAGATCACTATAGACAAACTAAAAACATGTTAATCTCTTATGACAAACAAAAATTAGGATTCTTTTAATGGAAATCCCTAGAGTAAAAGTCACAGAACGAGCAATAGAAGTCATCCAACAGCTTAAAGAGAAACATGGCGAATTGATGTTTCATCAAAGTGGAGGTTGTTGTGATGGCTCTTCTCCAATGTGCTTCCCAAAAGGAGATTTAATGTTAGATAACTCAGATATTCTGCTCGGTGAAATTGCTAATTGTGAATTCTATATTTCTAAAGATCAATTTGAATATTGGAAACACACACAACTTACCGTAGATATAACAGAAGGTAGAGATTCTAGTTTTTCATTAGAAATTCCTCTAGGACTACGATTTATCATAAAATCCAGATTATATACTGAAGAAGAACAAAGACAATTAAAATCCATCTAAAATATAAAACAGATTAATTTATATGATTTAAGTTCAATTATCGAAAATACAATTTCATCCTAATAAGGTCAATTGTCGTGCCATATAATCTTCTATTAAAAACAGAGTAACTCAAACAAAAAAAGCCCCCTTCATCTAGTGACG
>NZ_JBHLUA010000010.1:0-1263 GCF_042433895.1 Mesonia maritima | reverse complement strand
AGATGGGCAAGCGCAATTTGATTTAGGTGCTTTAGATAATACAATAGACGGTGGAGCGAGTAATGTTACGGTAAGCTATCACGCCAGTCAAGCATTTGCTAATGTAGGAACCCCTACACTTCCGATGCTATATACTACAGCAAGTACTACGGTGTTTGCTCGTGTAGAGTCTAACAGTCCTGCGGGATGTTATAACACGGTGGCGGTAGTGTTAAACGTAGAAGACGTTCCTAATCTTCCTGCATCAGTTCCTAACTTAGAACTTTGTGATACAGAGCAAGATGGGACACGTGAATTTGATTTAACCAGTCAAGCTTCGTCTATTGCTGCAAATGAGCCTAATCCAGGGGATTATACATTAACTTATTATGCAAGTCAAACTGATTTGCAAAACGATACCTCTATACCAGGTGCTGATTTGAGCGCTTATGAAAATACCTCTGATCCACAAACAATTTATGTAGAGGTGGAAGGAACTAATGCTTGTACTTCTGTTATCACGTTTGACTTGATAGTAAACGACCTGCCTTCTTACAACACTCCTGTAGAATTATCTATTTGTGATGATGGGTCAGCAGATGGAATCGCTTCTTTCAATTTGAACAATGCTACCTCTCAGATATCCAGTGGTTTTAACAATCTAGTGATTAGTTATTATGAAACTCAAGCGGGAGCAGATGCAGGAGATCCTTCGGTTGAACCTGCTCTTCCCCAAAATTATACTAATGGGAATCCTTATAATGATACAATTTATGTAAGGATAGAAGATAGTACTACGGGTTGTTACACAACCGATAGTTTAGATTTAGAAGTAATAGCTTCTCCAGATGCCAATCCTGCCGGTCCTTTAGAGGTTTGCGAACAAAATAATAGTGGAACCGCTCAATTTAATTTGTCACAATTAAATGGAACGATTAATAACAATCCTAATGTAACTATAACCTATCATGCTAACCAGGCAGACGCCAATGCAGGAACTCCTACAGTTCCAGTATCATATACCACAGCAAGCACCACAGTATTTGCTCGCGTAGAAGATAATAGCCTAGCTTGTTATAATACAATAGGTATCACGCTAACCGTATTGGAGCAACCTAATTTGCCTTCAACCATCTCACCTTTAGAACAGTGTGATACAGAAGGGGACGGTACACGCGAATTTGATTTAACTTCTCAAGAAGGAGCTATTTTAGCGAATGAGGCTACCTCTGGAGATTTCACGGTAAGCTATTATGCGAGCGTACAGGATCGATCTAACGGTAA
>NZ_JBHLUA010000009.1:0-1907 GCF_042433895.1 Mesonia maritima | reverse complement strand
AAAAATTAGCTTTAGTATAAGAATAAATATCATCTATAAAAAAAAACCATTTAAAATTAAATCCAATAGTTCTAAGAGTGATATGTGATTCTGAAGTTATCTTGTTGGATATTTTTTGTAGAACATTTGACTTGTTTTCTTTACTAACTAGAACAATTTTTTTTTGTTCTATCAAAATTATTAAATCTTGTGTTTCTATTTTTGAGAAATTAGAAGTATAAATGCTTGACTCTAAAAATTTATCTTCTTCAATAAGTTCATTTTTAATAAAATATAACTTGTCAAAGAGTGAAGGTTTAAAATTACCTAATAGAACAATATTTGATTCAATAAAGTTTATTTTCATTTTAATAATTGTTGTTATCCCCTAAAGGTACATATTTTTTAATAGGTACAAATTTACACTTAATATTTTACAATTAATTTATACCTATTAACACTTTTTTTCAATTACTGCCAACTGATTATATACTTACAAATATATGTATTAACAATAAACTGTTACGGGCTAACCTAAGAAAGTAAATATTTATATATCTGCTCGTTGTGCCAAAAATAGGCGCTACTAGTAATTGTAACATTTCAATTCGTAAATCATTTATCTGTTATTCCTAAACTATATTTTTGAGTTATGTAAGGATAGGATTAGGAGGGAAACGGCCTATCGAGTAAAATATTAAAAATCAAGGTGGCAGCAGAGGAAAGAGATTAAAAGCTGTTTGAACGCAGGGAGTTCTTTTGATCTGTGGTGAAGGTTACCGTAGTATTTTCTTATATTTTACTCGTCAGCCTAGCCTTTTGCTTCTTTTCGGTAATGGAAAAGATGGGATGAAACCTATTGAAACGGAAGTATAGATCTTATAAGCTTTATCATCGCCTACCAGCCAACAGCTAAAGCTTTGGTAAAATACCGGTGGGGGAGTATCTTCATATTTTTTAAAAATTCGTATCTTTACTTTTCTAATCATAGATCAAATGAACAGTACAGCCACACCACATATCGGGAGAAAAATTAGCCGCATTCGAGAACTTCGCGGCATGAAACAAGAAGCGCTTGCCTTAGAACTAGGCGTTAGCCAACAAACGGTCTCTCATATGGAACAAAGTGAAACGCTGGAAGATGACAAACTGAACCAAGTGGCGAAAGTACTAGGGGTAAGCAAAGAAGCGATTGAGAATTTTAGTGAGGAAATGGCTATAAATTTCTTCAATAGCTTTCAGGATAGTAGTAAAGGCACTTTTAATAATCATTGTACCTTCAACCCCTTAGATAAATTAATGGAATCTCACGAAGAAAATAAAAAGTTGTACGAACGTTTATTGGAATCCGAAAAAGAAAAGAATACTTATTTAGAGAAGTTGTTGGATAGAAAATAAGTTGAACGCATAGAGAACTTATATTTATTTCTTCAGCTATAAGTGCTGACCCAAGTGAAGTTTTAAAAGGAATCGGTTAAGGAGTAAATCTTATCCTTTTTAAATTATATTAATGAAATATGCCTTTTGCTGTAATAGTAGAATGATGGGTTAAACATAAGTACTGCAGTGATTGATTTATAGAAGGAATAATGCATGTGCTTTTTTAAACACAATTACTTCAGTAAATGCTTTTGCAATAATAAATCTCAACCGAATTTAAAGGATTTAAAGAGAATTGCAGAAATTTTAAACGTAGATATTCGGGAATTATTGGTTTCTACGAAATGATTTTCTATATAAAATTTTATATTTAAAGTATTAAGTTGAACTTTATTAAAAGCAACTTAGATTACTATTTTTCTTTTGATTTTTTATATAAATGTAATTGAAGGCTTCCCTGTTTTTCATACAGTTTAAAAATCAACTATTTTTAAGTTATGAAGAAAAGCAGATTTACAGAAGCACAAATAATTGCAATGCTTCAACAG
>NZ_JBHLUA010000008.1:0-85469 GCF_042433895.1 Mesonia maritima | reverse complement strand
AAAAAGCCCTAATCAGATCTATAAAGAATTTTCATTGGGTCTAGACCCAATGAAAAAAGAAAAATTGTGTAATTTAGAGCTGTCCGAAAACGGGTAAGTCTTCAGCATAGCTGAAGTTTAAATGTTTTATGCCAAAGTTAAAGAATAAGCTTAAGATTAACTTATAAAAATTATAATTATCATGAATTATTAATTTTATAGCGAGTAAGTAAGAATTGAATTTAACTTAACTAACTCTTAAATTATAGATATTTAAAATTTAATATTTGTATTATAATTTATATTATGTAAAATAGAATATTTCAGAAATGTATTTGCTTGTTTGCATCGTTAACTTATTCTTCTTTTTTATATTCTTTTAGAAATCCCTCGTAAGAAATATTGTCTCTTACCGAACTGGATACTTTTGTAATTACTTTAGCATTTGGATAAATAGTTAAATAAAATTTCAATAACTCATTTTCATGTTTTCCTTCAAAATAAATTGAAATTTCCTTTTTCTGTTGAGTCATTTCAAATTTTTTAGCTAAACCTTTATATTGAATTCCTCCACCATTACTTATATAATTTCCAGGGATTTGTCGCTCACCAAAATACGGCAATTGAATATTTACGCTATCATTTTTAATTCTAATGTAATTTGGATTTCCAATCAATGAAATTTGATTTCCCCGAAGTGGCGTCATCCATCGATTTTCTATTTCCACAGAACTTTTTATAATTAATTCTTGAATACTATTTAGTTTTTTTGAAGTTTCTTCTGTTGAAAAATTTTGTGAACCACAACTCATCAATAGTAAACTTCCTAAAAATCCAATAATTAGTAATTTAGCTTTTCTTGTAATCATTTTATTAAAAATCTAAAATTTTCATTTAAACAGTTAAAAAACATTAAGTTACATTTTTATTGTCATCAACATTAAATACAAAAGCACCGTATTTAATTAAAGCTACAAAAACTACTCCACCCAACGCGTTTCCGATTAAAGCGGTAATTAAAAAAGAAAAATAATCGATGATACTAATTTCCGGAGAAATTAATAAACCGGCAAAAACTTCTATATTTCCTACAATACTATGGTGTAAACCCGTTAATCCTAAAACGCCGGTCACCATATAAATTATAATGATGTAACTAATTGTACTTTTGGCTGAAGTTAGCATATATGATAGTAAACCCATTAACCAACCGGCTAAAATTCCGCTTACTAAAATGACGCTCGTACTGTAATGCGCGACGTGTTTAGCTATTTTAACGATAGATTTTTCATCGAATAAAACAAGTTTTGGTCCGAGCCAAATAAAAACCAACGCAATAAAGCAACCGCCAACTAAATTTCCGAAAATAATTAACCCCCAGGTTTTTAATAAACTCCAAACCGATCGTTTTCGGTTTAAAACCGGCAAACTTTGTAACGTTGTTTGTTCAGTAAATAATAAGGAATGATTTAAAATAGTGAGAATAAAACCAAATGGATAAACAAAAGCGATTAATTTAAATAAAGCGGCTTCTTTAAAATAATCTTTAAAAAAATAGAAAACTGTACAAACTAGTAAATAACTAAAACCTATTTCTAAACCAGCGGTTAAGGAACATAAAACCGTACTTCTAGCATTTCTGTCGTGCGATTTTTGTCCGTCTTTTATTTGTTTACCTAAAACTTCACCGGTAGATTCAGCAGATTCTTTTTCAGATTTAGTTGAATTTTCTTCATTTTTTGGGTTTGCATCTTCGAGTTCTTGATCAATATCATCTTGACGCGTTGTAGAGTCTTGCTTCATTCAGAATTTTATAACTAATTATTTCTTTTAATCTTCATTTTTTACGACCATTAATGAAGCTTTGTAACCTGTGGCTAAATTCCATTCATTCATAGAAATTACGTGATGCTGATCGTCATAAACCTTGAAAGCCGCAGTATTTGGACCAGAACTTCCTTGATTTAATGCTTCAATTTCAATTTTATTAAATCCTTTTTCTAATTTTATATACACTTCTTTAAAAGCGGCTTCCAAATAAATTTGATCGACTTGCACTTCTCCATTCACATAAATCCTAACCATATCACCATCTACCGCTTGATGATCACGACAAACAATTTTCACAAACTTTCCATTACTCATCACCTCTCCTAGCGATTCATTGCGCATAAATTGCTCGCTCATTTTACGCTCGTTTCCTGTATTCTGTAAGTAACGCGCTTCAAATTTTTGTTCAGGATCTATAAAACCTTCATCTTTAGTAATATCGAGTTTTTCTTCTTGCGGTTCTAAACTTGTTTTGTCGCTGTGGCTGCGCATTAAACCATTGTTTTTTTTAGAAAGACTTGGCGTTGATGTAGAAAATTCTGAAGAAGTATTTAATGAATTACTACTAAAAACCCCGCCAGAACTGGTTCGCTTTGGGCTATCTAGCTGTGAAAAAGCAATGGAAGTTATAAAACTAAATATGGTAAGGAAGATAGCTTTTCTCATAATTATAACATTTCAGCCACTAAAAGTAAGCAATTTTAAATAGAAAAATTTATATATGAATTGAAAGCAAAAACTCAGCCAAAATTTTAATATTTCTTCACATTTTGCTAAATTTTTTAACAAAATAATAAGCTTGTAGATATACGAAACGAAACATTTTTTCGCTTTTCTTGTCTAAAATTATAAAACTGAATTATGAAAAAACAATTGTTAAGCAGTCTTGGAATCCTTTTAATTCTAAGTTCTTGTGTTTCGAAAAAGAAATTTACCGAAGTTCAAACTGAACTTGATGAGACCAAAAGCGAACTGATGAAAACTCGTGTAGAGAAAGAAGAATGTCAAGAAAAGTACGCTAGAATTGAAGAAAAAGTGGCCAATTATTATTCTAAAATTAGCTCATTACAAGAAGAAAATGATGAGAAATTAGAAATGGTAGACGGTATTGCCGCAATGTCTGAAAAGTCCAAACAAGCGATGCGAAAAACCTTAAAAAATGTAGATTCAAAACGTTTAGCTGAAGCAAAAACATTAAGCGATTCTATTGATTTGGCCGTTGCTTATAATCTTACAAAATCGTTCAATAAAGACGATACTGAAGGAATCGATATTAATGTAGATAAAACGGTGGTACAAATTACAGTTTCAGATAAATTGCTTTTTAAAAGCGGAAGTTCTTGGGTTCATCCGCGAGCAAATAAGCTTTTAGAGAAAATTGCAAACGTTATAAATTCTGAACCTGCGATGGAAGTTTTAGTTGAAGGTCACACCGATAACAGAACAATTGTAGAAGATTCTTATTTAGAAGACAATTGGGATTTAAGTGTGCGCCGTGCAACCTCAATTGTACGTATTCTTCAAAATAAATATAATGTAGACGGAAAACAATTAATCGCCGCGGGAAGAAGCAGCTACACTCCTATTGCCGATAATTCTAGTGCAAGCGGAAGAGAAAAAAACAGACGCACCAAAATTATTATTCTACCTAATCTGGATAAATTTTTGGCAATGCTAGAAGAAACGCCATAAATTATTTCGACACTAATAAAAAAAGATGGTGAAAATTAAATCACCATCTTTTTTTATACTTTTTATTGAAGTTATTATTCTAAACTATTACAAAATTATTTACCACCATTCCATATAAAACCCTGAAATTACCACCGCGGTTATAAGTAAAATTAAAACTACAATGATAAATCCAGAACCGAATTTGGTTTTTTTGTTATCTTTTAGAATGTAATCTTCTTTCGTATTATCGTGTCCTTTTTTTACGTCCATGAATTTTTTATTTCTAAATTAATAAAATTCACTGGTAATCCTATTAATACTATCTTAAAATTGTAAGGTTTTAATAATATGGGTGTTCTCTACTTTTTTGTTAATCTTTCGTGAAACCCAAAGAAAATCAGCTTAAGTCATTGGTTTTCAATTAAATTCTATTAGTTTTGTACTGCGGAAATGGATATTGGCAAAATATTTCATTTTCAACATTTTATAAACAGAAAAAAACAATTTATGAGCCAAGTTAAGCAAAATGACACTGTAAAAATTCATTACACGGGAAAATTAAACGACGGACAAGTGTTTGATAGTTCTTTAGAAAGAGAACCTATCGAATTCACAGTTGGTGGTGGACAAATTATCCCTGGGCTTGAGAAAGGTCTTATTGATATGAAGGTGAATGAGAAAAAAACCATTCAAATTCCACAAGATGAAGCTTACGGTGAAGCTAAAGATGAGCTTTTTATGGAAGTTCCTAAAAGTCAACTTCCACAAGAAATTCAACCAGAAGTAGGTATGGGTCTTGTTTCTAAAAATCCTGATGGAACTGAGCGTCAATTAAGAGTTGCTGAAGTAAAAGAAGAAGCAATTGTTGTAGATGCAAATCATCCATTAGCTGGAAAAGATCTTACTTTTGAAGTAGAATTAGTAGAGATTAAATAAGTATAAAATTATCATATTTTAAAATCACAGGAAGGCAATGTTCTTTCTGTGATTTTTTTTGCTTTATAGTACTATAGATTTTTTATATAGAATAATTTGGATATATCAATCGTTTTGACTATAATAAAACTTGATATAACATACAACAAACAAGTACACCTATATGAGACAACTTAAGATTACCAAGCAGGTTACCAACCGTGAATCTAAATCGCTAGACAAATATCTTCAAGATATTAGTAAAGTAGAATTAATAACGGCTGAAGAAGAAGTAGAATTAGCTCAACGAATTAGAGAAGGTGACCAACGAGCGCTAGAGAAGCTTACAAATGCGAATTTACGATTTGTAGTTTCTGTAGCTAAACAATATCAAAATCAAGGGTTAAAATTACCCGATTTAATTAACGAAGGAAATGTAGGTTTGGTAAAAGCTGCGAAACGTTTCGATGAAACACGTGGTTTTAAGTTTATCTCTTACGCGGTTTGGTGGATTAGACAATCTATTTTACAAGCACTTGCAGAACAATCGAGAGTTGTACGACTTCCATTAAATAAAATTGGAGTTATTAATAAAATAAACAAAACCTATTCTCATTTAGAACAAGCATTACAGCGTCCTCCTTCTGCTGAAGAAGTAGCGAAAGAATTAGATATGGCAATTTCTCAAGTAAAAGCTGCTATGAAAAATTCTGGTCGTCATTTATCGATGGATGCGCCCTTTAAAGAAGGAGAAAATGATTCTAATTTATATGATGTTTTAAGTTCTGGAGAATCGCCAACGCCAGATGATAAATTAATGTTAGATTCATTAAGCATCGAAATAAATAGAGCGTTAGATACATTATCTACGCGTGAAGCCGATGTTATTCGTTTAAATTACGGAATTGGAAATCAACCGGCAATGACACTTCAAGAAATTGGCGATACGTTCGATTTAAGTAGAGAACGCGTAAGACAGATTAGAGAAAAAGGAATTAGAAGATTGAAGCATCAATCTAAAAATAAAATTCTTAAAAAATATTTAGGATAAACTTAGGAACTTACTTGTAATCAAAAAAGCCCCGAAATTCGGGGCTTTTTGCTTTTTCTTGATGTGATCAAGATTTATTTTTTACTTACTTCATTTAATTTTCCCATTTCTTCTTTAGAAAGTGTAGTATTTATCGCTTCTGTAAAAGATTTTAAATGAGAAGATTTTGTAGCGCTGGCAATTGGCGCTGTAACTCCAGGACGTTGAATTAACCAAGCTAAAGCAACGCCGGCATTAGAAATATTGTGTTCTTTAGCAATTTCATCTAACGCATTTAAGGTTTCTAAACCTCTTCTATTTAAATATTTTTCAACAAAATCTTTTCGGTCTTGTCCTTCAAAATCTTCTTCTTTTCGATATTTACCTGTTAAAAAACCACTTGCTAACGAAAAATAATTAGTCACCGCTAGATTGTACTCTTTGCAAACGGGTAACGTATTATTTTCGAAGTTTTCCCGTTCCAATAAATTATATTCAGGTTGAAAAACTTTATACTTCGGAAGATTATTTTCTTTGGAAGCTTGCAATGATTCTTTTAAACGATCTGCAGAAAGATTGGAAGCGCCTATATTTCTGACTTTTCCTTCTTTAATTAATTGTTCGTACGCAGAAAGTGTTTCATCAACAGGCGTTTTATCATCATCAAAATGAGTGAAGTACAAATCTATTCTATCGGTTTGCAGACGCTGTAAAGAATCTTCTACAGCTTTTAGAATATGAGATTTTGAAATGTCTTTGCTTCCACCCTGTTTCATACTTGAACCGACTTTGGTAGCTAGAACGATATCATTTCTGCGGCTTCTGTCTTTCATCCATTTTCCGATTATTCGTTCAGATTCTCCGCCTTCATTTCCTTCTGCCCAGCGAGAATAAACATCTGCGGTATCAATAAAGTTGAATCCTTTCTCGAACAATTCGTCTAGCATTCGAAAGGATTCTTTTTCATTTAAAGTCCAACCGAAAACATTTCCTCCAAAAACTATTGGTGGTGTTTGTAAATCGGTTTCTCCTAATTTTTTATAATTCATACTTATTTTTTTGGAGGTTGAGCAGGTCTAATTTCAATTTTACTTGGTAAACTGCGCTTATTCATTTTAAAGAGATCGACTACCAATTCACCTAAATCTTCTTTCTGAATTTTCCAAGCTTCATCTTCTTGTTTTTCATCAGGATTATTTCCGTTAAAATGTGTTGAAACAGAACCCGGCATAATGGTAGAAACGCTCACACCGTCTTGTCGTAAATCTAACATTAAAGCTTGTGTAAAACCGGTTAAACCAAATTTACTAGCGTTGTAAGCCGCACCACCTTCAAAGAAATTGGTACCTGCAAGGCTGGAAATACTAATAAAATAACCTTTAGATTTTTTTAATTCTTCAACAGTAGATTTTGCAGTATAAAAAACTCCGGTAAGGTTGGTATCAATTGTTTCTCGCCATTGCTGATCGGTTAATTCGGTAATTTTTCCGAAATGTCCTAAACCGGCATTTGCAATTACATAATCTAATTGCCCGAATTCTTTTACGGTTTTACGAACAGCTTCTTCTTGATCTATTAAATTACGAACATCGGCTTTTACACCAATTGCTTTGGCAGTTTTATTTTTGCTTAATTTTTCTGCTGCATCTTCAGCAGCTTGAAGCGATCTACTGGTTACCGCTACGTTTACGCCTTCAGCTAATAAAGCTTCGGCAACACCATAACCAATTCCTTTACTTCCTCCTGTTATTAATGCAACTTTGTTATTTAGTTTAGTACTCATAATTAGTTTTTTTATAAAGATAAATAGTAACTAGCAAAAAAAATGATGAAAAACTCGGTTTAGGATGTTTTTAACGTGCAGAAAATTCTTGTTAAAATTATAAGAAATACGCAAGATTTTATTTTCACTATAGTACATTCACTTTTTAGAAATAGTTTTATGGATAATTCAATTAAAGCGATTGCGAAAACTGGCTTTGTAGCTAAAGGAATCGTATATTCTATCATAGGTTTTCTTACTCTTTTAGCCGCGCTGGATTTAGGAGGTTATACTTCGGGAAAAGGACAAGCCTTAGATTTTATAAAAGGCCAGCCGTTTGGTAAATTTTTATTAGGAATTTTAGCCTTAGGACTTCTCTCCTATTCTATTTGGCGATTTATACAAGTTTTTAAAGACCCTGAAGAGCGCGGAAATGATTTTAAAGCCTTACTTGCCAAAGCTGGATTTTTTATTAGTGCATTGGCTTATATTGTGTTAGCAGTTTTAGCGGTTAAGAATATTTTTAATAGCGGTGGCGGTTCTGGTTCAAGCTCATCATTCATATTAGATAAATTAGGTCCTACCATGTCGGCAATTGTTTTCATTGCGATTGGTCTGGGTCTGTTAGGAAAATCTATTTATCATTTTGTAAAAGCTGCTAAGGGAAAATTTTTGGATAAATTCAGAATTGATGACTTAAAACTTCACAAATTAGTAAAATTTTTAGGCTATTTAGGATTTTATGGGCGCTCGATCGTGATTGGAGTAATTGCTTATTTCTTTCTGAATGCAGGTTTTATTTCCAGAAGTAAAAATATTAAAGGAACAAAAGAGGCGTTTTCATTTTTAAAGACTTCAGATTATGGAAGTATTTTAGTTATTTTAACCGCTGCGGGACTATTGAGTTACGGTTTATTTGTAATTTTTATGTCTAGATATCATACTTTTGATAAAAAGTAATTTCTTTTAAGCTTTTCGAAAAAATTATGATTAAAAAGTTATTTAAAAATCGCTGGATAAAGCGAATTTCAATTCTTCTTTTTGCCGTATTCGTTATTTTTATTGGTTTCTACGGAAGTATTTATTTCGGACTTTGGGGAAAAGTTCCTAATAAAAAAGAATTAGCTTCTTTAAAGCAAAATCAAGCTACGGAGGTTTTAGATAAAGATGGCATTTTACTGGGGAAATTTTACACCTTTGATAGGCAATCTATAAAATACAAAGATTTTCCGCAACATTTAATTAATGCTCTTATTGCGACCGAAGATGCTCGTTTTTACGAACACGATGGTGTTGATAATAAAAGTTTACTCCGCGTTTTTTTCAAAACCATTTTACTAGCCGATGATTCTTCCGGTGGCGGAAGTACAATTACACTTCAACTGGCAAAAAATTTATACGGTAGAAAAGATTACGGCTATTTAAGTATCGTTGTAAATAAAGTGCGTGAAAGTATTGTTGCTAAGCGAATTGAGGAAATATATTCTAAACAAGAGATTCTTACTTTGTATTTAAATACCGTTCCTTTTAGTGATAATACCTACGGAATTGAAAGCGCCGCTCACACTTTTTTTAATAAATCTACTTCCAAGTTATCTTTAGCAGAATCGGCTACACTTATCGGAAGTTTAAAAGCAAATCATAGTTACAATCCGCGATTGTTTCCCGAGCGAAGTCAATTAAGAAGAGATGTCGTTTTACAGCAAATGGCAAAGTATGGCTATATTTCTAAAGAACTTAGTTTGAAAACCATGCAAACTAAAATTGAATTGGATTATCAATATTACGCTCCAAATCAAGGTGTCGCTCCTTATTTCAGAAATGAAATAAAAAAACAGGTTGTCAAATTCCTAGATGAAAAAGCTATAAAAAAGGAAAATGGTGAAAAATATAATATTTATACCGACGGACTAAAAATTTACACCACGTTAGATATTCAGCTTCAAAAATACGCTGAAGAAGCCATGCAAGAACATATGAAAAACTTGCAAACTACCTATGAAAAAGCTTACGGAAAAAATGCGCCTTGGCTAACCAATGAAAAATTGAAACTAAGCCTAGCTAAAAAATTAAAAAAATATCAGCGTCTAGAAAAACAAGGCTTATCTGAAAAACAAATTTTAGATTCACTTCAGCAACCAAAAGAAACAGAATTGTTCACGTGGGAAGAACGTAAAATTGAAAAAGTTTCTACGCTAGATAGTTTAGCACATTATTTAAAATTTTTAAATACCGGACTACTTTCCTTAGAACCAAAAACTGGAGCCGTTCGCGCGTATATTGGCGGGATCGATTATCGCTATTTTAAATACGATCATATTGTGCAAAGTAAACGCCAGGTCGGTTCTACTTTTAAACCAATTGTTTATACAGCGGCTATCGAAAACGGACTCGAACCGTGTTCTTATTTTCCTATAAAAGCAGTTACTTATACCGATGTGGAAAATTGGAAACCCACAAATGCTTCCGAGAATTATGATGAAGAATTAAATTATTCTTTAGAATTCGCGTTGAGTCGTTCGGTGAATACAATTGCGGTAAAAGTTCTACAAGAAGCGGGAATAAAAAATGTAATTGAACAGGCTAAAAAAATAGGAATTGAAAGTGAAATAAAAGAAGTTCCCTCTATTGCGTTAGGTTCAGCTGAATTACATCTTTCAGAATTAGCAAAAGCGTATACCAGTTTTGTAAACGAAGGTCGCCCTTCTACTCCATTTTTCATCACCAAAATTGAAGATAAAAACGGAACTGTTTTAGCCGAATTTAAACCCGAAACCACGGCAGAAGAAGCGTATAGCGATTTCACCAAAGAAGTGTTAGTAGAATTTATGCAAACTACTGTAAATGAAGGAACCGCTAAGCGTTTGCGTTCGCAATACAATTTAACAAATGATATCGCCGGAAAAACCGGAACAACTCAAGATAATAAAGATGGTTGGTTTGTCGGGATTATGCCAGAATTGGTAACCGTAACTTGGGTAGGAAATGACGATCACCGAATCGGCTTCAGTTCTACAGGAATTGGTCAAGGAGCAAATTCTGCTTTACCGATTTTTGCTAAAATGCTTCAAAAAATGAACGCAGACGAAAGGTTTAACGCTATTACACAAGCTAGATTCGAGGAACCTTCAACTGAAGTTAAAGAAGCGATTGCTTGTGAAATTTCAGAAAAGGATGGATTTTTTAAGCGGCTTTTCGGCGGAAAGGAAAAAGAGGAAAAGAAATTTAAAAAGAAGAAAAAGAAAGGTTTCTTTTCATTTCTAAAAGGCGATAAAGACGAAGATGAACAAGCAGATTAATGCTTGCTTTGAAATCTGCTATAAGTTATTAGTAGCATAATTGGAAAAAGCAATAATGCTAAATAACTACTCGGTCCAAAAATGAAGAGATCACTTTCTCCTTTCATTGAAAATAGTATAGCCATAAAATAGATTCCGCATAAAATTAGCAACGAAATTAAAAAGAAGTCCTTCAGTTTTTTATTGAAATTAAGCTGAAATAAAATCGTTTCTAAAACTAGGAAACTGTAGAAAAAAGATAACTCAATTCCGGACAAAATATAATTCGTATTCCAATTTCTACAATAGTTATATGAATAAGGAAATAAAAAAATTAGAATTACCACGATATTGAATAAACTGATCAGTTTATTTTTTAATACATAATTCTTAATTTTCTTTAGCATTGCTAAAAATAAGAAATATCTATTTTTTCTGCAATTTTGTGCTTCCTAATAATACTTCAAGTATATTTCCGGGATTCCAGCCGCCTTCATTAGCGATAAATAATTTTCCATCTTCAGAAAAAGTTAAGCCTTCCGGTTGAGCAAAAAAACCGGGATCGAAAACATACAAACGTTTTTCCTTAAAATTTTTATCTAAAATTAATAATTTTGGCTTCACGCCATCGAGCACATAAATTTCTTCCGTAACCGGATTTATACCAATTTCAGAAGGATTAAATACTTTATCATCGCCAAAATGCTCTAATTTTTTAAAGGTTTCGCTATCGTATTTTATGGTAAAAACCGGCTCTCTTTTTAAGCGTTTATCATCTAAAGCGAATTCATAAATACTTTTATAATCTTTTGATTTATCAGGGTTTTCTTCTTTAAAAGCTAGCAATAAGCGGTTATGTTTTTTATCGTAACATATTCCTTCAAAATCATATTCGTCGGTAAGTGGCGTTTCGTGTTTTATTACGCTTGGGTTATCGCTAGTAATATCTGAAACTTCAAAAATGCGCGCATCACTTCGCAATACGAAAGCGGTATTTCCTACTAATGTTATTCCCTCGTAATCGCCAGCTTCAGCAAATTTAAATTTTCGTTCTATTTTTTTTGAAGCCAAGTTGAAGATAAAAATATAACCATCTTCGTCTTGAATTGCAGCAATATGATTTTCGTCTATATAAGCAATTCCTGAAATTTCTTCCAATAATTTTGGCATTTCCCAACGGGTTACAATATTCACTTCGGTAGGATTCTCGAAATTTACTTCATATTTACTTCGGAATAAAAAATACACGGCGACAACAAATACTAAAATTCCAAGCGTGATAAAAAATGGTGGACTTTTGAAATATGACTTCATAAATAAATACTATTTTTTTATATTTTTTAAATTCAGGGAAACTTCGTAAAGCCAGCGCAATTGTTCAGAAATTAACTGAATTTCTTGCATATTTGTTCTTAAAGCTTCGCTAATTTTTTCTTTTCCTTCTTTTAATTCTTTCGTTTTTAGTTGAATTAATTTCTTCTCTTCATCGATAATAAAAGCTTCAGCTTGTTCAAAATTTATGTGCTTCAGTTCTTTTTGAGTTTTCTCTTCACTTAAATTTTCGATAGTTTTCGACAAATTATAAATAATATTTGAAATATAAGTTTCAAAATATACAGAAGCTTCGGTCGTATTATGGTTTCTAATAAAATTTCCTAAACTTGCCAAAGACGATAAAAAGGTATGGTTTAAAGCCGTGTAGCGATAAAAATTTTTATATTCTTTTTGTTTTGATTTCGGTTCTTGAGTCATTCGTTGAAAAGCTGCGCTTAAATTTCCCATCGCTAAAAAAGCCTCTTTTCTTTTCAGTTTATATGCTGAAGGCAAATTTCCTTTGGTATGATAATAATTGTCAATTGCCTTTAAATAATCCATATTCGCTTGAATGGTTTTGCTAATTACCGCGTTCATTTCATTATGTTCCCAACTTGGCCATAATAAAAAACTACCAATAACGGCTAAACCCGCGCCAATAAAAGTATCGATAATTCTGTATTGAATTACCGCTAACGCATTCGGTTGCAACAAAGCATAAATAAAAACAACGTTTAAGGTAATAAAAGCTGCTGCGCCAACATAATTTTTCTGAATCATGGAAAAGGCTAAAATCATTGATAAAATTCCTAAAACGGCATAAACCACCGGATTCGAAATAAGAAAAATTAAAATTACCGCGATAATTCCGCCTAAAAATGTACCTAAAATTCGTTTTTTCGAACGCTCTTTTGTTAAGCCGTAACTCGGTCGCATAATGACGACAAGAGTTAAAAGAATCCAGTATGAATTTTGAAGTTTAAAAAACATCCCGATTAAAACGCCAATGAGCATTAAAACTGCTAAACGCAAAGCATGACGAAACATTGGCGCTTTAAGGCTAAAATTTTCAAGAAGAATTTTAAAGCTATAATCGGTTGGCGTTAAAAATTGTTTTACTTCTGAAGTTTTTAAATTGAATTCTTCCCGCTTTTTAATATTGCTTAAAACACGTTGAATTGACTGAATTTTTTGCCCTTGTTTTTTTTCAAAATCTAATAAATTCTGAAGTAAAATAAGGGTTTCTCGCGCTTCGGTTTCATTTATTTTTTCTTCAAACTGCTGAATATAGGCTTCAATTTCTTCAATTAAATTGCTTACGGTATTAGACTTTTTTAATTTTTCGCCGTCTAAAAAAACTTCAGCAATTTCTTGCAGTTGAATACTCATTTCATAAATAAGCGATTTATATTTTAAAATAAGTGCTCTATTTTCTTCCGCTAGTTTATCTAAACGTTTAAAATTAACCGGATGCGCAATACTAAGTTCTAAAATATCTACCAAATCAATAAAAATAAGTAATTGGCGGCGCGAAGAATTTGAAGATCCCGATTGCTGGCGATTACTCAATAAAGCTTCTCGAATATTTTCGTGCAATTCATTAATGGAAGTTTGTAAACTGAATTGCGCGCGTTGCAGTTCATTTCTATGATGTTTGGCGGTAAGCATTTTTCCGCGTATGCGAAGAAATTCAGCAGTTTTTTCGGCAGTTTCTCCTAATTGAATTTCTAGATGTTTTTGCGGTCTAATTTTTAAAAAAAGTGTGCTAATTAAAATATACCACAAACTTCCGCAACCAATTAAAGTCGCATGCAACCAAACGCTTAAAGTCCCTAAGTTGGCAAAACTCAACACCATGGCCAACAAACCTGCTAAAGAAATTAAGGAAGCCCGAAACCCATAAACAGAAAAATAGGAAATAAAAAAAGTGAGTAAAAAGAATAAAGGCAAATTCACCCAAACAAAAGGTTTTGTATAACCGATACATAAAGTTGCGAAAACACCAAAAAACGCAGCAAATAGCATCCCAAAAAATCGGTGGCGCAAATTCCCGGGAACATCACTTGGCGCACAAAGCAAAACACCAATAGCCATTGCAATTCCTACAGAAAGATTATTGTAATAATTGGCTAACGTAATCGGGATTACTGCTGCAAATGCTAAAAGATAAGCTTTTGATAAATCTGTCCCTTTTAGATAACGTAAAAATGATACTTTTGCAGCTTGAAAACGCATGAATTAGCGGGTTGTTTTTTGTTGCAAAGGTATTTAAACAAATCGCTTTTATTCTTGGCTTTAAGAATAGTTTAAAGGTTACGTTAAAACCAAGCTATAAACGTAGAAAGCATGCTAATTTTGCAAGTGAAATTTTTATTATGGATTTAAATAATTTAGCTAGATATTTCTATACGCTTTTTAAAGATTTAGGTTGGGGAGAAAATTATGCCGTTGTGGCCAATTTAGTAATTAACCTTATCATCTTAATATTTTTAGCTTTCCTCATTAACGCGTTGTTACGAAAGTTTTTCACCACGTTTTTAGATCGTTTAGCAAAAAGAACAAAAACAAAATTTGATGATTTTCTTTATCAAAATAAAGTAATTAAGCATTTAACGCATTTGGTTACCTTATTTTTTATTCGGTGGCTTTTACCCAAAGTTCTTATAGATTTTGCCTATTTAAGAAATGAAGTAAAAGTGGTAATCGATATTATTACTATTGTTATTTTAATCTGGTTTATTAGAAGTATTCTGCTCACGTTTAAAGACTTTTTAAAATCGCTTAACAGTTTTAAAGACAAACCGATAGAAAGCTATATTCAGGTATTTATGATTTTCACCTGGTTAATCGGTTTCCTTTTTATCTTTTCAATTTTAACGGGAAAATCGATGGTCGATTTTCTTACAGCGTTGGGAGCAGTTTCAGCTATTATTTTACTGATTTTTAAAGATACCATTTTAGGTTTTGTAGCCAGTATTCAAGTTTCGGTGAATGATACGGTTAGAATTGGAGATTGGATTACGATGGAAAAATATGGAGCCGACGGAGATGTAATTGAAATTAATTTATCTTCGGTTAAAGTGCGAAATTTCGATAATACCATTACCACAATTCCTACCTATTACCTTATTTCTGATTCGTTTAAAAATTGGCGTGGAATGAGTGTTTCGGGCGGAAGAAGAATAAAACGCGCATTAATTATTAAATCAACAAGCATAAAATTCTTAAAAGAAGATGAAGTTGAAAAACTGAAGAAAATTCAGTTAATCAGTACTTATTTACAAGATCGTCAACAAGAAATAAGTTCATTTAATCAACAACAAAATCGCGATAAAAATGTTTTGTTGAATGGAAGAAATATGACGAATTTTGGCGTTTTCAGAAAATATATCGATGAATATCTAAATCAGCATTCTGCCATTAATAAAGAAATGATGATTATGACGCGACAGTTAGAACCGACACCGCAAGGAATTCCTCTAGAAATTTACACCTTCAGCAAAGATAAAGTGTGGAAAAATTACGAACATATCATTGCCGATATTTTTGATCATTTGCTTGCCGCCGTTCCGTATTTCGATTTAGAACTTTTTGAATATCCAACAGGAAAAGATTTTTTAAGGGAATTTTCATCGCAGAAATCAGAAAAAAATATGGATGAAAATTCAATAAAAAACAATTAAAAAGTCCTAACAAACTTTTACAATATAAAACTTGTACAGAGGGAACGAAGAGATTAATTTTGCAGGTTTCAATAGTGCTATGACAGATCAAAAGAAAAGAAATAAACAAAAAAAACCCCGCTGGAAACTTTTACACCAGTATTATTCTTATACCGGATTTTATTCGTTTGTAGGGAAAAGTCTTTTAAAAGCAGCAATTCCTATTCTCATTTTCATTGTTGCGCTTATTTGTGTTCACTTTTTTGTGATCGATATTGAAGATGTCTTGGTTTATATTACCGATAACTTCCCTCCTATTGGCGTTTTAGCTGTGTTTTTTGCTTCAGAATCTATTTTGGGGTTAATACCGCCGGAAATTTTTATTGCCTGGTCTGGAAAATCTGATCATCCTGAAATTTATCTAGCTATAATCGCTACACTTTCGTATTTAGGCGGAATTGTATCTTATTTTATAGGTCGTGGAATTGCGAGTATTCCTTCAGTTTTTGTGTATTTAGAAGTGAAAATGGAAAAGCACATAAAAAATATGCGAAAATGGGGCGGATTTTTAATTATCGTTGGCGCACTTTTACCGGTTCCTTTTGCTATTTCTAGTATCGCTGCCGGAATTATAAAATTTCCATTCGGAAGTTATTTGCTTTTTGGATTGCTTCGATTTTTACGATTTTTCTTATATGGCGTAGCAATTTTTGGCGCGCTTCAATAAAAGGTTAATAATAAAATATAGAAATAAAAAAAGCGCATTTTACAATGCGCTTTTTTTATTAATCTTGAAAAATCTCATTGATTTTCGACCGCAATTTTCGGTTATAATCTTCAAATAACCAATCACGATAATTTTTTGTGTTATTAATAATGCAATATGAATAACGTTTTACACGATCGCGAATATCATCTTTTAGTTCTCTTGCTAAAATACGTGCATCAAAAACATCTTCACTATTTTCTACACACATTCTTGCGTGCTGCTCGATAGATTCTTCTAAAACCGCTTTCGATTTTTGTCCGTTATCCATCGCTTTTTCATAAGCTTCCTTTATATCGAATTCTATAGATTCAGAATTTTTAAAAAGTTCGCGGGTTTCTTCGGGCATTTGGTATTTAAACTCCCGCTCGATCGCTTCATCACTTGTAATATTTTCTAAGAAATAATCTGGATTCTTAAAAATTAATTGCCAATCTACAGGGGCATCCCAAAGTCCAAATCTAGCAGCGTTATTACCTAGATCAATTACGTTAAATTCATCTTTATTATCGAGTTTTCGCGAGCCACGCCCAATCATTTGGTAATAAAGCGTGAGTGATTTTGTAGCGCGATTCAAAATAATATTTTCTACGCTAGGTTCATCGAAACCAGTAGTAAGAATACTCACCGAAGTTAATATTGCATCGGGTTTTTCTCTAAACCAACGTAAAATTTCTTTACGTTCCTTTTTGCTATGTGTGTTATCTAAGTGTTTGATCTCGTAACCAGCATCTCTAAAAGTTTGATAAACGTACCAGGAAGTGTTAATTCCGTTGTTGAAAATTAAGGTTTTCTTTCCTTTACAACGTTCTTCATAAGCTTGAACCAATTTTTCTTGCATGCTGAAATTGGTATACAGATCTTCTGATGATTTTACGGTATAATCTCCATTTATACCAATTTGCAGCGAACCTAAACCTACATCATAACTAAACGTATTTGCACGAGCCAAAAAGCCTTTTTCAATAAGTGAAGGAATAGAATTACCAACAATAAGTTCTTGGTAATTATCTTTCATTGGTAACTTTATATTGGAACTTAACGGTGTAGCGGTTACTCCTAGAATAAAAGATTCTTCAAAATATTTAAATAATTTGGTAAATGAATTATAATGCGCTTCATCAATAATTACCAATCCAACATTAGAAACTTCTAATTTATCATCACTCAGACGATTATTCAGTGTTTCAACCATTGCTACAAAACATTGGTATTCATCTTGATCGGGTAATTCTTTTACCTTACTGTTAATAATTTTATTACGTACACCGAATCCTTTCAGCATTTTAGAGGTTTGTTTACACAACTCGATTCGGTGTGTAAGAATAACCACTTTTTTATTTGTTTGCTCGATGTAGCGTCGCACGATTTCAGAAAAGACTACAGTTTTTCCTCCGCCGGTAGGCAATTGATATAACAAATTAAAATTATCTGGAGCATCCTCTAGATAATTAAAAATCTTGTTTAAATCTTTTTCCTGATAATCGTATAATTCTTTTTCAACCACTTTTTCAGCCATAAACTTTTACTCCTTCTTAGCGTATATTTTAAAATTAAAATCTTGCAAAATTAAGGAGTTTTAAAGGTTTATCGAAATAATTTTACCTGAATTACAAAAAAACAATTTTTAGCGCTTGCTTAATTGCCAGTAAATGTTTGAATTACTCGATAAAAAAATTAAAAATAAAACGCTTCAAAAAAAGTTTTACTTTTCTACTCTAATCCGCTTAATTTAGCTTGAATTCTACTATTTTTGCGTTTATATAACTGCAAAAAACAAACCATTTTGAATAATCCGAAAGCCCAAAAACTCATAAAGAAGATTCTTGATGATTTAGATCACGCCGGAATTATAACGAATACACTTGTTAGCGACCTAAAAGAATTACGTCCTTACGCTGTTGAAGAAGAGCGTCCGGTAATCGCAAAAGCTATTCGTCTTACCTATGAACACATAGAAGAAAACTTTACGTTTGATATTCCAATTCCTGAAGATGAACCTATTGAAGATGATGAAGAAATAGAAAAGGAAGAAGTAAAACCGGAAGAAAGTTTAATTTATTTAATGTCTCTCATTAAAGATTCTGATAATAAACGAAACATTGAAGAAATACGAGAATATAACAAAGCGCTACAGAATTACGAATATTAATAAAATCGGGAAATATTTCCCGATTTTATTTTTTAAGAACTAGCCTAAAGTTATGTTATAATTATCTTTAAATCTAGGTGATGAGGGTGAAAGAATTCTACCTTAGATAAAAAAACGAACCATGTCTATTTTAACAATTATTCTAAGTATTATTCTTCCTCCTTTAGCCGTATTTTTAAATAAAGGATTAGGAAAAGATTTTTTAATTAATTTAATATTAACCTTAATTTTTTGGTTACCTGGCGTTATTCACGCTTTGTATGTAAATAATAAATAAAAAAGCTAAACTTGCTTTTGTTGCCATTTCCAGGCACTTTTTAACGAATCGGCTAAGTTGAATTTGGCTTTCCAACCTAATTCTTCATTAGCCTTTTTTGTATCTGCATAGGCTGAAATAATATCGCCCTCTCTCCTAGCCGTAATTTTATAAGGTAATTTCTGATTAGTTTCTTTTTCAAAAGTTTTAATTACTTCTAATACCGAATTTCCTTTTCCAGTACCCAAATTAAAAATTTCGTAGGTTTTTTTATTTTTATTTTTCATTAAACGCTCTAGCGCAACTACGTGAGCTTGGGCTAAATCCATCACATGAATATAATCGCGAATACAGGTTCCGTCTGCGGTGGGATAATCGTTTCCAAAAACAGAAAGCATATCGCGTTTTCCAGCGGCGGTTTGTGTAATAAAAGGAATTAAATTTTGTGGAATACCAATAGGAAGTTCACCAATTTCTGCTGATGGATGCGCTCCTATCGGATTGAAATATCTTAGCGAAATAGCTTTAAAAATTTCATGATCTTTTGCATAATCGCTAATAATTTGTTCTCCTATCTGTTTTGTATTACCATAAGGCGATTCTGCTTTTTTTAAAGGCGCATTTTCATTAATCGGCAACTCGTCGGCCTGACCATAAACGGTACACGACGAACTAAAGATAAAATTAGTAAGCTGTTTTCTGCGCATTTCTTGAAGAACATACACCAACGTATTTATATTATTTTCATAATATAATAATGGTTTTTTTACGCTTTCACCAACCGCTTTTGAAGCTGCAAAATGAATAACGCCATCGATATCTTGGTGATTTTCAAAAAAATCGGCGACTTTACTTTTATCTCTTAAATCTATTTTGCAAAATTCAGGCGATTTTTCAGTTATTCGGGTAATTCCTTCTAATACAGAAATGGAAGAATTCGATAAATTATCGATAATCACAACTTCATAACCTTCATTCAATAAGCAAACAACGGTGTGAGAACCAATAAAACCTAATCCTCCGGTTACTAAAACTTTCATTGTAAATTGGTGTTTATAACAAACATAATAAACTTTTACAGAAAATACTTCATCTTAATCTCATTAAAATTAACACAAATGCGCCAGAGATTACTACAAAAAGCTCTAGATATGCGTTATATTTGCAAAAATTTTTACTGATGAATTCTCAAGTTAAAGCCTTTCAAATCATAAGTTTTTTAGAAGCAATTTCTTTCCTAGTTTTATTACTTATCGCAATGCCATTAAAGTATTTGTATGATCAGCCGGAAATGGTGAGAATTGTAGGAATGGCACACGGGATATTATTTGTTCTTTACGTAATTGGTGCGTATTGGATGTACGAAAAATTAAATTGGTCTTTAAAAACACTTGGTGTCACAATTTTTTGCTCTATCTTGCCTTTGGGTCCATTTTATGTGGAGCGAAAATATTTACCTAAATGAGGCTAAAAAATGTATTGGTTGCTTTTGGTGTTTTAGCAATTATTCTTACTATCATTCCTTTGTTTACCGCTAATTATTGGTGGATACGTATTTTTGATTTTCCGCACGGGCAACTTACCGCGCTTACCCTTTTGGCTATCCTTTTTTATTTTTTCAGGTTTGATATCAGGTCGAAAAAAGATTACGGATTCATGATTATTCTTTCGGCGTGTTTTATATTTCAAATGACTAAAATAGTTCCGTACACTCCATTTTCTTCTTATGAAGTTAAAAATGCTACTTCTAAAAAAAATACCATAAGTATTTTAGCTTCTAATGTGCTACAAAAAAATGATCATTACATTAAATTAAAAAATAGAATTACCGAACAAAATCCCGATTTAGTTTTATTAATGGAAGCCAACGAAACATGGAAAGACAGTATGGCTTCGATTTTAAAATCGTATTCTTATCGCGTAGAATGTCCGCTAGAAAATACCTACGGAATGCTTTTATATTCAAAGAAAAAATTATTTAATCCCGAAATAAACTTTTTAATTTCTGATAGTATTCCTTCAATTCACGCAAAATTGAAAATGGATTCTGGTGCGATAATTCAGCTTTATGCTACGCATCCTACGCCGCCAACGCCACAGCATAATCCCAGATCAACCGATCGTGACGGAGAAATGATGTTAATTGCAAAAAAAGCTCGTGAAAATGACTTACCAATTTTAGTGATTGGCGATTTTAATGATGTTGCTTGGTCGCAAACCACACAAGAATTTCAAAAAATTAGTGGTTTGTTAGATCCGCGTATTGGTCGTGGATTCTTTTCAACTTATAATGCTAATAATTTCTTATTACGTTGGCCGTTAGACCATATGTTTTCATCAGAGCATTTCGGTTTAAATGAAATTGAACGCCTAAAAGATATCGGTTCTGATCATTTTCCTATTTACGCAAAGTTCAATCTTGAAAATTATACAAGAACAAAACGCAAAGTGCCGAAATTAAAGCAAAAAGAGGTTGAAAAAATTAATGAGGAAATAGAAAAAGCAAAAGAAGATGAAGGTTAATCTTCTAAGCGATCTTTAACATATTCAATTTTAGTTTTACCGTGCGGTTTTGCATTTCCCTCCTCATCTAAACTTACCATTACAATTTTTTCAACATTTATAATTGGCTTTCGTGTCATTTTATTTCTTACCTCACAAGTTAAGGTTAATGAAGAAGTTCCGAATTTAATAACATCAATACCAATTTCTACAATATCGCCTTGTTTTGCCGAACTTTTAAAACTGATTTCGCTCATATAAGCGGTAACCGTTTTCGGGTTTTCTAACTGAATTATCGCGTAAAGTGCCGCTTCTTCATCGATCCATTCTAATAATCTTCCGCCAAATAAAGTTCCGTTTGGGTTTAAATCTTCAGGTTTTATCCATTTTCTAGTGTGAAATCTCATCTTTTTTATTCAAAGTTAAATTAAAATTCAGCTTTAAAAGCAACTTTAGAATCGGTAAACGTTATGCTGTTATTTGTAATTTCTTTTTTGCATCACTAATAATTAAATTATGATCGAATGCAGTTTTTTTAATTTCCTTTAGTGAAACCCATTCTGCTTCTTCGGCGTCATCATTTCCTTTTACTTCTTTTTTCTGTTGAAGTTTAGCTGTAAACGCTACCGATAACGTTCGCCCGCGCGGATCGCGATCTATTTTATCGTAAATTCCTACTTGTTGAATTTCAGTTAATGCTAAACCGGTTTCTTCTTTTAATTCGCGTAAACATCCGGTTTTTAGAAGTTCGTCTTTTTCTAAAAATCCGCCGGGTAAAGCCCATTCATTTTTAAAAGGCTCGTTTTTACGCTTAATCATTAGTAGAAATAGTTCATTATTTTCTTCAGCAAAAATTACCGCGTCAACGGTTATAGCGATTTCTTGTTTCATTTTGTGAGTGTTTGCGGAATTTTAATCGATAAATTAAAACGCTCATTCATTTGTTTAATAAAATGAGCCGATAATAATGGTGAGGCTTCTTCCAAATTTTGATGCACAAAAAAATAAGCGTTTTTCAGTCCTAATTTATACCATTCTTCTAAGCGATTTACCCAATCATCTAGCCTTTGGTAATCGCTTTCATGATTGGCGCCGTTGTAACGAATAAACGCGGTATCTGATGTTAAACGCATATGTAATAAATCTCTTCTTCCTGCGCTATCGGTGATTACATTGGCAATATTATATTCTTTTAAAATTGAATTTAGTTCGTCGCTAACCGCTTTATCGTTATGCCAACTTTCATTACGAACTTCAAAAGCTAGTGGAATTTCTTGCGGCCATTTTTTAAAGAATTCCGGTAACCGTTCCATCCATTTTGGATGAAAATTCTCGGGCATTTGTAGAAAAACCATACCTAATTTTTCATCTAAACTTACCAAACTCGCCGTATAATCTGAAACTAAATCGTCTACCTCATTTAATCGTTTTATATGACTAATTAAACGCGGAACTTTTGGGAAAAACTTGAAATCTTCGGTAGTTTTATCGTGCCATTTTTTAAATTGTTCTGCAGGCCACATTCTGTAAAATGTAGCGTTGAGTTCGATGCTGTTGAATTGTTCTGAATAATAATGTAATTCATCTTTTGTTCCGCGTGGATAGAAATTTTTTAAGTCTTTTCGGTTCCATTTTGCACAACCTATACTTACATTCTCAAAAGAATTTGGTGTATAATTTTTTAGGATTTCTTTTGTCTGCGGATGATCTTCCGGCAAGGTAAAATCTATATGTTCGGGATGTTCTACTTTTCCAAATTTCATGAATAATGAATTTTCAATCGATAATCGAGAATAAGATAATCTAGAGATTGTCTCGATTTAATTTTTTTATTATAAAATAAACGCCTCCTGTTCTTGCGTCTAGATATTTATTATTATTCCGGATATTCAATTCTTAAGTGATAAATATTTTTCAGCTTTCGCTTTAAAACTTTTTTGATAATCTGAATCTCTTTAAACGTAATATTGGCATTTAAAAACTGCCCTTCTTCCATTTGTTTATTGATAATTTTTTCGACGAATTTATCGATCGCGCTTGAAGTTGGCTCTTTTAAACTTTTGCTCGCAGCTTCAACACTGTCGCTCATCATTAAAATGGCCGTTTCTTTACTAAATGGCTCTGGACCGGGATATTTAAAATCTTCTTCGTTTACTTCATTTTCGGTTTCTTTCGCATCTTCTTTCGCTTTTTTATAAAAATAATAGACCAAACTTGTTCCGTGATGCGTTCTTATAAAGTCAATTACGCGATCAGGTAAATTATTTCGTTTGGCAATCTCAATTCCGTGAATTACGTGATTGATAATAATTTCTGCGCTTTCTTTTGGCTCTAATTCATCATGCGGATTTACAGAAGTAGTTTGATTTTCAGTAAAATAGGTCGGATTCGACATTTTTCCGATATCGTGGTAAAGCGCACCAACACGAATCAACATAGAATTTGCGCCGATTTCATTTGCCGCGGCTTCAGCTAAATTTGCCACATTTAAACTATGGTGAAACGTTCCCGGAGCTTTGTTCGATAATTCTTTTAAAAGTTTAGAATTGGTATCTGACAATTCCAAAAGCGACATATCGGAAACCAAACCAAATAATTTTTCATACGCATAAATTAAAGGCTGTACAAAAAGCGTAGCAAAACCGCCTAGTAGAAACATTAAAAAAGTTTCATAATTTATTTTTGCGACATCGCCTTCTTGAATAATAGTAAATGCGAAATACGTAAAAATATAAACGCCGGTAATTTGCCCTACTGAAATGAATAAATTGGCACGTTTATATAATTCTGAAATGGTTAAAATAGTTACGATTCCCGCAATAATTTGCAGAAACATATATTCATAACTATTCGGTACAATAAAACCTAAAATTAAAACCGTTACGACGTGGGTAAATAATCCTAATCGTGCATCAAAAAAGGCCTTGAGTGTAAGTGGAAGAACGCAAATAGGAACTACATAAACGTAATTTACGTTAATTTTCATCACAATAGTGGTTAATAAAACCGTGAGTAAAATATTGAAAAAGATGAAAGTAACTTTCGTGTTATTTTCAAAAATTTCAATTCGGTATTTTCTAATAAAAAGAAACAGCATTAATAAAGCCAGCGAAACCAATAAAACATAACCGAAAACAACTACATAATAACTGGAAGCGGTCCAAATTTTAGACTCGTATTCAGATTTTAATGATTTTAGGATGCTGTATTTATTTCCTTCAACAATTTCACCTTTTGAAATAATACGAACGCCTTGATTTACAATTCCACGCGTGTAAGAAATAGAAGCCAATTTTGACTCTAAATCTTGTTGGGTTAAGGTTTCGTTTAATTTTACGTTTGGCCGAACGGCTTCAAAAAAAAGTTCTTTTAACTGACTTTGATAAGGTTTTAAGTTTGAATTTTTTATCTGTTCTTCTAAGAAATTTCCTAATTCTTCTTGTTTAATGAGCGATTTATAAACGGCTTCTTCAGCTTCATTTCCCTTCTTTAAATAAATGATTTTATTCTCTTTAAACGGATCGATCTCCTGAATTACACCTTTATCATATATTTTATTCAGTGTTAGTTTAGAAAATTTAATTAACCGAACGCCATCGGCATCTAAAACGCTATCGTTAAATACAACTTCAATATTTGTATCTAATTTTTCAGCTGCTTCTTCAGGAATTTCTGTATTTACATTAAAGTATGGTGTATGATTTTGCTGAATTTGTTGGCGTTCTTCTTCAATTTCTTCATCAGATTTTAAAATAGCAAAATCAAAAGGCGCATATAAATTTTCATATTGCCAGGGTTTTCCCTTTGTTATATCATATTTAAATTTACTTCCCTTCGGAAATAAATATACGATTAAAGCAACCGTAATTAAGTATAAGAATATCTTGTAAATTAAAGCTTGATTCTTATAAATGCTATTTATAAAATTTTTCATAGATGTTACTTGACAGTCAAATGTACTAAAAAATACAGGTATCGCTATCTTCGTTCGGATGTTCTTTATAAAATCACTAAATTCGCAAAAAACGATCTAAAAATTAATTAAAATGAATAAAGAAGTTGTAATTGTAAGTGCTGCCAGAACACCAATAGGTAGTTTTTTAGGAAGTCTTTCTACTGTTTCTGCAACCAAATTAGGTTCTACAGCAATAAAAGGCGCTTTAGATAAAATAAACTTGAAACCAGAATTGGTTCAAGAAGTGTTAATGGGAAATGTAGTACAAGCAGGTGTTGGTCAAGCTCCAGCAAGACAAGCAGCTTTAGGCGCTGGAATTCCAGATTCTGTTCCGTGTACAACTATAAATAAAGTTTGCGCGAGTGGTATGAAAGCCGTAATTCAAGGTGCACAATCTATATCATTGGGCGATGCTGATATTATTGTTGCCGGCGGAATGGAAAATATGAGTTTAATTCCGCATTATGTTCATATGCGAAAAGGACAAAAATTCGGTCCGATGAAAATGGAAGACGGAATGCAAAAAGATGGTTTGGTAGATGCTTACGACCAGAATGCAATGGGAGTTTGTGCAGATTTATGTGCAAAAGAATATAATTTCTCCAGAGAAGATCAAGATAAATTCGCATTAGAATCTTATAAACGATCGAAAGAAGCTTGGGAAGCCGGTAAATTTAAAGATGAAGTAGTTCCGGTAGAAGTTCCGCAACGAAAAGGAGATCCTAAAATCTTTGCTGAAGACGAAGAGTTTAAAAATATTAAAATGGAAAAAGTTACCTCTTTACGTCCTGCATTTAGTAAAGACGGAACGGTAACTGCTGCAAATGCTTCAACTATAAATGATGGCGCCGGCGCGGTAATTTTAATGAGCAAAGAAAAAGCCGAAGAATTAGGCTTAAAACCTTTAGCTACTATTAAAAGTTATGCAGATGCTGCACAAGAACCAAAATGGTTTACCATCGCTCCAGCAAAAGCGCTTCCAAAAGCGATTGATAAAGCCGGAATAAAATTAGATGATGTAGATTATTTTGAATTTAACGAAGCATTTTCGGTTGTTGGTTTAGCAAATATGAAAATATTAGGATTAAATGATTCTAATGTAAATGTTAATGGTGGAGCAGTTTCATTAGGACATCCATTAGGTTGTAGCGGTGTTAGAATTCTAATTACGTTAATGAGTGTTCTTCAACAAAATAACGGAAAAATTGGAGCCGCAGCAATTTGTAACGGTGGCGGTGGAGCTTCCGCAATGGTAATTGAAAGAAACTAATTAATACATCACTTTTAGGTAATTATAAATGCAATACGGAATTTGCTCCCTGAATATTGTACCGGTTCGGTTAGAACCAGCCGATACAAGCGAAATGGTTACGCAATTATTATATGGCGATCATTTTAAAGTTTTAGAAGAACGAAAAAAATGGAGTAGAATCCGTATTGCATTCGATAATTATGAAGGTTGGGTTGATAATAAACAGTTTATTAAATTAACAGAAGAAATTTATACAGAATACAATAAAGAAAAACCTATATTATCTTCCGATTTAATTGAATTTATAACTCATCGCGAAACTAAAAGCCTCACTCCTATTTCTATTGGTGCAAACCTAAATGCGCTTCCATTGTTAAATCAGATTTTTGATGGCAATCGAATTTCAGGAAAAAAGCCTAAAAATTCTTTGCTAAAAACAGCTTACCTGTATTTAAACGCTCCATATTTATGGGGAGGAAAAACACCTTTTGGAATTGATTGTAGCGGTTTTACCCAAATGGTATATAAATTAAATGGCTATTCCCTTTTTAGAGATGCTTCTGAACAAGCAAAACAAGGCGAACCCTTAAGTTTTATTGAAGAAAGTGAAACGGGCGATTTAGCTTTTTTTGATAATGCTGAAGGAAATATTATTCACGTCGGAATTATTATGACCGATAATTATATAATTCACGCACACGGAAAAGTTCGCATAGATCGAATTGACCACAGCGGAATTTTTAATGTAGAAACCAAACAATATTCTCATAATTTACGTGTAATCAAAAAAATTATCTAATAATTAAATTAGACATTAAAAAAAGCCTACTAAAATTTAGTAGGCTTTTTTTAATGTCTAATTTTTTTCTTTGAAAAACTTATTCCGCTAATTTTTGTTTTAATTCTTTAGCTTTTTGTTCTTCACCTAACTGTGAATAAATATTCATAAGAGTACGAATAGTTTCTGTATTGCTTGGGTCGTTTTCCATTCCTTTTTTAAGGTAAGGAACCGCTTCTCGGTAAAGCTCCTTTTTTTCTTCAACTAATTCATCATAACGCTTATTATCTGCTTTAGACATTCCTAAGCTATTCATTTCATCAACAATCTTTCTCTCGTCTTCTAAAATTAAAGTTGATAAATTAATATAAGCATTAGTCATTTTAGGATCTAATTCTATGGCTTTTTTATAGTATTTAATCGCCTTATCCTTTTTTCCGCTTTGAGCTGAAGTAACTCCCAGATTATAAAATAAAGTCGGATTCGTAGGATCTTTCTCGATTATCTTTTCTATTACTTTACTGTATTCTTCAGTTTCTCCCATTTTAAGGTAAACATCAGATTCAACTAACATAAGAGAAACATCCTCCGGATTTTCTTGGCGAACTTCCTTAATTGCTTCTAACGCCTTTTCAGGTTCGTCATTTTGTAAATGAATTAAAGCGATATTTTTAATTATTTCTGCTCTTTTAGAATCCGTTTTTACTTTATCAGGCTTTATGTAATCTCCAGATTTAATGAATAAATCACGTTCACTTTCGCTATCAAATCTCTCTACTTCACCTGTACTTTTATTTACAGCTGTATATTTATACCCTTGCCCGGTGTATCCTAAATCATCAAGTTGAGTATAAAGTTTTAAAGCTTTTGGATAATTTTTACCGTTAACCGCACTTGAAGCTGCATAAAAAAGGTACAGCGTATCTTGAGTATTTATTTGATAGGCTGCATACAACTTATCTGCTGCTACATCAAATTTAGACTGTTTTTGATCGTTTATAGCTGTATTGATAAGTTTATTACGAACTTCTGTTAATCCTTTTTTACCTTCATCTTCTTCACCAAATTCAATAGCTTTTCGATAAGCTTCTCCGGCTTGCTCTAAATTTTCGACAGTAGGAATAGCGTTTAAAGGTCCGAAATAAGCTTTCCCTTTAGCTAAATAATAATCTGCTTTAATTCTATCTTTTTCTGAAGCTACTTGTCCTTCTACTGAAGATAATATTTTTTTCGCTTCTTGATAGTTTCCATCTTCCATCGCATCTTCTGCGTCTCTAATTTCACGTTTTTGTGCAAAAGCCACCACTCCTACAAGAGATAAAGAAATGGCTAAAATTGTCTTTTTCATTTTGTTTGGTTTTTGAGGTCTATTCTTCTTCGTTGGTAGATTCTGGTTCAATAGTTGTGCCATTTTCAGTTGTTTCTTCATCAAGCAAAGTTTCATCTTCATCGCCTTCATTGGCAATTTTAGCTACCGCAGCAATAGAATCGTTTCCTTTTAAGTTAATAAGACGAACTCCTTGTGTAGCTCGACCCATAACCCGTAAATCTTCTACAGCAATTCTAATCGCAATTCCCGATTTATTGATAATCATTAAATCATCTGAATCGGTTACACTTTTTATGGTAACTAATTCTCCTGTTTTTTCAGTAATAGAAATGGTTTTTACTCCTTTTCCGCCTCGGTTCGTGATTCGGTAAATTTCTTCTCCATTTTCAGGATCATTAATAAAGGTTCGCTTACCGTAACCATTTTCTGAAACTACTAAAACGGTTTCTTCTTCAGGATTTTCTACAGCAATCATACCAACCACTTCATCATTATCGTGGGCAAGTCTAATTCCTCTAACACCGGAAGCATTTCTTCCCATCGGTCGAGTTTTCGCTTCTTCAAAACGAATAGCTTTACCTGATTTTAAGGCTAACATAACTTGACTTTCACCCGTAGTTAATTTAGCCGAAAGTAATTCGTCTCCTTCTTTAATGGTTATCGCGTTAATTCCATTTGTACGTGGACGAGAATATTGTTCAAGGGAAGTTTTCTTTACTTGCCCTTTTTTAGTAGCCATAATTACATAATGGCTATTAATGTATTCTTCATCTTTAAGATCTTCGGTACAAATAAAGGCTTTTACTTTATCGTTCGGGTCGATATTTATAAGGTTTTGAATAGCTCGACCTTTCGACGATTTACTTCCTTCTGGAATTTCATAAACACGCATCCAGAAACATTTTCCGTCTTGTGTGAAGAAAATCATATATTGGTGATTTGTACCTACGAATAAATATTCTAAGAAGTCTTCATTTCTTGTAGTTGAAGCTTTAGAACCAACGCCTCCTCTATTTTGCTTTTTATATTCAGTAAGCGGTGTACGTTTAATATAACCTGCGTGAGAAATAGAAATAACTACTTGCTCATCTGGAATCATATCTTCGATACTTAAATCGCCACCTGCAAAATTAATGGTCGATCTTCGTTCATCTCCATACTTTTCTTTAATTTCGAGCAATTCATCTTTAATGATTTGCATTCTTCTTTCTTTACTGGCAAGAATATCTTTTAAATCTTCAATGGTTTTCATTAAATCTTCATATTCTGCTCGTAACTTATCTTGCTCTAAACCGGTTAATTGACGTAAGCGCATTTCAACAATGGCTTTTGCTTGAATTTCGGTTAATTCAAACCTATCAATTAATTTTTGGCGTGCTTCATCTGCATTACTAGATGCTCTAATTAAAGCAATAACTTCATCTATATTGTCTGAAGCAATAATTAAACCTTCTAAAATATGAGCGCGATCTTGCGCCTTTTTTAATTCGAATTCTGTTCTACGAACAACAACTTCGTGACGGTGTTCTACAAAATATTGAATCATATCTTTCAGATTCAACATTTCTGGTCGTCCTTTTACTAAAGCAATATTATTTACGCTGAAAGAAGATTGAAGTGCGGTATGTTTATAAAGTGTATTAAGAACAATATTTGGTATTGCGTCTCTTTTTAAAATATAAACGATTCGCATTCCGTTTCTGTCGGATTCATCACGAATGTTAGAAATTCCTTCAATTTTCTTATCATTTATTAAATCGGCAGTTTTTTTAATCATATCTGCCTTATTCACTTGATAAGGAATTTCAGTAACTACAATACATTCTTTTCCTTTTACTTCTTCAACTGAAGCTTTAGCTCGCATTACTACTCGACCTCGACCAGTTTTAAAAGCTTCACGTACGCCATCGTAACCATAAATAATTCCTCCAGTAGGGAAATCGGGAGCTTTTACGTGCTCAATTAATTCATCAATTTCTATATCATGATTATCAATATAAGCTACCGTACCATCAACCACTTCAGATAAATTGTGTGGAGGCATATTGGTTGCCATTCCTACCGCAATTCCACTTGCGCCATTTACCAATAAATTTGGAACTCGGGTTGGTAAAACGGTAGGCTCTTTTAAAGTATCGTCAAAATTTAAGGAATGATCTACGGTGTCTTTATCGATATCAGCAAGCATATCTTCACTAATCTTCCGCATTCTTGCTTCGGTATAACGCATCGCAGCAGGACTATCACCATCTACAGAACCAAAGTTTCCTTGCCCATCTACCAACATATAGCGTAAACTCCATTCTTGAGCCATTCGTACCATAGTATCATAAACAGAAGTATCTCCGTGAGGGTGATATTTACCTAAAACTTCCCCTACAATTCTGGCGGATTTTTTATAAGCACGATTAGAAAGTACGCCTAATTCGTACATTCCGAATAATACTCTACGGTGAACAGGTTTTAAACCATCACGCACATCTGGCAGAGCACGTGACACAATGACTGACATCGAATAATCGATGTAAGCCGATTTCATTTCGTCTTCTATATTTATGGGAATTAACTTTTCTCCTTCCGACATAAAACTTGATTTAGTTAATTTAATTTTCTAACGTGGCAATTTACGGATTTTCTTCTTTATTCATAAGCCGTTAATAGAGATTTGCTTATATTTTATTAACAAATTTTTATTATTGATTCGTTGATAAGTTCGTAGCTTTCTATTTTGAATTTCGCTAATATTTTTGTCAATTAGCTAGGTATAGTATTAAAGGTACAGTTTTTGAAACTTATCTTTATGAATTTAATAAATTGAGGAGATAAAGATGGACGATAATTTTTCACCAAGAGTTAAAGATGTAATTACATATAGTAAAGAAGAAGCATTACGTTTAGGTCACGATTTTATTGGGACTGAACATTTAATTTTAGGACTTATTCGTGATGGAAACGGAAAAGCAATCGATATTTTAGATACATTAAATATAGACCTTGATCATTTAAGAAGAAAGGTTGAAATATTGAGTCCGGCGAATCCTAATCCGAGTTCTCTTTCAAACGAAAAGAAAAATTTACACTTAACCCGCCAAGCAGAAAGAGCTCTAAAAACTACCTTTTTAGAAGCTAAATTATTTCAGAGTTCGCATATTAATACAGCGCATTTGTTGTTATGTATCCTCCGAAATGAAAATGATCCTACTACAAAATTATTAAACAAATTAAAGGTAGATTACGATAACGTAAAAGATGAATTTAAATCGATGATAACCCAAGATAACGATTACTTAAATACTCCAACGTCAGAATCTTTTTCTGATGACGATACAACTTCTGGTGATGCTACTAAAAATAATCCATTTGGTGGAAGCGGAAGTAGCGCTGGAAAAAGCAGCAAAAAATCTAAAACTCCGGTTTTAGATAATTTCGGTAGAGATTTAACCGCGCTAGCAGATGAAGGGAAATTAGATCCTGTTGTAGGCCGAGAAAAAGAAATTGAACGTGTTTCACAAATTTTAAGTAGAAGAAAGAAAAATAATCCACTTTTAATTGGAGAACCTGGTGTAGGTAAAAGTGCTATTGCTGAAGGTTTAGCCTTAAGAATTGTACAACGTAAAGTCTCTCGGATTCTTTTTGATAAACGCGTGGTAACTTTAGATCTTGCAAGTCTAGTTGCCGGAACAAAATACCGCGGGCAGTTTGAAGAGCGTATGAAAGCGGTGATGAATGAATTAGAAAAGAATGACAACATTATCCTCTTTATAGACGAAATTCACACTATTGTTGGCGCTGGCGGTGCAACAGGAAGTTTAGATGCCAGTAATATGTTTAAACCTGCTTTAGCAAGAGGTGAACTGCAATGTATTGGAGCCACAACCTTAGATGAATACAGACAACATATCGAAAAAGACGGTGCGTTAGAAAGAAGATTTCAAAAAGTTATCATTGAACCGACTTCGGTAGATGAAACTATTGAAATTTTAAATAATATTAAGGGTAAATATGAAAATCATCATAACGTAATTTACACGCCTGAAGCGATTAAAGCTTGTGTAAAATTGACCAACCGTTATATGACCGAGCGTTTTTTACCCGATAAAGCGATTGATGCTTTAGATGAAGCGGGTTCTCGAGTTCATATTACGAATATTGAAGTTCCAAAGAAAATAATTGATTTAGAACGAAAGTTGGAAGAAGTTCGTGAAACCAAAAATTCTGTAGTTAAAAAGCAGAAATACGAGGAAGCGGCGAAACTTCGTGATGATGAAAAAAATCTTGAAAAAGAATTAGAAATTGCTCAGGAAAAATGGGAAGAAGATTCAAAACAACATAAAGAAACTGTAGATGAAGACAGCGTTGCCGATGTTGTTTCAATGATGACGGGAATTCCTGTAAATAGAATTGCGCAAACTGAAAGCAATAAACTCTCAGAATTACCGCAGAAAATTAAAGGTAAAGTCATTGGGCAAGATGATGCGGTAAATAAAGTTGTAAAAGCTATTCAGCGTAACCGTGCAGGATTAAAAGATCCCGATAAACCAATCGGCTCATTTATATTTTTAGGTCAAACTGGTGTTGGAAAAACACAACTTGCTAAAATTTTAGCGAAAGAAATGTTTGATAATGAAGATACACTCATAAGAATCGATATGAGTGAGTATATGGAGAAATTTGCGGTTTCTCGGTTAATTGGAGCGCCTCCGGGTTATGTTGGTTATGAAGAAGGCGGACAATTAACCGAAAAAGTGAGACGCAAACCTTACGCGGTAATTTTACTTGATGAAGTTGAAAAAGCGCATCCAGACGTTTTTAATATGTTACTTCAAGTATTAGATGACGGTTATTTAACCGATAGTTTAGGTAGAAAGATCGATTTTAGAAACACCATAATTATTATGACTTCTAATATTGGAGCTCGTAAATTAAAAGATTTTGGTCAAGGAGTTGGTTTTGGTACCAAAGCGCGAGAAGAACAACTCGATGCGCACAACAAAGGCGTAATTGAAAATGCTTTAAAGAAAACTTTTGCGCCTGAATTTTTAAATAGAATCGATGATGTTGTAATTTTCAATAAATTAGAAAGAAAAGATATCCACAAAATTATTGATATTGAATTAGCAAAACTATTCGTTCGTATTGAAGATTTAGGATATAAATTAGAATTAACCGATGAAGCTAAAGATTTTATTTCAGATAAAGGATTCGATCAACAATATGGTGCGCGGCCTTTAAAAAGAGCCATTCAAAAATATATTGAAGATATGCTTGCTGAAAAAATCATCACGGCAAAATTAAATGAAGGTGATAAAGTTTTGATGGATCTTGATAAAGATAAGAATGAATTAAAAATTGAAATTCAAAAACAAGAACCCAAAGAAACCGAATCTGAATAATTTCAAAAGTTTAAAAAATAAAAAGCCGCTAAAATTTAGCGGCTTTTTTTTAGTCGAACTTATACCGAATTCCAAAAAAACCAGTTAAAAAAGCATCATCGTAGTCAAAAATATAAGCAGGTTGTAATTCAATATGAATTAAAAAATTGCTTAAACTTTCAATGGGAGAAAATCGTAAACCGATTGGCGCTATTATTCCATTTAAATTATTGGCAATTGCACCAATTCCAACATAAGTTTGGTATTTCTCTTTTCTAATAAAATTATAATTTAAAACCGCTTCAGCAGTGGTATTGGTGATAGAGGGCCCGGAATAGACACGAATTTCACCCCATAATTTTTCATTGAAATCATACCCAATTCCAATTTTAGAGTCTGCATCATTTCCATAAAAAGAAGCGCTAAGTTGAGCGTTTACATCTGTAAGACTGAACAATACAATGAGCGTGAAAATCATTTTCAACGTAATTTTCTTCATAAAAGATTTGCTTTAAAAGTTAGTTGTTATTACACGCCCAAGTTATCACAAATCTTTTTAATGAAAAAAATATTTTAGAGAAGCTGAATTCTTAAGAACAAAAAACCAACTCTTTATCTACAGAAAATTGATCTAAAAATAAAACCGCTTTTTCCATTTCTTCAGCCATAACTTTATCTTGTTTTACCAACGGAACTTCCGTTCTAAAACTAGAAACTAATTGCATTATAAATGGAGAAGACTGTAAAGGTTCACGATAATATAAGGCTTGTGAAGCGTTAAATAATTCAATTGCTAAAACAGTTTTTAAATTTTTTACCACTTTAACCAATTTTGTAGCTGAATTTGCGCCCATACTTACGTGATCTTCTTGCCCGTTTGAAGAAACAATAGAATCGATACTCGCTGGAGTACATAATTGCTTATTCTGACTTACAATACTCGCCGCGGTATATTGCGGAATCATAAATCCGTTATTTAATCCCGGATCGTCTACTAAAAACATTGGTAAATCGCGTAATCCAGAAACCAATTGATAAACGCGACGTTCAGAAATGTTGGCTAATTCCGCTAGCGCCATCGCCAAATAATCCATCGCTAAAGCTAAAGGTTGACCATGAAAGTTTCCACCGGAAATTATTTTATCTTCTTCAGCAAAAATATTTGGGTTATCGGTTACACTATTAATTTCAGTTTTTACCGTTTGATGCACAAAACGCAAGGTGTCTTTGCTCGCGCCGTGAACCTGCGGAATACATCTGAATGAGTAAGGATCTTGAACACTTTCTTTTTCTTTCGAAGCAATTTCGCTTCCGTCTAATAAATCTAAAATTCGTTGTGCGGTTTTAATTTGTCCGCGATGTGGTCTAATTTCATGAATTAACGGATCAAATGGAGAAAGATTGCAATCGAATCCTTCAATAGAAACACAACTAATGGCATCAGCGAGGTATGATAATTTATAAGCTTCAATTAATGAATAAACCGCGTGAGCGCTCATAAATTGCGTTCCGTTTAATAAAGCTAATCCTTCTTTTGAATGTAATTTTAACGGTTTCCAATTAAACTTTTCAAGAATTTCTTTTCCGCTAACAATTTCATCTTTATAATAAACTTCTCCTCTACCTAAAAGCGGCAATGAAAGATGTGCCAACGGAGCTAAATCGCCCGATGCGCCCAAGGAACCTTGTTCGTAAATTACTGGTAAAATTCCTTCATTATAAAAATCGATTAATCGCAAAACCACTTCTTGCGTAATACCTGAATGTCCGTAACTTAACGACTGTATTTTCAACAATAACATTAAGCGAATAATGGTTTTATCTACTTTATCTCCAGTTCCACAAGCGTGAGAAATCACTAGGTTTTCTTGAAGCTGAACTAAATTTTCTTTTGAAATTTTCACATTACATAATGAACCAAATCCGGTGTTAATTCCGTAAAAAGGTTCTTCTGAAGATTCCATTTTTTTGTCGAGATAATTCCTGGCTTTTTCGATATTTACCTTTGCTTCATCGCTTAAGGCTAATTTTTTATTGGTTTCTAAAATTTCTTGAATGCTTGCTATGTCTAAAATTTCACGACTTATATAATGGAATTCTTGCATAATTTTGGGTTGTTTTTTGCGGCTTCAAAAGTGGAAATTACCTACCTATTTTCCAAATGAATTGTGCGTTAGTTTCGTTTTAATTTTAACAAGTGTTTAAATGCTTTCCCTAGGTGCGTTATTATTTCTCCGGCTATTAACGATTCTTCACTTTCATCTGTTAATGCTAAATCTCCGGCTTTACCGTGAAGATAAACTCCTAAAACAGCTGCAATCGCAGAATCGTAATTTTGCGCGAGCAAACCGCTAATAATTCCCGATAAAACATCGCCGCTTCCCGCGGTTGCCATTCCTGCATTTCCGGTAGTATTTACATATAAGGTTTCTTCAGCAATTGTTATCGTGTAAGCGCCTTTTATTACTAAAACTATTTTGCGCTTTTTTGAAAATTCTTTCGCTTTCTTTAATTTATCGAAATCGTTTTTCCATTTGCCAATTAAGCGTTCTAATTCTTTAGGATGTGGAGTTAACACACTTTTCTGCGGAATATTTTTCAGTAATTCTTTATTTTCTGAAAGAATATTTAGCCCGTCGGCATCGATTAAAAGTGGTTTTTTCTGAGAACTTAAAACTTCTTTTAAAAAGTTGACCGTTTTTTCTTCGGTTCCTAAACCTGGACCAATACAAATTGTTTCCGCAGGAATTAAAAGTTCGGCATTTTCCAAGTGTTTTTCATTTTCATCGGTAATTGCCATCGCTTCGGGAATTGCAGTTTGAAAAATAGAATACCCACATTTTGGGATAATTCCGGTAACTTTTCCTGCACCGATTTTTAAAGCGGCTTTTCCGGCTAAAACGATACTTCCCATTTTTCCGTAACTACCACCAATTACTAACGAATGACCGTAAGTTCCTTTATGCGAAAATTTTGATCTTGTTTTATAAAGTGTTTTGGCTTCTTCCCTACTTATTAAAAACATATTGGTTTTTGCTTTCGCGATAAAATCTTTATCTAAACCAATATCGAGCACCTCAAATTTGCCTACAAATTCTGCGGTTTCAGGTAAGAAAAATACGAGTTTATGAACTTGAAAAGTTAAGGTATAATTGGCTTTTATAATAGCTTCCTTATCTTCAGGAATATCATCTAAATACAATCCAGAAGGTACATCTACCGATAAAATAAAAGCATTCGATTTATTTAAATGAATAATTAAATCGCGTAACCAGCCTTCTGCAGGACGATTTAAACCAATACCAAAAATAGCATCTATAATTACATCGTCTGGACTTATTTCTGGAAATGAATCATCTTCATCAATAACATTTGGCCAAAGTTTCTGTTGCTTAAGCCGGTCGAGATTGGTTAAAAAATCTTTCGATCTGTTTTTGCTAAAATCTACTATATAAGCAGCAACATTATAATCAGTTTCATGAAGCTTTCGTGCTAATGCAAGTCCATCGCCACCATTATTTCCAATTCCGCAGAAAATATGAAGTTTAGCTTTTTTATTTTTCAAATTTCTATTTAACCAATTAAAGAGCTGTTCTGCGGCACGTTCCATTAATTGGTCGCTAGTTATTTCTTGATTTTTTATAGTGGTTTCATCTGCTTTATAAATATGATCTTTATCGAAAATCTTCATCCTTTTTTTAAGATTAAAGATACAGAAGAATTCTAAAAGCAAATGTTATAAAAAAATCAAAACTGCTTATTTAGCAATATTCCTTTATTACTCTTTAAATTTTGAATAATTTTGCACGACTTTAAAAATCAAACTATGAAAAATACAGCGCTTACACATATTCATGAAGAATTAGGAGCTAAAATGGTTCCGTTTGCCGGTTACAACATGCCTGTTTCTTACGATGGAGTAAATGTAGAACACGAAAACGTTAGAAAAAACCTAGGTGTTTTTGATGTTTCGCATATGGGTGAATTTTTAATTTCCGGTCCAAATTCGCTAGAACTTATTCAAAAAATCACAACAAACGATGCTTCTAAATTAGTCGATGGAAAAGCGCAATATACGTGCATGCCTAATGATAAAGGTGGAATTGTAGACGATTTAATTATTTACCGATTAAATGAAGAAAAATATTTATTAGTGGTAAATGCTTCTAACATCGATAAAGATTGGAATTGGATTTCTGAACAAAACACAATGGGCGCCGATATTAAAGACCTTTCAGAAAATTATGCGTTATTAGCTATTCAGGGTCCAAAAGCGGTTGAAGCAATGCAAAGCCTTACTGAAGTAGATCTTTCAGCTATAAAATTCTACAACTTCGAAATCGGAAAATTTGCCGATGCTGAAAAAGTAATTATCTCAGCAACAGGTTATACCGGAAGCGGCGGTTTCGAAATTTATTGCAAAACCGAAGATGCCGAAAAAGTTTGGAACAATGTAATGGAAGCCGGTAAAGATTTCGGAATAAAACCTATCGGTTTGGCAGCGAGAGATACTTTACGTTTAGAAATGGGATTTTGTCTTTACGGAAACGATATTGATGAAACCACTTCACCAATTGAAGCTGGTTTAGGCTGGATCACAAAATTCACTAAAGATTTTGTGAATTCAGAAAACTTAAAGAAAGAAAAAGAAGAAGGTCCGAAACGTAAATTGGTCGCTTTTGAATTAACCGAAAAAGGAATCCCGAGAAAAGACTATAAAATTGTAGATGAAAACCAAAACGAAATTGGTTACGTAACTTCTGGAACAATGTCGCCTTCTACAGGAAAAGCGATTGGTTTAGGTTATGTGAAATCTGAATTTAATAAAAGAGGAAATACAATTTATATTCAAATAAGAAAGAAAACTATTCCTGCAACTATTGTAAAACTACCATTTTACAAGGCTTAATTAAGGGACAAACTTTTTTATAAAACTAGTGTTTACAGAAATTTTTCAGCAATTCGTAGGCACTAGTTTTTATTGGCCCCGCCAAAGGGTTTAATACTCCAAGGCTTGCCTCGAATTTAAAAATTTATTTCCAACGAATGCCTCTGCTAGTCCCGAGGTAGTTTACTTTTTCGTCGTTTATATTTAAAAAGGGAAAGACTTATTCAAAAGACAAAAAAAATATTAATTTTAGGCGGAAGTGGTTTTCTAGGAAACGCACTTTACAAAGAGCTTCTACCCTATTTTAACGTCCACGGAACTTATTTTTCGCAAGATTCTTTATTTGAAAAAAATCACCATTTTCATTGTTGGGATTTTGAAACTGAAAATATTGAAATTCTACTTGAAAATTTTAAACCCGATATTGTAATTTCTTGTATACGCGGAAATTTTGAAGCGCAATTAATAGCCCATTTTGAATGTATTCATTATGTAATGAAAGAGAATAAAAAAATTATTTTTCTTTCTTCTACTAATGTTTTTGATGCATTTACAAATTTCCCTTCTTATGAATACGACAAAACTTTGTCGATTAGCGTTTATGGAAGATTTAAAATAAAAATTGAAAACGCGCTTTTACGATTACCAAATCATAATTATGTAATCGCGAGATTACCCATGATTTTTGGCGCGAATTCTCCTCGAGTTGAAGAAATAAAAAAACTTCATCAAGTAAACGAACCGATTGAAGTTTTTCCGAATGTGGTAATAAATGCTACGAGCGTGAGCCATTTCACCCAGCAAATTCATTATATAATTAATCGAAATTTAAATGGTGTTTTTCATTTAGGAAGTAATGATTTAATTCACCATAGCGACTTAATTTTTGAAATTTGCGAAATGCTCGAAATTGACGATCCGCTTTTTAAAAATGTATTCGATTCTAATAACGATCGTTTTTTAGCGGTACTTCCTAGGGATAATCGATTACCTAAAAACCTTCAACTTTCCATTCAAGATGTAGTAAAAAGTACAACAGCGCAATAGTTGAAAATTTACAAATATTCCTCTAAAAAATTCACTAATTTATTTTCTACATCCAGAAACCCTTCAGCATCCCAATCGCCGTGACCAACACCTTCATATAAATAGAATTCATTGTAAATTCCTTCAGCATTTAATTTATTTTCTAATAATGGACCTTGCGTTACTGGAACTAACGGATCTTGATCTCCATAAAACATAATTGTTGGCGGCGCAGAAGCGGTAACTTGATAAACCGGACTTACTTTTTCAAACTCTTCTGGATGTTCTTCATATTCAACATCACCAATTAATATTTGTCTAAACACATCGTAATATGAGCTATTTAAATAATTTTCGTCGGTAAAATCTGTCCGTCCAACAATACTACAAACTGCGTTTGCTTTATTTTCATCATCATAAGCATACGAATATAATAACGCTAAATGTGCTCCAGCACTCACTCCTATAATTCCCATTTCTTCTGAAATTGTGTACTCTTCTCGATTATCTTGTAAGTGTTCAACTAACATTTCCACATCATTAATTTGCATCGGAAATGCTGTGTTTTCATCATCAGGAAATCTGTAATTCATATTTACCACCGCGTATTCAGGAAAATTATCTCGCGCAATGTCCACAATATAATCTACATCTTTTTTATCGCCCGAAACCCAAGCGCCACCGTGAATTAATAGCATAACTTTTGTGTCATTTGCATTTCTATTTGCGGGTAAATAAATATCAGCAACTTGAAGCTCTTGCTTTCCGTAAGGAATATTTTTTAGTTCGTAAGCAGTTTCAGCATCGTATTTAGTTGAAGACGAACCATCATCATCGCTACTGCAACTCGCAAGAATAGAGATAAAAAAAGTTATTGCTATAATTTTTTGAATTTGTTTCTTCATTTCCATAGAAAATAGTGGTCATTATTAATAAACTTAAAGCGAAAAGCGGACCAAATTAAAATAATTCGCTTAAATTTAAATTGAATGTTTGAATTTAAAAAAAATCGATATGAATCCTTTATCTGAAAAAGAAATTTCTAAAAAACTTGAAAAATTAGAAGGTTGGCAATTTCAAGAAAACGCTTTGCAAACCAAATTTGAGTTTGAAAATTTTAAAGAAACTTTTAGTATTATGACTAGAATCGCTTTTGAAGCGGAAGCACAACAACACCATCCTGAATGGACAAATGTTTACAACACGCTAAGTATTTCGTTATCCACGCACGATGCTGGCGGAGTTACCGAAAAAGATTTTAAAATGGCAACCACGATTGAGAAAATTATTGACACCGAATAAATTTAGGAAACTGTAAAATCTAAATTTTTAAGCAATCTTTAAAAAAGCGTTCTGTAATTTAGAAAAACAGAACGCTTTTTTTATATTTAACAACGATTTAAGAAAATTACAGACAACTTATAAATTCTCGGTGAATGGTAAAAAAATTACACTTCTTTTTATTTCTCAATATTTTTCTCTTAAGTTTTTCCTTTACTATACAAGCACAAACGCGCTTTTGTAAAAGAGTTGCGGCGGTTCAAAATATTGTGGAAAGATCGCACTATCAACCCAAACCGTTAACCGATAGTCTTTCAAGTTCGGTATTTAAACTTTTCATTAAAAACTTAGATCCTGACGCTGAGTTTTTTACCCAAGAAAATTATTCAATTTTTAAAGAAGACCGTTTTCAATTAGATGATAATATTAAAAACCATGATTGCGATTTTATTGAAAAATATAATGTTGAATTATTAAAACAGATATTTTTTGTAAAAAATTTTTTGAATGATTTCAATACAGAAAAATTTCAGTATAACAATGCTGAAAAAATTACGCTAAACCCTGAAGCTGTGCCGTTTTCAATTGAAAATAATATAGCTTTAAAAGAGTATTGGCGAAAAAAAATAAAGAAAGAAATTCTTGATGAAATTGTAGAGCAAGACACGATTTTAAGTTCCATTCAAAAAAACTTTAATCGGTTAGAGAAAGAAATAAAACCAAAAATTATTGCCAAAAATCTTTGCCTCTTAAACGAAATAAGCCTAAAAGATGGTAACGTAAAAGAATTTGCGAAAAATAGTTTTTTAAATGCCCTTTTAAAATACCAAGACCCGCATTCTTCTTTTTTCAGCAATTCAGAAAAAGTTGGTTTCGAGCGTTCTATTTCGAGTAATCAAGAATCATTTGGATTTTCTACGGAAAAAAATGATTCAGGAGAAATTGTAGTTCGTTACATCTCGCCTGGAAGTCCTGCTTTTAAACACGCAGATTTCGAAGTGAACGATATTATTAAATCGCTAGAATCGAATGGCGATGTTTTAAAAACCTATTGCGTTTCTGATGAAGATATTCAAGATTTTACCCGAGCTGAAGATCATAAAACAATTCTCTTTACGCTAAAGAAAAAAAATGGAAGAATTCAACAGGTAAAACTTACGCGAACCCTACAAAAAGTTGAAGAAAATTCAATTACCGGTTTTATAGTAGAAAAAGATAAAAAATTCGGTTACATAAAATTGCCAAGTTTTTATACCGATTTAGAATCGCCAAACGGTTTAGGAGTTGCAAACGATGTGGCAAAACAACTTTATAAACTTCAGCAAGAAAATATTGAAGGTTTAATTTTAGATCTTCGTTTTAATGGAGGCGGCGCGATGAAAGAAGCGACAGATTTATCGGGAATGTTCATTAATAAAGGTCCGCTTTCTATTTTAAAATACAATAACGGCGAAACATTTACCATAAAAGATGCCAATCGCGGTAGTTTATTTACCAAACCTATGGTGGTTTTAGTGAATCATTTTTCTGCTTCTGCTTCAGAATTTTTTTCTGCAGCGATGCAAGATTACAATCGCGCGCTAATTGTAGGTACGCCAACGCACGGAAAAGCCAGCGCGCAAGTAATTTTACCCTTAGATGAAACCGATCAAGATTTAGGATTTGTAAAACTTACGGTAGAAAAATTTTATCGCTCTACCGGAAGAAGTCATCAAGGTATTGGCGTTCAACCCGATATTTTACTACCCTCATTATACGATGGATTAAAAACTTCGGAAAAATTTCAAGATTTTGCGCTTAAAGCAGATTCTGCTAAAATAACTTTAAAACCAAGACCTTTGCCAACAATTCCTATTCAGCATTTAAAAAGATTAAGTGAAGAAAGAGTAGCAAATAACAAAGGTTTTCACCTGCTAAAACAAACCAATAAAAATTTAGTAAAAGCTTATTTTGATACTTCAGAAGAAATTTTAACCCCTATTGAAAACTATAATCGAACACAAGAATATAAAGATTTATGGAAACCTTATACCAATTTTAAAAATGAATTTAAAACGAATTTTACAACTAAAAACACGAATTCTACAACCGAAGTTCTTAGTTATTCACCCGATTATAAAACGATGAATGAACAAGTTATAGAAGAAATTTCAAGTGAAATTTATATTGAAGAAGCCTACAACATTTTAACCGATTATATTAATTTACAAAACCATTAACTATGAAAAAAATTACTCTTTCTCTTTTACTTTTTTTGAGCCTTTCCGGCTTTTTATTACAAGCACAAAGTTTCGATTCGGCATCGGCATATTTAGATTTTGTAAGTGCAGAACAACAAGAAATCACAAAAAACATGTGGCGCTATACCAAAGCAATGGCGCACGATAAAAGCGATAGAAATGTAGAACGAAAGCGCCAACAATTAATTAAAAGTGTAGAAAAATCGATCGATAAAATTGAAAAAGCCGATACCTACGAAGGCGAAGAATATAAAAAACAAGTACTCAACAATTTAACGCTATACAAAAATTTACTTCGGCAAGATTATGAAAAAATAATCGATATGAAAGCTGTCGCCGAGCAATCTTACGACAGTATGGAAGCCTATATGAATGCGCAAGAAATGACTAATGAAAAAATGACGGAAGCACAACAACTTTACGAAGAAAATTTTAGAAAATATGCTGAAGCGCACAACATTAATGTTATTGAAGATGAAACCGATCTAGGTAAAAAAATGAAAATTTCGGGAGAGGTTTTCGATTATTACAATAAACTTTATTTAATGTTTTTTAAAGTGAATTTTAATGAAATGTATTTAATGGAAGCCTTAGAAAAAGGCGATGTTGCCGCAATTCAGCAAAACGCAAATGCGCTAAAACAAAGCGCCGAAGAGGGTTTACGTGCAATTGAAGAAACCGAAAAATATAAAAACGATAATTCACTCATAAAAAGCACCGAGAAAGCTTTCAAATTTTATATTGATCAAGTGAACAACACGATTCCGGAAATTACTAGCTTTTTAGTTTTATCTGAAGATTTCGAAAAAATTAAAAAAGCGATCGATGATACACCGCAAAGAAAACGCACCAAAGAGCAAATCGATGCGTATAATAAAAAAGTAAATGAAGTAAATAAAGCCGGAGAAAACTATAATAAAATTAATAACGATTTATATGAAAACCGCCAAGTCGTAATCAATCAGCTAAATAAAACTAATGAAGAATTTTTAGCGCGTCATATACCAAACGATTAACAGTTTTCTTATTTTTGCAATCAGATTTTCTTAGAAACAACACATGGGAAGAGCTTTTGAATTTCGTAAAGCACGAAAAATGAAACGTTGGTCTGCAATGTCTAAAGCATTTACCAGAATTGGTAAAGATATTGTAATGGCTGTTAAAGAAGGAGGTCCAGATCCTGAGGCCAATTCAAAATTACGCGCGGTAATACAAAACGCCAAGAGCGTAAATATGCCTAAAGATAATATTGAACGTGCAATAAAACGCGCTTCAGATAAAAGTTTAGGCGATTATAAAGTAGTGCTGTTTGAAGGTTACGCACCACACGGAATTGCCGTTTTAATTGAAACCGCTACAGATAATAACACCAGAACTGTTGCGAACGTTCGTTCGTATTTTAATAAATGTAACGGAAGTTTAGGAACTTCAGGTTCGGTAGAATTTATGTTCGATCATACTTGTAATTTCAGAATAAAAGCGGAAGGTTTAGATGTAGAAGAACTCGAACTGGAATTTATAGATTTTGGTGTGGAAGAAGTTTTTGAAGATGAAGACGGAATTTTACTCTACGCACCTTTCGAGAGTTTTGGGGCGATTCAAAAAGAATTAGAAGATCGTGAAATTGAAATTCTTTCTTCCGGTTTCGATAGAATTCCAACCGTTACTAAAAAATTAAGTGAAGAAGAAAAAGAAGACGTTGAAAAACTTCTCGAAAAAATTGAAGATGACGATGATGTTCAAAACGTTTATCATACCATGGAAGATTAATTCAAAAATAATTTTCCGTAGATATAAAAAAAGGGAGCTAATTAATTTAGCTCCCTTTTTTATGAATTTATAACAAATTTCTACAATTCCTTAAAAATTGAATGCATTAAACGTTTTTTATCGTTTAAGCTTTCTTCTAACGAAATCATAGTTTCCGTTCTGTAAACACCTTCAATATCATCTAATAAGAAAATAATTTGTTTGGCATGTTCGGTATTTTTTGCTCGAACTTTACAGAAAATATTAAATTTCCCTGTCGTAACGTGTGCTACCGTTACAAAAGGAATTTGATTTATACGTTCTAATACAAATTTTGTTTGCGAAGTTTTCTGTAAAAAAACGCCGACATAAGCGATAAACGCATACCCTAATTTTTTATAGTCTAAGGTTAACGAAGAACCGATTATAATTCCGGCTTCTTCCATTTTTTTTACACGAACGTGAACCGTTCCGGCTGAAATATTTAACTTTTTAGCAATATCTGTAAAAGGAGTTCGCGTATTATCGATTAAAATATCTAAAATTTGATGATCTGTTTCGTCTAATCTAAATTTTGCCATTTTGATAAAAATTCTAATTTGTTCTATTTAATTAAGAAAAAAGCAAAAATAATACAATTTTGTTCAATAATGATTAATCGAAACTAAGAAATTGTTAAATTCATAAAAAAATCTTCATTATTTAAACTGATTTGCTGAATATCAATTCCTAGCTGAATTTCTTCCGAAGAATTTACTCTTACTATTTTTCCTTTACCTTCAAACTCTCGATGTCCGAAAAAATTATGCAACTCCCCTATTTTTTTTACCTGCGGAATAAATTTCAGTTCATTATTAACCAATCGTTCTTGGTATTGAATTGCCAAATCGGTTACTATATTATTTACTTCAACATTTCTAATAATTATATCAAAAAATAATTTTTCATTTTCAGGAATCTGGTCGTAATCCTTTTCAGAATAATTGTTGTACGTTTTATTCACGATGCTTTTTAAAGCTTTGTAAAGGGCTGTAAAAATAAATTTTCGGGTTTCCTCTCGCTGGTAATCTTCTTTAAAATGTCCCGCTTCAAATAAAATAGTTGTCGCATTTTTATACTGAAAATAATCGCCAACGCAGTTTAAATTAAAAGCATCGTCATAACGGCCAACTTGCTGCGGAATTATTTCTTGCAAATGCGTATTCATTTCAGCAATTAATCGCATCGCATTTAAACGATTTTCGTTTATCGAGCGTCTTTCATTAAAAGCCGGAGCTAAAAAGGAAACTGTAGCAGGAGTTTGACGATTTCCCGCGCTAAAAATCGTTCTTTGGTCATGAAGATTAAGACAAAAATCGGGTTCAATTTCTGTAAAAACCTTTCGTAAAATTCTGCTTTCCGGTTGCGATAAATCTAGCGCATCACGATTTAAATCTACTTCATTCGCATTTACGCGCGTATAATTTTTGAGTCCATCAGGATTAAGTACCGGAATAATAGTTAGCGTACAATCTTGCAAAACATCAGTTAGTGAACTTTGAGTTTTTTTATTAGAAATGAATTGTAATAAGTCTAAAACAGATTTTGTAGTGGTCGATTCGTTCCCATGCATTTGCGACCAAAGCAAAATTTTTGTAGGTCCGTTACCAACAGTAATTGAATAAATATTTTTTCCCTGAACCGATTTCCCGATTTCTTGAATCTTAAAAATTGAATCATTTTGAAGGCTTAAACAGTAGTCTTCAATTTCAGGATATGATAAATACCGATTGCTAAATTTCGAGTTTTTTATATCAGTATACGATTGTAAAATTTCAGTTGCTTTCATAGTTTACAAAAGTAAACAATCTTAATTTCACAAATGTAAACAGTTTGAATTTTCAGATTTGTTACTTTTGTAAACACTTATTTAATGTTGAAACTTATCAAACTGGATAATTTCCTATTTCAAATTATTTGTGAATTAATTATTTTATTTTTAGGTATTTAAATTATAACATCTAAAGTTAAAATTTAATATAATAAAAAGAGTTCTATACTTTGTTTTGTAGTTACAAAGCGATGTTTTACATTTGTAAATAGAACAGTAGATTTAATTTGTTTACAATGGTGAATAGTGAAGCGTTTGCAAAACGGCTTGAAAAAATTATCGATTATTATGAGTTTTCCGCGGCTTCTTTTGCCGATAAAATTCAAGTGGGTCGTTCTTCAATTTCACATATTTTATCGGGAAGAAATAAACCGAGTTTAGATTTTGTGTTAAAAATAGTTTCTGCTTTTCCAGAAGTTGAATTGTATTGGTTATTAAACGGAAAAGGTTCTTTCCCGAAAAATGCAGTCCCTTCTCCACCCGAAAAAACTTCTACTGAAAATACCTTAGATTTTTCAGAAAAAAATAAAAAGGAAGATGAGGAATCCGTAAATTTGGTTCATCAAACTTCTGAGAAGAAAGAAATAAAAAAAGTAATTATTTTTTATACCGATGGAAGTTTTGAAGCTTTTGAAAATTAAACACAGATTTCTTAATCGGGTATGAATAAAATAATTTATTTTTTTTGCTTTTTAATAATTGCCTCTTGTTATTCTCCAGAACGCAATTGCGAAAAGTTTAAAACAGGAACTTTTGAATTCGAATCGTATTTAAATGGTGAATTGGTAAAAACCACTTTTGTAAGAAATGATTCCATAGAAATTGATTATTTTAAAAATGAAGCAGATACTTCTGCCATTCGATGGATTAATGATTGTGAATATATTCTTACCAATTTACACCCAAAAAATATGGCGGAAGAAAAACCGCTACATATGAAAATTCTCACCACCGATGGTGACACCTATACGTTTGAATATTCTGTAGTTGGAGAAGAAAAAAAACAACAAGGCACCGCTAAAAAAATTAAGTAATGCTGGAAATTTTCACCTCTCCCGACGCTTGGGTTGCGCTGTTAACCTTAACTTTTCTTGAAATTATTCTCGGGATCGATAATATTGTATTCATTTCAATTACCGCGAATAAATTACCCGAAGTCCAACGAAAAAAAGCGACTAATTGGGGATTGATTTTAGCGATGGTTCAACGAATTATTTTGCTTTTTTTAGTTTCATTTTTGGTAGGCTTAAAAGAGGCGTTTTATCATATTGAAACAAGTTGGATAAGCTTTGGAATTAGCGGACAATCCATTATTCTATTTGCCGGCGGCCTATTTTTACTTTATAAAAGTACGACAGAAATTCACCAGAAAATCGATATGCCGAATGAGGAAGAAAAAGAATTAAAAAATAAAACGATAAAATCGCTTTCTAATGCGCTGCTCCAAATTATGTTAATTGATTTTATTTTCTCGATAGATTCAATTTTAACCGCAATCGGGATGACAAACGGAATTAGCGAAAATCCAGATCACGCTTTATTATTAATGATTATTGCGGTAGTTATTTCAATTTTAATTATGATGGCATTTGCCAATAAAATTCGGGAGTTTATTCAGGAAAATCCTTCAATGCAACTTTTAGCTTTATCATTTCTAATTTTAATTGGCTTTATGCTGGTAACCGAAGCCGCCCATTTAGCTGATGCGGTGGTATTCGATAAAGAAATTGGGGCAATTCCTAAAGGATATCTTTATTTCGCGATCGCTTTTTCGCTCTTAGTGGAATTTTTAAATATGAAATTGAAGAAAAAGACTTCAAAAGAAACTGATAAAAATATAGAACCCAAAACTAAAACCGAGCTTTAATCTTTCTTATTCCGAATAAGTTCATTTTGCTCGCGCATAATTTCTTTCAATTCGCTGAGTAATTCAATATCTTTTGGAGTACTAACCTTTTTGTTTTTAGGATCTTGAGCGCTACTGCGTAATTTATTGGCAATTTTTACTACTAAAAAAACCACCCAAGCCATAATAAGAAAATTAATTAAAACAGTAATTAATTCGCCATATTCTATAGCGACTTGGGGCGTAATTATTTTTTCACCTTCCAGAACAGCTTTTCGTAAAATTATTTTTTTATTCTGAAAATTAATTCCGTTGGTAAGTAGCGATAAAGGCGGAAGCATTACTTTTTTTACCAACACATCGATTACGTTGTTAAATGCCGCGCCAATAATTACACCAACAGCAATATCCATCATATTGCCTTTGATGGCAAATTCTTTAAATTCTTTAAAAATACCAGCCATTAATTTTTATTCTTGGAAGAAAAGCGAAGTTTGTGATTGGTCGTCATTATCTTTCTTTTCCTCAATATTCAATTCGTTTATTTCTGGAGTTTCATTTGCTTCTTCTTCCTCTTCAGGCACAATAGGATCAAGTAAATTAAGTTGTTTTACTTTTTCTGTAGTTAACTGATTTCCTTGCGCTTTAATACCTTTTACTGAAATAAACTCTTCAAGGTTTAATTCTTCATTCGGTTTCTGATCTTTTCCGCGCGCTTTTTTATAAATAATTTCTAAAACCGGCATTAAATCGGTTGAAACCAATTCTAATTGCGACTTTGGATGATCGGTAATTATTTTTTCTTCCTTCTCTTCATTTTCAATTAAAAAACGTTTTACGTAATAACGTTCTTTTTCGCCTTCCCAATAAACGGCAGAAATCGGTTTTTTAGGATTCCACTTTTCAAGGATTACATAATTTTCATCGAAACGCGTAGTAAGTTCCGGAATAATAGTTTTTGCAATTCCGTCTTGCGTGATGAGTAACAAACGATCTTCACCTTTAAATTCACCTAATAATTCGCCGCGTTCTTCTGTATTTAAGCGTTTTACCACTTCATCGAACCAAATTTTACGAGGTTTTAGGGTAGAAACCCCTTCTTCTTTTAAATCGATTCGTTTCACGGAATGTTTGGTCACTAAATTTCCTTTAACGCCGCGCCCTTTAATTTTCATATCGGCAAAATTGACTTCGAATTTTAGTTTTTTAATGCTTCCGACTTGTCGTAAATAAACGGTTACCACTTCTGCTTCTCCGTTAGGGTTTGCTGAAAAATATAAAACTTGCGTTCCCGGTTTGCCTTTCCCGACGCTATATTCTCGATCGCGCGTAATGGAAGTTACCGCAAAACGTTTTATATACGTATTTCCGCCTTTTCCGTCGCGGTAAATTAAATTATAAATAGTGCGTTTATCTTTTTTCTTGAAAATAGCAACGTGAATAATATTTTTGCCGACAAATGTTTTGGTATCGACTTTAGTGACCTTCATAGTTCCATCTGCCATAAAACAGATTACATCATCAATATCGCTACAATCGGTTACATATTCATCTTTTTTAAGCGCGGTACCAATGAAACCTTCTTTTCGATTCACGTAAAGTTTCGTGTTTCGAATTACTACTTTTGTAGCTTCAATATCTTCAAATAAGCGCAATTCTGTTTTTCGCTCGCGACCTTCGCCGTAATCTTTCTTTAGACGTTTAAAATAATCGATCGCATATTCAATTAAATTATCGAGATGATGCTTTACTTGTGTAATTTCACCTTCTAAAGCTTCAATTTTTTGTTGTGCTTTATCTAAATCGAATTTTGAAATTCGTTTTATTCTTATTTCAGTTAAACGGGTAATATCTTCTTCGGTAACAGCGCGTTTTAAATGCGTAATATGCGGTTTTAAACCTTCATCTATCGCTTTAATTACACCTTCCCAAGTTTCCTCTTCTTCAATGTCTCGGTAAATTCTATTTTCGATAAAAATTCGTTCTAACGACGCAAAATGCCACTGTTCTTGAAATTCATCTAATTTAATTTCAAGTTCGCTTTTTAAAAGTTCTACCGTATGGTCGGTACTTCGTTTTAAAATTTCGGTTACACTTATAAAATGCGGTTTATGATCAATAATTACGCAACTTAACGGTGAAATAGAAACCTCGCAATTGGTAAATGCAAACAGAGCATCGATGGTTTTATCTGGCGAAATACTAGGCGGTAAATGAATTAAGATTTCTACATGTTCTGCCGTATTATCTTCAATATGTTTAATCTTAATTTTGCCTTTTTCGTTGGCTTTTATAACCGAATCGATTAAGGTTGAAGTTGTAGTTCCGTAAGGAATTTCAGTAATTACCAGGGTATTTTTATCACGCTGACTTATTTTTGAACGAATTCTTACTTTTCCACCGCGTAAACCATCGTTATAATTACTAATATCCATAATTCCCGCAGTAGGAAAATCTGGATATAATTTAAAACGCTTTCCTTTTAATTGTTTTATGGAAGCGTCTATTAATTCAATAAAATTATGAGGTAAAATCCGTGTACTTAAACCTACCGCGATTCCTTCGGCTCCTTGCGCCAACAGCAGCGGAAACATAACCGGTAAATTTATCGGTTCTTTTCTACGACCGTCGTAAGAAGCTTGCCATTCGGTGATTTTTGGATTATAAACCACGTCTAGAGCGAATTTAGAAAGTCGAGCTTCAATATAACGCGGTGCTGCAGATCGATCTCCGGTAAGAATATTTCCCCAGTTTCCCTGCGTATCAATCAGTAAATCTTTTTGACCGATTTGCACCATTGCATCAGCAATACTAGCGTCTCCGTGCGGATGATACTGCATGGTGTGCCCTACAATATTGGCTACTTTATTATAGCGCCCATCATCTAAATCTTTCATAGAATGCATAATTCTTCTATGAACAGGTTTAAAGCCGTCTTCAATTGCTGGAACGGCGCGCTCTAAAATTACATAAGAGGCATAATCTAGAAACCAGTCTTTATACATACCAGTAACTTTGGTAAGTACTTCTTGGCTTTCTTCTTGATTAAATTGATTTTCTTCTTCGGGGTTTAAATCGTTATGCTCCATGAATTATGACCACGTTGTTTTTATTGATTTTTTTTGAATTATGCTTCGGCGGTTTCAATTTCGTCTAATTCTACGCGAAGGTTTTCGATGATAAACTCTTGTCTATCGCTGGTGTTTTTTCCCATATAAAACGTTAGCAGCTCCTCTATTCCGGTACTTTTATCTAACATTACGGGATCTAACCGAATATCTTCCCCTATAAAATGCTTAAATTCATCTGGAGAAATTTCACCTAAACCTTTAAAGCGTGTAATTTCTGGTTTTCCTTTTAATTTCTGAATTGCGTTTCGTTTTTCTTCTTCAGAATAACAGTAAATAGTTTCCTTTTTATTACGAACTCTAAAAAGAGGCGTTTGCAAAATATATAAATGATTTTCTTTAATTAATTCAGGAAAAAATTGAAGAAAAAAAGTAATGAGCAATAAGCGAATATGCATTCCATCTACATCGGCATCGGTTGCGATTACAATATTATTGTACCGAAGATCTTCCATAGAATCTTCAATATTTAAAGCAGCTTGCAATAAATTGAATTCTTCATTTTCGTAAACGATTTTTTTACTTAAACCGAAACTATTTAGGGGTTTTCCTTTTAAACTGAAAACCGCTTGTGTATTTACATCTCTAGATTTTGTAATACTTCCGCTGGCAGAATCTCCCTCTGTTATGAATAAGGTTGTTTCTAAGTTTCTTTCCTTCTTTACGTCACCTAAATGAATACGACAATCGCGTAATTTTTTATTGTGTAAACTGGCTTTTTTGGCACGCTCTTTCGCTAATTTTCGAATTCCGGAAAGATCTTTTCGTTCGCGTTCTGCTTGTAAAATTTTTCGGTGTAATTTTTCAGCAGTTTCGGTATTTCGGTGTAAATAATTATCGAGTTGACGTTTTACGAAATCTAAAATATATGTTCGAACCGTTGGATAATCGCCTCCCATATCGGTTGAACCTAATTTTGTTTTGGTCTGGCTTTCAAAAACCGGCTCCATTACTTTTATACTTACTGCGGAAACGATTGATTTTCTGATATCGCTAGATTCGTAATTCTTCCCAAAAAATTCACGAACTGTTTTTACAATTGCTTCGCGAAAAGCAGATTGATGCGTTCCGCCTTGCGTGGTATGTTGCCCGTTTACAAACGAATGATATTCTTCGCTATATTGAGTTTTATTATAGGTTATGGCGACTTCAATATCATCACCACGTAAGTGAATTATGGGAAACATCATATCATCTTTATGAATGTTATCTGCCAATAAATCTTTTAAACCATCTTCAGAATAAAATTTTTCGCCATTAAAAACTATAGTTAATCCTGGATTTAGGTAAACATAATTTTTGAGCATCCGCTCGATATATTCATTTCTGAATTTATATTTTTTAAAAATGGTATCATCAGGAATAAAAGTGACTTTTGTTCCTCTTCTTCTGGAGGTTTCTTCTAAAAATTCTTCTTCAGTTAAATTTCCTTGTTCAAATTCAGCAGAGGCAGATTTTCCATCTCGGGTCGATTCAACTCTAAAATAAGTAGAAAGCGCATTTACGGCTTTTGTACCAACTCCGTTAAGACCAACAGATTTTTTAAAAGCTTGGGTATCATATTTTCCACCGGTATTCATTTTTGAAACCACATCTACTACTTTTCCTAAGGGAATACCACGCCCGTAATCACGTACAATAACGCGTTGTCCTTGAATGGATACTTCAATAGTTTTCCCGGAACCCATTACGAATTCATCGATGGAATTATCGAGTACTTCTTTCAGGAGGATATAAATACCATCGTCTGCACTAGAACCATCTCCCAATTTACCGATGTACATTCCGGGACGCATTCTAATGTGTTCTTTCCAGTCGAGCGAGCGTATATTTTCTTCTGTGTACTTGGTTTCTTCTGCCATAATTCTATAGATGATCTACGGCTAATATAGCACGATTTAAGAAAAAATGAAACCTCTCTGAAGGAAAGTAATTAACAAGGTTTTCAATAGATTTAAGAAAGGTAAGTTTGAATGATTTGTAGGAGTTTTTCTTTGCTAAACGGTTTTATTAAAACATCGTTCATTCCGTTTTTCTTTACATTATTTTCTACTTCTGTTAGTTCTGAAGCAGTTACCGCAATGATTGGTGTTTTAATTCCGCGTTCTCTTGTTTTTTTAGCAATATCGAAACCGTTCATCGAAGGAATATTAATATCGAGAAGAATTAAATCATAATTATTTTTTTCGATTGCTGAAAAACCTTCTACTCCATCGGAAACTATCTCTAAATCAAATTCATAAGATCCTAAATACTTTCTGATAACCATTTTATTAATTTCGTTATCCTCAACTAAAAGTATTTTTTTGTCTTTGTAAACATCTTGCGCTAATTCACTACCGTTAAGTACATGAGTAGAATCTTCAGCTAGTTTACATTTTAAATCGAAATAGAAAGTAGATCCTATTCCTTCTTCACTTTCTAAATGAATATCTGAATCGAGCAGCAATAATAGACTTCTTACAATGGAAAGACCGATTCCTGTTCCCTCCATAATGCTTTTATCGAGTGAAACTTGCGAAAATTTCTCGAAAACCATTTCTTTTTTATCTTCTGGAATTCCCATTCCGTTATCGATCACGGAAAAACGTAAGGAAATGGCTTCGCTTTCTTGCTGAAGTTTTTCGATCTTTAACGTTACTTTTCCATTTTTACAGAATTTTATTCCGTTTTCAATTAAATTAATAAGGATTTCAAAAAGAATACTATCGTCAGCAATAATTTGCGGCGGTACATCTTCAGCAACATCAATAATTACGTTCGAATGATTTTTTTCTGCTTGGAATTGAACAGAATATAAAATATTGGTTGTGAGCGTTTCAATGTTGATGAGTTTAGGTTGAACTTTAATCTTATCGTTATCTATTTTACTCATCAACAACACATTATTTATTAAGCTTAATAAGTAATCTCCAGAAAATTTTAAGGAAGTTAAAAGTTGCTTATTGTCTTCTGAAATTTCGGGTTGCGCTAACAATAATGAGGTGATTCCTACGACGCCATGAAGTGGTGTTCTTATTTCATGACTAATATTAGAAATAAATTGTTTCTTAATTTCGGCCGCTATTTCTGCTTCTTTTTTAGCCTCTTGAAGTTCTTCGTTTTTAATATTAAGTTTATTTATAAAACGCTTTTTCGCCTGATATTGTCTGAAAAAAAGCACGAAAAATGTTAAAAGAATTAAGAAAATAATTCCATATACCCAAAGTAATTTGTTTTTTGTTTCTGCTACTGAGGTTAAGAGCTTCCGCTCTCTTTCAACGGTTTTTAATTCTCGTTGATATTCTTGTAAATCTAAACGAGCTTCTTCTTTTTTAAGTTGTTCGAGATTGTGCTCATTTAAATAGACATCTTTATATTCAATGTACTTTCGTAAATCATTAATAGCTTCTTTATACCTCCCTTGCTGCTCGTTTGAAACGCTTCTATATTCGTAGACATTTTTTAATTCGGTCCACATTTTGTGCTCTTCACTCACTTTGATAGAATTATCGAAGTAAACTTTAGATAAATCATATTGTTTTAATTGACTATAATATCTACCTAAAACTTGATTAATATTTGCTATAAAATGATTTCTATTAAAATCATCTTTTGGATGAGCAAGATAATCTTTTAGCTCCTCGATATAAGGTGTTACTTTTTTAGGTTTATCGTTGTCTAAATAATTCCAACAAAGATTTGCGATGATTGCTATTCGGTAAGGGTCATTAATTTTTTTGCTGATTCGGAGACCCTTTTGGTAGTAAATTTCAGACTCTTTATATTTATGTTTATTTATAGCAGCAACATTTCCTAAACCATTATACAGGAGAACTAGAAAAGAAGAATCTTTAACTTTTTTGACTTTTTCGAGCGCTTTAATGTATTTTTCTTCAGCTTGCGTATAATTTCGGGCAGTTTCATCGTTTAAAGCTAATAAATAGTAAGCCTCTGCAATAAATAAATCATCATTAGCTTGATGTGCTAATTTTAATAATTTTCTTCCAATTTTAACCGACTCTTTAATATTAGTTTCATCGAAATACGTGTACGCCTCATCTAAATATTTGTGTAGCGTGTCGCGGGATACTTCTTGCTGAGCAAACAAAGAATTGGTAAGTAGTAATATTAAAATAAAATGTGTTAGCCCCTTCAAAGTGATAATCATTTTCAACGATGAAAAATACTTAATTCCATGTTAAAAGCAATCAGAAAGATTGAAAAAATTTAAATTAAATTCGTTATAAGCCTAGGAAATTCAATATGTTAGATGAAATAATAAAATTTAAAGATAAATGGATTTTAAATGTTAACAAAAAGTTAAACATTAAATCTAAAATGCATTACATCGCCATCCTTTACAATATATTCTTTTCCTTCTACGCCTAATTTTCCTGCATCTCTTACTTTTGATTCACTTCCGTAAGAAACGTAGTCATCATATTTAATTACTTCTGCACGAATAAATCCTTTTTCAAAATCGGTATGAATAACGCCTGCAGCTTGCGGAGCAGTAGCGCCAACCGGAATTGTCCAAGCCCGTACTTCCTTTTCTCCAGCGGTAAAATAAGTTTGCTGATTTAATAATTTATAGGCCGATCGAATAAGTTTTGCAGAACCTGGTTCAGTTAAACCTATATCTTCTAAGAAAACTTGACGCTCATCGTAATCTTCTAATTCTGCAATGTCGGCTTCAATTCCTACGGCAAGTACTAAAACTTCAGCATTTTCATCTTTTACCGCTTCGCGAACTTTTTCAACATATTTATTTCCACTTGTTGCAGAACCTTCATCTACATTACAAACATACATTACAGGTTTATCAGTAATAAATTGTAAAGGTTTTACAAATTCTTGGCGGTCTTCTGAAGAAATTTCAATCGCTCTTATCGATTTTCCTTGTTCTAAACCTTCTTTTAATTTGGTTAAAACTTCCTGTTCTTTTTGAGCTTCTTTATTTCCAGTTTTAGCTGCACGTTTTACTTTGTCTAATTTTTTTTCGACCGTTTCTAAATCCTTCAACTGTAATTCCATATCGATCGTGTCTTTATCGCGAATAGGATCTACACATCCATCGACGTGAACAACATTATCATTATCAAAACAGCGCAATACATGCAAAATTGCATCGGTTTCACGAATGTTTCCGAGAAACTGATTTCCTAAACCTTCGCCTTTACTCGCTCCTTTTACCAAACCTGCAATATCTACAATTTCTACTGTTGCTGGTAGAACACGTTCAGGATTTACCAATTCTTCTAATTTTTTCAATCGCTCATCGGGTACATTTACCACTCCAACATTCGGCTCGATAGTACAAAAAGGAAAATTTGCACTTTGTGCTTTTGCGTTTGACAAACAATTGAATAAAGTTGATTTTCCAACATTTGGTAACCCTACAATACCTGCTTTCATTCTGATAATTTTTTGAAGCTGCAAAGATACAGAATGATTTAATTCTATCAACTATTCAACTTTACAGATTTTTAAAAGAATTATAGAAATATTAGGATTGTGTTACTATTTCTTAACAGCTTTAAATTGTAAATTTAGAGTTGAACTTTAAAATTAATCAACTTATGAAACGTATTAGCATTTTACTTTTTTCATTCTTTATTTTTAGCTACGGGATGGCCCAAAATGAAGACACTGTAAAAGAAACAGTCACCAAAAAAACCACGGTAAAAAGTTCTAAAGGAGAAGATGTTTCTGTAGAACAAAAAACACGGGTTAGAAAAGAGGAATTAAATGTTGAAAATAACAACAAAACGAACCAGAATGTAACTAGAAAAGCACAAATTTCTGAGTCTACTACTTTTATGGTAGATGAAAATGAATATGCAATACAGCCTGATAAAAACGGTTATGTAATGTCTAAAATGGTGAATGGAAAAAAACAACTTCACGGTAAAATAAGAAAAATGCCCGATCGTGATTTTTACATTTTAACCTCTAAGCAAAATGGAGATTCTTTTGGATATTTTGATGAAGACGGAAATTTTATTGTAGAAACCTACGACTCCAAAACCGATGCTGTTGTTCTAAAAAAATATAAAGTAGAGAAATAAAATTCAACATAACTTTAAAAACAAAAAAGCTTCCAAAATTCGGAAGCTTTTTTTATAGAATTAAATCTAATTATTCATCGTGATGCATAAACGATTGTTTCGCTAATAATTTTTCTTCACTTTCTACGTGGTCATCATCGGGAACGCAACAATCTACCGGGCAAACTGCCGCACATTGTGGTTCGTCATGAAAACCTTTACATTCAGTACATTTATCGGGTACAATATAGTAGAACTCGTCACTTATTGGTTCTTGAGCTTCTTCAGCATTCGCTTCTTTCCCACTCGGTAAAACTACATCTCCTTCTAAATCAGTTCCATCTGCATAACGCCAATCGTCTGCGCCTTCATAGATTGCCGTATTTGGGCATTCTGGTTCGCAAGCGCCACAATTAATGCATTCATCAGTTATTATAATAGCCATTTTTTTCGTTTTAGATTGTGTAACTTTGCACAAAAATAAAGCCATTCGGGTTCATAACCAAATAATATGAGTATAGAAACACGTAAAGAAGCCTTTGTGAAATTGGGCGATTTTTTAAATAAATTTATTCAGCAAAAAGACACCGAATTAGAAGTTGAAGAAAAATTGAAACCTTACGCCGTTCAGCTTCAAAAAGCGGTGGAAGATTCTATTCATTATAATGGCTGGTTCACCAAAGAAAATATTTATTTCTCGTTAGAACAGTGGGCTAACGCGCTCAAAAAAGAAAAGCTGGAAAATTGGTTAAAAAGCTATTCGTTTTCAGATAAAGACCCGAAAACAGTAGCTATAATTATGGCGGGAAATATTCCGCTGGTTGGTTTTCACGATTTTTTATGCGTTCAACTTTCGGGAAATAAAACCTTAATTAAGCAATCTTCTAATGATAAATTACTTTTACCGGCTTTACTAGAATTGCTAAAGTTTTATGCTGAAGATTTTAACGATTCTGTTGAAATAGCTAAAGAACAACTTAAAGATTTTGATGCCGTAATTGCTACAGGAAGCAATAATACTGCGCGTTACTTTGAATATTATTTCAGTAAAAAACCACATATTATCAGAAAAAATAGAAATTCTGTAGCTATATTAACCGGAAAAGAAACTTCTGAAGAATTACATAAATTAGGAGAAGATATTTTTAGATATTACGGTTTAGGATGCCGAAATGTTTCCAAATTATTGGTTCCTGAAAATTATGACTTTAAAACTTTTTTTGAAGCAATTTATGATTGGAACCCGATCATAAATCAGCATAAATACGTAAATAATTACGATTATAATAAAGCGGTTTATTTAATGAGCAATCAAAAATTATTCGATAACAATTTTTTGATTTTAAAAGAAGATCAAAATTTTGCTTCTCCTATCGGTTGTTTATTTTATGAATATTATAAAAATGAAGAACAGCTTAAAAATTATTTAACTGAACATACTGAGGATCTACAATGTGTAGTTTCTTCAAAAGAAAATCATATTTCCTTCGGGAAAACACAAATGCCAAAATTAACAGATTATGCAGATAATGTTGACACGATGGCATTCCTTACAAATTTATCTTAATAAACTTTTTATCTCTAGCGAGACTTTGTAATTTTAGCAAGAAGACTAAACAATAAGCTATGAAAAAACATAATTTTAGTGCCGGACCTTGTATTTTACCGCAAACTGTATTTAAAGAAGCTTCCGAAGCAATTTTAAATTTTAATAACTCTGGACTTTCAATTTTAGAAATTTCGCACCGAAGTAAAGATTTTGTTTCGGTTATGGACGAAGCGCAAAAACTTTCTCTAGAATTACTTGGGCTTGAAGGAAAAGGCTACAAAGCACTTTTTTTACAAGGCGGTGCAAGTACACAATTTATAATGACGGCTTACAATTTATTACAAAATAAAGCAGCCTATTTAAATACGGGAACGTGGTCTACAAAAGCCATAAAAGAAGCTAAATTATTTGGTGAAATTGATGAAGTAGCTTCTTCGGCAGATAAGAATTTTAATTACATCCCGAAAGGATATTCAATCCCAAGTGATGCCGATTATTTTCACTGCACAAGTAACAATACAATTTTTGGTACGCAAATGAAAGAATTTCCAAACTCCCCTATTCCATTAGTTTGCGATATGAGTAGCGATATTTTTTCTAGAAAATTAGACTTTTCAAAATTCGATTTAATTTATGCGGGAGCTCAAAAAAATATGGGTCCTGCAGGAACAACTTTAGTGATTGTAAAAGAATCTATTTTAGGAAAAGTTCAGCGTCAAATTCCGAGTATGTTAGATTATCAAGTTCATATTAAAAAAGATAGCATGTTTAACACGCCATCGGTTTACGCGGTTTACGTTTCTATGTTAACCTTGCGCTGGCTTAAAAAACTTGGCGGAATTGAAGCAATTGAAAAAATAAACAATAAAAAAGCGGAAACAATTTATAATGAAATAGACCGAAATCCACTTTTTAAAGGTTATGCAGAAAAGGAAGATCGTTCTATTATGAATGCGACTTTTACGTTAACTGAACCAAAATTAGAAGATCTTTTTAACGATTTATGGAAAGCTGCAGGGATTAACGGACTTAATGGTCACCGAAGCGTGGGCGGTTACAGAGCTTCTATGTATAATGCACTTCCGCTAGAAAGTGTAGAAATTTTGGTTACCGTAATGAAAGAATTAGAAACACAAGCTTAAGAAAATTATCCAATGAAAATATTAGCAAACGACGGAATTTCAGCTAAAGGAATTCAACAACTCGAAAAAGAAGGTTTTGAAGTAATTACAACAAAAGTTGCTCAAGATCAATTGGCAGATTATATAAATGAAAAAAATATTGAAGTAATTCTGGTTCGAAGCGCTACAAAAATTAGAAAAAATATTATAGATGCTTGCCCTAATTTAAAAATGATCGGGAGAGGCGGTGTTGGTTTAGATAATATCGATGTAGATTATGCAAAAGAAAAAGGCGTAAAAGTTATCAATACGCCAGCGGCTTCTTCAGCTAGTGTTGCAGAATTGGTATTTGCGCATTTATTAAGTAGCATTCGTTTTCTAAAAAACGCCAACAGAGATATGCCATTAGAAGGTGATTCTAAATTTAAAGAGCTTAAAAAAAGTTATGCTAAAGGAACCGAGCTTCGCGGAAAAACCTTAGGAATTATCGGTTTTGGAAGAATTGGTAACGAGGTCGCTAAAATGGCTTTAGGTTTAGGAATGAAAGTAATTGCGAGCGATAAAAATATGGGAGAAAAGAAAGTAACCCTTAACTTTTTTGACGGACAAGAAGTTACACTTTCTGTAAAAACGCAACCCGTAAATGAAGTTTTAAAAGAAGCTGATTTTGTTACCTTACATGTTCCTGCTCAAAAAGATTACATTATCGGAAAAAAGGAAATTGAAATCATGAAAGACGGCGCGGGAATTATAAATACTGCTCGCGGTGGTGTTGTAGATGAACAAGCTTTAATTGAAGCGCTTGAAAATAAAAAATTAGCTTTTGCCGGTTTAGATGTTTTTGAAAATGAACCTTCGCCGGAAATTAAAATTTTAATGAATCCTAAATTATCGCTTTCTCCACATATTGGCGGAGCCACAAACGAAGCACAAGATAGAATTGGTGTAGAATTGGCAGACCAAATTATTGCTGAATTCGCTCCTATAAAATATTAAGCATGAAACAGCTTTTTAGTAGTTTACTAATATTTCTAATTTGTTGCCATTTTGCTTTAGCACAAGTACAAACAGGAAAAGCATCTTATTATTCTAATAAATTTGAAGGAAGATTAACTGCAAGTGGTGAAAAATATTCCCATGAAGAATTAACCGCCGCGCATAGGCATCTTCCATTTGGCACAAAAATACGTGTTACCAATTTAGCAAACGATACCTCTATTGTTGTTGAAATAAACGATAGAGGTCCGTTTGTGAGTAATCGAATTATAGACTTATCGCAAAGTGCCGCTAAAAAACTTGATTTTATGGCAGATGGCGTAACCGATGTAGTTTTAGAAGTTGTTGGTTCTCCAGAAGATGATTTAACTACTTTTAATTCAACTGAAGCTTTAGCCGAAAATGAAAAAACTGAAGAAAGTACTATAAATACTGAAGGTGAAAAATCAGTAAAAAAAATGCACGAGTTTTATGAAATGTCGGTGAATAGGGTTCAACCCGATTGGTTTGGAATTCAAATAGGAAGTTTTCAAGAAGTCGCTAATTTAATTCGCCTGGCCGATAATTTAAAAATCAGCTATCAACAAGATATTACCGTTCAGGTTAAAGATGTGCAAGGCGTGAAAGTCTATACGTTAATTATCGGAAAGTTTGAAACCAGAAATGCTGCTGAAGATTTTAAGAAAGAAGAAGTAAGCACAAAATATCCTGATAGTTTTATTATTGATTTTGAACGCATAACTTCTTCCTAACAAAATAATTATGAGATATTTAATAAGCATTATTATCGGTTGCTTTTTGCTATGCAATTGCGCTACTTCAAAAAAAGGAAAAAACAATTCTTCTGCTGAAAATATTTCAGAAACTGAAAGCGATACTATTAGAATTACAAACGATAGCTTAGAATATGAAGTAATTATTTTTGAAACCGGATTTACGGGTTGGTTAGCTACACAGCCGCCACGCGGTCATTATTCGCAAACTTATTTAGAATTAAAAAATATTCAATACGTTACAGAATATAATGTTCGAGCTAGAAGTTCAGCTTATAATCGTGACTTGTATCCGTTAGTAATCGATTACGATAGAAATATTGATTATGGATATGAAGTAAATTATTTGCTTTACAATTACTTTCTCTTTTTTCAGAAAAAATACAATCAGAAGCTTTAATGAAAAAATTAAAAGAACGCTGGGGAATTACCTCTAATTTTCAACTGGTAATAATTTTTATTGTGTTTGCCATTACCGGTTCATCTTCAGTATATGTCGCAAAACCATTTTTAGAATTAATTCATCTAAACCGAGAAAATTTTGGAGAAGATTTTTGGTTTGGAGGTTTACTCTATTATTTAATAAGAATAATTTTAATATTTCCTTTTTATCAAGTTCTTCTAATTTTATTTGGATTTCTTTTTGGGCAATTTAAATTTTTCTGGAGTTTCGAAAAAAAAATGCTGAAACGTTTAGGCTTTAAGCGTTTCTTTAAAGATTAAAAAAACCGATTAGTTAATAAAACTAATCGGTTTTTCAACAAATCAAAATTAATTTTTAGGCGTGTTGTAAATCGTGCTTGCCTTCTTTAATTTCTTCAATTAATTTAGCGTTAAAAGCAGGTAAATCATCAGGATTTCTGCTAGTAACAAAAGCTTCATCTACCACTACTTCTTTATCTACCCAAAGTGCTCCGGCATTTTCCAGATCTTTTCTAATAGATTTAAACGAAGTCATTGTTCTTCCTTTAACTACATCTGCATTAATTAAAGACCAAGGTCCGTGGCAAATTGCAGCTACCGGTTTACTTTGTTTAAAGAAATCACGAATAAATACTAAAGCATCTTCGTTAATTCGTAATTTATCTGGATTAATAACTCCGCCTGGTAAAACCAACGCATTGTATTGTTTTGCGCTAACTTGATCTACAGTTTTATCTACATTATATTCAGCAGACCAATTTCCGCCCGACCAACTTTTAATTTTTCCTGATTTTAAGCTGACGATTTCAACTTTAAATCCTTCTTTTTCCATCGCTTCTTTTGGCGATTTTAATTCGCTCTCTTCAAATCCATCTGTTGCGAGAATAGCAATTTTCTTTTCCATAACAATTTTTTTTAGTTTTTTCTTTTTTTCGAAGATACAATGGAAGCAGCTCTTATGGTATTAAAGAATTTATAAACCTTAGTAACAAAGCGTTAAACATTTACTAAGAGTCTTTTTCAGCTTTATTAGCTAATTTGTCGAGGTCTTTTTTCTTTTTTCGAAGATGAATTTTTCGCTCTTCAATTTCTTGTAATTCTTGGTAAATCGCAGGTTCACTAAATCGGTTAGGAGAAATATCTTCATTTTTCATTAACGCGTATTGAACGGTAAATTCTGCGCCAAAAAACATGATTAAACACGTATAGAAAACCCACAATAAAATTAAAACTACGGAAGAAGCTCCGCCATAAACCGAAGTCGGTTCGCTTTGCCCAAAATAAAAACTCAGCGCATATTTTCCTATTAAAAATAATAAAGTGGTTAAAGAAGCACCAACCAACGTGACTTTCCAACGGACATTAATATCTGGCAGAAGTTTAAAAACCGATGCGAATAAAGCGCCTATAAAAACATACGATAAAAGGAAATTTAAAATTTCAATAGTTATTGAAGTTAAGCCTGGCGCGTATTGTTCTAAATATTCACTTAGATAAGTTATTAATGCTGAAAGCACCAGCGAAATAAGTAACATTAACCCAATTACTAAAATCATTCCGAAAGAAATTACACGATCCAGTAAAATTCGTTTTATCGATTCTTTTTTAACGCGAACACTCCAAATTCTATTCATCGCTTTCTTTAACTGAAAAAAAGCTCCCGTTGCACCAAATAACAATACGGCAATTCCCATAATAATTGCAAAAGTAGATTCTTGTTCTACCATTGCGTTGGTTATCATTCCTTCAATTGCTTTTGCGGTGTCATTTCCTATTAAACTATTTATTTCATTCGTGATTTTATACCGAACATCTTCTTGACCGAAAAAATAACCTGCAATCGCAACCACAATAACCAACAAAGAAGGAAGCGAAAAAAATGTATAATAAGCAATAACCGCGCTTTGCTCAAAAGGATTGTTCAGCATCCATTGTTCGTAGGTTTTTTTAAATAAGGAAATGTATTTTTTCATCATTAATTATTTCAGCTAAAAATAATTAATCCCATTAGGCTATAATGGGATTAATTAGTTAAATATTTTCAAAAAAAGAAGAAGAAGTTCTACGAAATACGCTTCGTGAACTGTCCATCTCTACGTTGTTTTTCTTCTCGTAATAAAGCCAATTCACGACCGGTTTGTCCTTTTACAGAAGAATTTTCTTGAGCTCTACGAATTAAATACGGAATTACATCTCTAATTGCTCCAAAAGGAACCAGTTTTGCAGCGTTATAACTATTCAACGCTAAATTGAAGGTAATGTGATCACTCATTCCGAATAATTGACTAAACCAAATTCTATCATCGCGCTTATCAATTTCTTTCTCGTCCATCAATTGCATCGTTAAATACGTACTTACCTCATTATGCGTCCCGATGTAAAGATTAATATCATCTAAATGTTGCATAGAATAATAAAGAACCGCGTTAAAGTTTACATCGGTTGCTTCTTTATCTTCACAAATTGGGGTTGGATAACCCATTTTTTCAGCTCTGGCATTTTCCTTTTCCATATAGGCTCCGCGAACAATTTTGGCCCCAATTTTAAAGCCTTTATTTTTTGCTCGTTTATGAAGATCTTTTATATACTGAAGTCTATCCCAACGGTAACATTGTAAAGTATTAAAAACTGTAACTTTCTCTTGATTATATTTTGCCATCATTTCTTCCAAAAGATTATCTGCCGCATCTTGCATCCAAGATTCTTCAGCATCTGCTAGAAGTTTAGTTCCTAATTCTGAAGCTAACGAGCAAACCGTATCTACACGCTTTTTTACACGTTCCCATTCTTGCTGTTCTTTTTCAGATAATTCTTCATTGCTAGAAACTTTTTCCCAAATGGCGAATCTTCCTAAACCGGTTGGTTTAAAAACCGTAAATGGGATTTCTTTTCGCTCTTTTGCAAATCGAATAATATCTAGTTTTGTTTCTAAAGCTGAATCAAATTGAGATTCGTCTTCTTTTCCTTCCGAAGAAAAATCGAGCACACTATGCACATGCATATCGTACATTTTTTTAATCGTTGGCAAACAATCTTTCTGGCTAACGCCACCGCAAAACATTTTAAAAATTGTCTTTTTTATAATTCCTTCTACCGGAAGGTGCATTTTTAAAGCCAAATTAGTCATTCGTGTTCCTACGGCAACTAAAGAAGGCCTGTTCATCATACTAAATATAAAAAGAGAGCGCTTTAATTCTTTATCGTCTTTAAGTGCAAAAGCACGTTTAGTGTTGTTGAAAATTTTTCTTACCATATTCGTTTTTGAAAATTTGCGTAAATATAAGTTTTGAATTACTATTATTTTATTTATTCTGCGTAATTTCGATTAAGATTTAACGTAACTTTTAATGAAATCACTTACTTCTGTTAATAATTTTATACATTTTGGTCAAGAAAATTATGTAACCTTAAATGTTGTAATTGAAGAAATAAATCCTTCAAAAATTTTCATCTTAACAGATAGTAATACGCAAGAACATTGCTTAGCTTTTTTCTTACAGTTTATTTCTACTTCAATAGCAATTGAAGTTATTGAAATTGAACCAGGCGAAGAACATAAAAATATAGAAACTTGTCAAGGGGTTTGGAAAACTTTAACCGAATTTAATGCCGATAGAAAAGCGCTTTTTATAAATCTTGGAGGCGGCGTTGTAACCGATTTAGGCGGATTTGTGGCTTCTACTTTTAAACGCGGAATTAAATTTATAAATATTCCCACTTCCCTACTCGCTATGGTAGATGCTTCTGTTGGCGGAAAAACCGGTGTAGATTTAGGAAATCTAAAAAACCAAATTGGCGTTTTTCAAGATCCTGTGGTAACGCTCATTGATGTTTCATATTTAGCAACTTTACCACAAAATCATTTAAAAAGTGGCTTAGCTGAAATGCTTAAACACGGCTTGATTTGCGATGAGAATTATTGGGAAAAATTATCAGATCTTTCTCAGCTAAATTTAACCGATTTAGAAAAATTAATTTATCATTCCGTAGAAATAAAAACTTCGGTAGTTGAAGAAGATCAACACGAAAACGGAAATAGAAAAATTTTAAATTTCGGTCATACGTTAGGTCACGCAATAGAATCGTATTCTTTAAATTCTGAAGAAAGAGAAACACTTTTACACGGCGAAGCGATTGCTATCGGGCTGATTTTAGAAAGTTATCTTTCCTCAAAAATTTTAAATCTACCCGAAGATAAAGCGGAAGAAATAAAATCGGTTATTCTACAAACTTTTAAGAAAGTAGATTTTACGTCAAAAGAAATACAGTCTATTTGCGAGCTTCTTGTTTTTGATAAAAAAAATAGTCACGGAAATGTGAATTTTGTACTTCTTCATCAAATAGGAACACCACAAATAGACTGCAAAGTTTCTGAAAAACTTATTTATGAAGCTTTTGAATTCTATAAAAATTAATTACAGAATTTGTTCTGCGTGGGCTTTGGTTTTTACTTTTGAAATTACTTCTTCAATTTTACCATCTTCATCAATAATAAAAGTTGTACGGTGAATTCCATCGTATTCTTTTCCCATAAACTTTTTTGGTCCCCAAACGCCAAAAGCATTAATTACTTCTTTGTCCTCATCTGCCAATAAAGGAAATGGTAATTCATATTTATTTTTAAAATTCTGTTGGCGTTTTGGCGAATCTGCACTAACTCCCAAAATGGCATATCCTTTTTCTTGAAAAGTTTCCCAATTATCGCGCAAATTACAAGCTTCTGCCGTACAACCCGGCGTACTGGCTTTTGGATAGAAAAAGACAACTAATTTTTTTCCTTTATAATCTTTTAATTCGTGTACATTTCCATCTTGATCTTTCGCTGAAAAATTTGGAGCTTTATCGCCTTCTTTTAATGTCGTCATAAATGTTATTTTTGTTTAAAAATAAGTAAAATGACCAAACAGGAAAAAGTAGAATTTGTTATAAATACGTTAAATGAAATTTATCCGGAAATTCCTATTCCGTTAGATCATAAAGATCCGTATACATTACTTATCGCTGTTTTACTTTCTGCACAAAGTACCGATGTTAAAGTGAATCAAATCACGCCTTTACTTTTTGAAAAAGCAAGTACACCACAAGAAATGGTAAAACTTTCGGTGGAAGAAATTCGGGAAATTATTAAACCTGTTGGCTTATCGCCTATGAAATCGAAAGGGATTCACGGTTTATCAAAAATTATTCTTGAAAAATATAAGGGTGAAGTTCCCGCGAGTTTTGAAGCTTTAGAATCGTTCCCGGCGGTTGGTCATAAAACGGCTAGCGTGGTAATGTCGCAAGCATTTAATGTTCCCGCTTTTCCGGTAGACACGCATATTCACCGTTTAATGTATCGATGGAATTTATCGAATGGAAAAAGTGTATCACAAACTGAAAAAGATGCGAAACGATTATTCCCGAAAGAATTATGGAACAAATTGCACTTGCAAATTATTTGGTACGGAAGAGAATATTCTCCTGCAAGAGGCTGGAAATTAGAGAATGATATCATTACCAAGACAATTGGTAGAAAAAGCGTATTAAATGCTTATAAAAAGAAATAATTCAGATAAAAACACTTTAAAATTGAAGAATTTAATAGAAATAACTAATTTAAAAAAAGAAACCCGAGCTAAAAATTTTGCCCAGGTTTCTTCAAAGTTTAGTTAAGGATTGTTTCAAATATGTGTTTACTCTTCGATTCGACTACGTTTAAAGCTTTTGAATAATTGAGAAGAAACGAAACTGTTTCTTTTCGAGGTCCTAAATTTTCCACCTTTTTTTTGGGTGATTGGTTTAAGTAAAGTTTTGCCATAACTGAGTTTTCTGTTTGTATTATTTTAATAACGACAAAAAACTCATTGTATTGTATTAGTTGGTCAAAACTATATTATGTTTTTCAATTACTTTACGTAGATTAATTAACGCGTAACGCATTCTTCCCAAAGCGGTATTAATACTCACGCCGGTACGTTCAGAGATTTCTTTAAAACTCATTTCTTTATAAATGCGCATCATTAATACTTCTTTTTGATCTTCTGGTAATTCTTTAATCAAATTTCTAACATCGTTTTCTATTTGATCTTTCACCATTATTTTTTCAGCATTTAATTTATCATCTTGTAATACCGAAAAAATATTAAAATCGCCTTTACCTTCAAATTTTGGCATTCGGTTATTTTTTCTAAAATGATCGATCACCAAATTATGGGCAATTCGCATAACCCACGGTAAAAATTTTCCTTCTTCGTTATACTTTCCCTTTTTTAAGGTTCGAATAACTTTTATAAATGTATCTTGAAAAATATCTTCTGTAATGTCTCGATCAAAGACTTTAGAAAATATAAAATTATAAATGCGTTGCTGGTGACGATTTATTAATTTGGAAAGTGCATCTTCATTACCATCTATATAGCTTCTCACTAAAGCCGCGTCTGTCGTCGTCTTACTTTTTTCCATAACAATTACTTTAATTAATAATCCTTTACCAAAAAATTGGTTCAGAAGGGGTTAACAATAAAATTTAATCAATAATAAAGTAATTGTTCGGTATAGGCTATTTAGATTTTTTAGTATTTATTTGGGTAAATATAACAAAATAGAACTCAAATTAACAAATAAGTTAAATAATTTAACATTTAAGCTGTCAATTCTTTGCTTTTCTCACCGGTTTAGAATAGTTATCTTTGCCGCTTAGATTCAAGAAAAATGGCAGTAGATATTTCAACGGTAGATCCTAGAAAAAATATTATAATTAAAGGAGCCAAACTCCACAATTTAAAAGATATAAATGTTGTAATTCCTCGAAATAAATTGGTGGTAATAACCGGTTTGTCGGGTTCGGGTAAATCCAGCTTAGCTTTTGATACCCTTTATGCGGAAGGTCAACGCCGTTACGTAGAAAGTTTATCTTCTTACGCGCGCCAATTTTTAGGACGATTAGATAAACCGAAAGTAGATTATATTAAAGGAATTGCACCCGCAATAGCAATCGAACAAAAAGTAAATTCTACTAACCCGCGTTCTACGGTAGGAACTTCAACTGAAATTTATGATTACCTAAAATTATTATTTGCCAGAATTGGGAAAACCTATTCACCCATTTCGGGAAATGAAGTAAAAAAAGACACGGTTACCGATGTTATTAATTACATTAAAACCTTTGAAGAACGTGAAAAACTGCTTCTCCTCGCTCCTATTTTTACTGAAAACGGAAGAAGTATTGAAGAGAAAATAAAAATTTTACAGCAACAAGGGTTTAGTAGAATTTTGGTAAAAGATGAGGTTTTACGAATCGATGAAACCGATTTATCGGAATTGAAGCCAAAAGAAGTGATGTTGGTGGTAGATCGTGTTATTAAAAAAGACGATGAAGATTTTTATAATCGATTAGCAGATGCCATTCAATCTGCGTTTTACGAAGGTAAAGGAGAACTTTTTATTCAATCGCTTTCTTCAAATTCTACGAGACAATTCAGTAATAAATTTGAGTTAGACGGAATCACGTTTAACGAGCCAAACATTCATTTATTCAGCTTTAATAATCCTTACGGCGCTTGTCCAAAATGTGAAGGTTACGGTGATGTAATTGGTTTAGATGAAGATCTCATAATCCCAAATACCGGGCTTTCGATTTACGAAAACGCTATTTTCCCTTGGCGTGGCGAAAGTATGAGTTGGTATCGCGATCAATTAGTGAATAATTCGCATAAATTCGATTTTCCTGTTCACAAACCTTATTTTGAATTAAGCGCAGAACATAAAAAATTACTGTGGACCGGAAATAAATATTTTGAAGGTTTAACCAGTTTTTTTGATCATTTAGAAGCAAAAGCCTATAAAATTCAGAATCGTGTAATGCTTTCGCGCTATCGCGGAAAAACAAAATGTAGGGTTTGCAACGGAAAACGCCTAAGAGCGGAAGCCGATTACGTAAAAGTAGATAATTTTTCAATTACCGATTTGGTAGAAAAACCACTCGATGAAGTTGTAGAAATTTTTAAAAACATCACCTTATCTGAACACGACCAAAAAATTGCCAAAAGAATTTTAAAAGAAATTAATAGTCGGCTACATTTTTTAATGAATGTCGGTTTAAATTATTTAACGCTTAACCGAAAATCGAATACACTTTCGGGGGGAGAATCGCAACGGATAAATCTCGCAACTTCATTAGGAAGTAGTTTAGTCGGTTCTATGTATATTTTAGATGAACCCAGTATTGGTTTGCATCCGCGTGATACCGAACGTTTAATTGAAGTTTTAAAAAATTTACGAGATTTAGGAAATACAGTAATTGTAGTAGAACACGATGAAGATATTATGAAAGCCGCCGATGAAATTATCGATATTGGTCCTGAAGCCGGAACCAACGGCGGTAAAGTTGTGGCTACTGGAACCTACAAACAAATTCTAAAATCTTCTTCGCTAACGGCTAAATATTTAAATGAAGAATTAAAAATTGAAGTTCCTAAAAAAAGAAGAGAACATAAATATTATATCGATATTATTGGCGCTCGAGAACACAATTTAAAAAATATTGATGTTCGTTTTCCATTAGGCGTTTTCACGGCGGTTACCGGTGTTTCCGGTAGCGGTAAAAGTACTTTGGTTAAACGAATTCTCTATCCGGCTATTTTAAAAGAAACCGGCGGTTACGGTGAAAAACTAGGACAAGTAAGTAAAATTGAAGGGAAATTCAGCAACACAAAAAATATAGAATTTGTAGATCAAAACCCAATTGGAAGATCTTCTCGTTCAAATCCCGTAACATATATTAAAGCTTACGATGAAATTAGAAACTTATTCGCTAGTCAAAAATTGGCAAAAGTACGCGGCTATAAAGCGAAACATTTCAGTTTTAATGTAGATGGCGGAAGATGTGAAAATTGTAAAGGTGAAGGTGAAGTAACCATTGAAATGCAATTTATGGCAGATGTACATTTAGAATGCGATGTTTGTAAAGGGCGACGTTTTAAAGATGAAGTTTTAGAAATTAAATTTGAAGGTAAATCAATTTTTGATGTGTTAAGCCTGACAATTGCCGATGCTATTGACTTTTTTAAACAACATTCTGAAACCAAGATAAAACGGAAATTACAACCCTTATTAGATGTGGGTTTGGGTTATGTAACTTTAGGGCAAAGCTCCTCTACTCTTTCTGGCGGTGAAGCGCAACGTATTAAGTTAGCTTCTTTCTTAGGAAAAGGAACAACAAAAGACAAAGCGCTATTTATTTTTGATGAACCAACTACCGGATTACATTTTCACGATATTCAGAAATTATTAGCTTCTTTTAATGCGTTGTTAGAAAAAGGCCATTCTGTAATTGTGATTGAACATAATATGGAGTTGGTAAAATGCGCCGATTATGTAATTGATCTCGGTTTAGAAGGCGGAAATAAAGGTGGAAATTTAATCGCTACTGGAACACCGGAAGAAGTAGCAAAAAACAAAAAATCGTATACTGCCAAGTATTTAAAAGAAAAACTCTCATAATACCAACAATCACCAATTATCTAATGTAATTGGCACAGTAGTTGTAACTTATAAATTGATTATCAAAAATTGCTTTTGCGATGAGTGATAATTAATTTTTTGGTTGGTTAGTTGGAAAGCCCTTAGATTAATTTCTAGGGGTTTTCTGTTTTACTCGATAATCGATCGAGATGTAAAAGCTTCAATTTTTGTCTAATTTACAAATTATTTCCTCTGAATATTTTATTTTTTTGATTAGAGCTTATTTTCAAATATACAAAAAATATTTTTTTGGCACATGTTTTGAAAACATTTTAAGTAATTATGAAAAAACCTATAATTATGAAAAAGCTAATTGTTTTCCTGAGCATTTTTGTTTTTGCTTCTTCTGCAACAAAAGCAGCTGAAGATGAAAATGCAGTCTATAATTATTCTAACGCTATAATTTTTACGGAAAGTAATATTGAATTTGCTGTTTATCCAGACGGTCAATTCGATTTTTATTATTTACCTGCGCAACCTTTACGAGTTGATGTGCAAACTCCTTCAGTAAATATTAGTTATAATGCGGGTTATAATTATAATCCATTTATACAATATGACGATTTTGGCGCGGTAGTACAAATTGAAAATACACCTGTTTTTTATGATTATTACGGGCGTGTAATTCAGATCGGAAATACACATTTATTCTATAATCGATTTGGAAGACTTGCACGCGTTGGCGGACTTTTTATTCAATATAATTCTTACGGAAGTTTTGTTCACTTTAGAGGTTATATAAATCCTTATAACAGATATTACGTAGCGCGACCTTGGCATCAATTTTATGTAAAACCAGTCCCAACGCGTTGTGTAGTTTATACAAGACCTTATAGAAGTTATTATGAACCGAGAAGAATTTCGTATAATAATTACCGTAGCAGTTCTTATCGGAACAGATCGAATTACGATGATTTTTTAAGACCTTCAGCTCGAGTTACTTCTTATACTCGTGGTACGCGAACAAGTAGCAAACGTGCAATAAACTCTAATGTAAGTTCAAACTCGCGTTCTCAAAGAGTTTCAACTACGCGATCTACTACTAATACGAGAGAGCTTTCCAGAAATAATGAAAGACCGTTAAGTACCACTAGAACGCTACCTCGTGCGACTAGAAATTCTTCAGCTTCTGAAAATAATTCTTCAACGAGAAATAGAACTTCTGAAACGACTTCAGAAAATAATACAAGAAATAGAAAACCAACTAGTTACAATTCTCGTACATCTAGTAGATCTTCCGGACGAAGTAGTGCGACTTCAACCAGAAGGTAAAGCAATAGTTTTGGTTAGTTTTTTCAAACTCCTTGGTTTTAGTGTCAAGGAGTTTGTTTTTTTAGATATTTATTGATGGTTTCGGTAATGTCATTAGAAAAATTAAGAAAATACGTCACCGCTAAATATATAATTGAAATAAGGCTTGATTTTAAAATAATGCTGACCAAAGGTGGAAGATTAAACTCTAGGTAATAAAAGATAAAACTAAGCAAGGTGATTAAAATCATTACTTGAAATGTTTTCAGCGTAAAAGGATGCAAATTTAATTTTTGATAGACAATCACCAATTTAAAACTATCGTAAAGAAAAAACGCTGTAAAACTCGCAATCGCGGCTCCTAACAAACCAAGAACCGGAATTAACCATAAATTCAAGATAAAAGCGACCAATAATACCGCTATTCCCAGTACTAAAATTAAGCGATAGTAATCTGAATTTAATAAAATGCTATTGCTGTTTCCCAATAGGTTATCGAACAATTTAATTCCGCAGAGTAATAATAAAATACTGACTTCAATCTCATATTCATCGGGCATTAAATAATATAAACTATTAATGTTGGTAATAATTAAAGTAAAAATTAATCCACTTACAACCAACAACGTAACAGAACTTTTTTTATACATTTTATCCAGTTCAACGCGTTGTTTATTATTCAATAAAGAAGCTGTAATCGGATGTAAAATTTGTTGCATCGCTCGAGAAGGCACCGCAATAACAGAAGCTACATAAACCGCGATTCCGTAAACCGAAACATTTTCAATCGGCAAATAATGTTCAATCATTACTTTATCTAAATCCAGCAAGGCTGTAGCAACCGTTCCAGCTATAAAGATTAAAAAGGAATATTTAAAAATTGAACTTTTATTATGCGGAAGTCGAAAATCCAACGTTGGCGGAAGCAATTTAAACGCGTAAACCATAATTACAAGCGTTCGAGCTAAATAGACAAATACTAAAGAATAAATAAATTCTTCAACACTTAAATAATCAAAATATACTAGCGCTAATAAAATAGTAATGCAAACGCGATGAAAAACTTCTCGCATAAAATTACCGAACACACTTTTAAATTTTAATTTTCCCCAAGCGAAAAATACTTCAAAATAAGCAATGGTAATAGCGACTACAAAAATTAACCAAACATACGGTTGAACCAATTCATTTTTATTGAAATAAGCCAAAATTGCTTCATAAAAAACGAAGCCAAAAATCCCTAAAACAATTCCTATAAATAAAGGAAAAATTAAAGCGAAAGTCAATAATTTATGCTGATCTGATTCCGTTTTATATGAACTGTAAAATTTCACAATCGTATTGTGAACGCCTAAACCCATTATTGGCCAAATTAATGTGCTGGCAGAAAGTAAAAATGTGACCAAACCGTAATATTCTGGCGATAAGAAATGTGGATAAAGAAACAAAACATTTATAGCACCAATCACAAACCCAAAATAGGTTGTCATCATATTTTTAAACGATTGGTTTAAAACAACGCCCATAATTATTTTGCTGTTTTTTTAATAACTTCTGAAAGTTTTTCGGTTAAGGCTTTTCGGGTATATTTTTCAAGTCCCACAGGATTTTCTTTTAATGAATTTTCTTGAAAAGCTTTAAAATATTTGAGAATTTGTGATTTTATTTTCTCTTTTTCTAGATATAAAAATGGTATGGAAACACGAACATCTGCAAGAATTTTTTTGACATCCCAATTTTTTGGACCAATTGCGATTATTGGTCGATTTGTCGCTAAATATTCAAATAATTTTCCAGGAATAATCGCTTCGGTTTCTTTTTTATCGATTTCAATTAATAAAAGTACTTGTGATTTTCGTTGGTATTCAATTGCTTTTCTATGCGAAACATAACCTCTATTCAATAAAAAATCTTGTAAACCTTCATTTTTAATGCTTTGCACTACTTCTCCACTCACCTTTCCGATAAGTTGTAATTGAAAATGTTCCTTAAAATCTCTATTTTCCTGAACCAATTCTGCTAAAGCTTTCCATAAATTTATAGGATTTCTTTCCGCTAAAAGCGAACCGATATGGGAAACCGTAAATTTTTCATCTAAGGGAATTTTTTCATGCTTTTTTTGCTCAAATCCGTTTGTAATAACCGTAATTGGTTTTTGCGTTATTGTAGCAAATTCTTGCTTTGTTTTAAAACTCGTGGTAAGAATATGCGACGCTTTTGTGAGTACTTCTTTTTCTAATTGCACGTGTTTTTTTTCAGCAAATTTTGTCAGTTTTAATTCTTTATGATAACCAATACTCGTCCACGGATCGCGAAAATCTGCAATCCATTTTAAAGATGAATTTTCTTTTAATTTTAAACCGATTAAATGTAAACTATGTGGTGGACCGGTAGTAATTACTGTAGAAACATTATTTTCTTCAAGATAATTTTTCAAAAATTCTACCGAAGGTTTTACCCAATATTTTCTGGCATCGGGAATAAAAAAATTTCCTCTAACAAATAACAACGCGTTTTGCAGTAAACTATTCGATTTTTTCTTATCGATAATTCCGCTGCTGATACGTTCGGTTTTTTTCTTTGAAAAAATTTTCGCAAATCGATAAGGTTCGGCAATCGGCTTTTTTAAAATTTTTATATCCTTCGGAATTTCATCGAGCAACGATTTATCTTGAATAGGATAATGCGGATTTTCGGGAACATATAAAATAGGTTCAATATTGAAATTCTTTAAATGCGTCGCAAATTTCAACCAACGCTGAACGCCCGGTCCTCCAGCAGGAGGCCAATAATATGTTATAATAAGAACCTTTTGCATATTAAGCTTTTCGCTGCTTTAGCTTGTATAAAATTCCTAAGATTAATAAAATTAGCAAAATTATACAGCTAATTAAACTTAGCATACTTCCGGTTTGGATTACCGCAGGTTCAAAAGAGAATGTTAACTCATGATTTCCTGCCGGTAAAAGTGCTGCGCGTAAAACAAAATCGGCTCTAAAATGCGGAATTTCTTTTCCGTCTACACGCGCTACCCAACCTCCAGGATAATAAATTTCAGAAAATACCGCTACCCGATCATTTTCAGTTTTGTAAGAATAAGTAAGTTTATTAGGTTGATAAGATTCTAATTGAATAGTTGCTGAAGAATCTGCTGCAAATTTTTTCTTCACAATAAATTCTTCAAATTCTTGCTGAACAATTGCAGTTTTCTTGGTATTTAAACTATCGAGCGCTAGAATTTCATCATTTGCATTTTCTACAATTTTAATATTTTCTACAAACCACGCATTTCCATTCGCTTCAAAATTTTCTTGCATCATCACTTTTCCTTGGTTGGAATGAATGGAATATTTTGTATTCAGCATATTCAGCACTTCTTTATTTCCTTTATAAATATGAAAATCGAATAACTGCTGAATTCGCTTAGGTTTTGCCGCGTGATAACCGCCCAAAGAATTATGAAAATAAGATGCTCTCGCCGAATTTAACGGACTTCCCGAAAGATCTAACACACGATAATGACCCTCGTCTTGTAAAATTTCTTGATCTGTAGCTGTCATTTGGAATGGTTCTTCCATTTGACGTTTACTCACAAAATCTTCTTCATTTACATAACGCTTATCAACCGCAATTAAATCAACTAAAATTAAAAGAGCGACACCGGCAATTACTAGATTATGGGATAATTTATTTTTCAGATAAAACCAAATTAAGCTTGCAATAAGTAAAACAAATACTAAACTTCTAATAGCATCTGTGGTAAACATGGCTTTACGATCTTCAATAAGCGCGTTAATAAAATCCGGACCAAGTTGCTCGATAAACATCCGATCGCTATCGGTAGAAAAGTCGAACAGTACAGATTTCATTAAAAGGAAAAATACGCTTAAACCGCCGGCAATTATTGTCGCCCATTTTAACGCATTTTTTTTCGCATCATTTTCAATCCTGGATTGAAATAATTTTGCTAAACCAACAACCGCTAATATAGGAACACATAATTCTATAATTACCTGAATAGAAGAAACTGCTCTAAATTTGTTATAAAGAGGAACATTTTCAATAAAAAATTTGGTTAGTCCTGAGAAGTTATCACCCAACGAAAGGAATAATGCTAAAATTGAACCGCCGACAACCCACCATTTTAATTTTCCGCGAACAAGAAATAAAGCGAATACAAAAAGGAAAATTACACTCGCACCAATATAAGCCGGTGCACCAATATAGGTTTGCTCTCCCCAATAGGTTGGCGCTCCTTCAGTAAAACTTTTTGCTTGTTGCGGTGTGGCGCCTAAATTAAGTAAATAATTATAGGATGCTGATTCTGTTGAGAGTTCTTCTGAACTTGAACCACCCATAAAACGTGGGATAAAAAGATTAAATGTTTCCCAGCCGCCATAACTGTATTCGGTTATATAATCGTAATCTAAACCAGCTTTTTGAGATGCATCCGGTGTTCCATCCGGATTTATGCTAATTTCGCTTTTCCCGCGGGTACTAAATTGCGTGTATTCTTGTGTAGCTAGTAAATTTGTGGCGTTTGCGCCAATTGCCAAAATTACAGCAACTGCCATAACTCCTAAGGCTGAAAAAAACTGTGGAAGTTTCTTTTTCTTGAAAAAATCGATGAAATAAACAAATCCTAAAACGATTACTAATAATAAAAGATAATACGTCATCTGGAAGTGATTTGCGCTAATTTCTAAAGCCATTCCTAACGCTAACAATAAACCGCCGCCAATATATTTTTTACGGAAGCATAAAATTATTCCGGCTAAAACTACCGGCATATAGGCAATGGCATGTGCTTTTGAATTATGCCCAACTCCTAATAAAATTATTAAATAAGTTGAAAAACCGAAAGCTAAGGCTCCTAAAAAAGCGAGTTTATAATCTACTTTTAGACACAACAGTAAAATATAAAGTCCAATGAAATAGAGAAATAAATAATCTGCCGGACGAGGTAAAAAACGTAGCGTTCTATCTAATTGTTTTATGTAATTATGTGGATAATTTGCTCCTAATTGATAGGTTGGCATTCCGCCAAACGCAGCATCTGTCCAATAAGGTTCTGCATCATTTTCAGCTCTAAAATCATTTTGCTGTTTCGCCATTCCGGTATATTGCACAATATCGCTTTGATAAATTACTTTTCCCTGAAGCACCGGATGAAAATAAAATAACGCAATTATGATAAAACCAAGAAGAACTAAAAAATGAGGAATTAACCTTTTAAAATTATAAGTCATGCAGCCTAACGTTTGAATAGTGATGAAAATTAATCAATTTCTTCGTAATCGATATACTCACCTACATTTTTATTTGATTTCTTATTTTTTTTAGGATCGCGATCTATGGTAAACTCTTCTTTTTGCTGATGTTGCTTTCTAAAATCTTGCTGTTGTTGCTGAAAATTTCTAGAAACACGTTGACCCACTTTTTTAAAAATATATCGCATAATCTGTGGCCCAAACCATTTAAAAATAATTTTTACAGCAAAATAAATTAGTAATATTATTAAAATGGTTTTCACAAAACCAATAAAAGATGCCTCTTGCATGATTCTTCTTTTTGTGCAAAATTATTAAATACTACGCTTTAAAAGATAGTTAAGTTCAAAAAATATAAAAATTCAGCTATATTTGAGTAAAAATCTTTCTATGCGAAAACAAATCTTACCTGTTATTCTATTTCTTTCAAGCTTTCTAGCTTCAGCACAATACACAGAAACGATTAATTCTAACCGACCTGGAAATTCTACTGGAGCATTCGCGGTAGGAAATCAAGTATTACAATTTGAAACCGGCGCAAAACTTGGAAACGACGATCATTCTTTACTTGAAACTGACACTAACCGATTCGGGATTGATTATGAAGTACGTTATGGTATTTTTATGGAACAGTTAGAAGTAAGTTTAAAAGGAACCTATTTAAGTTCAACTGAAAAGCAAATTATTGGCGGAGCCGAAAGAGAATACAAATTCAGTAATTTCGAAAGCAACACTTTAGGCGTAAAATACTTAGTGTACGATCCGTATAAAAAAGATTATTTAGAAAAGCCAAATTTATATAGTTGGAAAGCCAACAATAGTTTTAATTGGGGAGATTTAATCCCGGCAGTTTCAGTTTATGCAGGAGCGAATTTGCTATTTGGAGACAATCCATATATGGTTCCAAATGAATCAAGTATTAGTCCACAACTTGGCGTTTACACGCAAAATAATTGGGGAAAATGGGTTTTTGTAATGAATTTTATAGGCGATAAATTCACTTCAGATTTTCCTACCTATATGGGTATTTTTACAATGACTCACGGAATTAACAACCAAGTTTCTGTTTTTGGGGAAGTTCAAATAATAAAAAGTGATATTTATAGTGATGATTTTGCTAGAATTGGTGGTGCTTATTTATTTACCAAAGATTTACAGTTAGATGCTTCCGCGATGATGAATTTTAAAGATACGCCTTCACGTTGGGAAGTTACGCTCGGAATTTCATATCGTTTAGATATGCATACCGAAGATGAAATAATTATGGAAGATAATAAAAAGGATAAAAAAGAGAAGAAAGAAAAGCGAAATAGCGAACTTGTAAATCCAGATGGAACAATGAATGAGGATTAAAATTTTTCTCGTTTACTTAATTGGAAATAATTCTTTGCTTAATAAAAAACCGATAGATTTTTCTATCGGTTTTTTATTATTTTAAATTTTCTTGTTTTAATCTGAAAATTAGTTTATTCTTTTACTGCTGCTGAAACTCCAGCGGACATTCTTTTATAAACACCACTTTCAAGACGCTCTCTAATAGCCGAAAATGCTTCAAGTGTTTGTTCAACATCTTCTAAAGTATGCGAAGCTGTAGGTATCATTCTTAGTAAAATTAATCCTTTAGGAATTACAGGATAAACCACAATAGAACAGAAAACCCCGTGATTTTCTCTTAAATCTTTTACCAGTGCCATCGCTTCAGGAATACTACCTTTTAAATAAACTGGTGTTACACAACTTTGGGTTGTTCCAATATCGAACCCACGACTTTTTAATCCGTTTTGCAATGCGTTTACATTTTCCCAAAGTTTTTCTTTTAACTCTGGCATAGTGCGCAACATATCTAAACGTTTTAATGCGCCTTCTACTAATTGCATTTGCAATGATTTTGCAAACATTTGTGAGCGCAAATTATATTTTAAATAATCAATGACTTCTTGATCTCCCGCTATAAAAGCTCCGGTACTTGCCATAGATTTAGCAAAAGTTGCAAAATAAACATCGATATCATCTTGAACGCCTTGCTCCTCTCCTGCTCCTGCTCCTGTTTTTCCTAATGTTCCAAAACCGTGTGCATCATCTACAAATAAACGGAAATTATATTTTTCTTTTAATGCAACGATTTCTTTAAGTTTTCCTTGTTCTCCGCGCATTCCGAAAACTCCTTCAGAAATTAAAAGAATTCCGCCGCCGGTTTGTTCGGCAATTTTAGTTGCGCGATCAAGATTTTTTTCAATACTTTTTACATCGTTGTGTTTATAGGTGAAACGTTTTCCTAAATGTAAACGTACTCCATCAATAATACACGCGTGAGCATCTACATCATATACAATAACATCATCTTTACCAACTAAGGCATCGATTGTAGAAACCATTCCTTGATAACCGAAATTTAATAAATAAGCTGCGTCTTTGTTTACAAATTCTGCTAATTCATCTTGAAGCTTTTCGTGTAAATCTGTGTGACCACTCATCATTCGAGCTCCCATCGGATAAGCCGAACCGTATTTTGCACCTGCTTCTGCATCAACTTTTCTTACTTCCGGGTGATTGGCTAAACCTAAATAATCGTTTACACTCCAAGTAATTACTTCTTTTCCACGGAATTTCATTCGGTTACTAATTTCACCTTCCAGTTTAGGAAATACAAAATAGCCTTCTGCTTGAGCTGCCCACTTTCCTAATGGTCCTTTGTCTTTGTATATTTTTTCAAATAGATCTCTCATAAGATTATGTTTTATAACCAAGTGGCAAAAGTATGAAATTTCTGCAAACTCTCTGTGATTGGTTATTTATTAACTTTTTTTTCGCTATAAAACAGCAAAAAGCATCCTAAGTTTAGGATGCTTTTAAAACGAATAGCTCGAAAGCTATTTTATATATTCAATTTTTTCTGCACCAACATTATTTTCACTGTCTGAAAAACCTTGTTCGTGCATCCAATCGTCACTGTAAATTTTACTCATATAACGCGACCCGTGATCTGGAAATATGATTACAACTTTGCTATCTTCATCAAACTCACCTTCTTCTACAAGTTGTTTTACACCTTGAAAAGCGGCTCCGCTGGTATAACCTACAAAAAGTCCTTCGGTTCTAGCTATATTTCGTGCTGTATGCGCGCTAGCTTCATCTGAAACTTTTACAAATTTATCGATGATATCAAAATCTGTGGCTGTAGGAATTAAATTTTTCCCGAGTCCTTCAATTCGATAAGGATAAATTTCATCAGGATCTAATTCTTTTGTTTCGTGGTATTTTTTTAAAACTGAACCATACGCATCAATTCCAATTACTTTTACATCAGGATTTTGTTCTTTTAAAAATCTTGCTGTTCCTGAAATTGTTCCGCCGGTACCACTACAAGCAATTAAATGGGTGATTTTTCCTTCGGTTTGTTTCCAAATTTCTGGTCCTGTAGTTTTGTAATGCGCATCAATATTTAATTCATTAAAATACTGATTTATATATACAGAGCCTTTAATTTCTTGATGTAAACGTTTAGCAACTTGATAATACGAACGTGGATCGTCTGCCGAAACGTGCGCAGGGCAAACATAAACTTTTGCGCCCATTGTACGTAACATATCGATTTTATCACCGGAAGATTTAGAACTTACCGCTAAAATGCAATCGTAACCTTTAATTACACTTACCATTGCTATACTAAAACCGGTATTCCCAGAAGTAGTTTCAATAATAGTATCGCCGGGTTTTAAAATCCCTTTCCGTTCAGCTTCTTCAATAATATATAAAGCGATTCGATCTTTAGTTGAATGTCCGGGATTAAATGCTTCTACTTTCGCATAATAATCACCTTTGAAGTTCTCAGTTATATGGTTCAACTTGATTAATGGCGTATCCCCTATGAGTTGTAATACATTGTTGTAAACCTGTAAGTCTTCTCTCATAAATTGATGTTCATGTTAACCTATAAATGTTTGGCGAAAAAGTTTCTACTAAACATTTGTACAAACAAGGCAAATTTACATTATTTTTTTTAATTATTCACTTATTCCTTCTAAGTCTAAGAAAAATGCATAATCTTCGGCTACTTCTTTTAAAGCTTCAAATCTTCCTGAAGCGCCGCCGTGCCCTGCTTCCATATTCGTATGAAAAAGTAAAATATTTTTATCGGTTTTTAATTCTCTTAATTTTGCAACCCATTTTGCCGGTTCCCAATATTGCACTTGAGAATCATGAAAACCGGTAGTTACCAAAATATTTGGGTAATCTTGGGCAATTACATTATCATACGGTGAATATGACTTCATATACTCATAATATTCTCTATTATTCGGATTTCCCCATTCATCATATTCTCCGGTAGTTAAGGGAATGCTATCGTCTAACATTGTTGTAACCACATCCACAAAAGGGACTGCGGCAATCACCCCATTATAAAGTTGTGGCGCCATATTTAAAATTCCCCCCATAAGCATTCCACCGGCAGAACCACCAAAAGCGTATAAATGTTTTGCAGAAGTATATTTTTCTTGAATTAAAAATTTACTGCAATCTATAAAATCGGTAAACGTATTTTTTTTCTGAAGCAATTTTCCATCTTCATACCAATTTCTTCCTAAATATTCTCCACCACGAACATGAGAAATTGCAAAAATGAATCCGCGGTTTAATAAACTAAGTCGAGAAGTTGAAAACGATGGATCTGTTGTATGACCATAACTTCCGTAAGCGTATTGTAATACTGGATTATTTCCACTTTTTTCTAATCCTTTTTTATAAACTAACGATATTGGAATTTTTGTACCATCTTCGGCAGTTGCCCAAATACGTTCTGATATGTAATTTTCTTTTTGAAATGTTGGATCTTCTACGGTTTGTTCTTTTCTAACCTCACTCTCTTTGGTTTTCATATTAAAATCGATAACCGAAGCCGGCGTAGTTAACGAATTGTAGCCGTAGCGTAAAATATCAGTCTCAAAATCAGGATTGTTTCCGGTATAAGCGGTATAGGTTTCATTATCGAAAGGCAAATAATAATCTTCTTGCTCATCCCAACGCATAATTCTAATTCGGTTTAACCCTTGAAAACGTTCAGTAAGTACTAAATAATGTTCAAAAATATCGACATCTTCAATGAGTACATCTTTTTGATGCGGAATAACTTCTTCCCAATTATTAGATGTAGTATTTTCAACCGGCGTTTTCATCAATTTAAAATTCGTCGCGCCATCTTTATTGGTAAGTACGTAAAAGTGATGTTTGTAATGTGCAATTCCATATTCCACACCCCGTTCGCGTTTTTGAAAAAGTTTAAATTCTTCTCGAGGATGATCGGCGTCTAAAATTCTATATTCATCGCTCATCGTACTGCTCGAGCCGATAATTATATATTTTCGAGATTTAGATTTATAAACGTACGCATTAAAAGTTTCATCTTTTTCGTGATAAACCAACATATCTTTTGAGGGATCTTCACCTAAAATATGCTGATAAATTTTATCTGAACGTAACGTTTTTTCGTCTTTTCGGGTGTAGAAAAGTGTTTTATTATCGTTTGCCCAGGTAGAACTTCCGGTGGTCGTTTCAATTTTTGTAGGAAGAATTTCACCGGTTTCTAAATTTTTTACCTGAATAGTATATTTTCTTCTACTTACAGTGTCAATTCCAAAGGAAGCTAATTTATTATTGGGACTAATGCTTATTCCTGTTAATTTAAAATAAGAATGTCCTTCTGCCATTTTATTGCAGTCAAATAAAATTTGCTCTTCCGCTTCAAGGCTTTCTTTTTTTCGAGCGTAAATAGGATAATTTTTACCGGTTTCAAAACGTACATAATACCAGTAACCATTCAATTTATAAGGAACCGAAGTATCGTCTTCTTTTATTCTCGCTTTCATTTCTTCAAACAATTTATGCTGAAATTGCTTGGTATGCGCGGTCATTTTTTCATTATAATCGTTTTCCTCCTTTAAATATTCAATTACTTTAGGATTTTCACGATCATTCAACCAAAAATAATTATCAATTCTCGTATCACCGTGAATCGTTAATTCTTTTGCTATTTTTTCTGCCTTCGGCGGAAGTATTTCTTGCTTGATAACTTGCATACTATATTTATTTGAAACGCTGCAAAGGTAAAGTTTCATTAGGAAAGAAGAAGTAAACTATCTTCAAAAAAAACTTACTAATTTTTAGAACAGGTAAAAGATTAAATTTGAAGACAAAGTGAAGTTTTTAAATCTGGATTATCGCGTAAACTTTCCTTTTAATTTTAAGTATTAACTTTGCGACGAACTTAAAATCAAAAAGCTATGTTTGGAGATATGATGAACAAATTAAAAGAGGCACAAGAAAAAGTTGAAGAAACCAAAAAACGCCTCGATACCGTTACAATGCAAGAACAATCTAACGACGGATTGCTAAAAGTAACCATTACCGGAAATCGTGAAATAAAAAATATTGAAGTTGCTGAAGAATTGCTTGAAGATAAAGAACAATTAGAAGATTATTTAGTGTTAACATTAAATAAAGCAATTAAAAAAGCTTCTGATATGAATGAAGCTGAACTTGGCGCAGCAGCAAAAAAAGGAATGCCAAATATCCCTGGAATGGATATGTTTAAATAATTATTTTATTTATCATCATTCATTAAAAACCCCTTGCTTTTTTTAGCAAGGGGTTTTCTCTTTTAGTTTCTATTTAATTTATCGGTTACCTTTTCAAGGTAAAGTTGGCTTTGAACTCTCTCGGCTGC